>JACZXQ010000068.1 GCA_022571515.1 Gemmatimonadota bacterium
CCGCTTCGCGGACACTCCGTCCCGCGTACGTATCTTTTGGATCAGCTCATACGTACAGGTCGCAGGACTCCGCGTCGGGAGCCCATTAGCCCGTTATGGGCCATTGCAGATAGGTGAGCGGGCATACGAGGCACCTGAGTCGATGAAGGACGACGAGCGTGAACGGTGAGATGCATATACTGGTAGCCGATCTCGCGCTCGCGTGCGTGAACAAGACTTGTAGGATGATTCTCGTGCCTCGATGGGGCGGGATCGAAATAGGCGCTACGCTATCCGACGATGACCGGATCATGTGGGAGCGCATCGAGCCGACTGGTCCGAAGAAGCAGCTGGTGCATCGATGCTACATCGATAGCGAGGATCCGAAGGATCATGGCTGTGTGACACGAGCCCTCAGCCACGCGGAAGGAAGTCTGGGCTTCGTTGAGTTGTATCTCCGCGGAGAGTTGGGCGACGCCTACCCGACGGAGGAGGCGTTCTTGGAGAACCTGGGCCTATTCCTTGGAATCGCGAGCCACCATATCGCCGATCTCTGCACGCCCGTCCACGTCGGTCACCGCATCAACTACAAGGCGCTTGGATACAAGTCGTATGCACGATTCCATCAGAAAGTGGAACGCGACCTGGGCCGAGCTGCGCACTCCGCAACCATTACTCTGCACCGGCCACAGTTGGTGGATATCACCGCCGAGTACTTCTGGGGAATCGCTCAGGATGCATACGAGCGTCACTTTTCCCGGCTGGCCGACCTCTACGAACGACGTGACACACAAGCCATCGAGCGAATGACGGACGCCGTCCTCGGGACCGCCATGAGGCATACTGCGGACGTTTGGTTTACCGTCTTGAAGAGCAGCGGAATGACGGATCGACGGTGGACACAGGCCCCACTCGTGTAGGAACGGCCCATAACACTGGGCCTCCGGCTCGGGCCGCCCGAGGGCGGCCCTCGATCCAACCGGCCGCGACCGGGAGGGGTGCCTGCGAGCTGAGACAGTAGAGCGAAAGAAGTGAAACGAAGAACAGAAGGCGGGCCGGTTCGGAGGCCCTGAACGTTATATGACATGTGCCTTTAGGTAGAATTGTGAGGACATGATCCACCAAGATCCGGGGCCCAGTTCGAGGGACGGAGCACTTCGCACCCTGCTCTTCGCCATTCTCCCTCTCGTGCTCCTGATGGCCTGTCAGGGGCGGGAACCAAGTACAGAGACATTCTTGGTTGCCGATAGTGCTGGCGTGACCATTGTCGAGTCTGCCCGTCCGCTTTGGGAACGCGGAGAAGGCTGGACCCTTTCACGTGAACCGGAGGTTGTCATCGGGCAGGTGGAAGGCGACGAAGAATATCTTCTGAGCGGGGTGACCGGGGTCCGCCGACTTTCTGATGGGCGAATCGCCATCCTCGATGCTGGCTCCTATCGCGTGAGAGTGTACGATGCCAGTGGTCGGCACCTGATGGACCTGGGTGGAGAAGGCGACGGCCCATCCGAATTCCGGTGGCCCCAGTTCCTCGGTGTGGTGTCTGACACACTCTTCGTCTATGAGTACGTCGGTGGCGATCTGACCTGGTTTTCTCCAGACGGGCAACTCCTTCGCACATCCAGTGTTTTTCGCGGACCCGACGGGGTGGTACCGAACGTCGAGATGTTCGGGTACCTCGAAGACGGTCTCGGGATCGCGATCAGGCACGTGGCTAGCCGGGATCGGTCGTATGTGGAGGGTCTCAACCGGCCATCCATGCAAATCTGGCGGTTTGACCTCTTCAACGCTGGTGCAGATTCACTGTTCTCGGCACCGGGATACGAGCAGATTATCTCCTTCCCCGGAGGTGGGGTCACAGGGCACCATCTCTATGTTTTTGGGAAGGGCACCAGTCTCGCCGTGTCGAAGACCGAGATATATGTGGCGCCGACGGACGAGTTCTCAATCCAAGTGTTTGACCGGGGAGGCATCCTCCGACGGATCATCAGGCGAAATGAGGCACCTCGCAGGGTGACCGCCAAAGACTTCGACCAGTGGGTTGACCAACGGATCGAGATCTTAGACCCCCCACGAGATGAGAGAGCAGAGATGAGAAGGTCTGCGGGCGAACTCAGCTATGCTGAGACCATGCCCGCATTTCGCTGGATCGCTGTGGATTCGGAGGGCGATCTGTGGGTTGAAGAGTGGCAGGGTGTTGGATTGGATCAGGGTAGGTTTTTGGTCTTCCGCCCAGACGGCGCCTGGCTGGGCTACGTTGAAATACCTGAGGGTCTTCCCGAATCACGTGGGTACCCTCACCAACAGGTGATGGAAATTGGCTCCGACTATCTCCTCGGAGTCTGGACGGATGACTACGGTGTCGAACAGGTGCGGCTTTATCGGATCGAGAAGGGATGAGGTCCCGGTGCCTTGGAAGCCTCTGGTTCAACACCGAGGTGCATCGTCGAGCACGTCACACGCCATATAACAAAGTCTGTTGCCGGCTGCGGCCGCATGAAGGCGGCCTCCGACCCAACCGGCCGCGGGCAAGGTGTGGAATAGAACTCAGTAGCCTGGTCACGAGAACAGCAGTATTCCAGCGGTGAAGATTGGGCCGGTTCGGCAACAGCCGGAGCGTTACGAGACATCGGAATGCAGCAGGGGACTGACCCATATGGAGCTGTGATCGTGAGGTGTAATGAGGCCAGGTCAGAAGTGGAGGGAGGAGCAGGTGCACGATACGACTCGGATTCAAACAGCAGTGGTTGCTGTACTCTGTCTTGGCTTGCTCGTGGGGTGCGGTGACGCGAATGGGGACTATGACCCTGCCGCCCAACCACAGGTATCCGATTCTGCGGGCGTAGTTTTGGTCAACCTACCGCATGGTTTCCAAGGGCTCGGACTCTCCGACGCTGACCTCCGGCGAATCACCCGCATCGGCAGAGAGGGTTCCGCGATCGAACTCTACCGCGTGGCGTCTGCGCGGTTCTTGCCCTCTGGTGAACTTGCCATCGCCAACAGCGGCACGGGCGAGATCCTTGTGGTCACTGCGGAAGGCGACCTGATCAGCCGGTTCGGCGGCCTTGGAGAGGGCCCAGGGGAGTTCTCCGTGATAACGTCCCTTCACGTGAGAGAAGACGGCTCACTCGTCGCGTATGATGATCGCCAGGGCCGCTTGACCGCATTCTCTGCAGACGGTGAACTCCTCGGCACGCGGAAGCTGACTGACCCGTCTCCCATTGCTGACCTGATCCCCGTACTCGCCAGCATGGATGGGCCCGTGCTCGCCGTATACGGGGACAATCGGTCCTTTGGGAACAACGAGATCCGGCAAGACACGACCCCCCTCTTCAGGTTCACGCCGGAATCGACGATTCCGGACACGGTGGGCATGTGGGCAGGGAAGGCTTGGAGCTTTCAGGCCGTCTCGGCAGGGATGAGCCGCGTCCAGTTGGCTTTTGGCCCCGACCTATTGCACTCGGGACACGGCGATTGGGCGGCGCTGGCCGAAACGCACGCGCCCTTGGTCCGGGTCTACTCTCCGTCTGGCGAGGCCACCATGCAGATCGTCTGGCATGAAGTTGGACGTCCCGTTACGGACGAGGACTACGAGGACTGGCAAGATGATCGCCGCGCCGACATGGGTGACTACCCAGAAGAGATCCAGGAGCAGTTCGCGGCGGCACCGAGGTTCGACACCCACCCCCTCATCGACGGAATCCTCGTTGGCTCTGATGGGAGCATCTGGGTTGCACCGACCGCGCTCGGAGGGCGCCAGTGGGTGCGGTTTGCCTCGAACGGAGATCTGCTGTCATCCCTGCAGATCCCTCGCAACGCAGAGGCCTTGCATTACCATGCCGGCCGACTCGCTGTCCTAGAGAAGGACCGCCTCGACGTCGAGACCGTGGTGATCTACGAGATCCAAGAGCCTTCCGGTCGTTGATATGAATGCACTTTGTGGGAAAGCGATCAGAGTGACTTCGAGAACCGCATTCCGACGACTCATGACAAATGGGCCTCCGGCTCCGGCCGCCTGCGGCGGCCTTCGACCCAACCGGCCTACACGCACGGTGAATCGAGAAGCAGCTGGGATAGATTGAAGAAAGCAGAACCAGAAGCGAGGTGATTGGGGCCGGTTCGGAGGCCCTGAACGTTATCTGATATACAGCTACCCAAACAAAGAAGAAGGATAGGAGGTGATGGTGACTGATCGGCAGCTCGAATCAACGGCTGAGAGTGACCTTGTCCCCTACCAGAGAGGCGTCTCCCTCGGCCAGGTCGCGAAGGGTGCC
>JACZXQ010000069.1 GCA_022571515.1 Gemmatimonadota bacterium
TGACTGGGCCGGTTCGGAGGCCCTGAACGTTATATGACATTTGCAGGAAGGTGAGTCCGTGCACTCTGTCACGGGTGCGGCACAGTCTCAGATTGAGCGCCCTCGCATGCGCTCAGGAGAAGCCATGAGGTCCTCCGCAGTTGTCCGGTCCAGGCTTTGGCTCGCGTTACCCACGATCGTCACAGCGATCTGCCTGTCGGCTTGTGATGGTTCCGAGTCGTCTATTGCACCCTTTGGCCATGAATCCTGGTCGTTGGGAGAACCGACCGTGCGCATAGGCTCGGTGGACGATCCTGAGTATGCCTTCCAAAGCGTGGTCGCCCTCGCGATGAGCCCGAACGGGATACTCCATTCTCTCCATCGGGGAGAGGCAACGATCCGGCAATGGAGCCAGGAGGGTCGGCCGGCCGGCGTTCTTGGGGGCAAGGGCGAGGGACCGGGCGAGTTCGACACCCCGGGCAGCCTCGGTTTCTTCGGAGACACTCTGTGGGTGATGGACCGACGCGCCTACCGCGTGTCCTACTTCAATCAGGATGGGACCTTCCTCGGCTCTGTCACGCCAAGGGTCGACATGTCGCGAGATCCCGACAATCCCAACGCCTCAGTTCCGAGGCCTTCCCGGCCCCTCAGGGACGGGACCGTCTATGGGGTCGCACCCGCCTGGTCTGATGCCGTCGCTCGGGGACAGCTCTCCGAGGCGAAGCATGTCCACATGGACGCAGGCGGAGAACACCTCGGTACCGTTTGGGTTCAACCGTACCGGCCCTCGGATATCTTAGCCCTACTGCGAGAAACGGGCGGCACCTTCGGAAGCCAGCCTTTCGCGGACAACCCTCTATTCCAGATTTCCTCGGAGGGCTTCTTGCTGGTCCTCGACCGGCGCGTATTCGACGGGAGTGGTTCACCGGCAATTCGTCTCATCAAGATCGCCATCACTGGGGACACGCTCCTCTCAAAAGTGCTTCCCTACACCCCCGAGCCCTTGTCCCGCACCAAGATAGACAGCGCAACGCACGCCCAGGCGGAGGGGATGTTTGAGTTCATGCAGCGCGGGAGTCCTGACCTGAGTCTGGAGAAGCTCGAGGCCGATCTGAGAGAGGCGACATACAGTCCGGATTACATGCCCGCCGTGCGGAGCATGATGACTGCCCAGGACGGATCCATTTGGCTCCAACGGTTCAGTCCTGCAGAAGAAGGCCTAGAGTGGTGGGTATTGGACCCGGACGGACAGCCCCTTGCCACGGCAACCACTCCCGAAGAATTCCAGGTTCTGCTCATCACCCAAGAAGCAGTCTGGGGCATCGAGACGGATGAGTTCGATGTCAACTATATCGTCAGGTATGACCTCCTCCGGAGCTGATTCAGCCGCTGAACTACGGCTGTGATCAGGTTGGATAATCACGGTGGAACATGTCGAACGTCATATAACAAATGGGCCTCCGGCTCCGGCCGCATTCGCGGCCTCCGACCCAACCGGCCACGAGCTGGGTGAGTTGGGAAGCAGAGGTGATTGAACGAAGAAAGCAGCTGCTGAAAACGAAAGTGACGGGGCCGGTTCGGAGGCCCTGAACGTTATCTGAAATGCCCTTATACATGCGGTTTTGGCTCGTTTCACCCACCACCTGCTCCTCCCACCGCTTCGCGAAGACTCGCGCTTCGAGCCGTTGATGGAGGTCGCTGAACACCCTGTCGGGTGAGATTTTGAATCTTTTTCTGGTTTCAAGGTTTCAAAATCTACCTAGACCTGTACGGCCCACCGGGGCCACGAAGACACTCCCACGGGGCCGACCCCCTCCGTGGCCCTTCTGTGCAAGGGAAGGGCCGTCGTGGGGCTTGCTTGGACCCTATCGCTGACTCACCCGGTCCACGCCCGGAAGCGCGTCGAAGCCCTGATCGAAAGTCAGGATACGGGCGACGCCATGGTGCTCCATGACGGCCACGTGGAGCGCGTTTCGGGCCGAGGTCGCGATGCCCCCGTCCAACACGATGCGCGCCCGCTCCACGTCCGCCTGCTCGATGGGGTACACCTCGTCGACCACGCCGAGAAGTGCGTCGAAGGCCGGCTGGATGGCGTCCCTGCGCTCAATCGCGACGTACCGCTGGAGGATCTCTTGGAGGACCTCCGCGCTCGTGACCAGGCGCTCGTTGTTCGCGATGGCCCGTTCGAGCAGGTGCTGGGCGTCGGTCTTGTGGGGGTGAGGCGCCCCGACGAGGTACATGGGAACGTTCGAATCGATAAAGATCACGACTCGGTCACGTAGCCCTGCTCGATCTCACGGAGCATCTGGGCCATATCGGCCGTGGGGAAGTCGTGCCGTGCGGCCGCCCGGACCACCGCCAGCTTCTTGCCCCGGTCCGACGCCGGCTCCGCCGACCGTGTGTCCCGAAGAGAGCGGCGCACCCACTCTGACACACTCAGTCCCTTCCGCCGGGCCGCTCGACTCACCTCGCGATACTCGGCGTCGTCCAGGATCACCTGTAGCCGCTTACTCATACCACCAGTATAGGTAACTCATCAGGTTGAGTCAAACGGTAACCATCACGGGATCCCGATGTCCCCGCTCTTCGGGCGCGCATCGCTCAGGCGGTTCGAGTTCAGACCGTTTCTCGGGTGCCTCGACGGCTACCCCTTCCCGCCTCGGCGGAGAGTTTGTAACCTGGGCTTACCGAACGACAGAGGCCACCCGTTCAGAGGATCACCTTGAAGCACGACACCATCGCCGTCATCGACTTCGGCGGCCAGTACGCCCACCTCATCGCCACCAAAGTTCGCCGGGGCGGGGTCTTCGCCGAGATCCGCCAGCCCGAGGATCCCATCGACGACTTACCTGTCCGTCGTACTTCGGACAGACTGGCACCGGATCCCGGATGAAGTGGCATTGTCGGCCCAAGAGACACGATGCATGATTGACTTGCGCACGGCGAGCTCGCCGGATCGATCAACTCTTTGATATCGAACTCTTGGAGGAAGTCATGCGGAAACTCAAACGGTTCCTGTCCGGCTCGCTGCTCGGTCTCGCAGCCATCTTGGCCCTTAACGCCTTCGGAGCTCAGGCCCTGTGGGCGGGCGACGGCTTCTGCGACAGGATGGAGGACGGTTCGATCGTCTGTTGCTCGACCGACGAGGATGGGAAGATCCTCGATTGCATTATCATCCCGACGTAATGAGGTCGTGGCAGCGCCCGACCGGGGCGGATCCGGGAGGCTCATCCGCTCCCCAGCCTCGGTCGGGCGCCCTCGGGCCATGGTAGCCGCGCGTTCTCACACGCCCTGTCTAGCGTTGGGCTGAGAATCCATGAGAGGGCGTTGGTCAGTCGACCCCTACTTCGTTGCGGGCCTGATCGCGGTGCTAGCCGCCGGGGCTCTGTTCTTGTTCAAGAACACAAGTGCGGCTGGGGTTCGGATTCCTCCGAGTGAGATCGAGCCGATCATCGCAGCGCTCGACAGCCTCGGGCTCGCGCATCAGTATGGGCCTTCAGGGGATCGAATACAGGTGGTGGAGTTGTTTGACTTCGAGTGTCCAGCCTGTGCAGCGGCTCATCTAGCAACATGGCCTTCAATCCAGGAGT
Organism: Gemmatimonadota bacterium; assembly: GCA_022571515.1. GTDB lineage: Bacteria > Gemmatimonadota > Gemmatimonadetes > Longimicrobiales > Gaopeijiaceae > JACZXQ01. The sequence continues at coordinate 3,570 of JACZXQ010000069.1, forward strand.
TTGTCGCGGCAGGACTGATCTCCTTCACTGCGTACGACATGCCCTTGCCTACCCATAGATACGCTGTCCCAGCAGCTCTGGTGATGAGTTGCGTCGAGGAAGTCGACTCGGTCCGGGCGTGGGATGTACGACACGCCGTCTTTAAGAGCCAGTCGGATTGGGTCCAGGCGTACCCAGTGGAGGCCGCACTTCTTGCCATCGCGGCGGATCTCCAGGTGGATACCGTGGATGCTCGTCGCTGCATCAGGGAGACGGGTGGACAGAGGACCCAAGACCTTAAGGGTGCCTTGGATGTGGCAAGGCGCCATGGGCTCACGGGCATCCCCCTTTGGATTGTGAACGGCCAGGTCGTGAGGTGGTCGAAACTGGAGGAGTCCATTCTGGAGATTGGCGAGCGATGATGATGATCCCCCTGCAAAGACTCCCAGGACCGTCCGCCGTGAGTCGTACGACCTTCTTGGGGACGCTTGTCTTGTTTGTGCTCATGATGGCCCTTGGAGTGAGCGCGTGTACGGGCTCAGTTCAGACCGAGGCCCTGGATGCACGGGTACCTGAACTCCTTAGAGTGCTCGCTCCCGAGGACCCTGCGTTCTTCGGTATCCGCGGGGCGTCGTTCAATGGGTCGAGCCTCTCTGTACTGACAAG
>JACZXQ010000043.1 GCA_022571515.1 Gemmatimonadota bacterium
CGGCGGCGCACCCGCATCATCCGGACTACTGGTGACGGAGTCCTCCGCCGAGCGAGGCAAGAGGAGTTCGGAGGGTTCCAGGCGACTCAACTCGGCCTCGACCTCGGCTTCCGCCAGCTCCTGCACCAGCAGCTCTCCGGTGGACAGGTCCAGGGCAGCTATCGCCTGCCGACCGTCCACCGGCACGGTGAGCGCCGCCAGGAAGTTGTTCCTCTTGGCGCTGAGGAGCGCGTCGGACAAGACGGTGCCGGGCGTGACGGTTTCTACGACTTCGCGCCGGACGATGCCCTCTGCCTCCGCGGGGTCCTCCATCTGCTCGCAGATGGCCACGCGCTGGCCGAGCGCAACCAGCCGCCCCAGGTACTCGTCGAGGGCCTTCACGGGGATGCCGGCCAAGGGCACGCGGCGGGCCGCCCCGTTGTTCCTCGAGGTGAGGGTGAGCCCGAGCAGCTTGGAGGCCTCTTCCGCATCCTGGAAGAAGAGCTCGTAAAAGTCACCGACGCGGAAGAAGACGAGGGAGTCCCGGTGTTGGGACTTGACCTCTCGCCACTGCCGCATCAGGGGTGTATCGTCAGCCTGTGCCATCCGCGCCGGTGAAGTGGGGAAGCGATCGGAGCGGAAGAATATCTATGCGGCGGACGCCAATCAACTAATCCCGAGAAGGCGATTCCCGCCAAGTACTTCGACGGTTACCACTGACCTCAGCCTTCTAGCCTCGACGAGACAACCAGAAATACCAGACGATCCAGACCACGACCAGGAGAGCGCCGAGGTCCACCAGAAAAACGTCGAGGCTCACGTGCCTATTCCGACAGGCCGGAAGGCTCTGAGCCGGTTGGCGTTTGTCACCACGGTCACCGAACTGAACGCCATCGCCGCTCCCGCAAGCATGGGTGAAAGCAACACTCCGAACAGCGGGAAGAGCACGCCCGCGGCGACCGGGATCCCCAGCACGTTGTAAAAGAACGCCCCGACCAGGTTCTGCCGGATGTTCCTGAGCGCGGCGTCCGAGATTTCCACCACGTGCACGACTCCGACCAGGGATCCTCCCATCAGCGTGACGTCTCCCGCCTCGATCGCCACATCGGTGCCCGTGCCGATGGCGATCCCCACGTCTGCCTGAGCCAGCGCGGGCGCGTCGTTGATTCCGTCGCCCACCATGGCAACGCTGCGACCCATGGCCTGTAGTTCCTTCACACGCCCTGCCTTCTGACCCGGGAGCACGCGTGCGAACGTCTCGTCCACACCCACCTGTCGGGCGATGGCGGCGGCCGTCTTCTCGTGGTCGCCCGTAATCATCACCACCCGGAGTCCCATGGCCTTGAGCCGGGCGATGGCCGCCGCCGAATCCTCCTTCACGGCGTCCGCCACGGCGAGCACTCCTACCACCTCTCGGTCGGTGGCCACCATGATCGGGCTCTTGCCGTCTTCCGAGAGTCGGTCGGCCGCCTGGGACGCGGCCACCGTATCGATGCCCTCCTCATCCATGAAGGCGGCGGTCCCCACCAGCACCGTGCGGCCGCCTACGGTTGCCCGCACGCCCTTGCCCGGAAACGCCTCGAACGCGGTCGTGTCCTCGACCTGCAGGCCCTTCTGCACCGCGCCCTCCACCACGGCCCGTGCGATCGGATGCTCCGAGCCATACTCCACGGAGGCGGCAAGCATGAGCACATCGTCCTCGCCGGTGTCCGCCAGTGTGACGACGTCGGTGAGCCGCGGGCTGCCCACCGTGATCGTGCCGGTCTTGTCCAGGATCACGGTGTCTATGTCCTTGGCCCGCTGCAGGGCCTCACCGTTGCGGATGAGTATGCCGTACTCGGCGGCCTTGCCTACGGCCACCATGATGGAGATCGGCGTGGCCAAGCCCAGAGAACACGGACAGGCGATCACGAGCACCGAGACTGCAACCACAACCGCATAGTTGAGCGCGGGCGGTGGTCCGAACGTGTACCACAGGGCGAACGCCACGGTGGCGATGATCATTACGGCTGGCACGAAGTAGCTCGCCACCACATCGACCACCTTTTGGATGGGGGGCTTGGATCCCTGGGCTTCGCGGACCATCTCCACGATCCGGGCGAGCACCATGTCCCGGCCAATGCGCGTCGCCCGGAACCGGACCAGGCCGGACGCGTTCAGGGTGCCGCCCACGATCTCGTCACCTGGCCCTTTCTCGACCGGGATGCTCTCGCCCGTGAGCATGGACTCGTCCACGGCCGTACGGCCCGACTCCACCTCACCGTCGACCGGGACCTTCTCCCCGGGTCGCACCACGACGAGGTCGCCGAGCATCACGTCCGCAGCCGGAATTTCCATCTCCGCGCCGTCCCGCTCAACGCGGGCCGTCGGAGGCCTGAGGTCCATGAGCCGGCGAATCGCCTGCGATGTCTTGCCCTTGGCGCGCGCTTCGAGGGCCTGCCCGAGCACGACGAGCGTGATCACCACCGCCGTCGCTTCGTAAAACGGGTGTCCCGTGCCCTCAGGAAAGAGACCCGGAGCGACGACTGCCACCGTGGAGTAGGCCCAGGCGGATCCGGTACCGAGGGCGACCAAGGTGTCCATGGTCGCGTCGTGCTTCCGAAACGCCGCCCATCCCCTCACGAAGAAGCCACGCCCCACGTAGATCATGATCGGGAGCGTGAGTACGCCGCTCACGGCCCACAGCCATCGCATCGTCTCCTGACCGAGATCCCGGATGGCCGGGATGAGCAAGCCGCCATGTCCGATCAGGAGCACCGGCAGGGTGAGCCACAGCCCGATCCTGAATCGCCGCAGCATGTCGCTGTACTCCGCCTCGCGCTCCTCGTCCTGCCGACGAAGGACCTCTTCGAGGTCCTCGGTCGGCGACACCCGTTCGAGGCCGTACCCCATGTCCAGGACAGCCTCGCGCACCTGGTCTTGGTCGGTGATCTCGGGATCGAACGTCAGACGAGCGGACTCGGTGGCAAGGCTCACCTCGGCCGCCGCCACGCCCGGGACGGACTGGAGCGCGCGCTCGACGCGGCTAACGCAGGCTGCGCAATGCATGCCGATGATCCGCACCTGCTCGGAACTGAGCTGGTCGTGTTCTTTCGTGGAGTGCTCTGCCGTCACTTCGATATCCTTACGTCTCGAGAACTCATCCCTCCAAGAGCGACCGGAGAGGTCCTACCTAGAAGGCTGTACCCCCGCGGGATCCATGGTTCTCCTTGTCGGCCACGCTGATCGTAGAGATCTTGGTGTCATGGACATACAAGCCTTCAAGTACGGCCTCAAGAAAACGGTGGCCCTGCCGCCCTCTGAAGCCGAAGCACGGGTTAGAGCGGAGCTCAAAGAAGAGGGCTTCGGCGTGCTGACCGAGATCGACGTCAAAGAAACGCTCAAAGAAAAACTGGACATCGACTTCAAGCCCTATCGCATCCTGGGCGCCTGTAACCCGACGCTCGCTCACCAAGCCCTCACGGCCGAAGAAGACATCGGACTTCTGCTCCCCTGCAACCTCGTGGTATACGAAGGTGAATCGGAAGGCACATCCGTGGTCGCGGTGCTCGACCCGGTGGTTCAGCTCTCGGTGACGGGTAGAGAGGACATCGAATCGCTCGCCCGTGAGGTTGCGAGCCGGCTGAAGCGTGTGTTGGAGCGGATCTAGAAGATCGCGCCCGACAGCACAGCGAAGAGGAAGAGCAGCACCAAGATCGCGGCCATGGCGACCCAACGAATGATAGTGCGGAACGCCATGGAGCCCGGATCCATTGCGGTGACGGCCGTCGCCGGGAGGCCCTCGGATCCCCTTCGGATACTCGAGAGTTCGGACAGGTTCTTGAGTAACGCGCGCAACTTCTGTTCAAGCTCGCCCGGACTCCCCGGCTTGGTAATGAAATGATTGCCACCGAGTCCGTAGCTGCGGGCGACGTCTTCGTCCCGGTCCGACGAGGTCAGGACGGCCACCGGGATCTTGCGGAGCTCGGCATCGCCCTTTACACGCTCCAGGACTTCGTGTCCGGCCATCCCAGGCATCTTCAGATCGAGTAGCAGGAGATCCGGCGGGGATTCATCGAGCAGTTTGACGGCTTCCTCGCCGTTTCGCGCCCGGCGCACATCCACGGGGATGCCCGCCGCACGCTCCAATGCCATCTGGATCAGTAGGGCATGGTCGTCATTGTCTTCCGCAACGACGACATCCCACCGCTTCCTCTCATTCCTGACTCTCCGGCTCACGCGATCGGGCCCTCCTGGGCCGCATCAGTAACCAATGCCACCTCAAAACCACCAGCCTTTACACGCCGCATGAGTTCCAGGGCGTCCTCCTGATTCTCGAACCGTCCAATACGCACTCGAACGAGCGCGCTCCCCGGAACACGAACCATCCTCACGCTGAACCCCTCGGCCTCCGCCCGATCCGCGACCCTCCGTGCGCCCGTCGCATCCGAGAACGCTCCCAACTGAACCGCGTAACCCCCCGACTCCACAGGAGCCTCTTCAATGGCGGCGACCTCCGCAGATCGCAGTGCCGCCACGGCAACGGGGTTACGCCCAAGCCATTCCGTCGCCGTCGCCGCGTGGCGACTCGCCGGATAATCCACCGCGAGGGTTTCGAAGTGCCTTGCAGCCCCCCGAGCGTCGCGCCGCGCCTCGGCGGCCTGTGCCAGCCTGTATAGCGCTCGGTCGGAATATGGCCCCCCAGGGTACTCGACCACCAATCGCTGGTAGTCCAGCGCCGCCAGGGCAGGATCCACCGTAAGTCTGGCGCGCATCCAGAGGCCGCGCTGCTTGTCGCGCCTGGAGGCTCCCGGCCACTGTTCATCCCACCACTCGATCAAGGCCCGTCGCGCCTGGTCGGATCGTCCCTGGGAGACCAGGGCTGTCACCGATTGGAGCGCCTGCTGAGCGGTCACCTGAACGGGCCCGACGGCCGCCAGGAAGACCATGAACACGGGCAGGAGCCTCATGCCGCCGCCTCGCCCGGAAGCATCTGCTCCAATAGCCAGGCCTCGAGGTGATGTTCGCCCGGCAAAGCCGACGACTTGAGCAACCGGTCCACTCGACGGAGTCCGAGGAGCGCCGTCTCGATTTGGGCGATCGTCCATGCCTTGGCCTGGGCACTGTACCGGCGGGCAAGCCACTTCTGGTGCGGTGGGAGGGCACGCTCCAGGGCCTGCGGACCACCCTCGACGACCATCCCGAGCCTGATCACGTGCGTCGCCAAACCGATCGTGAGCGCGACCCCCGTCTCCTGCTGCATGAGAACAGGGAGACCGTCCAACGCGTCTGCGAAGCGCCGTCCCCCGATGAGGTCGAACCACTCCCAACGGTCCTGCCTCGGCAGAGTGGTGCCGACGTTCCGCACGTCCTCGATGCTGATCCGCCCTCGGTCTCCGACCAGGCCGGCCAGCTTGGCCATTTCCTGAACCAGAATCCCCAGGTCGACGCCAATCGCTCCGCCGAGTGCGCGTGCCGCATCCTCGTCCATGTCGATCGAGTGGTTGGCCTGCGCGAACTCCATGAGCCAACCCGGCACATCGGCCTCCGTGATGGCCGGGAATTCTATCGAGTGGGTCGCGCGCTTGAGGTCACGATAGAACTTCGCCTTCGAGCCATCCGGGATGCGGGCCACCAACACACACGTCAGGTCCGGAGGCGGGTTTTCGGCGAGCCTGAGGATGACGTCGCGCGCACGAGGACTCGAGGCAAATGCCTCGGCGTCGCGGATGAGGACTACCCTGCGCGGCGCCATCATCGGGGGTGTGGCCAGAATTCTGGCCAGCGTCTCTACGTCGACGTCCGAGCCCCGCAGCACGTCGAGGTTGAAGTCCCTGGTACCCTCATCCACATGAAGGTCGACCAGGCTGCGAGCAGCCTCATCCTTACGGTAGGAATCGTCACCGTAAAGGAAAAAGACCCCGGTCCGTGGGCCCTGCTCGAGGACCGCTCGAAGGGGGTCAGCCACAACCGATCCATTCGCCGGCGCGTTGCCGATCCGTGCTAGTCCAGTCCGGTTCGTCGAAGGAGGCCATTATCCCGGTATTTCCGCGTGAGGGGCGAGTACTCCCATAGCAACGTGAGAGAACTCGACCACATTTTCTCACTCATATCCCGGCGGGGTGCAAACGGGTTGGTCCGGAAGAATATCGGAGTCGAAACCAAAGAGGTACCCGCCCGCGCCGGCGGTGCCGACACCACGATGGGCTGCAACTCGACTTCGGGCAGGGATTTCTTGATCGACGGAGCCCATGCGACAGCGGCCAGGAGCATCGCCATCCCAACGGCCGTGGCAACCGTGGTTCCGGATGCAGTTCCGCCACGGCCGAGGGCCTCCTCGTCCGCGAGGTGGAACAGCCGATGCTCGAGTCGTGGCCGGAAGTTCTCACCCAACTCCTTGCTCGGAATGCTGCGAAGCAACTCGATGCCCCGCTCCACGACTTCGTTGTACCGGGCGCAAGCATCGCACTCGGCCATATGGGCGACTGCGGCGGCCCGCTCGGGGGAGCCGTCAGACGCGTCGTAGAAGTCGGAGAAGCCAGCCAGGAAATCCGAGCACTGCATCCGTGGTCACAAACTCCTTTTCTTGGTCCAAACCGCCCAACCCGATCCACCACCGGGATGTATTCTACGTTCCATCGTGCGGTGGGTTCCTCTCTGGGTTGAGACTCGGCGTGGTACCAAGGACCAGCTCGGTTGGTTCCGTGACGCAAAGAAGGTCCCGGCCCGTCGCGGCCGGGACCTTCGTCCCTGCGTCTCCCAAGGAGCCGATCAGTCGAGCATGGGAGCGATCATGCGCGCGAAGTTGTTGCGGGCCCGATTCAACCGGCTCTTCACCGTCCCCAGGTTGCAGCCGGTGATGTTGGCGATCTCCTCGTACGTCTTACCCTCGAGTTCGCGCAGAACGAACACGATGCGATGGTGCTCCGGAAGCTCTGCGACGACCTGCTCCACCAGGGTCCTCAGGTGTCTCTTGCGGTAGAGGTCATCGGGCTTGTAGGAACTGTCCTCCCACTCGAGTGGCCGGTGATCGGCATCCCAGTTCTTCCGGATCGTCTGGAAGAGCACGAGGGGGTTCCTCGAGCGATTCCGGAGCTCGTTCTTCGCCAGGTTCCCGGCGATGGTGTAGACCCAGGTCGAGAACTTCTTCGACTGGTCGAACCGGTGGAGGTGACGATAGACCCTGACGAAGGTCTCCTGCACCAGGTCCTGGGCCCTTTCGCGATCTCCGATGGTCCGATACACGAAGTTGAGAAGCCGGCCATCGTAACGGCGAACGAGCTCCCCGAAGGCACGCTCGTCACCGTCGAGGAACGACTGGACGACATCGCTGTCGCCGAGCGCCCCGATCTTGCGGCGCTGCTCACGCGCACCCTGTGCCAGGGCCGTGTCGTGGTCTTCCGCGTCTCTCACAAGTTTCGCACCCATGCTACCTCACACTCGCTCCTGTCCGAGACACACCTCTCCATCCTTCGGCGCCGCAGGATCCGTGCCAGCGAAGATTATACCGGATAGGCACCGAATCCTGCCATTCGCGTCATCCACCCGTCCCTTGAGTGAGACGCATAAGACTCAGATTAGGACACATCCTCCACGGAATCCCGAGGGGTCGCTACGCGTCCCGGGAGGATGAACGACGCCGCATAGAGGATCGCTGCCACGCTCTTGCAGTCCACGATGTCGCCTTTCCGAACCATCTCCATGACCCGAGAAAAGGGCAGTCTCACCACCTCGATGAACTCGTCGGCATCCCGAGACGTTTCACCGGGCACGAGCCCGGTCGCTGCGAACAAGTGGATCACCTCGTCCGTGAAGCCCGGCGTCGTGAGGATCCGAGTCAGCGGAATCAGCTCCCCGGCCCGCATGCCCGTTTCCTCTTCGAGCTCACGGCGTGCACACGCATCCCAGTCCTCGTCGGCATCCTCGGGCATCCCCGCCGGCACCTCGTAGATGAAACCACCTGCAGCGTACCGGTACTGCCGAATCAGCAACACCTCCGGATCCGGGTCGGAAAGAGCGCCTACGAACGGTAGAATGGCCGATGCTCCCCGGTGCCGAATCATCTCGAGAACTCCAGTCGATCCGTCCGGGAATCGAACCGTGTCGAGGCTCAGGCGGACGATACGTCCATCGTACACCGACTCACTGGATACTCTGCCGATGGTGACCTCCAGTCCTGGGGCGACACGGACGCACGCGTGGGGATCCGGACGCCACTCCTATTCATGAGATACGTGTGCCCAGCCAGGCCGTTGCCCCTACCGGGCCTACCGGGTGGGCCTAACCGACCTCGTGGACCTCCACGGGCCCGAGCTCGAGCGCCTCTAGTGGGGCCCGAATCTCGTCGGCATCGCCAACCACTACAATGCTCATGTCCTCGGGGCGCACATGTTTCCGGCCGGCCTCCGCGGTTTCCTCCCGCGTAACCGCCCTGAGGCGATCGCGGTAGGTGGCGTGGTAATCACCCGGTAGTCCGTAGATGATGAGCTCGCCTACCCGCGAGGCGAGCTGACTGGTAGTCTCCAGGCGAAGCGGAAAGATGCCCACGATGTAGTCGCGTGCGGCGTCGACTTCGTCCGCTGAAGGGCCGTCTTTCCCAAGTGTCTCCACTTCGGACATGGCCTCCCGTACGGCATCGGCGGTGACGGCCGTCTCGACCGCAGTCGAGATTCCGAACGGCCCGGCGTGCCTGCGGAACCGGAACTGGGATCTGACCCCATACGTGAACCCGTGCTTCTCCCTCAAGTTGAGGTTGAGCCGGCTCGTGAAGGAGCCGCCTAGGATGGTGTTGTACACCAGCAATGAAAAGTAATCGGGCGTCGCCTTGGATACGCCGATGTGGCCCATGCGGATCTCGGATTGCACGGCCCCGGGCCGGTGAACAATTTCGACCCGGCGACGTTCATGCCGTGGGGTCACCGCTGCCGAATCGGAGGGTTCGACGGTGCCGCTCCATGCGCCGAAGCAGCCCTCGACCAGCGTGTCGATCTCCCCGCCATCGACGTCTCCAACCACCACCAGGCCCGCGCCACCAGGGCAGTATCGCTTGCCCAGCCAGGACCTCGCGTCGTCGCCCGAGAGCGGCCCGATCGTCTCCTCCTTACCGGCCACCGGCCGCCCGAACGGCACCCCGTCGGCGTGAATGAAGCGGGCGGCATAGTCACCGGCCACCGTGCTCGGGTCCATCGCGCGCTGCTGGATCGCCGCGAGACGCTGGTCGCGAACCCGATCGAACTCCTCGGCCGGGAACGTGGGCTCGAGCACGACCTCGGCCATGAGTGCGAGCGCCTCACCCAGGCGTTCCGCAAGGCATGAGACCGTGACGCTGGTGGCATCCCAGCCGGTGGTGACGCCCAAGCCCGCGCCGAGCCCCTCCAAGGCTTCGGCCAACTCGGCGGCCGAGTGGCGAGCGGTTCCGCCTTCGAGAGCATCCCCCGCCAGGACGGCGAGGCCGGCTTGGGTAGGATCGACCGCCCACTCTCCCGCATCCAGGATCAACATCGCCGTGACGATCGGAAACCGCGCCGCCCGAACGATGCGCAGGTCGAGCCCATTCGCCATGCGTGACCCAGCGACGGGTGGAAAGTCGAAGCCACGGATCGGGCCCGGGACGGGAGCGTCGGATCGATCGAAGGACGCCGCCATCATGCCGCTCCCTTCGGCACGTACGTGAGAACCGCGCGGTTGTCGGTCCCGAGAAACCCTTCCGTGAAAAGCTTCAGGTCTCCAGGGCTGACCGCCCGAAGGCGATCGACCTCGCTGTTGAGGCGGGCCGGGTCGTCGAAATACCGATCGAACATCGACAGCATGTCGGCCCGGTCGCCGACCTGCTCCACGCCCCTTACCAACTGGGTCTCCGTCAGCGCCACCGCACGCGCAACTTCGTCCTCCGACACGGTCACGAGGCCCTGGAGCTCCTCATCGAGGGCGGTCTCCAGCTCTTCAGGCGTCACCGAGGGAAGGCCGGTCGCCCACAACATGATCATCGACGACCCTGTGGTGAGCGGGAACGCGTGCGTGACCACGTCCTTGGCGATCCTGCGATCGCGAACGAGCGAGCCGTACAGGCGCGACGCTCTACCCGTGCCGAGCACCGAAGCGGCGACCTCGGCAGCGTAAAAGCCCTCGTCGGTGTACGGAGGCACCCTGGCGGCCATGTACACCCTGGGCAGCGGCACCTCCGCCTCCACCACTTCCCGCACCGTCCGCCCGATCAAGGGCTCCAACGTGGGATCGCCGGGCAGCGGTGGCGGATCTTCGCCACGCGGAATCTCGCCGAAATACCGCTCGACGAGTTGAAGGGCGCGCTCTGGATCGAAATCCCCGCAGACCGTGAGCACCGCATTGTTGGGGATGTAGAACGTCTCGAAAAACTCGCCGATGTCCTCGAGCGTGGCCGCTGCGATGTCCTCCATCGAGCCGATCACCGTGTGGTGGTACGGGTGCGTGTCGGGAAAGACCATCGCCTGGAGGTACTCGTCCCAGTCGCCGTACGGTTGATTGTCGTAGCGCTGCCGCCGCTCGTTCATGACCACGTCGCGCTGGTTGTCGAGCTTCTCCTGGGTCATGGCCGGAAGCATCCACCCCATACGGTCGGACTCGAGCCATAACGCCAGCTCGAGATGATGGGACGGAACGGTCTCGAAATAGTTCGTGCGGTCGAACCAGGTCGACGCGTTGAGCGACCCCCCGGCCCGTTCGACGAGCTCGAAGTGCCGATTCTTGGCCACGTGTTCGGAGCCCTGGAACATCATGTGCTCGAAGAGGTGGGCGAAGCCCGTGCGTCCCTCGACCTCGTTCCTCGAGCCCACACTATACCAAAGGTTCACAGCGACTACCGGAATCGTCTTGTCTACCGACAGACTGACCCGGAGACCGTTGTCCAGCTCGTGCCGCTCAACCGGGATGGAAAGCACCGCCATCAGGCTCCGTACTTCTCCAGCCGGCGAGCGTGGGCGAGGGCCAGCGCCATCAGTCCGGTGCCGTGGAACGTGCCCAGGTCACCACCTCTGCACGCAGATTCTCCGAAGGCGTCACCGGTCGGCCTCCCCCAGCGCGAGTGGATGAGCACGGGCACGGAGTGCCACGTGTGCTCGCCATAGGTAGCAGGCGTCGAGTGATCCCCGGTGACGATGAGCACGTCCGGGTCGAGACAGGTGATGCCGGGGATGAGTCCATCGACCTCTTCGATGGCAGCGACCTTGCCGTCGAAATCTCCGTCGTGACCGCGGGTATCCGTATCCTTGAAGTGCACGAAGTAGAAGTCGTAGCGACCGTACGAGGCGCCCAACATGCTGACCGTCTCGGCCACGTCGCTGGGGACGCCCTCCACCGACATGCCCACGAGACGCGCCACGCCACGGTACATGGGATACTTCGCCACCGCGACCGCCTTCAGGCCATAGCGGTCTTCGAACGACGGGTAGGACGTGTACTGCGCGAACCCACGCACCAGAAACTGGTTGGCGGCGGGCTCGCCGGAGAGTATGTCCGTGACCTGGGCGAGGAGGTTCTGAACGATCTCGGCTGTGGCCGCCGAAGCGTTGTTGCGCGCTGCGACCGGGAGCGGAGCGAGGCCGGTGCGCTGCGGATCCCCATCCGACAGTTCCCCACCGAGACCGTCACCTCTCAAAATCAGGACCGCCCGGTGTTCCTTTTCGTGGATCACCGTGACTTCCACTCCATCCGGAGGACGCAACGAACTTTGCACGGCCTCGATGATGCGACGGCCCTCGGCGTCCGAGGGGCGTCCAGCGCGACGGTCCGACACAACGCCGTCGGCGCCGACGGTGGCCAGGTTGATGCGCGCCGCGACATCTCCGCGCTCCAACTCGAAGCCCACGCCCAACGCGCTCAGGACGCCGCGGCCCACCAGCGATTCTACCGGGTCGTAGCCGAACAGCGACAGGTGGCCGGGGCCACTTCCGGGCGTAATGCCGGGCCCCACGGGCTCCAACATACCCAACGAACTGCCGGCGGCGAGCGCATCGAGATTGGGGGTCGAGGCGCTCTCCAACTCGGTGCGCCCGGTGTCCGGGTGTGGAAGACCTCCTACGCCGTCCATCACTACCAACACGATGGTGCCTGCCCCGGGGCCCGTGGTGGCGAGGCTGTCGGGCAGTCGGTCTACTGTCATGCCACCTCTGCTGCTGGAGAAGGTCTCAGGGTGACCCATTATACCGGGATCGCTTCCGTCGTTGCCACGGTGGTTACATCACAGGTACGATGCTTAGCCTCAGGACGCTCGCACCGACCGGGGCTCCGCTCAAGGGGCCAGGTACGTAGAGTCTGACACCCGACCGAGGAATGACCATGAAGTTCAATCCCTTCGTCATGGAGCGGTGGCAGTCAACGTACGAGCACCGCGTTCGCTTCAACCTCTCCGAGAGTGGGGTGCATCCGCTCTCGGTGAGCGATCTCCTATCGTTGGCCGGTGTCGACGTGGGCACTCTCGGCGATGTGCGCCTCGGCTATGGTCAGTCGAACGGAAGTGACGCCCTCCGTGAGCGCGTCGCCGCACTCTATCCCGGCGCCCAAGAGAGCAACGTTCTGGTCACCGTGGGTGGAGCCGAGGCCAACTTCACCGCCTTCTGGCACCTCATGGAGCCGGGCGAGGCAGCCGCGGTAATGCTTCCGAACTATATGCAGATCCCCGGACTTCTGACGAGTTTCGGGGCGCGTGTCCTGCCCTTCCACCTGATGGAGGAGCAAGGCTGGCAACCCGATGTAGACGAGCTGAGGGCAGCCCTGGACGATGGGGCCCGATTCATTCTGGTCACGAACCCGAACAACCCGACCGGCTCCGTGCTCAATGCCGAGTCCATGCAGGGCATCGTCGACGCCGCGGACGAGTACGGAGCCTGGATCCTCAGCGACGAGGTCTACCAGGGCGCCGAGGTCGGCGGGATGGAGACCGCCAGCTTCTGGGGTAGATACGACCGCGTGCTCGTCACGAACTCCCTGTCGAAGGCGTACGGCTTGCCGGGCCTCCGGCTGGGATGGGTGCTCGGACCCTCCGACCTGATCGGTGAGCTTTGGGGCCGCACGGACTACACGACCATTGCGCCCGCGAGCCTCTCGGATGATCTCGCCGTCTTGGCCCTCGAGCCGGGAACGCGCGCCAAGATCCTCGAGCGGACCCGTTCCATTATCCAGACCAATCTCGCGACGCTGACCTCATGGCTGACCGACCAATCGGGACGCTTCAGCTACCGTGAGCCGGAAGCGGGCGCCATCTGCTACGTACGCTACGGGACCGACGTGAACTCGTCCGAGTTTGCGGAGAGCCTCCGTACGCGGCGGGACCTGCTGGTGGTGCCCGGAGACCACTTCGGGATGGACGGGTACCTGCGGCTGGGCTTCGGCCCGCCGGCCGAGGAGCTCGTGGATGCGCTGGGCCGGCTGAAGGAAGCTTTCGACGAGTTGGAAGGCTAGGAGGCTGTTGTGACCAAGCTTCGTGAGAGAGCACCTCTCGTTCTGGCGACCCTGTTTACGGCCCTGCTCACGGGCGGACCGCTCGCGGGGCAATCGGTCCTCGACCGAACACCGAACCTGTCGGGTGGCTGGACGGGGGAGGAAGGCACGGTCTACTTCAACTTCCTGCACCGGTTCTGGAAGCTGGATCTGGGCGACGAGGACAGGATCTTGAACTCGCCCACGTTTCTGCTCGGGGTGTCTCTTCCCGGCCGTGTGCTGCTTGGGTTGAACTACGCGAGCAACTCCCTCGTCGACGGCGAGGAGTTCAACGAGACCGAGTTCTACGGACGGTGGGCGTTCTTGGCCACGTCGGCGGGAGCGCCGGTCGATGTCACCGTCACCGCGGCCTTCAATGAAGCCGCTTCGTCGGGCGACTTGGAGCTCTCGGTCGGGGCGCCTCTGGGCCCTTTGACGCTACACGGAGTTGGACGGTTCCTGGGAAAGGTAGCAAAGCCAGGAAACGACACGTTCTTCGATGACCCCAGATGGGCGGTCGGCATGGGAGCGGTCATCCGCGTTACGAACGGCGTAGCAATCGCCGGCGATATCGTGACTCTGACGGATCGGGATATCGAAAGGCGGCCGTCCGGGGGCGACGTAGTGCTCCCTCCCAAACGACTGGACCGAGCGTGGAGCGTCGGCCTCCAGCTCGCCATTCCGGCCACGCCGCATACGCTTTCCTTGCACCTGAGCAACGCGCGTACCACCACCCTTCAGGGCAGCTCCTTCGGGGACGGCGAGACACGCTACGGTTTCGAGTTCACGATTCCCTTCACGTTGTCGCGTTACTTCGGAAGCCGGCGGAGCCGCTCCACGGGCGACGCCGGCGGCAACGTGGCGGCGGAAGTGGCCATGGACGACCAACTCCGGTTCACGAGCGAGACCGTGCGGATCAGAACCGGCCAGGCGGTGCGATGGACCAACACGTCGAGCCTGATTCACACCGTGACGGCCGATCCATCCAAGGCGAACAACGCGAACAGTGTGAGCCTCCCGTCCGGTGCGCAGCCATTCGACTCCGGCGACCTGCGGCCCGGTGACGTATTCACGCACACGTTCAGCGAGCCCGGCACGTACCGATACTTCTGTATCCCCCACGAAGGCGCTGGGATGGTGGCTACGGTGATCGTGACCGGCTAGTGTGCTGACTCAAGACTTCAGAAAAGAACTCTCACGGCCGACGACGCATGCCCTCGGACCCTCTTAAAGATCTAG
>JACZXQ010000044.1:0-13215 GCA_022571515.1 Gemmatimonadota bacterium
CCAAGGTGCGTACGGACAAGTTCGACAAGGAAGGCAACCTCGTAGCAAGCGGCGACACGGTCCAGCCGAACTACCGCCGGTTCTTCGACTACAACTCGTACGTGGGATCCGAAGCCTATCAGGGCGCTCAGGTGATCGCGTACAGCAAAGTCACGTACCGCTTCGGCAGCTCGGCTTTCGAGCCTGGAACCCGTGCGCTGTTCCGGGTCACTCCGGGCGGCGCACAGGAGCTGTCCGGGCTCTTCGACACCGATGCCGGGTTCGAGTACGTGCTCAAGAACGGCACCGTGCACACGAATCTGCCAAATGGGCAGCGCAAAAACCTCGTGCTGATCCGCATCAGAGCCTTCGCGACCAAAGACAACCAGGCCGGTGGGATAGACAGGACGCTGGACTACGATGCGACGGTCGAGGTACCGTTGCGCAACTCCGGAGACGAATAATGAGTACGATCCCAACACGCCTCGAGCGTGATAGATCCAGCGAGGAGGGGAGCGCGTTGGTGTCGGCGGTCTTGATCCTCATGGTGCTCACGGTCCTCGCCACGGGCGGCTACTGGATGGCCCGGGGTGAGATGGGCGCCGCACAGTCGTTCTCCCAGAGCGTTCGGGCGCTGTACGTGGCCGAGTCCGGGCTGGCGCGCTACTTCGCGGCAGACGCGAAGCCGGAAGCGGACCCGATGGTCTTCGAGTTCTACGCGGATTTATGCGCGGACACGATCGCGTATCCCACGCAGCCGGAACAGGACCAGTGCTACGCCGACGGCGACGACGAGGAAGAGGACTTGCTCGAGGAGTTCGATCTCACGCCGCCACCGTCGACATCGTACGCCCTCTTGCATTCGACCGTTTACCTTACCGCCGATTTCGTCATGAGCGACGGCCAGAGACCGATCTATGAGGTGAGGTCCGAGGCGAGGGTGGAAGACGCCGCCGAGGCCGGCCTGCAAACGATACGCGCCATCGACACGTACGCCATTCTCGCGCCGCCCTTCGAGATCACATCGGTCTTCGCCGCCACCGGAGGCGTGGACTTCTCAGGCGACGCCGGCGATCACTACCACTTCGACAGTAAGGCTAAGGAAGGGAAGAACGGCGGCTGCGGCTCCGAGGTGGAACTCGCGAACTTGCAGGTGCCGTCTGGTCAGTTTGACCTCCCCCTCCCCGACCCCGACTGTCCTGCCGGAAAGAATTGCCCGTATAAGTGGCACATGAAGGGCAACGGTGAGGAGGTCGACAGCACCGCCGCCACGGGCGCCCAAATCATCGCCAACATGGGTATCGACTGGAGCGACTTCCTCAGCGGCTCGTTCTTCGCGGGTGTGCCCGACGTCATTTCATTCAACAACTCCGATGATTTCGAGGCCTATTTCAGCAAGAGCAAGTCCAAGGCCTTCAAGGCGGCGTCCTCCTGGCCCATCACGCGGTTCACAGGAGACCTCACTACCGACGTGCGAGTCAAGGGGTATGGTATCCTCATCGTGGATGGTGACGTGGTCGTGAGTGTCGACAAGCTCGAATGGACAGGCCTCCTCTTGGTGGGTGGTACGATCACGACGCTGGACGGCTCGCATATCCACGTGAAGGGCGCCGCCGTCGCGGGGCTGGGCTGCACGGACCAAGAGCGTGCGGACGGGGACTGCAGGAGCGTGTTCGATGGCGACCACAACGACATGAAGTACCGGCCGTGCGAGATCAGCCAGGCGTGGAGGGGCATCAGTCACATGGAGCCTCTCGACGACCTCTTCCGCGAGGCCAGCCCGAACAACTGATGGAACGGAGCTCTGCGTCCTCGCCCGGCAGAGCGCAGGATCACCGTTCGGAGCCGGGCAGAGTAGAGGAGGAGCGTCGCTCAAGCGCGGCGCTCCTCCTCTACGCGTGCTTCTTCATGTCCGGCGCCGCGAGTCTGGTGTACGAAGTCGCCTGGCTTCGCTCGCTGGAGCTGATCTTCGGCAGCACGAGTCATGCGGCCGCCACGGTTCTCGCGGCCTTCATGGCCGGGCTCGCCCTCGGAAGCTACGGCTTCGGCCGGAAGGTGGGCGGATGGACCCGTCCTCTCCGCACGTACGCGTGGCTCGAGATCGGCATCGGTGTCTATGCGCTCCTGGTTCCACTCATCTTCGCGGGACTGGCTCCCCTTTACGGGGCACTCTGGACCACGATGGGCGCGAGCCCGTTCCTCTTCGGCGTCGCCCGCTTCGCCGTGTCCTTCACCGTGCTACTGCCCGCTACCCTCCTCATGGGAGCGACGCTTCCGGTCGTAGCCCAGCACTGGAGCCGACGGGGGACGACGTCGCTGGTGGGCGGGATCGGTCTCTTGTACGGGATCAACACACTAGGAGCAGTCGCCGGTGTGATCGTGACGGGCTTCCTGCTGCTGCCGCGCCTCGGCTTCACGACGACGATCGCGGTCGCGGTCGCGGTCAACCTCGGCGTTGCCGCTGGCGCGTTCTATCTGTCGCGGCGCTACGAGGGCTCCCCCGTTTCGGTCCCCGCACCTCCGGGTAAAGCGCCCGAGCGGGCGCCGGCCGTGGGCCGAATCTCCACGGAGGAGCTGAACACCGTAGTCGCGCTCGCGTTCACCGGCTTCGCTGCGATGGCGCTCCAAGTCGCGTGGACGAGGGTGCTCGGGCTCGTCTTGGGCCCCTCCGTGTACGCGTTCAGCATCATGCTGGCCACGTTCCTGGTGGGCCTCGGGTTGGGTAGCGTGCTCTTTTCGAGAGTCCTGGAGAGGTGGGACCGGAGCGGGCCGCGGCTGTTCTGGATGCTGGCGACGGCCTCTGGACTGCTGTCGATCGTGTCTCTCGGGCTCACGGCCGAACTCCCATACCTGTTTGCACGGCTCTTCCACTCTTGGGAGGGCGGGTTCTCGCCCCGGGTCGTATTCGGCATCGAAGCCATCGTGTGTGGTGCCGCCCTCTTCCTGCCCACTCTCGCGATGGGTGGGCTCTTCCCTGCGGGCCTCGCCGCGGCGGGACTCTCGCGCGAGCGAGTGGGAGCGTCCGTGGGCCGGCTGTACGCAGGAAACACCGCTGGGGCCGTTCTGGGCGCGTTCGCGGGAGGCTTCCTGCTCATCCCGACACTAGGCATCAGCGGGACGATCTACGGGGCGGCGTTCGTGTACCTGGCGGTAGGCGCGGTCTTCGGAGCCGGTAGACACGGCCGGTCCTTGCGACCCGCGTTGGGGCGTGCCGTGGCCGTGACCACAGCCGGCTTCGTGGCGCTTGTGGTGGCCCCCCGCTGGAGTCCCACGGTCATGACGAGCGGAGTCTACGAGTACGTGAACTCGCTGACCGAGGACTTCACGCGCGCCGAGTTCCGCGAGTACACCGAGGCCTGGGACCTGCTCTACTACAAGGACGGGCCGGTCTCTACGGTGACGGTCGCTTGGCGGCCGGAGCGGATCGATAATGAGGAAGTCCCCAACCTCGTCTACATGACCGATGGCAAGGCGGACGCGTCGTCGATAAGCGATATGCACACGCAGGTCATGCTGGCGCATGCGCCGCTGCTGCTCCATTCCGCTCCGGAACGCATTCTCGTCATCGGACTCGCCAGCGGGACCACCGCAGGCTCCGTCCTCACGCACCCGGTCGAGAAGCTGGATATCGTGGAGATCGAGCCCGCGGCCGAGTCCGCGGCCCGGTTCTTCGACTTCGTGAACGGGCGTCCTCTGGATGATCCCCGCACCACGCTGACCTTCGCAGATGCTCGCAGCTACCTTCGTGGGACGGAGGAGCTATACGACGTGATTATCTCGGAGCCCTCGAACCCCTGGATGGCCGGCTCCGCGAACCTGTTCACGCGGGAGTTCTTCGAGATCGGGGGTCGAGCGTTGCGGGACGGTGGGCTCTTCACCCAGTGGATCCAGCTGTACTCGCTGCATCCCCAGCTGCTACGCTCCGCCATCGCCACGTTCCAGTCGGTTTTCCCGTACGTGTACGTGTTCCATCCGCTGCGCGACAACGACCTGATCCTGGTGGGCTCAAAGAACCCCATCCAGTTGGACGTCGCCCGCCTCGGTGCACGTTGGCAGGTGCCGGCCGTACGGAGTGACCTCGCGCGGTTGGGGTTCCACGAGTTCGCCGCCGTTCTTGCTCAGGCCCGAATCGGGCCCGACGAAGTCGCGACGCTCGCGGAGGGCGCGCGCATCAACACGGACGACAACGGCCTGCTGCTGTTCGGGGCGCCACTCTACGTTCACTCCTACACCACCGCGCAGAACGACGAGTTGCTGGCAACTACCTCGCGCGGCGTGGGGGACTACCTCCAGTTCCCCGGAGCGACGCCCGAGGTCGAGGGGGACTTCCTCAGCTATCTCGCCGCTGCATACGGGGCGTCCGGTTTCCCTTGGGAGGGGGCCCATACCCAGCGACTCGCCGAGGAGCGGCGCGAGGGCGCCCGGGAAGAGGCTGGGACATGACGCCAGACAATTTGTCCCATTCGGCCATTTTTGTCTGGGTACGGAGTGGCCTCAGATGGTGCGAGCATCTCTCTATCTGATTGGACGTCAACCGTTTACAAGATCGTAGCTGAACCGGCATGGAACCTGCTATTATATAGGGCGCGACTCGAGCCCGGGGGCATCGAAATGAACACCGAGTTACACGAGACAATCGGCATGAACGAGGTCCCACAGCGACGGGACGGCCCGACGAGTGCGGCGGGCTTCTCACTGATTGAGCTCGTTACGGTCCTCATCATCATCGGTGTCATGGCAGGGATCGCGGGCGGCCAGTATACCCAATACCGGGATCGGGTCGCACCGCAGCGAGCAGCGAAAGTCGTGGGCAATTACGTTTCGCTTACGAGGTCGTACGCCGTCCAGCGGCGGAGACCGGTGAGCTTGATCGTGGATCCGGTGGCCTTGCAGATCATGATCCGGAGCGAAACGGACACGCTCCGCATCGTGCCGTTCGGCTCGGAGAGCGACTTCGACGTGACTACGCTCGACTCGAACATCGACGGCGACAGCCTCACCTTCAACCCGCGGGGGGTGTGCAGCGTGTGCGGGGTGGCCGGGAACGGCATCACGGTTTCAAGCCGCGGGACGACCTACCTCGTCACGTTCAACGCGCTCGGGCGGTCGAAGACGACGCGGCAATAGCGGACGTCCGCCGGTCACGGCTGAGAGATAGGGCGTCGCCGCTCACCCCTGTAACCCGGACCACGCACCGCCCGACCGGGCTTTGCTCCCGTGTGCACGCCGTTTCGGAGAACGGCTACGCCGTTTACGAACACGTCACGCACGCCTTCCGAGACCTGGTGTGGCTTTTCGA
This sequence comes from Gemmatimonadota bacterium, assembly GCA_022571515.1. Lineage (GTDB taxonomy): Bacteria > Gemmatimonadota > Gemmatimonadetes > Longimicrobiales > Gaopeijiaceae > JACZXQ01. The sequence goes on from JACZXQ010000044.1 coordinate 5,279, forward strand.
ATGTCGCGTGGTCGATGATGGTTGCCGGATCGAAGATCACCACGTCGGCGAACAACCCCTCGCGTAGGACGCCGCGGTCCTGAATGGACAGCCGGGTGGTTACGGCCGAGGTCATCTTTCGGATGGCATCCTCGAGCGAGATCACGCCCTGTTCACGCACGTAGCGGCCGAGGATACGCGTGAACGTGCCGTACGACCTGGGGTGCACGAGGGCTCCCGGCCGCTCCGGATCCACTCCACCCGCGTCGGTTCCGAACTTCATCCACGGCTGCTGCAACTGCAGCCTGACGTTCTCTTCGCTCATGAGGAAGTACACGGTTCCGACGCGCTGTCGCTCCGAGAGGACCAGATCCATTGCCGTGTCGATCCAGTCCTTGCCCTCAGCGGCGGCGACCTCGGAGAGGTACTTGCCGACGTACTTCCGGTTTTCAGGCTTGTCCAGGCCGAGCAACAGAACACCTTCGGCCTGGCTCAGGGCGCAGAGGTTCTCCCAGTCGCTGGTCTGCTCCATGATCTCGGCCCGAATGCGCGCGCGGCCGTCCTCACTTTCCAGGTTTTGGTAGAGCCGACCGTTGGCCGACGCCGAAGGTGGGAAGCAGGCGGTCAGACCCGTGCTGCCCGCTATGTACGGGTACATGTTGGCCTGGATATCGACGCCTTCGGCCCGGGCCGAGTCGATTTTGGCGATGGCCTCGGCGGCCTTGTGCCAGTTGCGCTGCCCACCCGCTTTGAGGTGATAGATCTCGACCGGAACCCCTCCCAGCTTGCCGATCTCGATCGCCTCATCGATCGCCTCGAGGAATTTGTCGGCCTCGGACCGCAGGTGGGTGATGTAGAGCCCCCCGTACGGGGCCATGGCCGCGGAAATCGCCCCCAACTCTTCGGTCGAGGCAAAGTTCCCGGGAGGATAGATGAGCGCCGAGGCAATCCCGAACGCACCGTCCTCCATGGCCCTTCTCACGATGAGCTGCATCGTACGGAGCTGCTCGGGTCTCGCGGGACCCATCGAGGACCCCTTGGCATAGGCTCGAACCGTGCTGGCGCCCACGAACGAGCCGAAGTTCACGGACGTGCCGCGCTCCTCCATGGCGTTGAGCCACGCATCGAATCCCCGTTCTCCGGAGAACAGCCGATTCATGCGATCCGCTTGGCTGTCGTCGTCCTCGGGCGGGCCGAGCGAGGCCGGATTCACGGGTGCGTTCGTGCTACCCTCCCCCATGATCTCCGTCGTTACGCCCTGCGTGACCTTGCTCACGACCCGCCCGTCTCCGCTCAGGAAGGCACCGCGGGAGTGGCTCTGGATGTCGATGAATCCGGGGGCCACCACGTGGTCGTGGGCGTCGATTCGCTCCCTCGTCGTCGCCTCAACCAGCAAGCCGGGCGGAGTGATGCGTGCGATGCGATCACCCTTGATCGCCAAGTCGCCGTAGAACCAGGCGCTTCCCGTGCCGTCCACGATGCGGCCGCCCTCGATGATCACGTCGTACTCGGGCGCGTACTTGGCCGGAGGTGTAGGTTCGACCTCTATTAGTTCGACATCCAAAGGCAGGTCCACGAGCGGGATGTCCGACTCGGTCGCCTCAGGAGGCTGCTCCGGGGATGGAGCAGCCTCAGGCTGCGGGACGGTGCCGCCACAGGCCGCGAGGATCGTCCCGGCCGAGAAGGCCAGCAGAAAACGGGTGGGGCCCATCGAATGCTCCTGGTACAGGTTGATGCCGAAGTTAGCCAAAACAGAAGGCTCCGCGACAGATTGTCATGCTGTAGGGGGTTGGTGGTAGTCCGTTGAAGTGCCTCTTCGTCGTCCAGGGTGAAGGCCGCGGGCACATGACCCAGGCAATCGCCCTTCGGCAGCGTCTCGAGAAAGCAGGCCACGAGGTTTGCCTGACGATGGTGGGCGTAAGTCGATTCAGAACCCTACCGGACTTCTTCGCGGAGTGCATGGGAGGCCCGGTCACGACGTTCGAGAGCCCCGTCCTGGTTACCGGCCGTGACAATAAGGGGGTCAGCGTCGCCCGCACCGCTGTGCACTCCTTCTTGTCGCTGCCCCGCTTTACGCTCTCGGTGTTTCGGATCCGGAGAGAGATCAACCGTCACCAACCCGATGTGGTGATCAACTTCTTCGACCTGATGTGCAGCATCTCGTTTCTGCTCCGGCTGAGCCGCCCCCGGCATGTGTGTGTGGGGCACCAGTTCTACTTCCAGCACCCAGACTTCGTCCGGCCCGAAACCAGCCTCCTCGGGGATCTGGCCCTTCGCCTGCTTACGCGATGCTCGGCCTTCCGCGCCGACCTTCGTCTCGCCCTCTCGTACCGACCCGGCGAGCCCGCCAGGAGGGGACTCAGGGTGGTGGCGCCCCTACTCAGAAGTGAGATTCTCGAGGTGATGGCGCATGAGGGTTCGTACCTGGTCGCTTACCTGCTCAACCCCGGCTATGCCGAGCAAATCGAGGATTGGCACCGTAGGAACCAGGATGTCGTGGTTCACGGATTCTGGGATCGCCCTGGAGCGGCCGCGGAGACCGTACTCGGGCCCGGGCTCACGTTCCATGCGCTGGACGACCGGAATTTCGTGCGGCTCCTGGCGGGCTGCCGATCGCTGATTACGACGGCGGGATTCGAGTCGGTGTGTGAAGCCATGTACCTCGGAAAACCCGTGCTGATGGTCCCCACGGCAGGGCACGTGGAGCAATATTACAACGCGACCGACGCCGAGTCCGCCGGGAGCGGCGTGGTATCGGACCACTTCGATCCGGGCTTACTCGAGTCCCGATGGCCCGACCGAGCGTCCCGAGAACGGTTCCGCGCCTGGGTAGACACGACCCAGGCGGACACCGTGCGCCTCATCGAGGACCTCGTGTGTTCCCCGGAGGCCAAGGCCGACGACGGGGGTCGCGTCGGGTGACTCCTTGACGCAGGGGGCTTTCGCCCGAGAGAATCGTAGGGAGTCGAGCCGGGACTCCGCAGCCCTCCGAAGTAGGGCGCCCGACTCCTGATGGAGGGCCATGTCCGTTTCAACCAAGCTCCTCGCCTTGAGCGCCGTCCTGTTGCTCCCGGCTGGCGCAGATGCCCAGCGGGCACAGATCCCGGACTCACTGCTCGACGAGGCAAAGAAGGGTGGTGAGGTTCGTATCAGACGACGTGACGGAGACGAGTTCATCGTCACTCCCGCTCGGTTGAGCGGGTCTCCTCTTGACGTCGAAGGGGCCAACCTGGACTGGAGCCGAGAGGAAATCGTTGCCGCCGTCCGCGAGGGTCGTGAGCGCTAGCTGCCGGTCCTCTGGGCCACGGTCCGCATGACCGGTTGCTGTGGCGTCCCCCGGCGGGCCATCCAAGGATGCAGGGCGCGGAAAGTTACGCGAAGATCGCGTCCGTCTTGGCCGCCATGATGAAGTCGTTGCGGTGAAGGCCGCGAATCTTGTGCGTCCACCATGTAACGGTAACCCGCCCCCACTCGGTCATGAGCGCAGGGTGATGGCCCTCCGATTCGGCTAACTCGCCCACCCTGTTCGTGAACGCGATGGCGTCTACGAAATTCGGGAACTCGAACGTGCGCTCCAGTCGATCGACGTCGTCGCGTGTGATGAGCTGCCAGTCGGGAATCTGGACGCTCAGCTCGGTGACCTCTTCTTGGGTGACCTTGGGCGAGTCACGATGACAGGCCTCGCAGGTCATGCCGGTCAGGTTTGTCATATTCCCCCCTGTGTGACACTCGTGGGCTTGGCGGACTGCGCATCAACCCTGATAAACGAGGACCTGGGGGGTGTGCCCTGGGGGCGGCGTGAGATACCCCGACAGGATTGAGCTGCGGGGGCTTCGAGGGCCTCGCTGGTCTCGGCGGTGGGCACCCGGGTCGCATTCGCACCTTACTGCTCAGCGTCTCGGCTCGAACCTTTGACCTCTGCCTCCGGAGGGCACGGAGGGTCGATGGCCAGCGACGGTGGGGGTCGTCACCGTGATTGTCACCGTTCATTCGGGTGGGCTTGAACCGGAGTTGTTCACCCGACCACCACCCTCCTCACTGTCTCACTCCAGATCGGGATGAGGATGGGCTCTTGCCCGGGCTAATAAGCCCATGATCACGATTGCCCCGACGACCCCGACGACGATGAGCACAACCTTGCCCGGTTTGGACATCGGAGCTGGCGCGAGTACATCCGCTCCGGGATTGAGCGCCACAGCAAGGGCCACGTTCGGCGCCGGCAGGAGTGCGTCCAGTGGGTTCGTCATGGGCAGAGCCGGGAGCTCGGGTGCCAGCGACTGCTCTAGTGTCACGTCCAGTGCGCCGCGCTGTGCAAGTGGGACGTCCTGTGGGGCGGGAACGTCTTGTTGCTGGGGAGTTTGTGCGAGGACCTGAGTGGCAGGTGTCGCGACCATCAGGACGGTGAGGACGAAGGCGCCAGCACCTTTCATGGCGGCCTCCGGGGGGTGGAGGTGCGTGGGGTCTTCGACGCCAACGTTGGTCCAGCTTCTTCAAGAGTCAAGGAAACGAAGCGCCAGCGACGCAGGAACGCGCAAGCCATGCCTATGGGATCAACACGGCTGGAGCAGCACTGTGCTGGGGCCGGAACGGTCTTTGGAGACCGTGCAGACGACCTGGATCAGAGCCTTGATTTGTGTGCGTTCCGTCCTAATACCTGTCCATTAGGCGCCCACCTCCGCAACGGAGTGGATCATGTCATTTCGCCTTCGTCCGTTACTCAGCAGTGCCGTTCTTCTAGGCCTGATTGGCCCCGTCGCGTGTGGTCAGACCCCGCCGAGCGAACCAGAGGCTCCGGTCAATCCGCTTCAGGGTGTTTGGTCGACGACGGCCAGTGACCCTGGAGACGGCTCGCCGGTCATCGATCCGTCGCAGCCCGGCCTCTACATCTTCGTGGAGGGCTACTACAGTGCCGTGTACGCGCCAGGCGCCGAGCCGCGTGTGCCGTCCGAGATCCCGTTCCAGCCAACCCCGGAAGAGATGGTGGCGCAGCACGAGAGCATCATCGTCAACACGGGGACCTATGAGATCAGCGGATCCACCGTAACGTTTCGCCCGATCATCGCCAAAAGCCCGGGCTTCGTTGGCGGGCATTCGACGTCGGAGTTTCGAATCGATGGGGATACGCTGACGCTGACAATACAAACGGTCGTGGCGGCGGATGGATCCTCCGCGCCCAATTTGGGGGGCTCGTTGACCTTCAGACGAGTCGAGTAGGTCGGGGCGTTGGTCTCCGTCCCGCTCGCGGATGCTCAATCTGCTCCCACTCGCCCTCGGCGCTCTCGAGCTGCCATTCGTCAGGTATCTCGCGCATGACGCGGAACGAGCACGGCGCGAATCCCCGAAGCCTCGTGAACGCCTGCTCGCGAATCGATTTGAGGGTCGCCCCCGACGCTATCGTCCCATAGCGGCCGAAGCGGCGGAGCACCCACAAGCGGCCGTCGGTCTCGATGATGTACTTGCCTGGCCCTCGCCGGAAAACAGCCGTCACGCGCGCCCGTTGGTCCTCACTCGAGCACCTCTGCAACGCGGCACGCTCTAACTCCTCTGATCCATAGCGGAACCAGTCATCGAGTAGCGAATCGAACGCACCGAGCCCCCGCACGCCGATGCGCCTGGCTAAGGCGCCGTGAATGGTGTTCTTGGCAGACCGCATGTCCTTGAATCGGCCCCCACGCCGAAGTTCCCGTTCGGCCACTGCGTAGACCGCGCCGATCCGCAGTTGATGTATGGGGGTGTGTCCCCAGGACTTCTCGCGCGCCCGTTGGGCCTCGGTCACGACCGATAGAACATCGGTGATCCGATCGCCGTTGCCCATCTTACGATCTCCCGGCCGGACGTACTCTTCGGGGGTTTCCTCACGAGAAATGTACGACAACCTGGACCCCACTACGAAGACGCTTGCGCTTTGCGCCGCTCGGACCGAGCATGGGTGCGGGTGGCTCGGGTGGACGGGAAATCGACTCCCTCGTTCGGAGGTACCGCATGGAAGGCATCGCCAAAGCCTGTACTGCGCTGGCGGCACTCGCGTTCCTGATGGCCGTCGTCACATCGATTACCGGCGCGATAATAGTGCCACCCGAGGCTTGGTCCAGAGCCTCGACCAACATGGCGCTGATTGCGCTCTGCTTGTTCATCGGCTTCAAGGAGAAGGGCGGCGGCGCCTAGAGTCATCCCCGGCGCCCGTGAATCCGTTTCCCCTATCTCAGACCGATCCATGCGCGCCACGGGTTGTGAGCCCAGCGAGGCGCTCACGGAGTACCTCCTGGTGTTGCTCGACTCGGAACTCCACGAGTTCCGATCATTGCCTGAGCTGGCCCAAGTGTGAGTAGACCCGCTCTACCATCGACGTACCGCCGTGGCCGAGCTCCTTTCCGATCCGACATGGCGTTCACCAACCTCGAGGTGCTCCTGCACGACTACGAGCCCTACCCGGCCTACCAAAGTGGCGGTACCTGGATGCGCGCCGATCCGAAGATGGCCGAAGAGCTCGTGTGGGCCGGCTTCGACATGGTGTCGTACGCCAACAACCACACGGGTGACTATGGGCCGCTGGGTGCGCGCCTCACCCGACAACACGCTCGGGCGGCCGGCCTGGTCGGTGCTGGGTCGGGCGAGGACCTCAACGAGGCGCGTGAGGCGAAGTTCCTGGAGACGGCAGACGGAAGGGTGGCGCTGATCTCGCTCGCATCGACCTTCACCGAGCATTCGGTCGCGGGCCTGCCGGGGGCGGCCACGGTGGGGCGGCCGGGCCTCAACCCCCTTCGCCACGAGCGCTGGCGGGTCGTGACCCGAGAGCAACTTGAGGCGCTACGCGAGGGGCTGACCGCCGCGGGCATACGCGTGCGAGGGGGGCTGACGGGTTCACGGTCTTCGGCAACCGGTTCGTGGTGGGAGACGAGCCCCGCACACGCACCACACCCGGACGACCTCGCCGCCATCACGGCCGTCGTGCGCAACGCCAAGGCCTTGGCCGACTACGTTGTCGTGTCGATCCACGCGCACGAAGGCGGAGCCAACCGCACGATTCCGGCTGACTTCGTGATCGACTTCGCGCACGCCGTGATCGACGCGGGGGCCGACGTCCTGATAGGCCATGGTCCCCACGTCCTGCGTGGGGTCGAGATCTACAACGGCAAGCCCATCCTCTACAGCCTGGGAGACTTCATCTTCCAGAACGAGACGTTGCTGCGCCTCCCCGCCGAGAACTACACCAGGTATGACCTCGATCCGGCTGCCGGCGTCGCCGCCTTCAACGACGAGCGCTACCAGGGGGACACGCGCGGCTTCCCGGCCGATCGCGAGATCTGGGAGGGAGCGATCGCGATGCCGTCGTTCCAGGGTGGGGAGCTCGTCGAACTCCGGCTACTGCCCATAACGCTCGGGTTGGGACAGCCGGGCTCGGTCAGGGGCAGGCCGCTGCTCGCGACCGGGGAGTTGGCCGACAAGATCGTCGGAGACCTGATCGAACGGTCCGCTTACTTCGGGACGAGCGTTGAAAACCGTGGAGGCGTAGCGGTGGTGCGCCTCCCGAGAGCCGTGGTGGGTGGCCTCGAGCACAGCCCCAATGACTAAACCGGTACTCCGGGGAGCTGGCGAGCGTGAACGGGGACTCGTTAACAATCCCCTTGTCTCATCTGGAGTGGTGTGGCGTGGCATTAGGTCTCGTGTCAGTCCTGTCAAGAAAGAGCATGTAGGCTGAAAAGGTGGCGGCATATGAAGTGCCCTTTGGAAGGACCTCATCCGGGAGCGGAACGTGCGGTGGCTGCTGCTGCGGCCGACTACACAAGCCAGTTCAAACAGCGTTGAGGAAATGGGCGGAACGCTTGTGGCCATCCGCGCCGCCATCAGAGGCGTCGGGGGTGAGGTCAAACAGCCGCGGCCGTTCCAAGACCCGGCCGTACCGCAGTGGCTCATCGTCGCCATCTCTCTCCTGGCCGCGCCAGCGATCGCTTGGACGG
>JACZXQ010000044.1:13225-14500 GCA_022571515.1 Gemmatimonadota bacterium
GATGACCGGCAACCAACTCGAGGTGCCCCTGGATCGGGGGAGGGGGTAGCAGCGTGGAAACCAGAGATTCCCCGTCGGGCTCTGTGGACACCCCAGTCTTGGGATGTAGCGCCTTGGTAGGGGTGTCAGAAGGCGAGTCGACTTATATTGGGGTATGGGCGCCTTGCTAGAACTGGAACGCAATTCCCCGTGCTCCGGCGCGGGATCCAGGCTGAACCGCCTGCCGGAGCGCGCAGGCTTCACGCTGATCGAACTGTTGATGGTGACGGTGATCGTCGGACTCCTTGCCGGCATGGCCGTCCCACAGGTAAACGAGGTGCGCACGAAAGCCTTCAACGCGACGGTGCTGTCGGACATCCGGACCACTATCGCGGAGATCGAGCGCTACGCGATCACCAAGTACAGCTTCCCGAGTGACGAGAACGCTCTGTTTGCCGAGGGCCTAAGGCTCTCGCCGGGAGTGTCCTTCACGAGGTTCACGGTGACCGACGCGGGTGAGCCGGCGATCGCCCAAGTTCACGTGCACATCGAGCATGTGGGGTCCCCGAACTACTATCACTTCAAGCACCCCGATAACCTAGCTCCCACGCTCCGCTGGAAGAAATAATCGGAGACGATCAGTTCGTATCGAGTAAAATCTCCTCGGTGTCCCATTCCCCCGTCGCTTCGAACTGGGCTACGCAGAGCACATCGTGTCGGGCCCGGCGCAACCCGTCCGCGAGCTCAAGGATCCCCCGGACATCGTACTCCCCACCCTGGAGGTACTCCGTTTGGAGGGGCCCTACGATGAAGGGACGCTGCGAAGCGAACCGGGACTCGATGGCTGCCCGACACTGGTCGGTCGCCTCCTGCGCCGAGTGAAGGGCCTCCTCCGCCGGATCGGGACCGACGTCACTCGCTACGGCCTGCCAGATGCTCATCGCCACGAGCACGACGACAAGAATCATCGCCTTGTCCACGAAATTCTTGGAACCCCCGGCCGATCCGTTACCGTACCTCACGGGCTTTCCTGGCGGTCGGAGCCCCAGCCAAAGGGGCAGAGCCGACGGTCGTCTCCATAGGTGGTCTCGCAGGCCTGACGGGACGTAAACGTCAAGGAATCTCATCTGGGTTGGAGGACTGGACCGGTAACCTGCCAGAGTGGTGGGGAAGGTGCAAGCTGGCCGTCTCCGCCGCTACTAGAGGAGATCCTCAGGCCCTACGTGTTCGCTTCGACGGCACGCAAGGGCGAGGGCCTTCTCTTCCCCTCCGAACGCGGCAGAGGGATGATCTGGG
>JACZXQ010000007.1 GCA_022571515.1 Gemmatimonadota bacterium
CGCCCCGTGACCCTTGTAATATAAAGACCGGTTTTGCGAGGCTCTGAGCGGGTCCTGGGCGTACTTCGGCGGGGTTCTAGGCCTTGCAAAGAGCCAGAGGCCGGGGTGGGCCGGGAGACGGCCCGTGGCGGTGCCCCAGTGACTCGCCCGCACCAGGCCCCGGACCTCCACCATCGCACGGCTCAGAATCCGTCAATGGCTGGATGGGACGGGTTCGGGGATGGGTCACCTAAACCTCGATGACCTCCTCGACGATCGGGGGCGGGATCGGTTCGTCGCTACCCACCCCCCAACCACGCCGCTCCCCGCACCCCACCCGAGCCCCCGTGCACGTTCTTGACCACCCTGGTAGCCACCTCGTCCGAAAACACCCACGCCGGTAGAGCGGCCGACACGCCCTCCGCCAACCCGGGCAGGTTGGACATGCCCCCGCCCAGCACCACCACGTCCGGGTCCACCACGTTGATCACGGTCGCGAGGCCCCGGGCGAGGCGCCCGACGTAGCGGTCGATCGTGGCCGCGGCAGCCGCGTCACCCGCCGCGCACCGCTCGGCGATCTCATGGGTCGTCAGCTCCTCACCGGTGACCACCCCGTGGTCCCTCACCATGCCGGGCCCCGACAGGAACGTCTCGATGCAGCCGCGCCGCCCGCAGTAGCACGCCGGCCCGGGCCGCTCATCGTCCTCGGGCCAGGGCAGGGGGTTGTGCCCCCACTCCCCCCCGATCCTCTGGGCGCCTTCCACCACTGAGCCGTCGATCACCAGTCCCCCGCCGACCCCGGTGCCCAGGATCACTCCGAAGACCACACGAACTCCCTCGCCCGATCCCGCTCCGTCGGTCGCTTCGGACAGCGCGAAGCAGTTGGCGTCGTTCATCATGTGCACGGGCCTGCCCAGCGCTTCCGCCAGGTCGCGGTCGAACGGATGGCCGATGAGCCAGGTCGAGTTGGCGTTCTTCACCAGGCCGGTGGCCTGGGAGATCGTTCCGGGGATGCCTACGCCGATCGGCTGGGCGGCCGACGCCGGCCCGCAGGCTTCGTCCATGGCCTCCACCAGATCTACGATCGCCCTTATGGTGCCCTGGTAGTCCCGCGGCGTCGTGATTCGGAGCCGGGAGCACTCGTTGCCGCCCGCATCCAGCGCCACGGCTTCGATCTTGGTCCCCCCGAGATCGATCCCGATACGAACCCCCGTGCTCAGCGTCGGATCCTCGTCTTCGTATCGTCGGCATTCATGGATCGATCTCTCCTAGAAGGTTGCCAGAACCCCGGTCCGTCGGCTAGCGTTTGTGGCTCACATCATAACGTGAAGCCCCGCCGGAGGCTCGATGACCCCAAGGCCCAAGAAACCCGAATACAAACGTCCCTCACAGGGGCCTGGCTCCCAGGCTCGGAGCCTCTCGCTGGAGCAGATGATCCGGATCGGTATCGCGGCATGGGATCGCGACGACTTCGAGATCGCGCTCGAGAACTTCTCCGCCGTGATCAAGAAGAACCCCGGCTTCGCGGACGTTCGCAACAAGGCCGGGCTGTGCGAGGCGATGATGGGGAATCCCCAGGCGGCGCTCGAACAGTTCGACGCGGCGCTCGGGATCAACGAGGATTACGCCGAGGCCCACCTGAACAAGGCGATCGTGCTGAACGAGATGGGGCGCTTCGACGATGCGCAGGTCTCGTTCAAGCGCGCCGGTGAACTCGATACGAGGGACAACCCTGTCTTCCCCTCGGACGGCGGTAACAGGCTGGCGATCGCGCACGCCAGGACCGGGGACATCTATCTGGCCGCCGACCGGCCGGCCGAGGCCGCGATCGAGTACGAGAAGGCCCTCGCGGTTCGAGCCCGCTTCGCGGACATCCGGTCCAAGCTCGCCGAAGCCTACCTCGAGGTCGGGCGGATCGACGACGCTCGTACGGAACTCGAGACCATCCTGGAAACACGGCCGGAGTTCACCGGCGCGCGCATGCGCTTGGGCGTAGTCCTTCACAGGCAGGGTGACCTGGAGGGCGCGCGGTGCGCTTGGGAGCAATGCTCCGAGGAGTGCCCCGACGATACCCGCGTACGCGCCTACCTGGCCGGCATGGAGGCCCTCCCCGCAAACGGCGAGGCCGGCTGACGCGCCGGCCCGCGTCTTGCTACACACGTTCAGGATCTCCAACGGATGAAGGGGTAGAACCTGGCTATGCTGGCCAAAAACATCGTGCGGATCGCACTCATGGCCCTCGTGATCTCGAGCGCCGCCTGCGGCCAGCTCCTCGAAGAAGCCTCCTCGATCAGCCGGGGGGACGAGGCGGCCGCCCGAGGTGACTTGGAGGAGGCGCTCGCCGAGTACAGCCTCGCCGCTCAATTGGGCTCCGACGACGCGATGACGCTGGCGCGCGTGGCGCATACCTACGCCGAGATGGGCCGGGTGGACGAGGCCGCGGACTTCTATCGCCGGACGGTGGCCGCGGATCCCGACTATGCCGATCAGGCCGTGGTGGACATGGTGCGGCTGGCGCGGGCGGCGGCCGACCGCGACGACCTCTTCAGCGTGGCCTCCGCGATCGGCACTGCCCACGAGTTCCGACCGGGCATCAGCGTTGCCGAGCTGTCGCTGCCTCTGGCCCGCCATCACTTCCGCCACGGCGAGTACGGTGTGGCCCTTCCGTATTACCAGAAGGCGCTCGCCGCCATGGGCGAGGATACCATCCCGGATATCGTGTTCGAGGCGGCGTCCGCCTACGACGAGGTGGGTGATTGCCGCAAGGCGCTGGTGCTCTACGAGCAGTATCGCCGCATGATTCGGCGCTGGCAGCGCAGTGAGGTCCATTGGAGGATCGGCAGTTGTTCGTACCGTCTCGCGCAGGATCTGATCGAGCAGGATGAGGACGAGGCGGCGTTCGAGCTCATCGATCGCATGATCACGCTCGGCGAGCCCCGGAACCTGCTGGCGCTCGCCTATCTCGACATGGGCGGCATCCTCGCCCGCCGCGGACGCTGCGATGAGGCCATGTTCGCCTTCCAACGCGTAAGAGAGGTGGACCGGACGGGTTCGGATGCGCTCGTGGAACGCGCGCAGTGGCGCTTCGATGAGTTGCGCTTCAGCGCTCCGATGCGCGGCATCATAGGCGGGGGTGGGTGCTGACGCCGTGACCGCGCACATCCCGCTTCTCGATCTCGGCGAGCAGTACGACACCATCCGCGACGAGGTGGATACCGCGATTCGGCGGGTGGTGGACTCGCAGCGCTTCATCCTCGGAGCCGAGGTGGAGGCCTTCGAGCAGGCGCTGGCGGCGTATCTCGACGACGGCAGGGAGGTCGTGGGCTGCGCCAGCGGCACGGACGCCATCCTGCTGTCCCTCAAGGCGCTCGACCTGGAGCCCGGCGACGAGGTGATCGTGCCGGCGTTCACGTTCTTCGCGACGGCCGGCGCGGTGTGGAACGCCGGGCTGAAGCCGGTCTTCTGCGACGTGGATCCCGCCCACTTCAACCTCACGGCCAGGACGGTGGAGGCCGTCTGGACCGAGCGGACGCGCGCGGTCGTCGCGGTGCACCTGTTCGGGCAGATGGCGGTGATGGACGAGTTGGTGGCGTTGGCGGAGGCCGAGGGCGCGAGCGTGATCGAGGATGCGGCCCAGTCCATCGGAGCGACGCAGGAGGCCGCAGGCCGGGGCATCGCCACCGCGCTCAGCTTCTTCCCCAGCAAGAACCTGGGAGGGTTCGGAGACGGTGGGGCGGTCACTTCGGCCGATCCGGAATTCGCCGACAGGATCCGGAAGCTCCGCGTGCACGGCGGCCACAAGATGTACCACCACGAGATGGTCGGCACCAACAGCCGGCTCGATGCGCTCCAGGCAGCCGTCCTGGGCGCCAAGCTTCCGCACCTGACGGACTGGAGCGGCCTGCGGCAGCTCCATGCTTCGATTTACAACGAAGAGCTGGAGGACGTCCCTGAAGTGATCACGCCCTTCGCCCATCCGGGGAACGTCCACGTCTACAACCAGTACACCATTCGGGCCCGCAGGCGGGACGAGCTACGTGAGCACCTGTCTGAGCAGGGAATCGGCTCGGGCGTGTATTACCCCGTGCCGCTCCACGTGCAGGAGTGCTTCGCGGCCCTCGGTGGGCGGCCGGGCCAGCTCCCGGTCTCCGAGGGACTCTGCGCAGAGGTGCTGAGCCTGCCGGTATACCCGGAATTGGGCGCCGAGCGGCTGCTCCGGGTGGTGTCGGCCATACGCCGGTTCTACGCCTGAGAAAGACACCCTCGTGTCGGCACGGAAACCCGTTGCGCGGCCAGGGCATTGTGGCGACCGTTAGCGCTGCCTGAGAGCAACGTAGACAACCGAGACGATTCACGAAACGCATGCGGACTCACCTCATCAACCGACTCTTCACCGGCGCGGCCGGACTCCTACTCCTGTGCGGGTGCGGCGGCGGCGGATCGTTCCGTGGCATGATGGCCGCCGACGTCTACGAGATCGGGCTCCTCGCCATGGCCGAGGAGGACTGGAACAAGGCCGAGCGGGCCTTCGAGGCGGTTCTCCGCACGTCGGGCTTCGAGCGAGCCCCGGAGGCTCGGGTGAACCTGGGCCGCGTGCTCTTCGCGAAGAAGGACTTCATCCTCGCGCGTGCCGAGTATCAGCGGGTGCTGGACCGCTATGCGGCCGACACCATCGCGCCGTATGCCAGCCTCGGCATCTGTGAATCCCTCGCGGCCGAGTCGCCCCGAGTGGAGCGCGATCAGAGTTCGACGGCTCAGGCCGAGGTCATCTGCGCTCAGATTGCGCGGGACTATGCCGGTACCTTGATCGGTCTCGACGCTGAAACCCTCCGCGGCGAGATGTACGACAAGCTGGCCGAGAAGGACTACAGCAGGGGCCGGTACTACCACAGGCGCAACTTTTTCGACTCCGCCATCCAGTACTACGAAGGCCTCATCGCGGATCGGCCGGAGTCCAAGTGGGTGCCGTGGGCGCTCTATCAACTCGTGACGATTTCCGAGAAGATCGGCTATGACGACGACGCGGAGGAGTTCCGCAAGCGTCTCATAGGCGAATTCGCCGAATCCGAGCCGGCCAAGCTCCTCGCCCGGGGTGGGGACAGCTGACCGCCGTTCGGGCGGCGGCCCATGCCGGATAGCCTCGGCCATGCCAGGTAGCGTCGGGCTGCTGGGCGGCACGTTCGATCCCCCGCATAACGGCCATCTGTGTGTTGCCCAAGATGTTCGGCAGGGCCTGGGCCTGGATTGCGTCCTGTTGATTCCCGTCCGTGTTCCCGCGCACAAGCAGACGGCCCGCGTCACGCCCGCCGCGCTGAGGTTGGAGATGGTCCGGGCGGCCGTCGCCGACGCTCCCGGGCTGGAGGTCAGCGGAATCGAGTTGGAGCGCGAGGGACCGTCGTACACGGTCGACACGTTGCGGCAGTTGGGCGACGAGCGGCCCGACACGGATCTGACGTTCATCGTGGGAGCGGACCAACTGGCCGAGATGGCCGACTGGAAGGAGCCGGAGGAGATCGCGGCGCTCGCCAGCTTGGCCGTGATGAACCGCGGCGACTTGGAGCCCGTGGAGCCCGACTGGGACATCACGCTGGAATGGACGGCGGTCGCCGTGACGCCGCTCGACGTGTCCTCCACCCAGATCCGGAGGATGGTCGCCGAGGGCCGCCCCGTCGGGCACCTCGTCCCGGCCGAAGTGCTTCGGATCATCGAACGCGAGAAGTTGTATTGTAACGGCTAGAAGGGCACCTGTGACGCGACCGCGGACCGGGTGTGCACGGAAGAACTAAGGTCTAGACCACAGCCAACAGATGCTTAAAGCAGCGCTGAAGAAAATCATCGGCTCGGCGCACGTGCGCGAGGCCAAGAAGCTCCAGCCCGTGATCGACGAGATCAACGAGTGGTACGAGGAGTACGCCTCGCTCACCGACGATCAACTCAAGGGAAAGACCGACGAGCTGCGGCAGCGTCTCCAGGCGGCCACGAGCGATCTCGAGGAGGAGATCGAGACGCTCAAAGAGGAGAAGCGCCATAGCGAGGATCCGACCGACCGCGAAGCCCTTCAGCAGCGGCTCGGGGAGCTGGATGACCAGCTCGTTCAGCTCATTGAAGACACGCTGAACGACATCCTTCCGGAGGCGTACGCCACGGTAAAGGAGGCGTGCCGGCGTTTGATGGGCCAGGAGATCGTCGTCACGAGCCAGAATATGGTTTGGGACATGATCCCCTATGACGTCCAGCTCATCGGGGCCATCGCCCTGCATCAGGGCAAGGTGGCGGAGATGGCCACGGGGGAAGGAAAGACCCTCGTCGCCACGATGCCGCTCTACCTGAACGCCCTCGCGGGCAGGGGCGCCCATCTCGTCACCGTGAACTCGTACCTCGCCCAGCGTGATGCGGAATGGATGGGCACCGTGTACCGCTGGCTCGGGGTGACCGTCGGGTGCATCGACCTGTACGAGCCGCATTCGCCCGAGCGCCACGAGGCGTACGGCGCGGACATCACGTACGGCACCAACAACGAGTACGGGTTCGACTACCTCCGCGACAACATGGTCCACAAGCTGGAGCAGCGGGTCCAGCGGAGGCATTGGTACTGCATCATCGATGAGGTCGACTCGATCATGATCGACGAGGCCCGCACGCCGTTGATCATTTCGGGTCCCGTGGGTCGAGACACCTCAACTCCGTTCAAGCAATACAATCCGCTGGTGGCCGACCTCTACCGCAAGCAGATGCGCGTGGTGGGTGAGATGATAGCGGCGGCCGAGAGGGATCTGGAGGAGGGCGACGAGTTCGAGGCGGGCGAGAAGCTGCTGGCCGCGAAGCGGGGCGCTCCCCGCAACAAGCGCCTGCTCAAGCTGTTCGCCGAAGATCCCGGCCTGCAGAAGCTGGTGCTGAGGGTCGAGGCCGACTACATGCGCGAGAAGCGGCTCCACGAGATCGACGAGCTGCTGTACTTCGCGATGGACGAGAAGGGGCACAACGTGCACCTCTCGGACAGGGGCCTCGACGAGCTGGCGCCCGACGACCCCGAGGCCTTCGTGGTGCCGGATCTTTCCGAGGCGATGGGGCGGATCGAAGAGGACGAGTCTCTCACGGTCGACGCCAGGCGCGAGATGATGAAGGAGCTCGAGGCGGAGTATGCGGCCAAGAGCGAGAAGATCCACGTCCTGCACCAGCTCCTGAAGGCCTACACGCTCTTCCAGAGGGACGAGAAGTACATCCTCGGTGAAGACGGGTCGATCGTGATCGTCGACGAGTTCACCGGCCGGCAGATGACGGGAAGGCGCTGGAGCGACGGTCTACACCAGGCCGTCGAGGCCAAGGAGGGGGTGGAGATCAAGGGTGAGACGCAGACGCTCGCCACCATCACCATCCAGAACTACTTCCGCATGTACGACAAGCTCTCCGGCATGACGGGTACGGCGGAGACCGAGGAGCACGAGTTCCACCAGATCTACAACCTCGACGTGTTCGTCATCCCGACGAACCAGCCCATTGTTCGAGATGACCGCAACGACCTGATCTTCCGCACCAAGCGTGAGAAGTTCGCCGCGCTCATGGACGAGATCGAACGCTTGCACAAGATGGAAATGCCGGTGCTGGTCGGGACCACGAACGTGGAGGTATCAGAGACGCTCTCGCGCATGCTCAAGCGCCGGGGGGTCCCGCACAACGTGCTGAACGCCAAGCAGCACAAGCGCGAGTCCCAGATCGTGGTGGAGGCCGGGCAACCGGGCACCGTGACGATCGCGACCAACATGGCGGGCCGCGGTACCGACATCAAATTGGGCGAGGGCGTGACCGAACCCAGGACCGTGGGCTGGGCCAGAGAGCGCGGGCTCGACCTCGACGAGTTGATTCCCGTCGATCCGTCGCTCGCTCACGATCTGAATGAAAAGCCGGACGACTTCGTGATCGCGGAGGGAGGCCTGCACATCCTGGGCTCCGAGCGGCACGAGTCACGGCGCATCGACCGGCAGCTTCGCGGGCGCTCAGGCCGGCAGGGTGACCCGGGCGCCTCGCAGTTCTTCATCTCGGTCGAAGACGACCTGATGCGCCTGTTCGTGGGCGACCGTCTGGCCAACGTGATGGACCGTATCGGCACCGAAGAAGGCGAGGTCATCGTCAGCGGGCTGGTCACGAAATCCATCGAGACCGCGCAGAAGCGGGTGGAGGGCAACAACTTCGAGGCCCGCAAGCGGCTGCTGGATTACGACGACGTCATGAACCAGCAGCGCGAGGTCATCTACGACATGCGGCTCTTCGCGCTGGAGGGCGGCGAGGACCTCAAGGGCGAGATCTGGGAGATGATCGAGCACACCGTCGAGAAGGCGGCGGAGGAGTACCTCGAGTCCGAACACGAGGAGGAGTGGGACCTGCCGGGGCTGAAGCGCCGCATCATGCTCGACTTCTTCGCCGTGGTGGAGGGCCTGCCCGACGAGATGGACATCGAGCAGGAGTTCGAGCGCCACGAGGTCCTGGAGATGTGCACCAAGGCCGTGCACGAGTCGTTCCACCGCAAGGTCGAGTCGTTCGGAGACCACGCCGAACCCGTCATGAGCTGGATCATGCTCGGCGTGATCGACGACAAGTGGAAGGATCATCTCTACGACCTCGACCACCTGAAAGCGTCGATCGGGTTCAGGGGATGGGGCCAGAAAGATCCGCTGGTCGAGTACAAGAAAGAGGCCTACGAGATGTTCGTGGACCTCATGGCGGATCTGCGCACGACCGTATCGGGCACCCTGTTCCGCGCCCAGGTCGGGCAACCACAACCCCAAGCCCGCCGTCCCCAGCGGCTCAGCTACTCGGGCCCGGCCGACACCGCGGCCGGCGGAGCGATGGAGCGGGCGACTCAGGGCCAAGGACCGCCGCCCCCCGCCCCCTCCGGGGTAGACGATCTAGGGGTGTCCTCCAGGGCCCGCCGGACAGGGCCCGGCCAGCCCCCCGACACCCGGCAGCTCTCCGCGAATCGGGGCGACGAGCGGCGAGTCAAGGTGCCCGTCACCTCCGAGAAGGAGACCGGGCGCAACGATCCCTGTCCTTGTGGGTCGGGCAAGAAGTTCAAGAAATGCCACGGGAGGGCTGTGGGGTAGTCACGGACGGCGCATGGGGTGCTCCCGTCGCGGGGGCGCTTCGCTCTGCGGCTGCGCCGCAGACCCCCGCTCCTTGGGAGCACCCCACGCCCCTTGCGAGAGTATCGCAAGGCCCTGCGTCTTGCAGAGGTAGCTTAGAGGGTATTGGGGGCGAATGGGGTATACGTATAAACTGATTCAGTTTATACGTATACCACCGGCACCACCGGCCACGACGCCCCCATGTCCGCCCCGTCCCCCCCGCCTCTAAGTCTCGAGCAACCAGCGTGAAGCGGGCCGCCATTCGATGGTTGCTGGCAACTCGTGAGCGGGGAGCGAGGAATCGAACGTGATCAGGTGGGCCTGAGCCTTGGGATACGCACGGGCAGCGGCCTCCAAGGATCGCACCTCTCTCTCCCAGGTCTCGATCTCCACCGTATCAAGGCTCACCTGGATCAACAGCGGCGGATCTCCCGGGCGCTCCGCGAAGAAGTCCACCTCCCATCCGTCGTCGGTTCGCAACCAGTCTACCGTGTACTCACGACGCTCGAGTTCCAGCAGGATCGCCGTCTCCAATGCGCGTCCGTGGTGCTCGCGCCCCGTGCGCTCGTAGAGCGGGATCAATCCCGGGTCGATGGGATACGCCTTGCGAGGATTGACCATTCGCTGACGCTCGGAGGTGCTGTGCATTCCCACCGTCCGGATGAGGAATGCATCCTGAAGGTGCTCCAGGTACTCGTACAGGGTATCCTTCCCGACCCGTACCCCTTGAGAGCGCAAGGAGTCGTAGAGCTTCTTCATGCTGAAGTGTCCGCCGGGCGTCGCCAGCAGGTGTCGCTGAAGCCAACGCAACGCCTGTGTATTCGTGACGTTGTGCCTCTCGATCACATCTCGCAGCACCATGACGTCGACATACCCCTTCAGGAGTGCGAGACGATCACGACGCTCGGTTTGCTGGGCCTCCGGAAAGCCACCCACCTCCAGGTAACGCCGCAGGGCTGCGTCGAGTGCCGCTCGTGCCGTGGGATTCAGTCGCTCCCACGGCGCGTCCGGTTCCCGGCCGGCGTGTCGAAGCGCCTCGCGGAAGGAGAAGGGGTGCACCAGCACTTCCATTCCTCGCCCCCGGAGCGACGTGGCAACCTCTCGGCTCAGCAGCTTGGCCGATGATCCAGAAACGAAGATCTCGATTCCACCGGCATCCAGCAGGCGCCGCACGAGGCTCTGCCACCCCGATACGAGTTGCACCTCGTCGAGGTAGATACTCAAAGCACCGCTCTCACGAAGCCCCGGCGCCTGCCGTTCGTGTTCCTCCAGCAGCCAGCCCAGGTCCGCGGCGGTCATCCCGGTCAATCGCTCGTCCTCCAGGGAAAGCAGGAGTTGCGAATCGCGAGGACGCCCTTCGGCGATGCGTTCGGCAATGCGTAGTTGGAGGAAGGACGTTTTGCCACCGCGGCGTACTCCGATCACCGCCATGGCTTTGCCGGGGATCATGGGCAAGCGAATGTCGCGTGGCGTAAGGGAAACGATCGGAGCTGCGAGGGCTTCGCTGAGCTTGAGACGCAGAAGGTCTCGCGATGCAGGACTGGTCATAAGGAAAGAATACGCTTAATCTTTCCTTATATCAAGGAAAGATATCGCCATTCCTGTCCCTTTAGGAAGGACAGAGCGTAGTGCCGCCCCCTGCCCAAAAAAAGGGGGAAAGGAGCAGCCGACTGAGAGGAAAGAGGCGAGCGTGCCCTCCCCAAGAGCGGCAATCTGCGGCGCAGCCGCAGAGCGAAGCGCTGCCGCGACGGGGAGTGCGCGCGCGCCTCGCCTGCCCCAACTCGCCGAGCCCCGTCCCAACCACCCATCCTCCAGCCCCCCAAGTCCACATATCTTAACGTGCCGACCCATGCCTCCCCCCAACCACCCCATCCGCTCCTGGCCCTCTCAGGAACGCCCTCGTGAGCGCCTCACCACCCTTGGTGCCCACTCCCTGTCCGTGAGGGAACTCCTCGCGATTCTGATCGGAAGTGGGCAGGTAGGCGCGAGCGCGCTGGACATCGCCGAGGGTGTCATCGCGGAGGGCCGTGGCTCGCTCCGGCGCTTGAGTACCCTCGCCGCCGGTACCCTCGAGTCCGTTCCGGGCGTCGGTGGCGCCACGGCCGCGCGTATCGTGGCGGCGCTCGAGCTGGGTCGCAGGGCAGCGGCGGACCGACCCGCGGCCGAAGATCGGATCCGCGGGCCGCAGGACGTGTTCCGGCGCATGGGCCCCAGACTTCGGGACCTCGACCGGGAGGAATTCCACGTCCTACTGCTCACGTCTCAGCACAGGGTGATCCGCGAGGTCTTGATTACGCGTGGAATCCTGGACGCATCCTTGATCCATCCCAGGGAGGTGTTCAAGCCCGCCATCATCGAGAGCGCCGCGGCGGTCATCCTGCTCCACAACCATCCGTCCGGAGACCCGGCCCCTTCCGGCGAAGACCGCGCGGTCACCAGGCAGCTCGTGGACGCTGGGCGTACGATCGGCATTCCCGTGCTGGACCACGTCATCGTGGGCGATACCGGCTTCACGTCCATGTCCGAGCTCGGCGTGCTCGACTGAGCGGATCGGGCCCGAAACAGTAGACGGCCTGTGGGGGTAGGGAATCATGGCGGCGGGCACTCTTGTCGAACCCCTTCACTCAGAGGGCGCCGCCCCGTTTCCCCGCGACTCCGGCTCTTGCGACGGACGTATATACAGGGCATATGGCGACCGCGACGAAGGCGAAACCACCCACCATCCGTGGACTGCCCCGGACCTTGGCTCGGGCCATGGAGGCGTATGCGGATCGGTTGGACGTGGATGTGATCGTCGAGGCCTACGGTCTCGCGAAAGACGCTCACGCGGGGCAGCGTCGCGCTTCGGGAGAGAAGTTCGTGTCGCACGCGGTGGAGGTGGCGACCATCCTGGCCCAGCTTCGGCTGGACACCGACTCCCTGGTGGCGGGGCTCATCCACGACGTGGTCGAGGACACCTCCGTTTCGCTCAGCGAGATCGAGAAGCGGTTCGGAAGCAGCGCGGCCACCATCGTGGACGGGGTCACCAAGATCGGCCGCGTGGAGTTCCGCTCCCACACGGAGGAGCAGGTCGAGAACTACCGGAAGATGCTGCTGTCGATGGCGCAGGACGCACGCGTGATCCTGGTCAAGCTCGCCGACCGGCTCCACAACATGCGCACGCTCGAGCATCTGGACGCCGACAGGCGACGGCGCATCGCGATGGAAACCCGGGAGATTTACGCGCCGCTGGCCCACCGCCTCGGCATGGCCCAGATCCGGTGGGAGCTCGAAGACCTCAGCTTCCGCTTCCTCGAGCCGGAGGAACACGAGGCGCTCACCAAGCGTGTGCGGCAGCGCCGCAAGGAGCGCGAGCGCCAGATTCTGGAGTTGAAGCTACCGCTCGAAGAGGAATTGGAGGAGTCGGGAATCCCCGCCGAAGTGACGGGGCGTCCCAAGCACCTCTGGTCGATCCACCGGAAGATGGCGAACACCGGTCTGCCGTACGAGGAGATCTACGACCTCATGGCGATGCGGGTGATCACCGACTCGGTACAGCACTGCTACGCGGCGCTCGGGATCATCCACAGCCGCTGGACACCCGTGCAGGAGCGCTTCCACGACTTCGTGGCCACCCCGAAATCGAACATGTACCGGTCGCTGCACACCACGGTGATCGGACCCGGGGGGCGCCGCTACGAGATTCAGATCCGTACCGACGAAATGCACCGCACGGCGGAATACGGCATCGCTGCGCACTGGCGGTACAAAGAGGGCCGCGAGGAGGTCGCGAGGGAGAGCACCGACGAGGTCGATGAGGCGCTCACATGGTTCCGCCAGGTGCTGGAGTGGCAGCAGCACACGGACGAGCCCGAGGAGTTCATGGAATTCCTCCGCATGGACCTGTTCCAGGGCGAGATCTTCGTGTTCACACCCAAGGGCGAGGTGAAGCAGCTTCCCGTGGGAGCGACGCCCATCGACTTCGCCTACTCGGTGCACACCGAGGTGGGACAGCACTGTGCGGGAACTCGTGTCAACGGGCGCATCGCCCCGCTCTCCAGGGAGTTGAGGAACGGCGACACGGTCGAGATCATCGTGAACGCTCGCCAGCGGCCGAACCGGGACTGGCTGTCGTTCGTGAAGACCTCGAGGGCCCGGGGCCGGATCCGGCAGTGGATCCGCAAGGAGGAGTTCGAGTCCGCCCACAAGTTGGGCAAGGAATTCTTCCAGCGTGAGGTGCGCAAGGCCGGACGCGACAAGCCGACCAACGCCCAGATGGCCCAGGCGGCCGTGGCCCTCGGGTACGTGGACTTCGAGCGTGTCCTGGCGGCCATGGGGAGTGGTGACGTGGGTCCCACGCGCGTGATCAAGGCGCTCTATCCCGAGGAGGAGCCGCACGACGTGGTCCGACGCACGCCCTCGGCCCTCGAGCGCATCGCCGAGCGCATTCGCCGCTCGAGCCGTGGGGTCCGCATCCAGGGCATGGACAACCTCATGGTGCGGTACTCGCAGTGCTGCCAACCCGTGCCGGGCGACAGCGTGATCGGCTACATCACGAGGGGCAGGGGGGTCTCCATCCACCGTTCGGATTGTCCCAACATCCTCGACCTCACGGAAGAACGCCGGGTCGAGATCGAGTGGACCGCTGAGAAGGGCGACCGCTTCTTCGTGAAGCTCTACCTGCACGGCACCGACCGGCGCGGGCTGCTTTCCGACGTCGCCAAGGCCATCGCGGACACCGGCACCAACATCCAACACGCCGACATGCGGGCCGTGGAAGGGGGAATGGTGGGTGAGTTCGCTGTGGAGGTGCAGCACCTGAACCACCTCAACAAGGTCATGAAAGCGTTGCGACGGGTGAAGGGGCTGTTGCAGGTGGAGCGCCTGGAGTCGTTCAGCGAGTCGGATCTGACGTGAGACCGCTTACCGTGGCGCCCGGCGTCTGATCGACCATCGACCACGCAGGTTGATCCCCCGGAAGCCCGATGCCTGACTTCCGTCTGACCTCGGACTACGAGCCCAAGGGCGACCAGCCCCGGGCCATCGAGGAGCTTACCGAGGGGCTCGCCCGCGGGGACCGCTTCCAGACGCTCCTGGGCGCCACCGGCACGGGCAAGACGTTCACCATGGCCCACGTGATCGTGAATCACGATCGGCCGACCCTCGTGATGTCCCACAACAAGACGCTGGGAGCCCAGCTCTACGGTGAACTCAAGGCGCTCTTCCCGACCAACGCCGTCGAGTACTTCATCTCGTACTACGACTACTACCAGCCGGAGGCGTACCTACCGTCCACCGACACCTACATCGAGAAAGACGCGTCCATCAACGAGGACATCCAGCGACTGCGGCTGCGCGCGACGTCCTCGCTCATGGAGCGCGACGACGTGATCGTGGTCGCGTCGGTGTCGTGCGTCTACGGCCTGGGAAACCCCGCCGACTACCGCGCTCTGATGCTGCACCTGACCGTGGGCGAGCAACGCAGCCGGCGTGACATTCTGCGCGGACTGGTGGACATCCAGTACAAGCGGAACGACTACGAGTTCGGGCGCGGCACGTTTCGCGTGCGCGGCGACACCGTGGAGGTCTTTCCCGCATACGAAGAGCAGGCGGTGCGCATCGAGCTTTGGGGTGACGAGGTGGAGCGCATCACGCGCTTCGACCCGCTCACCGGAGAGACCATCGCGCCGCTCGAGCGCTGCTCGATCTATCCCTCGAGCCACTATGTGACCCGCCCCGAGATCATCGAGAACATGCAGCCGCGGATCCGCCGCGAGCTTCGCGAACAGGTCGCCGTATTCGAGGCCCAGGGCCGGCTGCTCGAGGCTCAGCGCATCGAGAGCCGTACCAACTTCGACCTCGAGATGATGCTGGAGATCGGCACCTGCCCCGGAATCGAGAATTACTCGCTCTACACCAGCGGGCGTAGGCCCGGGGAGCGCCCCTCCTGCCTCATCGACTATTTTCCGGAGGATTTCCTGGTGATCGTGGACGAGTCCCACGTGTCCATCCCCCAGCTCCACGGGATGTACAAGGGGGACCGTTCGAGGAAGGAGACGCTCGTGGAGCACGGTTTTCGGCTGCCGAGCGCCATGGACAACCGCCCGCTCCGCTTCGAGGAATGGAGGGATCTGGTGCCCAAGGTCGTGTTCGTCTCGGCGACGCCGGGCGACTGGGAGCTGGAAAGCTCGCATGGCGTGGTGGTCGAGCAGATCATTCGCCCCACCGGCCTCATCGACCCGGCGATCGACGTGCGCCCGGTGAAGGGTCAGGTCGACGACCTGCTGGCCGAGATCCGCGAGCGGGCCTCGCGTGGCGAGAGGGTGCTCGTTACCACGCTGACCAAGCGCATGGCGGAGGATCTCTCGGAGTATTTCCAGTCTGTGGGCGTCAAGGTCAGCTACATGCACTCGGACATCAACGCCATCGAGCGGATGGAGATCCTCCGCAGCCTGCGCCTGGGGCGCATCGACGTGCTGGTGGGCATCAATCTGCTGCGCGAAGGTCTCGACCTCCCGGAGGTGTCGCTGGTGGCGATCCTGGACGCGGACAAGGAGGGCTTTCTCAGGGACGCTCGCTCCCTCATCCAGACCATCGGGCGCGCCGCGCGTAATGTGGAGGGCAAGGCGATACTCTACGCCGACAAGGTGACGGCCTCGATGCGCCGCTGCATCGACGAGACCGAACGCCGGCGCACCGTGCAGATGGCGTTCAACGAGGAGCACGGCATCACGCCCGAGACGATCCGCAAGAGCGTGCAGGAAATCGAGTTCTCGACCCGCTTCGCCGATGCGAGGGATGCGCCGGCCGCCAGAGTGTCGGAGCCCATCCGGAGCTACGCGGACGAGGTCGACACGGAGGAGTACATCAAGATTCTGGAGCAGGAGATGGCCGAGGCGGCCGAGCTGTTGGACTATGAACGGGCCGCGCTCCTCAGGGATCAGGTTTTCGAGCTGAAGGTGTCGATCGGAAAGTGATTCTCGACGAGAAGGACCTCGTGCGTTGGGGTGAGCGCATCGGTGCGCGCATCCAGCCGCCCGTGTGCGTGGTGCTCACGGGTCCCGTGGGTGCGGGCAAGTCCGTGCTGGCGCGCGCCGTAGTGCGCGGGGCCGGCATCTCGGAGGTGGTGCCCTCTCCCACGTTCAACCTCCTGTTCCGCTATAAGGCGCCACGGGGCATCCAGATCGTGCACTTGGACCTCTACCGCCTGGAGCGCCCCGACGATCTGTGGGAGATCGGTTGGGAGGAGTTGGGCGCCCCGGACGAGGTGGTGCTGATCGAATGGCCGGAGCGGGCCGGCGATCTCCTGCCCGAAGACCGCTGGGAGGTGTCGCTCGAGCCGGCCGAGGGCGACACACTGCGCCGGTCCGTCGAGGTGACGCGGGTGGGGGACCCGAGTTCCCTGCCCGGTTTTCCCGTACGCCTGTCTTTGGGGGGCGACGCGTGAGCGGGACCTGGTCGGTAACCGGCCACTATCTCGCGATGGACACCTCGACCCCGATCGGGTCCGTCGCCGTCGCGGTCGGGGGTGAGGTATTGGCTCGGCGCTTTCTAAGGGTCCAGGGGGCGCACGCCGCGCATCTGATCCCCGAGATCGAGGGTGTGCTGGCCGACGCCTCGGTGCCGCTCCAGGACCTTGACGGGATCGTGGTCGGAGGCGGGCCGGGCTCGTTCACCGGAGTGCGGGTCGCGGCGGCGACCGCCAAGGGGCTCAGGCGAGCCCTGGGCGTGCCGCTTTGGGTGTTCTCCAGCCTCGCGGGTGGCGCGGCGTCCCTCGGCCTCCGCTGGCTGCCCGGCGCCGAGGGGCCCAACCTGCCGCTCACGGATGAGGACCGCGCGTGGCCGCGCTACATCCTGTTGGACGCCCGCGGGGGACGCGTCTACGCGGCCTGTTACCTGGAGAACCCCCATGGCCTGGACACGCTCGTGGAGCCACACTCGACCATGATCGACGTTCTCCTGTCGGGAGAGGTCCCCTACTCGGTGTTCGCCGGGGATGGCGCTCACCGGCATACCGACCAGATCAAGGGGGCCGGCTTCCCGGTCTTGGCGAGCCCGGTGGGCGGGCCGCTCGCCGACGGGCTGATTCGTCTGCTGGCGCTCACCCCCGATACGGCCCCGCTCGAGAACCCATCCGCGTGGGAGCCCAGCTACCTTCGCGCCACAGGCGCCGAGCGCATGGCGAGAGGCGGGTGACGGAACTCCTGTTTCGGCCCATGGTCCCGGGAGACCTTCCGGAGGTCGCCGGCATCGAGGGGGACACCTTCTCCACGCCCTGGCGCGAGACTACCTTCCGATCGCTGCTCGAACGGCCCGGTGTGGAGATGTGGATCGCCGAGCACCCGCCCGGAATCGTTGCCGCCTACGCTGTTCTTTGGTGCATCCACGACGAGGGTGAGTTGGCGAACCTCGCCGTGCGGCCGACGCTCCAACGTCGAGGCATCGGCGCCGAGTTGCTCGACTGTGTGCTCGGGGTGGCCCAGGAGCGGGGCGTGAAGAGCGTATACCTCGAAGTCCGCACATCCAACGAAGCGGCCCAGACCCTTTACGCCAGCCGGGAGTTTCAGCAGGTCGGAGTGCGGCGAAACTACTACGACCGGCCCAAGGAGGACGCGTGGATCTTCGTGAAGCGACTCGTGTGAAAGGAACCAGAGGCCTCTAACTGATGGCGAGCTTTCCTGATTACAGGCCACGCAGGCTGAGGCGCTCCGAAGCGCTCCGGGGCCTCATCCGTGAGACATCCCTGGGGCCGGAACATCTCGTGCTCCCCTTCTTCGTGGTGCCCGGCGACGATGTGCGGCAGCCGGTGGACGCCATGCCCGGTGTGGAGCGCCTCTCGGTGGACCACCTGGTGACGGAGGCCGGTGAGGCGCAGGAGCTGGGGATCCCGGCGGTCCTCTTGTTCGGCATCCCACCCTCCAAGGACGAGGTGGCGAGCGGCGCGTACGCCGACGATGGAATCGTCCAACAGGCGGTGCGGGCGCTCAAGGCGGCGCATCCGAACCTGGTGGTCATCACCGACGTGTGCCTGTGCCAGTACACCTCCCACGGTCACTGTGGCGTAGTGGTCGGTGACCACGTGGACAACGACGCCACGTTGGACCTTCTGGCCCAAACCTCGGTCAGCCACGCGAATGCGGGGGCCGACATCGTGGCCCCGTCCGACATGATGGACGGCCGCGTGGGCGCGATCCGCGATGCGCTCGAAGACGCCGACCATCCGGACGTTGCCATCATGAGCTACGCGGCAAAATACGCCTCGGCGTTCTATGGACCGTTCCGCGAGGCGGCGGACTCGGCGCCCGGAAAGGGAGATCGCCGCGGATACCAGATGGATCCAGCCAATGCGGACGAGGCCCTGAGGGAGGTCTTCCTCGACCTGGACGAAGGCGCCGACATCGTCATGGTGAAGCCTGCGCTGCCTTACCTGGACATCATTCGACGGGTCAAGACGGAGACGGGGTACCCCGTAGCCGCCTACCAGGTGTCTGGCGAGTATGCCATGGTTCAAGCCGCTGGAGAGCGAGGATGGCTCGATGCCGAAGCCACGCTGCTCGAGTCGTTGTTGTCGATCCGAAGGGCCGGCGCCGACCTCGTCATCACCTACTGGGCGCGGGAATTCGCCCGGATCTCTCAGAAACGTTTGTAGTCTAATTGCAAAAAATCGTTGACCACGATCGCCTTGGCGGGGTATCTTCCGACGTGCGATACAGTAGCATAAATCCCTGTCTCGGTTGACGAAGGGAACAATCATGGCTCGGTTGAAGGTCGCCCTGGCGGCGCTGGTAATTCTTCCAGGTTTTGTGTCTGGACAGCAGTCGCCCCTGAACCACACGGTAGTACGGGGTGAGACCCTTTGGGGTCTGGCGCAGCGCTATTATCAGGATGCGTTCCTGTGGCCACGTATCTGGGAGGCCAACCGGGCCGCCGTGGTGGATCCCCACCTCATTTTCCCGGCTCAGGCCTTGGTCATTCCCGGATTGGACGGGCCGGTGGAGGTCATCGGCGTCATGGTGGAGCCTCGGGACGCGCCTCGGGTGGATCCTGAGCCCGAGCCCGAGCCCGAGTTCGAGGAAGATCCCCGCACGCGAAATCGCACCGTCTTCTATCGTGACCCCGACATGGGCATCGGCATATCCAGCGCGGCACAGACGCCGTATCTCGCCGTTCCACGCCAAACCGTATATTCGTCCGAATGGCTCGTCACGGACGATGACGTGGGGTCTGTCGGCACGATCGATGCCTTCACGGAGGCCGGTGAACTGAGAACGGCTCTACCGTATATGCGCGTGCAGATCGGGATGGACGCTGACGAGGGCATGGCCATCGGAGACCGCCTCCAAAGCTTTCGCCCCGGCAGAGTCATCCCGGGCATCGGTCGGGTCATGACCCCCACTTCGGTGTTGACCGTGACCCGCATTGAGGAAGCCGGTGTCGTCGCCGTCGTGCTCGACGCGTTCGACCGCGTCCGTGAGGGAGACATGGTTCGGCCGGCTCCGGCGTTCGACCTACAGCCCGGGGACGCTCCGGATTTGATTACGGAAGGGGGTACCGCGCGGATCCTCGGATTCGGCGAGTATCATGCTATTCAGAACATGGGCGACATCGCCTTTCTGGACCAAGGTGAGGCCCAGGGCGTCACGGTCGGCGACGAATACATCCTCTACACGGGTGACACGGAGGGCTGGTCGGGTGACGTCGCGGGCCGCCTGCAGGTGGTCGGAACGCGCGAAAACACGGCTTCGGCCCGTATCGTCGGCATCATCAGCCCGATCTTTGCGGCGGGCGTGACCGTGCACCTCGACCGCAAAATGCGCTGATCATCCCTAGCGAGGGCCTGACGCTGCGGTGATTCACTACGTCGCTCTCCTGCTCTACATCTCCGCCCTGACTCTCTGGGTTCGCTCTTTTCTCGAGGGCGGACGGGGGAGGATGGCGCCAGTCGCGTTCGGCATCGCCGCCGCGGGGGTCGCCGCGCACACGGTCGCGCTCGCCCGATTCACCATGCTCCACGGCGAGCTGCCGCTCGTGGGGTTGGCGCCGTCGCTCTCGACCTTGGCGCTGGTCATCGGCGTGGGACTGCTGGCCACCATCGGGCTCGGCGAGGTCAGGAGGGTCGGTATCGTCCTCATCCCCCTCGTGATCCTCATGGAGGGACTGGCTGTGGTGATCGGCGTCCAGCCCGCTGAGGGGGCGCTGGACTTCCAAGGAGCCTGGTTCGCGTTCCACGTTACGCTGGCGTTCGCCGGTTTCGGCGGCATGGCCGTGGCCTTCTCGGCGGCCGTGCTCTATCTCCTCCAGTTCAGCACCCTCAAAGCCAAACGGCTGGGCCTCGCATTTCGCTTCCTGCCCCCTTTGGCCACCCTCGACCGGTTGGGTCGGATCGGCTTGGTGGCCGGGCTCATCACGCTCACGTTGGGCTTGGCGCTCGGATGGGCGTGGACGGTCCGGTTCCGGCACTCGTTCGAGCAGACCGATCCGAAGGTGATCTGGGGGATCCTGACGTGGGTGGTCTTCGTGGTCGCGTTGGCGGTGCGGGGACGGGGGAGCCAGCACGAACGCAGAGGCGCCCTGGCCACCGTGGTCGGGTTCGCGGTGGTGGTCGTGTCGTATGTCCTGCTCCGGCTCGCGACCTCCACCGGAGGCTTCTTCCTCTGATGACGCTGGCGGTCGTGGGTGTCAGTCACCATACCGCCCCGGTCGAGGCCCGGGAGAGGTTCGCGTTCGGGAACGCCGAGGCCATCCGGGCGCTTGGAGGCCTTCGCGAGGAGGCCGGCGTCCGTGAGGCCGTGCTGGTCTCGACGTGCAACCGCACCGAACTCTACTTCCACCCGGCCGCCGACCCTGCCGCACTGGAGGCGGGTGTCGCCGTGCTCAGGAACAAGGCGGAAGGCGTCGAGGGATCGGCGGACCGCTACCTCTACCAAAAGCAGGGGCTCGATTCGGTCCGGCACCTCTATGCCGTAAGCGCCGGCCTGGACTCCATGGTGCTGGGCGAGGCCGAGATCCAGGGCCAGGTCAAAGACGCCTACGAGTTGGCCATGCGCGTGCCTGTGCAGCCTTCCATGGCGGGTCCCGTCCTGAACCGGCTCTTCCAGACCGCCCTTTCCGTCGGGGGACGCGTTCGGTCGGAGACCACCATCGGCCAGGGAGCGGCGTCGGTCGCCTCCGTGGCCGTCGAACTCGCCGGCAAGATCTTCGGCTCGCTCAAGAGCCGGCGTGCGCTGATCCTGGGCGCCGGAGCCAACGCCGAACTGGTGGCCGAGGCTCTGACGAGGCATGGCGTGCGCGGCATCCTGGTGGCCAACCGGACGCACGAGCGGGCCGTCGACATGGCCGAGCGTCTCGAGGGAGCGGCCATACCGTACGACGACGTGCCCAGCCGGCTCGAAGAGGTCGACATTCTCGTGACCTCGACCGCGGCGCCCCATGCGGTGCTCTCGCTCGAAGCCGTGCGGGGCGCACTGCCTCAGGCCAGGGGCCGTACACTGTTGATCATGGACCTCGCCATCCCCAGGGATGTCGAGCCGGTGATCGGGTCCGAGCCCAACGTGTTTCTGTACAACGTCGATGATCTGCGCGAGATCGTGGACGATACGCTGGACCGGCGTAAGGCCGTGCTGCCCGTGGCGGAGCGCATCATCGAGGACGAGGTCGAGGCGTTCCGGCGTTGGTACGCGGGCAGGCAGGTGGTGCCCCTGATCTGTTCGCTGCGTGACCGCTGGGATGGGGTGCGTGACGAGGAACTGCAATGGCTCTGGCAACGACTCGGGCACCTCTCGCCGGACGATCGTGAGATGGTGGAGCGGTTCTCCGAGCGGCTGCTGGGCAAACTGCTGCACGAACCGACCGTGCGTCTCCGCGAGGGCGTGGCCAACGGGCGGGTGGCCGACTTCGTCGATGCGGTGCGGTACCTGCATGATCTGGATCCCCCTGGACTGGATCTTGCCAAGGATGAAGACGAGGACCCGGCGGAGCCGGAGCCCGAGTCATTGACCGAGAGCGACGAAACATGAACGACACGCCCAGGCGGGTGCTGGTAACCGGCGGGGCAGGGTTCATCGGGAGCCACGTGGTGGACGCGCACCTGGCGCGGGGAGACCGGGTCTGGGTCGTCGACGACCTCTCCAGCGGCACGCGCGAGAACGTGCCGGCGGAGGCGGAGTTCGTCGAGATGGACATCGCCGACGCCGGGCTGCGGGACCTGTTCCGTGACGTGGGCTTCCAATTGGTGAGCCACCACGCGGCCCAGGTGAACGTCAGGACTTCGGTAGACGACCCCATGCTGGACGCGGGCGTGAACGTGGCCGGGCTGCTCAACGTGATGGAGGGGGCCAGGGAAGCCGGAACGGATCGTGTGATCTACGTCTCGAGCGGCGGCGTGATCTACGGCGAGCCCGAGCGGGTGCCGACGCCCGAGACGGCGCCCAAGCTACCCCTCTCGCCGTACGGCGTGGCCAAGCTCGCGGGCGAGCACTACCTGCACTACTACAGGGAGATCCACGGCATCGACTACGTGGCGCTGCGCTACGCGAACGTCTATGGCCCGCGGCAGGATCCTCACGGGGAGGCCGGCGTGGTGGCCATCTTCAGCCAGCGGCTCATGGGAGGGGAAGAGTTGACCATCTTCGGGGATGGCGAGCAGACCCGCGACTACGTGTTCGTCAGGGACGTGGTCAGCGCGAATCTCAAGGCCGCCGACCTGGACATCCCGAGTGGCGACGGACTCGATGCGGTCGCGTTCAACGTGGGGACGGGGCAAGGCACCAGCGTGAACCGGCTGGCGGACCTTCTGGAGGAGATCGCCGGTATCCACCCCGGCCGCGTCTACCGCGCGGAGCGGCTCGGGGAGCTCCGCCACAGTACGCTCGACGCCGGCCGCTTCGGGGAATGGGGCTGGGCGCCTCACTTCACTCTTCGGGACGGACTTCGCGAGACGTTTCAGTTCATCAGCGACACGGGGGTGCCGGGTTGACGGGTATCATAGTGCTGTTCGCCCAGGCCAGGCCTCCGGCCTCGGTCTGGGACATGATCTTCACCGGGACGGTGCCGACCAGGCTCGTGCTGCTCATCCTGGCCAGTGCCTCGGTGGCGAGCTGGATTCTCATCTTCTGGAAAACCCGTCAGTTTCGTGAGGTCCGGGCCCAGGGCGACCGCTTTCTCCAGGCCATGGAGCGGGCACAGCGATTGGAGGACGCCTACAACGCGATCCTGGCGCTGCCCGAGTCACCCTACAGCCGCGTATTCCGCCAGGGAGTGAACTTCTTCAGCGAGTTGCGTCCCGGCGCGCTCAGGGAGGGGGCTCCGGTGGGCGACGGTCTCTCGGTGGCGCAACTCGAGGTCCTGCTCCTCATGCTGGAGAAGGAAGAGGCAGAGGAACGCGACGAGTTGGGGCGCGGGCTCACCTGGCTCGCGGTGATCGGCTCGGTGTCCCCGTTGTTGGGGCTGATGGGTACCGTGATCGGGATTACGAACACCTTCCTCGGCATCACTCGAGGGGGTTCGACCAACATCGCGGCGGTGGGTCCCGGTATTGCCGAGGCTCTCATCACCACGGTGGCCGGCCTGGCCGTAGCGATCCCGGCGGTCATCTTCTACAACTACTTCGTGGACCGCCTCAACCTCGTGAGCGGCGAGCTGGAGGGTTTCTCCAGCGAGTTCATCGGCACGCTCGCCCGAGAAGGGCGGATATAGAGGATGGTCTCGTGAGAGCGGGTCGCCGCAAGCGTCGGAAAGGCCACGATCTCGAGGTCAGGGCCGACGTCAACGTCACCAGTCTGGTGGATGTGGCCTTCACCCTGCTCGTGATCTTCCTGATCACGGCACCGATCATGCAGGGAGGGATCGAGGTGGATGTGCCGCAGGGTGATGTGAACCCACTGAGCGCGGTGGAATCGAGCCTGATCGTTACGCTGGACAGCTCAGGGCGGATCTTCCTGGGTGAGACGCCGGTGGAGCGCGACCGCTTCGCGGCCGCGTTCAGCCAGATGGTGGGCGCTACACAGCCGGAGATGGTGTACATCAAGGGTGATTCGATGGTGACCCTGGGGCCTTGGGTCGACGTCCTGTCGATCGTTGCCGCCAGCGGGGTGAGATTTGCGATCGTGGCGGAGCAGCGACGCGTCCGCTGAACGAGACCGCGCGCCTGATTCGGGGAGGACCATGAGCGACGTGGGGACCTACAGGCGACGACGCCGGAGTGAACCGCCCGGCACATGGGCTTTCGGAGCCTCTGCCGCCGTGCACGCCCTCGCCATCCTGCTCGCATGGTGGAGCACCACCGTGGGCGCCGAGGTCCCGCGGTTCGTGGTGTACGAGATCGAGTTGGTCTCTCCGGCCGCCCTCGAGCTCGGCGAGCTGACTCCCCCCGCGCCGCCCGACCTGGTGGTCGAGACACCCCGGCAGGTCGAGCCTGTGGAGCAGAGCGACCCGGTTGTCGTCGAGGACGCTCTGCCGCTTCGGGATGAGCCGGCGGAGGAGCAGCCGGAAGAGGAGGCCGCCCCGCCGACTCCTGAAGCCGAGGCGACCGAGCGGCCCACGAGCCCGACGCCCGACCCGGAGGCGGAGGAGGGCGGGGAGGACATCAACGTCCGCATGGAGGGTCTCCAGCGCGACTACCCGGAGTACTACAACAACATCATCCGGCAGATCGACCGGTGCTTCCGGTGGCGGGGCTCCAGCGACCTCCGGGTCACGGTGCGTTTCGTGATCAACCGCGACGGGACCGTTTCCGACCAGGACATTGTAGAAAGCTCCGGAAGCTTTTCTTTCGACATCGACGCGTTGGGAGCGATCGAATGCGCCGGTTCGAGAAACCGGCTGGGGCCGCTGCCCAAGGATTTCCGTGCCGATCGACTGGACGTCGTGTTCAAGTTCGATCCCGCGCGGCGGCTAGGATGAACTTCTCGAGCGACTTCTCAGGTAGGGCGTGACGGCATGACAACGGAGACGAATGTGATGAGGCGGTGGATGCGAATCTGGACGATGCCGGCGCTGCTCCTGGTCGGAGGATTGCTGATCCCGGTGGGCCCGGCCGAGGCACAGGATGAAGACTTCCCCGGCGTGACGCTGGGTCTGCTGTATGAGACCGCCTACCAACCGGCGCTGGCGCTCAAGCCCTTCGGCGGGCGCCTGGGCGGCGAAGGACCCGCGGCACAGGTTGAGGCGATCATCGGGCGCGACCTGCGCTACACCGACCGGCTCCAGGTCATGGACTCGCTGCCCGAGGCTTTGGTGGGCGGCGACATCGACTACGGACTCTGGGACCAGTTGGGCGCCGTCTGGCTCCTTTCGGGCCAACTCGAGGGCGCGGGTGAGGGCTACGTGCTGTCGGTCGAGCTCCACGACGTGGTCTACGGCGAGGTGCGTAACCGTGGCCGGTTCCGGATCCCGGATGTCGAGTCACCCGACTTCCGGTTGGCGGTGCACATCGTGTCGGACGCGGTCGTCCGCTGGCTCTTCGACGAGCCCGGCATGGCGGCGTCGCGCATCGCGTTCTCCCGCCGCTCGAACGACGGCCAGACCCAAGAGATCTACCTCGTCGACTCGGACGGCGAGAACCTCCGCCGCGTGACGGGCTATGGGGACATCACGATGTCGCCGGCGTGGTCGCCCGACGGCAAGCGGATCTCCTATGTGTCGTACAAGTCGGGCTTCTCTCGCATCTATGAGCTGAACCTGGATACGGGCGCAGAATGGGCGCTCGAGCCCGTGCGGGAAGGGGACTACATCACGCCCACATATCATCCCGACGGCCGACACATCGCGTTCTCGATCTCGGGCGGAGCACAAAGCGGGCTCTTCAGCTTCGACCTCGAGCGCGACTGCTGCTTCTCGCACCTGAGCGGCGGGCGCTGGAACGACCTGTCGCCCACGTATTCGCCCGACGGGCGCTGGATGGCGCTCAACTCCAACCGGCTCGGCACCGGGACCCCGCAGATCTACGTGATGCCGGCCGGCGGCGGAGAGGCCGACCTGATCTCGCCCTACCTGCACGGGCAGGAGGGCTATTACACCTCGCCGGACTGGTCCCCGGTGGGCGACTACGTGGCGTTCCACGGCCGCATTGGGCGCTATGGGCGTTATCAGATTCTCGTGGCCCAGGTCTCCGACCGGGGCCGGCGGATCACCAGGCTCACCGAGGAGGGGAACAACGAGGATCCGAGCTGGGCGCCGGACGGCCGCCACCTGGTGTTCGTGGGCCGTAGGGACTGGGGCACCGGCCTCATGGTGGTCGACACGGCCACGGGCAATATCCGCTTACTGCTTCGGGGGTTGGACATCCGCACACTCGAGTGGGGCCCCTCGCTGGGCATCGATGGGCCGGAGACGTTGCGCGGTGGGGGTTTCTGAGGTATATGGCAGTAGCTATCTTCCTAAGTCCCCTCGCCGACTCGGGTCGGTTTCAGAGAATTGGGCGTCACCAAAAACAGGAGTCCCGATGAGGATGCGTGGTATTATCGTGCCAGTAGTGGCCGCCTTGGTCTTGACCGCCGCCTGCGGTGGGAAAGAGCCCCCAGCGCCCCCGGAGCCCACAGGGCCGACGCAAGCGGAGATCGACGCCGCCGAACAGGCTCGCGCGGACTCGACCGTAGCTGCCGAGGAGGCGCAGCAAGCGGAGATCGACGCTGCCAATGAGGAGCGCCAGGAGGAGATGCAGCGCCTCCGCGCTACGCTCACCGAGATGGTCCACTTCGAGTACGACATGGCGGACATCACGTCCGAAAGCGAGCGGGCACTGCGGGCCAAGGTCGACATCCTGCGGAACAGCCCCGACATCCGCATCCGTCTCGAGGGACACGCGGACGAGCGCGGCTCGAACGAGTACAACCAGGCGCTAGGCAGTGCGCGGACCGGGAGCGTGAGGGACTTCCTTACGGGCTTCGGCATCAGCGCCAGCCGCTTCGCCATGGTCTCGTACGGCGAGGAGCGGCCGTTGGTGAACCGCAGTGACGAGAGCGCGTGGGCGCAGAACCGCCGCGTGGAGTTCCAGATCACTGCGGGCGAGATTCACGTTTCCGACCCGGATGACCGTCAGTAGCCCGACCGAGTCCGAGATGAGCACCCCTTCCGCCGGCCTCCGGGGTCCAGCCCCGGTGGGCCGGGGGCGAGGGGTATTTCTTTTGGCGCTGGCCGTGCTCGTGGTCAGTACTCCGGCGTGCGCCACCAAGAGGGACGTGCGCGAGCTCCGTGACGTGCTCGTGGACGGCATCCAGCGGCAGGACGCGGCGCTCGCCGACATCTCCCGCGAGTTGGAAGCGCTTCAGGACACCGTGGAGATCCAGTCCGACATGGTGGTCGACACGCGTGGGGGGCTGGCGCGCGAGATGCGCCAGATCCAGGATCAGCTATCCAGGCTGACCGAGCTCACGGGACAGATCCAACGCACGCTGGCCGCGCTGCGCGACCAGGTGAACGAGTTCGAACGGCCGGTGGTAGGCACCGTGCGGCCCCCGGGCTCCGGCGGCGGCGACGCGGATCAGGCGTGGGAAACGGCGCGGAGCCAGTTCAACCGAGGCCAACTGGGCACGGCGAAGTTCGCCTTCGAGGGCTTCGTCCAACTCTACCCCGAGCACGACAATGCGCCGGTCGCTCTCTATCTCCTGGGCGATATCCTGGAGCAGGAGGGCAGGTTGGAAGAGGCCCTGCAAGGCTTCCTGCGCGTTCGGGAACTCTTCCCCACGTCCGATCGGGTGTCGGAGGCCCTCTACCGCGTAGGGGCGCTCTACGTGCTCCTGGGCGACGAGGACCAAGCGCGGCAGTACCTGAGGAGGGTCATCGCCACCTACCCCGGCACGGCGGCGGCGGCGTTGGCGCAGGAAAAACTCCGCGAGATCGGGGGCTGACCCCCCGGGCCACGTTGACCACTACCAGAAGGTTTAGGGTCGCGTATGCGCTGCCCAGAGTGTGACGCTGCAGAGAACCGGGTGGTGGACACCCGAGCCAGCCGAGGCGGCAAGGCCGTCCGGCGCCGCCGCGAATGCGCGGTCTGCCAGCGTCGTTTCACCACCTACGAGCATCTCGAGGAGCGCCCGCTCCAGGTGCTCAAGAGCGACGGTAGCACGGAGATCTTCGACCGTAACAAGCTCCAGAGGAGCCTCCGGATCGCGTGCGCCAAGCGGCCCGTGTCCGCCTCACAGATCGAGGATCTCGTAGACGCCGTCTTCGAGTCGATCTCTGGTAGCGCCGGCCTCGAAGTCCCGAGTTCCAGGATCGGCGAGCTGGTGATGGAGGCGCTCGAGCCGGTGGACCGAGTGGCCTATGTGCGATTCGCCTCGGTCTACAGGAACTTCCAGGACATCGGCGAGTTCCAAGATGTCGTGGATCACTTGAACGTCCGGGATGTGCGGCAGGTCCAGGCCAAGCAGCAAGAAGAGTTCCCCTTCTGATTCGGCCGCACGCCACCGGCCAACCGAGCAGACCTCCCAAGTGAGAGCACGAATCGCCAACCCGAAGGGCGAGATGCCCTTCCTCGACCACCTCGAGGAGTTCCGTTGGCGTATTCTGTGGAGCGTCATCGCCTTGGTCATCGGAACGGCCATCGGGCTGGTGCTGGTCATCAAGTTCGACGTGATGGCGCTGATCCTGGCGCCGCTTCAGACGGTGATGGCCGATATGCCCGGGGCGACGGGTGAACTCGAGAAGCTCAAGTACATCTCACCCACCGAGCCCTTCTTTTTCATCCTCAAGATGGGTGTGCTCACGGGGTTCATCCTGGTTTCCCCGGTCGTCATCTACCAAGTGTGGGCCTTCCTCGCACCCGCTCTGGAGAAGCACGAGAAGCGGGTCATCGTGCCCAGCCTCTATTTCGGATTGGTGCTTTTCGCGTCGGGCGTGGCGATGGCGTACTACATCGCGCTGCCGGTGACCCTCAAGTTCCTCGTGCTCTTCGGCAACGAGTGGTTCGAGCCCATGCTCACCGCCGGACCGTATTTCGCGTTCGTGACCAAGCTGCTTCTCGCGTTCGGCGTTGTATTCGAGCTGCCCGTGGTCGTGATGATCCTTTCGGCGATGGGCCTGGTCACGCCCATGTTCCTGAGGCGCAAGCGCCGCCACGCTCTGGTGGGCATCACGGTGCTGGCGAGCGTCCTGTCGCCCGGCGACGTCATCACGGTCACGGTCATGATGATGGTGCCGCTCACGTTGCTCTACGAGGTGAGCATCCTGCTTTCCGCGGTGATCTACCGGCGCCGGGAGCAGCGCGAGGCCGAGTTCGACGCGACCCCTCCAGCCGGGGCGGTCGAGGCGGAATGACCGCAGGCTACCGCACCGTTTGCGCTCTAGCCGCCGGCATCGCCGTCCTCGCCGGGTCACCGGCAACGACGGCCGCCCAGGAGGTTCCGCCGCCGGTCGTGGACTCGACCGACATTCGCATACGCCACCGGCTCGAGCGTCTCGGCCGCGCCCCCGGCATCGACTCCACCCTGATCCGGCTGGACTCGCTGGTGAACGCCCGCCGCGCCGCGCCGCCGCCCCAGCCCGTCGACTCGTTCATGGCCAGGCTCATGGAGTTGGACGGCTACTCCGTGACCCACTATGACGGCACGGGCGCGCACTTCGAGGTGGCTGCGGCCAAACTCCAGCTCATGGGCGACGGCGGTGGCAATCCGGCCAGCCTCACCCGGCCGGACATGCGTATCACCGCGGTAGACACCATCACCATGGACGACGCCCGCGATCTCGTTTGGACGCACGGCGAGACCGTGACCGAGCGTCCGGGCGAGGAACCGGTCACCAGCGAGAACATCGTCTACGACCTCGACGAGGAGAGGGGATCCGCCTTCGGGGCGCGCACGCGGTTCAACCAGGGCGCCGAGTGGATCATGTTCGGTGACTTGCCCGGCGTCTATCCGGACCTGGTCTATGGGAAGCACGTGACGTTCACGTCCTGCCAGGAAACCGTGCCTCACTACCACTTCGCGGCCAAGGAAACCAAGGTTGTGGGCGGAGGATGGCTCCTGGCGCGTAGCGTCACGTTGAACTTCGGTGGTGTGCCGGTCTTCTGGATGCCGTTCATCTTCCAGAGCGTCGACTCGGACCGCTCCAGCGGCATCCTCTTTCCCCGCTTCGGCGTGAACGACATCGTGCGGTCGTCGCGAGGCCAGACGCGCCGGATCTCGAACCTCGGGTTCTACTGGGCGGTGAACGACTACTCGGACGCGACGGTCTCGCTCGACTGGTGGAGCGACAACTTCGTCTCGGTCACCGGGAACATTCGCTACAACATTCTGCGCCAGTTCCTGAACGGCTCGGCCAGCTACCGGCAGTTCTGGAAGTCCGATGGGGGACGGGAGCTCTCGTTCGACACGCGGCACAGCTGGGAGATGAGCGAGCGCATGTCGTTTCGGGGATCGGCCCGGTTCACGTCTTCCGCTCAGTTCGTACGGCGGAACTCGTTCGACCCGCGTGAGGTCACCGGCTCGATCGACTCGGAGGGAGGCCTGAACCGCCGGTTCGACTGGGGCACGCTCTCGCTCAACGCCAACCGAAAGCAGTTTCTCTCCGACGATCATGTCACCATGACGCTTCCTTCCGCCAACCTTTCGCTCAAGAGCATCACGCTGTTCCGGGCCCCCCCGGGCGAGGCCAAGTTCTACAACAACCTCACCTGGTCGGGGTCGGCCTCCGCCGCCCGCAATACCGTCGACCGGGTTGACCAGATCCTCAGCGCCGGGCAGGCGTTCAACCTGAGCCTGGCCGACCAACAGGCGACCAGGGCGAGCGTTTCCAGCAGCTTCAACCTGGGTGCGCTTTCGTGGTCGCAGAGCTTCAGCCTGGACGAAAGGGTCCAACGCGACGTGCCGCACATCGCCGCGGTCCCCGAAGATTCGCTCGCCGCCGATCCGCAGGAACTGAGCGATATCTCGTCGGCCAACCTGAACTGGAGCACGTCGCTCGGATACCAGCAGAGGCTCATCGGCACCACCACGCTGACGCCGAGCCTGTCGATCAACGGGCAGTCGAAGCGAGACGACCGCAACCCCGATGCGCAGAGCTTCGTTTCGGGCCCGACGCGCATTTCGTTCGGCGCCCGCCTCAAGTCCGACATCTACGGCTTCTTCGGCGGGTTCGGACCGTTCGAGGCGATCCGGCACAAGATTTCTCCGAGTTTCTCGTACAATTACGCTCCGGCGGTCGATCCTACGGAGCTTCAGCGACGGGTGTTCGGTGTAGGCGAGCAGGATGCCAGAAACGTGCTGACCTTTGGGTTCAACCAGACCTTCGAGGCGAAGCGGAAGGCTCCGGCCGATACAGCCCAAGCCCCTGGCGGCCCTCGGGAGGCCGAGGAAGCGGAGGCCGAGCCCGGGGATGCCGCCGCCGAGGCCGCGGATTCTTTGGGTGCCGAGCCGGACAGCACAGCGTTTGAAACCGAAGGGGGCCCACGGCGCCGGCAGGACTCACCCATCGTCAACTTGCTGTCCATCCGGACGAGCGTGATCACCTACGACTTCACGAAGGCGGGCAAGGAAGAGAACGGCTTCCTGGACGGCTTCCAAACCACACGGCTCACGAACTCGATCAGCTCCGACTTTCTGCGAGGGCTGTCGATCTCCATGGTGCACGATCTTTTCGACACCGACGATGAGGGCGATCGCACGTTCTCCCCGCTTCTCTCGCAGCTGAATCTGAGTTTCTCGATGAGCAACCGCTCCGGGATCGTCCAGGCGCTGGGCCGCCTGTTCCGGATCGGTGGCCCTCCCGGGGCCGAGCCCCCTCCGGAGCCGGAGCCCGAGGAAGACCTCTTCGAGCGAGACCTGAACGCCATCGGCGTCACGGACGAGTCGATGATCGTGCCGGGCCGCGCGCCCGCGCGTGCCGACCCCAACCGGCGGCCGCGCAGCGCGGTCCAGGGCTGGCAGGCCCAGCTCTCCTACTCGCTCAGCCGGTCGCGGGCCGAGTCTCGAGGTACCAACCAGCTCGTCAACGTGGGACTCCGGTTCCGGCCCACCGAGAATTGGAGCGCGAGCTGGCGCACGTCCTACGACCTCGAGGACAACCGTTTCAACGACCATGTGAT
The DNA here is from genome assembly GCA_022571515.1 of Gemmatimonadota bacterium. Lineage (GTDB taxonomy): Bacteria > Gemmatimonadota > Gemmatimonadetes > Longimicrobiales > Gaopeijiaceae > JACZXQ01. Next base: position 32,095 of record JACZXQ010000007.1, read on the forward strand.
CCGGCTCACGCGGGAGCTGCACCGATGGGAAGCCAACTTCGACTTCCTCCAGACGGCGACAGGCAACTGGACGTTTCGGTTCACCGTGTCCCTTCGGGACAACCGGGACCTCAAGTTCGACTACGTGCAGCGTAACAATGACCGGGGGAACCGGTTCTAGAAGGCTGTTCGGTGCCCGAGCGTGATCGGGATTGTCCTCCCCTGAGGACACTTTTCGCACTGACGCTCTCGAATAACCCTTTGTTTTGGCGGGTTTCCGGTTTGGTATCCCTCATGCATAAGCAGATGGGTGAGACGCCGGGCTGGAGCGCTTCGTGGATGCCCGGCAGAACTTCGACCGAGGGCCAGAACGATGTTCAAGCGAGTGTGGGTGGTGGCGGGCATGGCGGCGGCGCTGGCGGCGTGCGAGCAGGACGAGTTCATTCTCGATTTCTCAGACCCGCCCGCCGGTCCGGTCCGGTTGGAGGGGAGCTACTTCCAGCAGGCCATCCAGCTGTCGTGGGAGCTGTCTCCCGCCTGGAACGGTGAGAGCTTCCGGGTCTACGCACGCCGTCTCGGTGCCTCGAGCTTCTTGTTGATCGCCGAGGTCACGAGCTGCGCGGTGGACGTGTGCGGCTACAACGATACCAACATCGTCGAGAACACCACATATCAGTACTTCGTCTCGGCGTTCGATGCCGACACCGGTCTCGAGACCGACTCCCAGGAGACCGTCGAGGTCACAGTGCCGTCCTTTCAGGCACCTCCGGTACCGCAGTCGCTGGATGTGGTCGCGCTCGACAACACCAACTACGTGCGCTGGGGGGACAACGCTCGCTCCGCGGACGATTTCGCGTACTACCGGGTCTATCTGATCGAGGGCGGAGGTGGCGCGGTCCTGCTGGGCAAAACCGACTCCGAGGGGTTTCTCGACGAGCTGGCGGTCAACGGTGTGACGTCCACCTACTACGTGACGTCCCTCGACGGTTTCGGCCACGAGAGCGATGGGAGTACCGTCGCGCTCGGCACGCCTCGTCCCGACTTCGTGGGTGAGCTGCTGTTCGCCAACGAGGACGACCCGTCGCGCTCCGGCTTCAGGTTCCCGGAGTCCGACCAGACCGATCCCGTGCTCTCCGGCTCATCCGCGTCACGGCACTTCCGCCTCGAGATCGACGCCGAGGGGTGGTGGCTGGTTACCGGGCCCGGCACGGAGATCTTCCCGCAGGGTCGGTTCACCACCGCGCTCAAGTGCGGGGTGGCCAGCGATCTGCAGTGCGAGGATTGGACCGAGGCGCCCACGTCGGGCTACCAGGTGGCCGACGTCGACCTCAGTCAGGAGTTCACCTACATGCTGAGGGTCGTGGGGAACGACGGCCGGCTCCACTACGGCTCGATTCGGGTGGCACTGCTCGGCTTCGAGCAGACCGGCGCCGCCATCATGGTGTTCGACTGGGCGTACCAGGTACAGGCGGGGAATCCGAGCATGGTGGGTGCGATGGGCGGCTGACGCGCTCGAACACGTGCGCACTCGGTGCGGCTTTTCTTGTCTAGCTCGGTGCGCCCCTTATCATGAGAACCATGGTGCCCGTCCTCGAAGCCGTGCCGAACTTCAGTGAGGGCCGCGATCTGGGGCTTGTTCGCAGCCTGGTCAGAGCCATCGCACGGGAGGGCGCCGACGTACTCGATTGGTCTGCGGATCCGGATCACCACCGGTCGGTCGTCACCTTCATAGGTGAGCCCGCTGTTGTGGAGGCCGCAGCGGTGGCTGCCGCCCGGTTCGCGATCGAAAACATCGACCTCCGAGGTCACTCGGGGGTTCATCCCCGGATAGGTGCCATCGATGTGCTTCCCCTCGTTCCTCTACAGGGTCTGACCTTGGCGGATGCCGCCGCGAGCGCGCGGCGCGTGGGAAGTCGAATCGCGGAGCTGGGTTTGCCGGTGTACTTCTACGGCGCCGCCTCCGACCCTCCGGGAAGGACGTTGGCTCCGATCCGGCGGGGTGGCTTCGAGGCCATGGTAGACGGGTTCCCGAAGGACCAGGAGCCGGATTTGCCAGTAGGTGGGGGGGTTCTGCCCCATCCCACGGCAGGGGCCGTCTGTGTGGGTGCTCGTAAGGTGCTGCTCGCCTGGAACGTCTATGTCGAGGGGGTGGAGGTCGAAGATCTCGAGCCGCTGGCCGCCAGGGTACGCGAAAGCGGAGGTGGATTCGCCCATCTGAGGGCGCTCGCACTCGCGCTGCCGAGCCGAGGGAAGGTCCAGATCTCGATGAATTTGGAGGATCTCGATCGAACGTCACCCGTGGATGTCTTCATGGCCGTGGAGGAAGGAGTTCACGAGCTCGGCGGGGCCGTCACCTGTACCGAAGTGATCGGAATGCTGCCCGATACCCTTGTGCCCGAAGCTACTAGAGACAGATTAAAGATTCTAAAGTATGATTCGTGGCGTGATCTCTCGCGTCGAGTGCTTGAGCATACGAGGATGCGCGAGAGAAACAATTAAGGTCGGGTGAGGAAGCCCCCCCCAGGATTTCGATGAGCGTTGAAGCCCTAAAAGAACAAGCTCGCCGCTTCGAGCAGAAAGAGCAGTGGAGTAAGGCTCTGGATCTGTACGTGCAGGCGATCTCACGTCTAGAGCAAGACGATCATCCGGACATCAGCCTGTTCAACCGGGCCGGCGACCTCAGCACGCGCGTGGGCAACATCCAGGCGGCGGTCGAGCAATACGAAAAGGCCGTCGATCTCTACGTCGACGCCCAGCTCCCCAACAACGCCATCGCGGTCTGCAAGAAGGTCATCCGGAACCTCCCCTCGCGGCACACCACGTACCTCAAGATGGGCCAGATCCGGGCATCACAGGGATTTCTGACCGATGCGCGCGCCAACTTTCTGGCGTACGCGGAGCGCATGCAGGGCGAGGGACAGATCGACGAGGCGCTACGCGCCCTCATCGAGTTCGCTGATCTGGCCCCCGACGACCACGAGATCCGCATCGCTTTGGGTTCACAGTTCGAGCAGCGGGGACGCGTGGGCGAGGCGGTCGAGCAGCTTATTCAGGCGCACCAGGTGCTCACGCGGAAGGGCATCAAGGATCAAGCCCAAGAGATCGCCGACACGATCGAGGAGCTTTCCCCCGGGACAGAGATTCCTCCGCCCGGTGTGGCCGTGCCCAAGGCGTCCAACGCGTCGGACGACCTCATCTTCGAGCTTACCGGTGAGGAAACCACCGACAAAGTGTCGGCGGAAGAGCCGGTAGAAGAGCTTGCGGTCATCGACTCCGACGGTGGCTCGTTCGAGATCGAGGACACGATAACGGACGACGATTCCCCGCTTCCCATGTTGCAGTTCGACGATGACGCCGCCGAGGAGGAGGAGGCCGTCGTCCTGGAGGTGTCCGATGCGGCCGTCGACGAGACGTCCGAGGTGGGGGAAGCCATCTCGGAGGCGGTCGAGGAGGCGGTCGAGGAAGCGGTTGCGGACGCGTCTGCGGACGCGGGGGATGAGGAGTTCGAGGCGGACGAGGTTGTCGCCGAACACCGCAGGCTCTTCGAGGATGGTGACGTCGCGAGTGCGGTCGACTCGCTGCGGACCCTGATTGACAGTGAGCCGGACGTGGGGGATCACCATCAGCGTATGGTGGAATACGCGTTCCGTCTCAATGACCAGTCAGCGCTCGCGTCAGCATATCTCGGCCTGGCTCGATGCCTGCAGCGCGCCGGCTCGGACACCCAAGCAAGGTCGGTATTCGAGCAGGTCCTCCGGAGTGATCCGGAGAACGCCGAGGCCAAGGCGGCCCTCGGGCAAGACGCTGCTGAGAGTGAAGAGGCCAAGGAGGTTGCGTCTTCGGATGACTATGTCGATCTCGGCGCCCTGCTCCTCGGCGACGAGGAGAAGTCCACCCGCATGGTGGTGGCGTACGAGGAGCCGACCGGGGACGAGGAGGCCGACTTCAAGAGGATGCTCAGCCAGTTCAAGGAGAAGGTGGCTGAGAACATCGATGCGGACGACGTCAGCGCTCACTACGACCTCGGAACCGCCTACAAGGAAATGGGCTTGACCGATGAGGCGATCGGCGAGTTCCAGCAGGCGCTGAGGGCGTCTCCGGATCACCTGCCCACGTATGAGATGCTCGGGCAGACCTTCATCGAGAAGGGCGCGTTCGAGGCCGCCATCCGCTCGTTGACACGAGCGCTCGACACGCCCCACGATGTCGAGGACGAGTTCCTAGGCATTTACTACTATCTGGGACTCTCGCATCAGGAGATGGGGAATACCGAACTGGCCCTGGAGTTCTACGAGAGGGTATTCTCCCTGGACATCAACTTCCGGGATGTCACCGAGCGCATACATGCGCTCCGTGACTGAGCCCGGAGACACCGTTATGGCTGCAGCCTCGAAACGGCTGGCGGGTACCCAGTAGTGGATGCCGCAGCCGCCCTTCTGAAGGGGGCGCCGTCCGCCCTCGCCTCCATACAATCCCAGATCAGTGGTCGCCTCACGGAGGTGCTCTCCGAGTTGAGGCGTATCGTCGTGTCCGACTTCGACATGATCGAGGATGTCAACGAGTACCTCCTGCTCATGCGGGGGAAGCTTTTCCGGCCGACCTTGCTGCTACTCGCGAACGAGGTCGCGGACTCGCCGGATGACGACGCGATCACGCTGGCCGCGGTGGTAGAACTCGTGCACTTGGCGACACTCGTGCATGACGATGCGGTTGACCACTCGGTTCTGCGAAGAGGGCAGCCCACCGTGAACGCGCTCTGGACGCACCAGATCGCTGTCATCATGGGTGATTACCTCTACAGCCGAGGGGTCTCGGAGCTGGCGGAGCTCGGCAACCTGGAGGCCGTTCGCGTGTTGGCTGCGGCCGCCAACGAGATGAGCGTCGGCGAGATGCGCCAACTCACCACCTACGATGCGCTCGACTTCACGGAGGATGACTACCATCGCCTGATCGCCGCCAAGACGGCGTCGCTGATGTCGGCGGCGTGCGAGATGGGCGCGCTGGTGGGGGGGGATGATCGCCTTCGTAAGCCACTCAAGAGCTTCGGGCACTTGCTCGGCATGGCGTTCCAGATTGCGGACGACCTGCTCGACTACACGGGCACGGAGGCTGTGACCGGTAAGCCGACGGGGCACGACTTGCGCGAGCGTAAGGTGACGCTGCCTCTTGTCGGTGCGCTCGAGCGGATGAGCCCGCCCGAGCTCGAGCGTGTTCGGCGCTTTTTCACGCTGGTCGACCCGAGCGACACCGATATCCAGGAGATCGTGGGCATCGTCGATGAGAGCGGTGGCCTGGAGTACGCACGTGCGCGGGCGGTTCAATATGCCGAAAAAGCCGAGGCGATGCTGGGCAAGTTGGACGAAGGCCCGGCGATCGACGCCCTCAGGCATTCGGTGGTCTACGCCATCGACCGGACCCACTAGAAGCCTGGAGGAGCCAGGAGCCATGCGAACGAGGAACGAGTGCCGGGATCGTGCGGTATGTTAGTCGATACACGGCGGCGGAACGCCGCTCGGCGCGGCTTCACACTCGTGCTGGGGATGGTCCTCGGTGGTTTGATGACCAAGTTGTCGGAGTTGTTCCTGCCCGAGGGACCGGCTCGAAGCTTTCTGGCGACCTCGGTGGCGGGATCGATCGGCCCGTTCTCGATCGATCTGCTGGCCGTGGCCTTCACGCTCGGGCCGATGGAGGTGCGGCTGAACGTGCTGACGCTGGTGGGGATTGCGATCGTGGGCTTTGTCGTCCGGTCCTGGATCTGAGCGGACCGGCATTCGAATCTGGAGGTAGATAACGATGGGAATCGGCGGTCTGGGCATGGGGGAGATGGTTCTCATCTTCCTGGTCGTGCTTCTTCTCTTCGGTGCCAAGAAGTTGCCCGAGATCGGCTCCTCGCTCGGCAAGGGCATTCGGGAATTCAAGAGTTCGATCAGAGAGATCGAGCGGGAAATCCGAACGCCCGATGACTCGCAGGACTCGATTTCGTCCACGGTATCGTCGAAGGACGACGATGACGGCGAGCCGAGGAGCCTGACCAGCAGTTCCTGACAGGCTTCTAGAAGATCGGGGCCTGAATCTGGTTTGGGCTGTCGTCGATGGGTCCGCGCAGCACCGCATCGCGGTTATCGACGATCTTGGCCGCGGCACGAATACCCGAGAGCCACTGCTGCAGCCGTGTCTGGCGGAGCGATTGCGTGACGGCCAGACGCTGGCTGACGACCTGCTGGTCCCAGGCGATGCTGTCGGCCGGTGTATAGAGCAGCAGCTCGATGATCAGGACGTTGTTGTTCGCCTCAACCACGCTGCTCACCTCACCCTCGTTGAGGCCGAAGGCCGCGCCGACCGCCGCGTTTTGCCGGCCCAACGCGGGCACGAAGTCCAGTCGCGTGAACGGGCCCGCGTCGCGGAGCTCCACACCAAACCGAGCCGCCACGTTCTCGATGGCTTCGCCTCCCCGAATGGCGGCGAGAATTTCCTCGCCCTCGGCTACGGCGACTTCGACCTTCTTGCGCTGACGGATGGTGATCTCGATCGCGGCCCCCGCGTCCTCCGCGGAGATGAAGCCCTCCTCGCGGGCCTCGATCAACTCCATCATGTAGAAGCCCTGCGTCGTCTCATAGACCGGACTCACGTCACCCGGTGAGGCTTCCTCGAACGCCCAGTCCGCTCCCTCGCCGACGCTGCCGGCGCCCGCAACGAAGGCGAAGTCGGCAGTCACCGTCGCGGATTGGACCGTGAGTCCCACCATGGCGGCCGCCTCTTCGATCGTGCGTGCCTCACCGAGCGTTTCGAGGGAGTCCGCCATGGTGAGCAGGTCGAGCTCGGACTCCTCGGTCCTGACGACCGGCACGAGAATGTGTCGTGCCTGGATCGAGTCGCCCGCCTTGTCCAACACCTCGATGATGTGGTAACCAAAACCCGTCTTCACAGGCTCGTTGGTCACGCCCACCGCGGACGCGAACGCCACTTCCTCGAATGCTTCGACCATACGTCCGCGCCCGAACCAACCGAGGTCGCCGCTTCCATCGCTGACCCCCCGCCGACTCAGGAGGTCGTCGAAATCGGCACCGTCGACCAGTTCCTGCCGCAGCTCGGCCGCGTACTCTCCCGCGGTAACCGTGTCCGAGGGAAGTGGTGTCTTGTCCAGCACGACGACCTTTACCGAGGCTTGCGCCGGAATGGCGAATTCCTCGCGGTTGTCGCTGTAATACCGGCGGACCTCCGAGGGCTCGACCGTGATCAGGGAGTCGGCAACGCGCTGGAACGGATTCAACGGCATGTAGCGCACCTGCACCCGCTCGTTCGCGTCTCTGTAGGCACGCCAGAGCTCTGCGTCGCTGAGGTACACGTCGGACGCCAGTTGGCGAATCAGCTTGCTCCGCGAAATCACGTCGCGATAGTAGTCCTCCAACTGGATCAGGAGTTGGGTGTCCAGAGTGGAGGCGGCCAGGAACGAGAAGTATTTCTCCGGATCGAACCGACCCTCCGTCTGGAACGCCGGGTGGGTGCGGAACTCGGGTGGTGGGCTCGTACGAGCCGCCATTTGGATCTCTTCGTCGCTCACCGCGATGTTGCGGCGCTCCAGTTCCTGGTAGATGAGGGCCTGGTTGACCACCTCATCCCAGGCGGCATCCTCGATGTCACGATTCTGCTGCGACGTCACCGGATCCTGCTGAGAGTCGGCGACCTGGTCGTAGATTCGGCGGTAGGCATTGTTGAATGCGTCATAGCTGATCGACTCGCCGTTGACCTTTCCGATCGCACCGGGGCCGACACCGCTCACGCCCGTCACGTCCATCCCCCACGTGAACACCATGAGACCCACGAAGGCGAATGCCGTGATCAGCATGATCCACTTCGTGTTCTCCCTCATTTGACGCATCATAGACCGGCGACTCCTCGGCGGATCCCCTCAATTTCCAGAAACATCCTTTTCACCTCATACGGCCGAGGCCTTCGAAACTAACCGCTTCGAATAAGCCCCTCAACCTTTCTCGTTGACACCTTTTCCCGACAGTTCGTATCTTCATGTCGGCTGGTTCGGAATGCTCTACCCGCCGATTTCGAGCCCTTTTTCGGGAGTGCGCGCGTGTCAGAATCGCTGGAACAAGAAATTGTAGCGCTCCAGGACTTGCACGGGTCCAGTCGTGACCCGAACGGAACGGCTTTTGTTCCCCTAGCGGATGCCCACCGCCGCGCCGGTGAACTCGACAAGGCACTCGAGCTGTTGAGGGAGGGCCTCAACAGGCACCCGGAGCACACCTCCGGCCACGTTGTGGCGTCATGGGTGCACATGGACCGCGGCGCGCTCGACGATGCGCTCGGGACGCTAGAGTTGGTCATGGAGTTGGACCACGACAACCGCGCAGGGTTGAAGTGCCTCGGGCAGGTCTTGAACGAGAAGGGCGACCGCGAGGGGGCCATAGGGCACCTTACCCGACTCGCGGAGTTGGAGCCCGAGGACCTCGAGGCGCGCTCCCTGCTCGAGACCATCCAGGCGGCCGAACCCGTCGTGGTCCCTGAGGCCGAGCCCCTGGACAGAAGCGAGGATATCGTCACCCGCACGATGGGTGACGTGTACGCCGCCCAGGGGCTGTTCGATCAAGCGATCGAGGTCTTTGAACAACTCGTCGCCGCCGCCCCGGACGACGACGAATTGACGGCCCGCCTGGCGGAGTTGCGCGCTGAGGCAGCGGCGCCCCTGGTGGTGGACGACCCGCCGTATGAGCACGAGCCCGTTACGATCGACGAGCTTGCGCCGGAACCCGCGATCTCCACCGTCGGGGAGTCTCCGGTCGTGTCGATCGACGCGCTGGCGCCGAGCGAGGTGCTCGCACCGTCGCTGGATGATCGGCTTGTGGTTCCGATCGGTTCTCTGGCCCCCGAGGGTGAGCGCCCTGTGGTGCTGATGGGTTCTCTGGCCCCCGAGGGTGAGCGCCCTGTGGTGCTGATCGGTTCCCTGGCCCCCGAGGGTGAGCGCCCTGTGGTGCTGATGGGTTCTCTGGCCCCCGAGCGTGAGCGCCCTGTGGTAGCGATCGCGCTGCTCGCGCCTGACGCCGCTTCCGGTTAGCCCCGAGGTCATCGCATGAGAATTGCGGTCGTTCACGGCCCGAACCTTCGCCTATTGGGGCGCAGGGAGCCCGATGTCTACGGCACCCTCACGCTGGACGATATCAACGCACGGATCGGTGAGGTCGCCGCGGAGCTGGGCACCGAGATCGAGACGTTTCAGTCCAACGCCGAAGGTGACATCCTCGATTTCCTGGAAGAGGCTTCCGAGCGGGTCGACGGCTTCGTGGTCAATGCGGGCGGGCTGACCCACACCAGCATTGCGTTACGGGATGGGCTGGTGGGCGTCGGGCGGCCCTTCGTGGAGGTTCACCTGTCCAACATCGCGGGGCGTGAGCGATTCCGCCGGCACTCGTTTCTCACGCCGGTGGCGGTCGGTGCGGTTCTTGGTTTCGGCGTCGATAGCTATCTTCTTGGGCTGCGGGCCCTGGTGGCCCACTTGGGCGGATGACCGCTCTCGTGCTTATCGACGTCAGGGAGAGATAAAGAAGCGATGGGAAGTACCGCTGACTTCAGGAACGGTATGGTCCTGGACATTGATGGCCAGTTGTGGAGTATCGCCTATTTTCAGCACGTGAAGCCGGGCAAGGGGCCCGCCTTCGTGCGCACCAAGCTCAAGAATGTCCTCACCGGTGCGGTGGTGGAAAAAACATTCCGGGCCGGCGAGAAGGTGACCGATGTCCGGCTGGAGCGCCGTCCCGTGTCGTACAGCTACACGGACGGCGAGCTGTACTACTTCATGGATACGCAGACCTTCGACATGATCCCCATCGCCGGAGAGATGATCGGTGAGACTCAGCTCAAGTACCTCAAAGAGAACATGGAGTGCGAGGGGCTGGTCCACGACGGCAAGGTCCTGAATGTGGAGTTGCCCTTCTTCGTCGAGCTTGCCGTGGCGCAGACGGATCCGGGGCTGAAGGGGGACACGGCCCAGGGTGGCACCAAGCCTGCTACGCTCGAGACCGGCGCGGTGATCCAGGTGCCGCTGTTCGTGGAAGAGGGTGAAATCGTGAAGGTGGATCGCCGAGAGGACAAGTACCTGACACGGGTGTCCAAATGATTGACCTGAGTTTCTTGGAGAGCCTGATTCAGGCCATTGACCGTTCCAGTCTGGACTCGATCGAGATCGAGCGCGGCGGTACCAGGATTCGTCTGGCCAAGACGCCCGGCGTGGTGGTGAACGGCGTTGCGCCCGCACAGGCCGCCTACGTTCCCATGGTGCAGCCGGCTCCGCCCCAACCGGTAACGGTACCGGTACCCGCGCCAGCCGAGAGTGTCGATTCCCCGGCCGAGACGGCACCCGAGGAGCAGGCGCAGCCGCAGGGGAACCTCATCGACGTCACGTGCCCGATGGTCGGGACGTTCTTCCGCTCACCGGCACCCGATGCGGCTCCCTACGTGGAGGTCGGCTCGAAGGTGGCCAAGGACGACACGCTCTGCATCATCGAGGCCATGAAGCTCATGAACGAGCTGGAGAGTGAAGTGGCCGGCACGATCGCGGAGGTGTGCGTGCAGAACGCTGATCCGGTGGAATACGGACAGGTCCTATTCCGTTTGACCCCGTCTTAGGCCGGGCCGTCCAGAACAGCGCGGTAGCGTAGCCGGTGTTCAAGAAGATTCTGATCGCCAACCGGGGGGAGATTGCGCTCCGGATCTTGCGTGCTTGCCACGAGTTGGGCGTGAAGGTCGTGGCGGTGTACTCGGAGGCGGATCGGGAGTCCCTGCACGTGCGGTTCTCCGACGAGGATGTGTGTATCGGGCCGCCGGCGGCGGCCGAGAGCTATCTCAACGTTCCTCGGATCATGGCGGCGGCTGAGGTGACGGGGGCCGAGGCGATCCATCCCGGCTATGGCTTCTTGGCCGAGAACGCCGATTTCAGTGAGATCTGCGCCCGTTCCGACATCGTGTTCATCGGCCCCACTGCCGATCAGATTCGCGCCATGGGCGACAAGGCCGCCGCGCGTGCCAAGATGAAGGAGCTCGGCGTGCCCACGGTCCCCGGGTCGGATGGCATCGTGACGGACCCGGACGAGGCCGCGGCTCTGGCTGCTGAGATCGGTTTTCCGGTCATGGTCAAAGCGTCCGCGGGCGGAGGCGGGAAGGGGATGCGGGTTGTTCCCGACGCCGAGTCGTTTGCCCAGCTTCTGCAGGCCGCGAAGAACGAAGCCCGCGCAGCTTTCGGTGACGACGCCGTCTACCTGGAAAAGTGCATCGTGCGGCCGAGGCACGTGGAGTTTCAGGTGTTCGGCGACCAGCACGGCAACATCGTGCATCTCGGCGAGAGGGACTGTTCGATCCAGCGACGGCACCAGAAGCTCGTCGAGGAGGCGCCGTCCCCGGCCCTGACACCAGAATTGCGGGAGGCCATGGGGGAGGCAGCGGTCAAAGCCGCCGAGGGCATCGACTACGTGGGCGCCGGGACCGTGGAGTTCCTACTCGACGCCGACGGCTCATTCCACTTCATCGAGATGAACACTCGCATTCAGGTGGAGCACCCCGTCACAGAGGTGGCCACCGGCCTGGATCTGGTGAAGGAGCAGATCAGGGTGGCGAGCGGCGAGCCCCTCTCCTTTCCGGAGGAGCAACGCCGCCTTCGGGGCCACGTCATCGAGTTCCGCGTGAACGCGGAGGATCCCGAGAGGAACTTCGCTCCTTCGCCCGGGCAGATCACGACGTACCATCCTCCGGGAGGCCCCGGCGTCCGCCTCGACACGCACGTGTATGCGGGGTACAACATGCCGCAGCACTACGACTCACTGCTCGCGAAGCTGATCGTGAGTGGAAACACGCGCGAAGAGGCTATCGTAAGGGCACGTAACGCTTTGGACTCCTTCGTGATCGAGGGCGTGAAGACGACCATCCCCTTCTTGGTGGAACTCACCCGCGATGAAAATTTCGTGAGCGGTAACATCGACACCCACTTCGTGGACAACTTCATGAGTGAGCGGAGTGAGGCGTGAAAGTCGACGTACTCCTGTCCGCCGTGGAGGCCGAGGGTGCCAACGTCGCCGAACGGACGGTTCTGGTGGTCGACGTACTGCGTGCGACCAGCACGATTGTCGAGGCGTTGGCCAACGGCGCACGCGCGATCTACCCGACCTCGTCCGCCGAAGAAGCGCTCAAGCTGGCGTCCTCGCTCGGCAGGGAAGACACTTTGTTGTGTGGTGCGCGGAAGGGGCTCATGATCGAGGGGTACGCCCTGGGCAATTCGCCTGGCGAGTTCGACTCCGAGCGGGTGGAGGACAAGAGGCTGGTGATGAACACCACCAACGGCACGCCGACCTTCCTTGCGGTGGAGCGCGCGCCTCGGGTGTACGCCGGTTCGCTGACGAACCTCGGCGCGGTGAGCCGTGCTATCGTGGAGGCCTCCACGGATTCGCTCATGATCGTATGCGCTGGGAGAGGCGGCCGGCTCTCGCTGGAGGACCTCTTATGCGCGGGGCTGATCCTTCGGCGGATCGCGGAGAGTACGGCTGAGGTGTTCGAGACGAACGACGCCGCGCGTGTCGCGACCAACCTCGCCGGACCGGTCGAGGCCAACCTCGAGTTCTTGTCGAATACCGACGGTGGACGCATGCTCGACGAGTTGGGATTCAGAGACGACCTCATGCTGTGTGCCGAGATCGACCGTCATGACGTCGTACCGGTCATGATCGACCGTGCCATCATGCTGGACGACTCGTCCGGAGGGTAGGGATGCTGTCGAAGGAGCAGCAACAGGAGATCATCGCGTTCGGCCTCTTGGCCCTCGCGCTCTTCGTGTTGCTGAGCCTGGCCCCCGTCGCCGTGTTCGGCGTGCGTGCCGAGCAGTGGTTCCCCTCGGGTAACATGATGGGCAAGATCGGCCTGGGGGTGCAGGGCGGCTTGGCCCTGTCGTTCGGTAAGGCGTCCTTCGTGGTCCCCGCTCTGTTCGCTTTGGGTGGTCTTCAATTCGGCGGATGGCTCAGCCGGTCACTCTCCGTGCGGTTGACCATTCTCGCGGCCGGTCTGCTGATCCTCCTGCCGGTCACGCTCCGGTTGTTCGAGGGCCCTCGCGAGGAAGCCGCGAGCTTCTCACGGGGGGCGGGATGGTTCGGTGATGTGGTTGGCGCTTCCCTCCTGGGTTCGTTGGGGTTCCTCGGATCCCTCCTGCTGGTCCTGTTGGGTGGGGTCGTGCTCTCGGTGGCGACGCTCGGCTGGAACCCGCTGCGCGCGCTGGCCCGCGGGGCGGCGCAGAGCGGGGGTGCGGTGGGGATGCTCGCCAAGGCCGTGGGAGACGTCGCCCAGGACTACGCCGGCCGCCTGTCCGACCTGTGGGACGAGCGCAAGGCGGCCCGGGAGGCTGCCGCGGTGCCAGTAACTGTCGCCGAGGACGAACTCGCGGAAATGGACGTGGAGGACTCCCCGCCGGATGAGGACTTCCCTCCGAACGCCGCGGACGACGGTGAGCCGACCGAGGTCCCCGTGCCGGACGAACCCGAGGCCGAGCCTGAGGTCGAGTCAGGCCGTCCCTCGGTCAAGGTCGAGGTCAGCGCAACGGGCGTTCCGCCGGTGGATCTCCTCGACCGGGGAGTCGCAGGCGACCGTGAGGGTATGGAGCGCGAGTTGGATCACCTGGGCGAAGTGCTGGTCGAGAAGCTCAAGACGTTCAACGTTCAGAGCAAGATCGCCGGACGCACCACCGGGCCGGTGGTGACCCAATACGAGGTCGTGCCGGCGGCGGGCGTGAAGGTGAACAAGATCGCAAACCTCGATGCCGACCTGGCCTTGGCCATGAAAGCCCAGAGCGTGCGTATCGTGGCTCCGATTCCCGGGAAGGGTGCGGTGGGGGTGGAGATTCCGAATCCCAAGCCGGAGATCGTGCAGCTCCGCGAGGTGTTGGAAGCCCCCGAATACGCCGCGAGCAAGGCCGAGCTCCCTTTGGCGTTGGGCAAGGATCTGATGGGGAGGCCGTACGTCGCAGATCTCGCGAAGATGCCTCACGCGTTGATCGCCGGCACGACCGGGTCGGGAAAGTCCATCTGCATCAACACCATCGTGACGAGCCTCGTGTGCCGCCACACCCCGGAGACCCTGCGCCTGCTCATGGTCGATCCAAAGATGGTGGAGTTGTCTACGTATCAGGACCTTCCCCACCTACGCCATCCGGTGGTGACGGACCCGCGTGACGCGGCGAGCGTCCTGAAGTGGGCCGTCATGGAGATGGAGCGGCGCTACGCCCTCCTGAGCGCCAACGGTGTTCGCTCCATCAGCGAGTTCAACCAGCGAGTGCGGCGTGGTGCGGACCTGCGGCGGTATCAAGCGCGTGAAGACGGCGAGGAGGAGGATCCCAACAGCTGGTTGTACGAGGACGGTATTTTACCGTACATCGTGGTCGTCATCGACGAGTTGGCCGACCTCATGATGACGGTGCAGACCGAGGTGGAAAAACCGCTTACGCTGCTCGCTCAGAAGGCCCGCGCGATCGGGATCCACCTCATCGTGGCGACTCAGCGTCCCAGCGTGAACGTGATCACCGGGCTCATCAAGGCCAACTTCCCTACACGGATCGCCTTTCGCGTGGCTTCGAAGACGGATTCGCGCACCATCCTCGATCAGAACGGTGCGGATTCGCTCCTGGGCAACGGCGACATGCTGTTCTTGCCGCCCGGAAAGAGCGAGCCCGTGCGCATCCAGGGTGCGTACATCTCCACGGAAGAGACCGATCGTATCATGGATTGGTACCGCGCACAGGCGGAGGCGCTCCTCGCAGCCGAGGCCGCATCGGACGACGAGGAAGAGGTCCAGGAGCACGACATCCTGGAGATGGTGCGCAGTACCGAACTCGAGGAAGCGGCCGAGGCGGCTCTCGGGGGCGAGAGCTCCGCCGATTGGGACGAGCTCTTCCGAGCTTCGGCGGAGGTGTGCATACAGCATGAGCAGGGCTCCACGTCCCTCCTCCAGCGGCGCCTCAAGATCGGGTATGGTCGCGCCGCGCGCATCGTCGACCAGCTGCACGACGCGGGAATCCTCGGCCCGCCGGAGGGCTCGAAGGCGCGCGAGGTGCTCGTGGGCATGGACGCACTGGACGCGATCTGCTCGGCCCGCAACCTCTAGAAGGCTGTAGGGAGGGCTCTGGGCGGCTCGCCGCCGAACGACACTCCCGTGTTCCCGAACCTGGGGCCATCGTCCGGGTATGGAGGGCCGACATGACCCTACTCACACCTTTGTGGCGGCCTCGGGCACTCGTGGCGATTTTGGCGTGGGCCTGCCTTCCCGCCCCTGCTCTGGCTCAAGCGCGTGATGCCGACGCTTATCGCGTCCTCGAGGAGGCCGCAGAACGGTTTGCGTCGGTCGAGTCGCTGTGCGCCCGGTTCGAGCAGGTCACGGAGGTCACGCTGATCGGCCTGACGACCCGGGGACATGGCACGCTTTGCGAGAAGCACCCGAACCTGTTCTCCATGCGGTTCGCCGATCCTGAAGGCGACGTGGTGCTCGTGGACGGCACCTACGTCTGGACGTACTACCCGAGCATGGACAAGCGACAGGTGATCCGCTTCACGGCGGGTGGCGCCGGCGCCGGGGCGGGCTTCAACTTCTTCAAGGCGTTTCTCTCCGAGCCGGAGGCCAAGTACGTCGCCGTGCACGAGGGCGTGGAGGACATCGATGGTGTGGACACACAGCGGCTCGGGCTCCGTCCGCGCGGTTCGGCGGCCTTTCGTAGCGCAACCGTTTGGGTGGCGACCGAGAGCCGGCTGCTGGTCCGTGTCCGCATCAACGACGAGAACGGCTCGGTGCGCACTCTGACCTTGAGTGACGTGCGGCTCAACCCGGAGTTGCCCGAGGACTATTTTACGTTCCACCCACCCCCCGGCGCCCGCATCGTCACGCGATGATCCGCGAGTTGCCCGTCTTCCCGCTCGCGCCCGAGCCCGTGCGGCCGGGCGTGCCCCGCACAGTGGTGGCCATCGATCCGTACATCGAGCCCGCGGGCGCGGCGGATGGCCCCCGCATTGGCCTGATCACACTGGGGTGCGACAAGAACACGGTGGACAGCGAGAAAATCCTGGCGGCGCTGGTTGGGCACGGCGCCAGGGTCTCGAGCGAGGTGGAGGGGTCCGAGGTGGTGATCATCAACACCTGCGGGTTCATCGAGGCGGCCAAAGAGCAGTCCATCGAGACCATCCTCGCCGCCTGCCAGCTCAAGGAAGAGGGGAAGGCCCGCGCGGTGGTGGCCGTGGGCTGCATGGTCGAACGCTACAAGGACGAACTGGCGGCGGAGATCCCCGAAGTCGACCTATTCCTCGGCCTGACCGAGATGAAGGGTCTGATCCCCAAGTTGCGCGACATGGGGTTGCTGGCCGAGGCCGACCGGGCCGTTCCAAACATGGAGAAGCCGCTCCGGATCATATCGACTGAGACGCCGCACACGTCGTTCCTGAAGATCAGTGAGGGCTGTGATCATTCGTGTGCGTTCTGTGCGATCCCTTCGTTCAGGGGCCTGCATCGCTCCGCCGCAGTCGAGGATTTGGTCGCGGAGGCACAGGCGCTGGCGAAGAGCGGCGTCAAGGAGCTGAACATCGTCTCGCAGGACACCACCTGGTACGGCCGCGACCTGCGCCGGAAGGACCCGACGGCTCCGTTGCTTCCTGAGCTGCTCACGGCCTTGATCGCGGACACCGACGTGCCGTGGTACCGCCTCTTCTACATGTACCCCTCGGGCATCACGCGCGAGGTCGTCGAGCTCATGGCGCGGGAGCCTCGGATTCTGCCGTACCTGGACATGCCGCTTCAGCACGGCAGCGACGCCATCCTGGAGGCCATGCGCCGGCCCGAGCGGAAGGCTCTCATCCGGGAGCGCGTCGATTGGCTGCGGACCGAGATTCCAGGGCTGACCCTACGCACGACCGTGATCGTCGGCTTCCCGGGTGAGGGGGACGACGAGTTCCAGGAGATGCTCGACTTGCTCGAAGAGCTGAGCTTCGACCGCGTGGGCGCGTTCACGTACTCGATCGAGGACGGCACCCCGGCCGCCGACATGCCGGGGCAGGTGCCGGAGTCGCTGAAGCGCGAGCGGCTGGAGCAACTGACCGACCTTCAGCTGAGTATCTCGGTGGAGAAGAACCTCGACCTGGTAGGCACCGTGACGCGGGCGCTGATCGATTACGTGGAGGAGGGCGGGCCGCTCTCGGCCGATGGCTCGGGAGCGCTTCCGGGGGTGGCGAGGACCGAAGGCCAAGCGATCGACGTGGACGGAGTCACGTACGTTCATCCGCACCCGAGCCTTCGTCCAGGCGAGCTGGTCTCCGTGAAGGTGGTCGATGCGCTCGAGTACGACCTGGTGGCCGAAGTGGTCGATGGCGCCCCTGAGCGGGAGACTCGATGAGGAACGCCGAGCTGTGGGAGAGGGCTCAACGGTCGATCCCGGGAGGCGTCAACTCGCCGGTCCGGTCGTTCCGGTCGGTGGGGAGCACGCCGTTCTTCGTCGAGCGCGGGTCCGGCCCCTACCTGACGGACGTGGATGGCCGGCGCTACATCGATTACGTGCTGAGTTGGGGTCCCCTGATCCTGGGGCATGCCCATCCGGCGGTGACCGAGGCGCTGGCCGAGCAGTTGGAGATGGGTACGAGCTACGGCGCGCCGACCGAGGCCGAAGTGGAACTGGCCGAACGCGTGGTCAGGCTCGTGCCGAGCGTCGAGATGGTGCGCTTGGTCAACTCCGGCACGGAGGCCACCATGAGCGCGCTACGGCTGGCCCGTGCCGCCACCGGAAGGGATGTGGTGGTCAAGTTCTCGGGGTGTTACCACGGCCACGCCGATGCGTTCTTGGTTGCCGCCGGGAGCGGTGTCGCCACACTAGGCCTCCCTGATTCGCCGGGTGTTCCGGCCGCGACCGCGGCCCAGACAGCGGTCCTGCCCTTCAACGATCTGCCTGCGGTGGAAGACCTCCTGGCACAGCGCGGTTCGGAGATCGCGGCGATGTTCGTGGAGCCGGTCGTGGGTAATTCGGGCCTCATCCCACCTCTGCCGGGATTCCTGGAGGGGCTCAGGGCGCTCACCAGCCGGCACGGAGTCTTGCTCGTCTTTGACGAAGTGATGACGGGCTTCCGCGTGGCGTTGGGCGGTGCGCAGGAGTACTACGGCGTCATGCCGGACCTGACCACGCTCGGCAAGGTCATCGGCGGCGGGCTTCCGGTGGGCGCATTCGGAGGTTCCGCGGAGTTGATGAGGCTGGTCGCACCGGCCGGTTCCGTCTACCAGGCGGGTACCCTGTCGGGCAATCCGCTCGCGACCGCGGCGGGAATCGCCCAGCTCAGGTACTTGGAGGAGAACGATCCGTTCGATGCCCTCGCGGCCGCGGCGACGAGGCTGGCGGACGGACTGGTGGAGGCTCTCCGCACCGCTGGATTCCCAGCCACCGGTAGGTCCGTGGGCTCGATGTGGGGAGTCTTCTTCCACGAGGGGCCGGTCGATTCGTTCGAGGATGCCCAGGAGGCGGACACGGAGGCTTTTTCACGCTTCCACGCCGCCGCGCTCGAACGCGGTGTATTTCTTGCTCCGTCTCCCTACGAGGCCGGCTTCGTTTCGACGGTCCACACCCCTGAGGTGGTGGACGAGACGCTGGCCGTCTTCAGAGAGGCGGCCCAAGCGGTGGCGGGATCGACAGATGAGTCCCAGGACGACTAAACCGAAGGGAACGGATACGATGACGAGTCGCTCGTGTGTGGGGATCGCGTTCGTGTTGCTGGCGCTCGCGGTGCCGGGCAGGATGGTGGGTCAGAGCCTGGATGAGTTCGACTACGAGAACCTGTCGTTTCGCGGTGTCATGCTGGAGAGCGGCCACCTTTGGGCGGACAATGCGGAGAACACGTCCAGCCTGGCCATCAGGTTCGACCTGGGGTATCTCGCGCCCGGCTTTCGGCTGGTGCCCGGAGTGTCGTACTGGTCTTCGGAACTCGACCGTGGCCAGGTCGCGGGGCTCGAGAACCGCCTCAACGAGCTGGTGGTTGCCCAGGGTGGTGCTCCCGGAGCCATTCGGTTGGGCACCATCGACCGGCGGGATATCGCGCTCACCCTGGACGGTCATTTCGTCTGGTCGGTGCCGTTCGGCCTTGTGAGCTTCGCCGGCGCCGGAGTGTCCGCCCACTTCCTGGACGGGTCCGGTGCCGCCATCGATGATACGTTCATCGAGGATCTGCTCGACTCGGTGCAGGCAGGCGTCAATGTCCATCTTGGGTTGGAGTACTCATTGCACGACCGGGTCAAGATCTACGGGAGCCCCAAGGTGGAGTTGCTCGATGACCTCAAATATTTCGAGCTTCGCTTCGGCGCCCACATCCTCTGGGGGGGGCTTGCACCGGGGGAGCGCCGGTAGTGGCCACAGGTAGCGTGGATCCTGTTCGGGTAGGCATCATCGGTACGGGTGCGATCAGCCAGATCGTGCACCTGCCGATTCTGACCGAGCGCACGGACGTCACGGTGGCCGGCGTGTGCGATGTCGACCAGCCCAAAGCCGAGGCGATCGCCGAACGCTTCGGCGTCGGCCACGTCGTCACCGACGAGGTGCTCATCGCGGACCCCGAGGTGGACGCGGTCATCATTTGCACGCCCACGTACTTGCACGAGCGGCTCGCCGTGGCGGCGCTCAACGCGGGCAAGCACGTGCTGGTGGAGCGGCCGCTGGCCTTGACCGCCGAAGCGACCGAGAATGTGGTCAACGCGGCTCGTGAGTCCGGGCGCTGCCTGATGGTGGGCCTGAGTCATCGCTTCAGGCCCGACGCCGGGGCTCTGGCGACCTTCGTAGCCGGCGGCGAATTGGGCACCGTCTTCGCTGTTTGCGGTAGCTCGCTCACCCGCCGCATGCCCTTCGGCCGGATTACGTGGCGTCAGCAGCGGGGCGAGGCGGGCGGTGGGGCCCTCATGGATCTAGGGGTGCAGGCGCTCGACCTGGCCTTCTGGCTGGTGGGGTATCCGAAGATCACGAGAGTGTCCGCCGTCATGAGGACGGGCGAGGCCGGCGTGGAGGACTCGGCGACGGTCCTGGCCGTGTCGGAGAGCGGCACCGCCTTCAACATCGATGTGAGTTGGAGCCTGTTCGCCGAAGCCGACCAGCATTCGGCGCGGGTCATGGGTACCGAGGGCTCCGGTTCGCTCCCGCCGCTTCAGGTGCACAAGCAGTTGGGCGGCAGGCCCATGAACGTCACTCCCCGGCAACCGAAGCCCCGCGGAGGGGAGAATCTTTTCACCAACGCCTACCGGCGCTTGCTCGACGAGTTCGTGCGTGGGATTTCCGGGCATTCCGATATACCGCTTCCGGTCGAACAGATCGAACTGATGAAGGTGGTCGAGGCGGCCTACCGATCGGCGCGGGAGCAGTGCGAGGTGGCGCTGTAGCCTTGCTGGGATGGCTTGGGAGGGCGGCGGAGCGCGCGGTAATGGGCGTGATCCTGGCGCTGGTACCCACTCAGGTCATGGGCCAGGATGCCGGTTCGGCCCGCCCGGCGGCACCCGAGCCGGGCTCGGACCTGGAGGTGGTGCTCATGACCATTGGGCCGGGCCAAGCCATCTGGGAACGATGGAGCCACAACGCCATCTGGATCCGAGATCGAAGCGCCGGCACCGAGGCGGCCTACAACTGGGGCATCTTCGACTTCGGGCAGGAGAACTTCCTTCCCCGCTTGTTCCTCGGCCGGATGCTCTACGAGGTGCAGTCCTACCACGCCCCGGCTTTGATCGACTTCTACGAGTCCGTCGGCCGCGACGTCTCGCTCCAGGACATCAACCTCACTCCCAGCCAGCGCTTGGAGCTCCAGAGGCTCCTCATTGCCAACGACACGGACGCCAACCGCTCGTACCTCTACGACTACTTCCTGGACAACTGCTCGACTCGGGTGCGTGACGTGCTCGATGTCGTGCTGGACGGGCAAATCAGGCGTGCCACGGAGTCCATGGAAACCGGCACGACCTTCCGGTGGCACGCCGCGCGCCTGCTCCAGTCCATTCCGTGGGCGTACTCGGGGATGCAGTTCATCGTCGGCCATCGCGGCGACCGCCCGATCAGCGCATGGGAGGAGATGTTCTTGCCGCTGAAGCTGCAACGCCATCTCGAGGGCATTCGGGTTGTCGGGGCGGACGGCGCTCCGATCCCTTTGATGGGACCACGCCGGAGGGCGTTCGATCGCGAACCCGCCGTGGTGCCGCAGAGTGCGCCTGGGTTCATCTTCGGGTACCTCTTCGTCGGGTTGGGCTTGGCTGCGGTGCTGGCCATGGCCGCACGGGCGGGCGTGGGGGGCAACCGAGCGGCACGCTGGGGTTTTGCCCTCGTGGGAGGAGCCTGGAGCCTGGTGATCGGCTTCGCCGGCACGGTTTTGGTGCTGTCGTGGTTCTTCACGGATCACACGGTTTTTCAACTCAACGAGAACGCGCTCCAGCTCAGCCCGCTCTCGTTGCCGCTGGCCCTGCTGATTCCAGCGGCCGTGTTCGGCCGCGGCGCCCGACTTGCAAAAACCCTGGCGGTGACGGCGGCGGCGCTGTCCGTGGCCGGCATGGTCCTCCAGGTGATCCCCCTTTTCGACCAGGTGAACGGCGTGGTGATTGCGCTCGCGCTGCCGGTGCACATCGCCGTTGCCTGGGGTGTGTGGTTGGAGGCTTGATCGGCGTGTTCAAGGAGCTGACGCCCAGAGCCGGCGAGCGGCTCCTGCCGGCCGTCTCGGCGTTTCTCCTTCTCATCAGCTTTCCGCCGCTCCATCTCCTCATCCCGCCGTTCTTGGCGCTGGTGCCCTTCGCCGTTTGGCTGAGTGACCTGCCGGCTGGCCGAGAGGGGTCGTTCTCCGCCATGCGGGGAGGCGCCTTACTGTGCGCGCTCTACTTCGGCACGCTGCTCTACTGGATTCTGGTTGCCCTGGTCTGGTACTCGAAGCTCGCTGCGCTCGCGTACGTGGGCACCGTGATCGGCCTGACCCTCGCGGGAGCCCTGTTCGGTTGGTCCATGCACCGTTTTCTGCACGGCGCGCGGATTCCGCTGTGGGTGGCATTACCTATCGCGTGGACGGCCATCGAGTGGCTGCGTGCGCACATGCCCGGCGAGTTGGCCTTTCCGTGGCTGGGCCTGGGCACATCTCTGACGGGCTATCCGGAACTGGTGGGTATTGCCGAACTCATCGGCGCCCGCGGCGTCACGTTCTGGTTGGTGCTCATCAATGGACTGCTCGCGCAGCTCGTGATCGGCTATCGCGATGCTCAGCCGGCCGCCCGCAGTCTTCGGCGGGCGGTGGTGTTCGCGCTGGTCGTGATCCTGCCCATGGGCTGGGGTGTGTGGAGGGCCCGCACACTCGAGCTCCGTCCTGCCGCCACGGTTGCCGTCGTCCAGCCGAACATCCCGGAGGAGGTGAAGCTGGGCGAGAACCGAGGCATCGACAGCACTCTCATCGCCCTGGCCACCTTGATGCCCCTCGTGCCTACGCGAGGAGTGGACCTGGTGGTATGGCCGGAGGTGACGTTGAGCGCCTGGATCGAGCTCGATGTGCCCATGCAGGCGCGGGCGTCCGAGCTGGCAAGGGTGGCTGGAGTTCCGGTCGTGTTCGGCTCCATCGGCCACCAGTACCGGGACGACGGCTCGCTCATCCCGTTCAACTCGGCCTTCATGCTGGACGCGGAGGGCCGGCTCACCGACTACCGCTACGACAAGCACAAGTTGGTGCCCGTGGTGGAGCGGACGCCGCTTCCGTTCCTTCTCGAGCGGCTCAACTTCTTCGGCGCGTACGGGCGGGGCACCGGATGGCCGGTGGGCGAGACCGCCAACGGCGCCCGCTTCGGCGTGTTGATCTGCTACGAATCGTCCTACGCCGACGTGGCTCGCGGATTTCGGCGGGCCGGCGTCGACCTGTTGGTCAATCTGACGAACGACGCCTGGTACGGCAGGGAAGTGTGGTATGCCAAGACCGCGGCGTTGTGGCAGCATCCGGCCCACCTCGTCATGCGCGCCATCGAGAATCGCGTCGGCATCGCTCGCTCGGCCAACACCGGCATCTCACTCTTCGTAGATCCCGTGGGCCGGATCTACGGAGCGACCCCTCTGTTTTCGGCCGAGGTCCGAACGGCCACCGTGCTCACGAGCGACGTGATCTCGTTTTACACGCGATGGGGCGATGTCGTCGGCCGTGGGGCAGCGATCAGCGCGGTGCTGCTGTTGCTCCTGGCCGTGAAGCGGGGATTCGAGCCCGACTTGACCCGGTCCGGTTGAACTGCCTTCGAGGCCCGTCTATATTGTTCGGGCTGAGGAGCCGGCGGACCGCACGCGTGTTTCCGGATCTTCGGTACGATCGCGGGCCGTGTGGCCCGTTTTCTGTTGAGATCGGAGATAGGCGATGAAAGAGGGCATACACCCCGAGTACAAAGACACCGCAGTCGTTTGTGCTTGCGGAAACACATTCAACACGATGTCCACCCAAGATGAGATCCACGTCGAGATCTGCTCCGTCTGTCATCCGTTCTATACCGGCAAGCAGCGCCTCGTCGATACGGCCGGACGTGTGGAGCGCTTCAAGCGGAAGTACGAGAAGGCGGAGAAGTAGCCGGCAGACGGTCCGGCGGGCGCGGTCACTATGAACGATCCCATCGACACACGACTCCTGGAGCGCCTCACTCACGCTGGCGAACGGCTTGGCGCGTTGGACGCCGAGTTGGCCGATCCGGAAGTTTCCCGGAATCCCGACCGGCTTCGCGATCTGGGACGCGAGCGAGCGCACCTGGAGCCCATCGTCCGCACCGGTTCCGAACTTCAGGATCTGGTGCAAGAGCTCGAGGGCGCGAGAGAGTTGGCCTCGGATGCGGAGGATGCCGAGATGCGGGCCATGGCGGCGGAGGAGGTCGCCATGCTCGAGGGTCGTCTCGAAACCCTGGAAGTACACGCCAGGGAGCTCCTGATCCCGAAGGACCCCCTCGAGGATAGGACGGCCGTCGTGGAGATCCGTGCGGGTACGGGCGGAGACGAGGCCGGGCTCTTCGCCGGGGACCTGTTCCGCATGTACAAGCGTGCGGCGGAGAGGGGCGGCTGGGGCGTCGAGGTCATGAGCTTGTCGGAGGGGATCCCCGGGTCGATCAAGGAGGTGGTTTTCACGCTGCGCGGGAAGGGCGTGTACGGCCAACTCCGCTTCGAGTCGGGCGTCCATCGGGTGCAGCGTGTTCCCGAGACCGAGAGCCAGGGGCGCGTTCATACCTCCGCCGCTACGGTCGCGGTCTTGCCGGAGGCGGAGGAAGTCGACGTGGAGATCGAGGAGAAGGATCTCCGGATCGACGTGTTCCGCTCCTCCGGGCCGGGCGGACAGTCCGTGAATACGACCGATTCGGCGGTGCGCATCACGCACGAGCCGACGGGCCTGGTGGTCTCTTGCCAGGACGAGAAGTCACAGCTCAAGAACCGGGCAAAGGCCATGAAGGTGCTGAGGGCGCGGCTTCTGGATCTGAAGATCTCGGAGCAACAGGCCGAGCGGGCGAGGGAGCGGAAGCTTCAGGTGGGAACGGGTGATCGGTCGGCCAAGATCCGCACCTACAACTTCCCGCAGAACCGCGTGACCGACCACCGAATCGGTCTTACGCTCTACCGTTTGAATGAAGTGCTCGACGGGGACCTGGCTGAGCTGATTTCCGCCCTTCGGCTGGCCGAACAGGCCGAGCGCCTCGAGAGTGACGGCCATTGAGCCCCACCGCCGTGCGTGATCCGGAGCCGGTAGGCGCCCGCGCTCCGGGTGAGCCTTGGACCATACTCGGCCTGATCCTCTGGAGCGCCGACTATCTGACGGGCAAGGGTGTCGAGGGTGGGCGGCTCGACGCGGAGCGTTTGATTGCCGAGGCGTTGGGCAAGGAGCGGCTGGAGCTTTACCTCCAGTTCGACCGTCCACTGGCGGCCGATGAACTGGCCACGTTCAAGCCCCTGTTGCTGAGACGTGGGCGCCGGGAACCACTTCAGTACATTCTGGGGCGGACCGGCTTCCGTGAGTTGGAATTGAAGACCGATCGGCGGGCCTTGATCCCCAGGCCCGAGACTGAGGCGCTGGTGGGTGAAGTGCTGGCCTGGGCGGCCGACCGTGAAGAGCTCTTGTCCGCGATCGATATCGGGACGGGTACCGGGGCGATCGCGCTGTCACTGGTGACGGAGGGGTCCTTCGAGCGCGTGGTTGCAACGGACTCGAGCGAGGAGGCGTTGCAGCTCGCCCGCGAGAATGCCGGTGCGGCGGGTGTGGACGGCGCGCTCGAGTTCCGGGCCGGCTCTCTGTTCGAGCCGCTCGAACCGGGCGAGCGCTTCGACATAGTGGTGTCGAACCCGCCGTACGTGGCCGACGGTGACGCGCCGGACTTGGCGCCGGAGATCACTGAATGGGAGCCGCCCGGCGCGCTGTTCGCGGGTCCGGCCGGCCTGGACGTGATCCGCGCTCTGGTGATGGACGCACCCGATCGACTGAATGAAGGAGGCCTCCTCGCCCTCGAGGTGGGGGATGGCCAGGTGGATGACGTGGCGGGCCTGATTCGGCAACGGCAGGCATTCAGTGAGCCGGTGGTTCGAAAGGACCTCGCAGGCAGGCCTCGCGTGGTGATGGCGGCGCGCGGATAGCGGACGAACAATAAACCGAGGGGTGACGCTGGATGGAGCGCTTGATGGAGATGGCGACAGATCTGGGCAGGGCGTTGGCCCGAGCGGATGAGTACCAGGTGCTCAAGAGGGCTGTCGCATCGGCGGACGACGATCGCGCCATCGCCGAGTCGAAGAGCGAACTGGAGGCCCTCGAGAAGCGAATCGAAGAGGCCCTTCGGACAGGTGGGGAGCCGGACGACGAGTTGAAGAAGGAATACGAGGATGCCGTGAGCAGACTCCAGACGAATACGACCTACCAGGTGTTGGTCTCCGCTCAAGCGAATTTCGAGAAGATCGTCCTGAAGGTGAACCAAACGATTCAGAAGGGGATCGATAAGGGGAGTGAGAGCCGAATCGTGTTTCCGTAGGGCCGTGCGAACGGTTGGCGGGAATCTTTCATGAGTCTCGGCGAGCTCGAATTCGTCGACAGGATCATCGATCCGGTGACGCGCCGGCTGGTGAAGAGTGGTGTTCATCCGAACGCGCTCACCACCGCCGGATTCGTGACGACGGTGGTAGCCGGCCTCATGTACGGGCAGGATCACGTACGATGGGCTGGACTGCTGGTGCTGGTGGGCGGGGCGTTCGACATCGTCGACGGCCGGGTGGCGCGACTGGGCGGGCTGGCCTCGAAATTCGGCTCGTTCTACGACTCGACGCTCGACAGGATCAGCGAGATCGTGGTCTACATCGGCCTCCTTTCGCTGTACAATCAGTACCAGACCGACCTTCAGGACATCGGCATGATCTACGCGATCATGCTCGCGATGGGTGGCTCGCTGATGATCAGCTACACGAGGGCGCGAGCCGCGGCCTTGGGACTGGACTGTTCCGTGGGGCTGATGCAGCGTGCCGAACGCGTGGTGCTCCTGGGAGCGGGCTCGCTGGTGTTCGGTCTGATGTGGGATGGGCTGGTGCTGAGCACCGTGATCGTAATCGTGGCTGTACTGACGAACATCACGGCGTTTCATAGAATCTACTGGGTTTACAAACGGGCTGCGGGTGTGCCCCTGGACGAATGACCGGGGCATGCGACGCCTGAAACAATAAGGAAAAACAGTGAAGGAATCTCCTGAGATCAAATCGGCCGCTGGGCGGCTCGGCGTGCTCCTCCCCGGACTGGGAGCGGTGGCGACCACGACTGTGGCGGGTGTCATCGCGGCGCGGAATGGGCTGGCCAAGCCCATCGGAAGCCTCACGCAGATGAACACGATCCGAATCGGCAAACGCACGGATGAGCGGAATCCGCTCATCCGCGACTTCGTGGATATCGCCTCTCTCGATCAACTGGTATTCGGCGCGTGGGATCCGATTCCGGACAACGCGTATGAGAGCGCCACGAACTGCGGCGTGCTGACCCGGGAACATCTCGATCCCATCAAAGACGAGCTCTCCGCGGTGAAGCCCATGCCGGCCGTATTCGACAAGGAATACGTGAGGCGCCTCGACGGCCCGAACGTGAAGACCGCGGCCAACAAGAAGGAGTTGGCCGAAGCGCTCCGCGAGGACATCCGGCGCTTCAAGGAAGAGAACGGCTGCGACCGGCTGGTGATGGTATGGTGCGGATCGACCGAGGTCTTCCTGCGGCCTGGCCCCACGCACGACACCCTCGAGGCGTTCGAGAAGGCGATGGCGGACAACGACGAGTCCATCGCGCCCAGCATGCTTTACGCGTACGCCGCCCTGATGGAAGGCGTGCCCTACGCCAACGGCGCACCCAACCTCTCGGCCGACTTCCCGGCTCTCGAGCAGCTGGCGATCGACCGCGAGGTCCCGATCGTCGGCAAGGACTTCAAGACGGGTCAGACGCTCATCAAGACGATCCTGGCGCCGGGACTCAAGGCCAGGATGCTCGGGCTGGATGGCTGGTTCAGCACCAACATCCTCGGTAACCGCGATGGCGAGGTTCTGGACGATCCCGAGAGCTTCAAGACCAAGGAGGAGTCCAAGCTTGGGGCGCTGGAGCACATCCTTCAGCCGGACCTCTACCCGGAGCTCTACGGCAATTTCTACCACAAGGTCCGCATCAACTACTATCCGCCCCGCGGCGACAACAAGGAGGGCTGGGACAGCATCGACCTCTTCGGGTGGATGGGATACAAGATGCAGATCAAGATCGACTTCCTCTGCCGGGACTCGATCCTTGCCGCACCGATCGTGCTCGATCTCGCGATTTTCATGGACCTCGCCTCCCGCGCGGGCATGAAGGGCATCCAGGAGTGGCTCTCCTTCTACTTCAAGGCCCCTCAAACGGCGCCCGGACTGTACCCTGAGCACGACCTCTTCATTCAGCAAATGAAGCTGAAGAACACGCTCCGGTGGCTCGGTGGCGAAGAGCAGATCACACACCTCGGGCTCGAGTACTACGACTGACGGGAACGCAAGCGATGCCCAAGGGCCGGCTCGTAGCACTGGAAGGCGTTGAAGGCGCGGGTAAGACTACCCAGGCCGATTTGCTGACGCAGTGGCTCATCGATCTGGGAATTCGCTTCACCGCCGCGCGTGAGCCCGGTGGCACCGAAGTCGGGGAGGCGATTCGCGAGATTGTGCAGGACCGCCCCGAGCTTGCCGTGCCGGCGGAGACCGAGTTGCTGCTCTATTTGGGCTCGCGCGCCGCATTCGTCCGGGAGATCGTGCGGCCGGCGATGGATCGTGGGGAGCTCGTCGTCGCCGACCGGTACTCGATGTCTACGTTGGCATATCAGGGTTACGGGCGTGGGTTGGACCTGGAACGCGTGCGCCAACTCGATAGTTTCGCTACGGGGGGACTGAGGCCGGACGTCTACCTGATCTTCGATCTTCCGGCCGAGGACGGTCTGGCGCGGCAGCCGCATGGCCACGCCGGGAGAGATCGCATTGAACGTGAGGGTGATGCGTTCCTGAGGACGGTGCGAGAGGGATACCTGGAACTGGCCCGCAGCGAGCCTGGCGCCCACGTTATCGATGCCTCGGGTGACGCCGCGGCGGTACACAGGAGGGTGCGGGAGGTCCTGATGAAGGCACTTCCCGAAACATTCTCCACCAAGGGGGTTTAGTCAGTTTGCGGCGGGCGCCGGAGGTGGGCGCCCGCGATGCTGGCGGTAACGGAGGTTGAATGCGTAACGGACGATCGGTTCTCGCACCCATCCTGGTCATGGCGGTCGCCATGGTCACGGGGGGCTGGTTTCTCCAAAAAGGTGTTAGCCAGGATGAGAACATCTACCTCCAGGTACGGCTGTTCCAGGAGGTCGTGGATCACGTCACCGATCGATTCGTGGACCCGGTCGACCGTTCCAAGCTGTACGACTCGGCGATCGAGGGCGTGCTGAAAGAGCTCGGCGACCCCAATACCAGTCTCATCGACGCCGAGACGTGGGATAGCTTCAGGTTCCGGAGCGGTGCCGACGCCGAGTACGGCGGCGTCGGGCTCGAGATCCTCGCACGCGAGGATGTCATTACGGTGATGAACACGATTCCAGGTGGGCCGGCCATACGGGCCGGAATCCACACCGGAGACCACATCGTGGAGATCGGTGGCGAGTCGGCGCTCGAGTGGAGTACGGACGCCGCGGCGGAGCAGTTGCGGGGCACGCCGGGCACCTCGATCGACGTTGTCATCGAGCGCCCCGGGGTCGCCGACCCGATTCCGTTCACGCTCGTGCGCGCGGTCATCGAGCTCCGCTCCGTGCCCTTTGCCTCGATGCTCGACGGAGGCATCGGCTACATCCCGCTGCAGCTCTTCAGCGAAACGTCGACCCGTGAAGTGCGTGAGGCATTGGATTCGCTCGCCCGGGAAGGCCTCGAGGGCCTGATCCTCGACTTGCGCCAGAATCCCGGCGGCCTGTTGGACCAAGGGGTGGCGATCGCCGACATCTTCCTCGACGCCGGAGTGGGGATCGTCGAAACGAGGGGCCGTGCCCAGGGACAGAACGAGAGCTTCAACGCGGTACGTCCCCAACGTTTTCCCGACCTGCCGCTGGTCGTCCTCGTCGACGGGAACAGCGCGAGCGCCTCGGAGATCGTGGCGGGGGCGCTCCAGGACCACGATAGGGCGTTGGTGCTCGGTGCCCGCAGCTTCGGCAAGGGGTCCGTGCAGACGCTGTACCGCCTGAGCGGTGGAAACGTGCTCCGTCTCACGACGGCGCGTTGGTTTACGCCGTCGGGTCGTTCGATCCAGAAGCCTCATGAGGAACAACAGGCTCTCCGAGCGGGAGTGGGCGCGGCCATGGTCCTCGCGGGCGGCTCGGTCGCGCTGCCCGACACCGAGGGTCAGCCCACGTTCGACTCGATGGGGGGCCGCACGATCTTCGGAGGAGGCGGTATCACGCCGGACCTGGCGGTGGTACCCGACACGCTTTCCGAGGCCGAGGCCGAGGCCGTACTGGCGCTCTACAGGCAGGCGGGCGTGTTGAGGTCGGAGATCTTCAACTACGCTGTGGCCTACGTTCAGGATCATCCTGGCCTTGCGCCGAGCTTCGACCTCGCGAGGGGTGATTTCCAGGCGTTCTACACGCGCATTGAAAAGGCGGGGCTCGAGACGGACCGCGACACGTTCCGGCAGGCTCAGCGGTTCATCCGGTTCCAACTCGAGCGCGAGATCGCGTTGCAGGCTTGGGGCCCCGTGGGCCGGTTCGAGCAGACACGAGACTCGGACAAGCAGCTCGTCGAGGCTATGGAGTTGCTCCGGTCAGCCGAAGGTCCTCGGAGCCTGTTCCGGGCCGCCGAACTGGTTCAGGAGCCGAAGGGGTTCGCGCTTTCCTCGGGCTCCGAGGCGCTGGCAACGTCCGGGGGCGCCGCGCGGGAATAGGACCGGCCGGTCCATCCCGACCCACACGCTCATTCCGGCGGCACAAGGATTGGGCTAGGTTGTTCCGACGCGAAAACCCCTTGCTGGCCCACTTCGGAGGCACCCCATCATGACTGCCCGTGTGGTGTGTACCCGTAACGGTCTCCTCGAATCGGCACATACGGTACACGTGGCGGTCGTCGACGCCGAGGGCCGCACGGTCGCTTCGGCGGGGGATCCGGACATCCCGACCTACTACAGGTCCGCCGCGAAGCCGCTCCAGGCGCTTCCGCTCGTGGAGGATGGCGTGGTGGACACGTTCGGCCTCACCGGCGCGGAGCTCGCTCTCTGCTGCGGGTCCCACGGCGGCGAGCCGGAGCACGTTGCGGGCACCCTGGCCATCCTCGGAAAGGCCGGCCTCACGCAAGCGGACCTGGAATGCGGCCCGCATGAACCGATGTCCGAGGTTGCGGCGGCCGCTCTGGTGCGGTCGGGAGAATCTCCCGGCTCGATCCACAACAACTGCTCCGGAAAACATGCCGGCATGCTGGCTCTGGCGGTGCATCATGGGTGGCCCACCGCGGGATACATGGAGTACGAGCATCCCGTGCAGCGGCGGATGCACTCCGAGATGGCTCGCTGGAGCGGCATGGCCGAAGCGGAGATCGGTACGGGTGAGGACGGATGCGGCGTGGTGTGCTTCCGCGCTCCACTGTCCCGTTTGGCGGTGTCCTTCGCGCGCTTCGCGGCTGCCGCTGCCCGCGGCGAGCCCGCCGGTCGCGTCGTGAGCGCCATGACCGCACATCCCTTCATGGTGGCCGGCAGCGATCGCCTTTGTACCGCCGTCATGGAGGTGGGCGGGGGTCGCATATTCGCCAAGACGGGTGCCGAAGGTGTGTACGCGGTGGGCGATGTCGAGGGCAGGGTGGGAGTGGCGATCAAGGTTGAAGACGGTGCGAGACGGGCGAGCACGGTCGCCTTGGTCGGTGTGCTCGAGGCACTCGGCCTCTTGGGCGCGGACGAGCTCGACTCTCTGGCCGGATTCGCCAAGCCCCCTATCCGGAACACGCTCGGCACGGTCGTGGGAGATCTCCGGGCCGAGATCGAGTTGCAGTTGCTACCGTGACCGAGGATTGAACAATGTTCATCGATCACGCCATCGTAAACGTCTTCGGAGGGGTGGGTGGATCCGGCTCCGAAGCCATGCGGCGCGAGAAGGGTGTGCCGCGAGGAGGCCCCGCCGGTGGTGACGGAGGGGACGGCGGAAGCGTGATATTGGTCGCCGACGCCCAACTCGCCACGCTCATGGATTTCAGTTACAAACAGCACTACCGAGCGGAGCGTGGCCGGCACGGTGAGGGCAACAACAAGACGGGGAAGAGCGGCGCCGACCTCGAGCTGCGGGTTCCGCCGGGCACGATCATCCGAGATGCGGATACCGGTGAGGAACTGGGCGAGCTGCTCGAGTCGGGCGACCGCATTGTGGTCGCCAAGGGCGGGCGCCATGGGCGTGGCAACGCACGGTTCACGAGCGCGACGCGGCAGACGCCGCGGTACTGGGAGCCGGGTGAAGAGGGTGAGGAACGCCGGATCGAGCTGGTGCTCAAGCTCATCGCGGACGTCGGTCTGGTGGGTGAGCCCAATGCGGGTAAGTCCACCTTGCTCGCCTCGATCAGCAAGGCCCGCCCAAAGGTGGCCGACTACCCGTTCACGACGCTGGAGCCCCACCTCGGTGTGGTGGAGTTGAGCGACTTCCGCTCGTTCGTGATGGCGGACATTCCAGGCATCATCGAAGGTGCGCACGAGG
Organism: Gemmatimonadota bacterium; assembly: GCA_022571515.1. Classification (GTDB taxonomy): domain Bacteria; phylum Gemmatimonadota; class Gemmatimonadetes; order Longimicrobiales; family Gaopeijiaceae; genus JACZXQ01. The sequence goes on from JACZXQ010000007.1 coordinate 64,300, forward strand.
GCAAGGGCTTGGGCCACCAGTTCCTCCGCCACATCGAGCGGACGCGCACGCTCGTGCTCATGGTTCCGCTCGACGCCGAGGATCCCGAGGCCGAGTACGCCGCGCTCAGAGAGGAGCTGGAAGCCTATTCGCCCGATCTCGCGCAGCGGCCGCATTGCCTGGTGCTCAGCAAGGCGGACCTCCTGGCTCCCGGCGACGACGCCCCCGTGGTGGAGGCGCCCGAGGCGTGGGGAGTGTTCGTAGCGTCGGCCGTCTCACGTATCGGCTTGGACCCCTTGCTCGAAGCGCTATGGCGCAAGACCCGCGAGGTCGTCGATGCCGAGCGTGGTCCGGACGAGGACGAAGATTGGACTCCCTGACGCCTCAGGCCACCGGAGGCCCGGAGGCCGCCGTGGACCTTGTGGCCCTCAGTCTCCTGCCGGGCGCCGGCTGCGTGGCCGTCCAACGCACGCTGGAGCACTTCGGTACCGCCAAGAGAGCCATGGACGCGGGGTTGGCCGCCCTCGCTCCGGTCATTGGGCTCCCTCCGCAGCGTCTGAAGGCTGGAGGATATCCCCGCGATGTCCGGCTCAAGGCGTTGGCGATCCTCCAAGGCTGCGCCGGCCGGGCGATCGACATCGTCACTGTGGAGATGGCGTCGTATCCGGATCGCTTGCGGCAGCTCCACGATCCGCCGCCGTTCCTGTTCCTTCGCGGTGACGCCTCGCTGCTGGCGCGACGCTCCGTGACGATCGTGGGCTCGCGTCGGTCGACGGCCTACGGGAGGCGCACCGCAGAGGAGCTGGCCGGCGCCCTGGCCCGAGCCGGCGTCGTCGTCGTGAGTGGAATGGCGCTCGGGATCGACGGTGCCGCCCACCGGGGGTGCCTCGCGGCAGGCGGGGCAACCGTGGCGGTCCTGGGCTCCGGCCCGGATGTGCTGAGTCCTTCGAGCCATGCGGGGCTCGGGCGGCAAATCCTGCGCACGGGCCTGGTGGTGAGCGAGTTCCTTCCCGGAGACCCGCCGCTCGCTCATCACTTTCCACGGCGGAACCGAGTCCTGGCTGCGCTTGCGGACGCGGTGGTGGTCGTGGAGGCCGCCGCACGTAGCGGCGCCCTCATCACCGTGGGCCACGCGCTCGACCTCGGGCGCGATGTCTTCGCGGTTCCAGGCCCGCTGGGAACGCCGTCCAGCCAGGGATCCAACGCCCTGATACGGGATGGGGCCGGCATGATCACATCGGTGGCGGAATTCGTCGCAGCGGTCACCGGCGGCGAACCGGCCGAGTCGAAGGGTGGGCAGCGCGAGCCGACCAACGTGGGCAGCGAAGCGCTCGAGCTTTGGCGGGCGCTCGGAGATGGCGCTGTCGACGTCGACCGACTGGCACACCTGGTCCGGCTCACGCCGGCCGAGGCGCTCGCCGGCCTGGCGGAGCTCGAGATCGTGGGATGGGCCGTCAGGGATAGCGGGATGCGCTTCCGCCGTTCGGCATGAGTCTGCCGGGCCTTCTTGACCCGGTCGCCCTGGATGCCGAGCCTCCCGCGGCGTCACTGATCCGATCTGTCTACGTGCACGCGCCCTTCTGCGCCCGACGCTGCGGCTATTGTGATTATGCGGTAACGGTGGCCCAAACGGGTGACGTCGCCGCCTGGCTGGCCGGCCTCGCCGGTGAGGTCACCGCCCTGGAGGACGAGGGCCTCTTCGTGCTGGATTCCACCCTCGATACGCTCTATGTAGGCGGCGGCACGCCGTCGTTGCTTGGGCCGGAAGCCATGGCCGGGTTGGGCGAGCTCCTGAGTTACGACCGCCTCGAGCATGCGGACCTCGAATGGACAGCCGAAGCCAACCCCGAGAGTCTCACTCCGGAGGTCGCCCAGGCTTGGCGCGAGGCCGGAGTGAACCGGATCTCGCTGGGCCTCCAGACCTTCCACGAACCGGCGCTCGCCTGGATGGGCCGGCTGCACGGGCCGGCGGAGGGAGTGGCCGCGGTGGAGAACATCCGCCGTGCCGGGTTCGAGAACTACAGTGTCGATCTGATCTTCGGCTTGCCCGAGCGGCTCGATCGCCCATGGAGCGACGACCTCGACGGCGTGCTCCGCATGGAGCCCCCCCACGTCAGCCTCTACGGGCTTTCGGTGGAGGCGAAGACACCACTTGGCCGATCGGTGGCCGAGGGCAAAGAAACGCCCGCTTCAGAGACGCGTTACGCGGAGGAGTACCTGGAGGCGGCAGAGCGGCTTACCGGGGCCGGATACGAGCATTACGAGGTTTCAAGTTTTGCCCGGCCCGGCTTCCAGGCACTCCACAACAGTGTCTACTGGATGGGGTTGCCGTATCTGGGGCTCGGCAACGGATCTCACAGCTACCTCCACCCGCGCCGCCGCTGGAATGTGAGCGACTGGGACGAATACGTCCGCTTGACGGGTGACGGGCAGCTCCCGATGGAAGGCGAGGAGGTGCTGGAACCGGTCAGCGTCCGGCTGGAGCGGGTATGGTTGGCGCTTCGGACACGGCGCGGTATCAGACACGATTCTCTGCCGGCCGAGGCCTGTGACCTCGTGCGACGATGGGTCGCCGCGGACCTCGCGAAGTGCGATGCGGGTATCTGTCGGCCTACTCCCCTGGGCTGGTTGTCTGTGGACCGCCTCACGCTGGATCTGGACGGCGTCCTGTAGCGGAGTGGATAGAGTTCGAGGGATCTCATGGGGAAGCGATGACGGAACCAAATGTCTAAAGTGAGCCTCAGCCAAGGCACAGGGAACGACCTCACGAATCGAGAGCAGAGCGTGCTCGAGGCGGTGGTGCGTAGCTATGTCGATTCGGCCGAACCCGCCGGGAGCCGTACCATCGCTCGCAGGTTCAAGCTGGGCGTTTCACCGGCCACCATCCGCAACACCATGGGTGACCTCGAGGAAAAGGGGTACCTGTACCATCCCCACAGGTCCGCCGGGCGGATTCCCACCGATCAGGCGTACAGGTTTTTCGTGGACCGGCTCATCCAGCCCACCGGCCTCACGGAGCTGGAGCACGAGCGCCTCGCGCAGGAACTCGACAAGGTCGGACCCTCGGTGGTGGAGCGACTGGTACGGCAGGCGATCCGCGCCCTCGGCCTGCTTACGCAAGAGCTCGGCATCGCCATCGCGCCGCGGCTCGAGGAATCGGTGTTGGAACGCCTCGAGTTGACCCAGGTCTCGAGCGATAAGGTGCTGCTGGTAGCCACGATCCGGTCTGGCCTTGTGAAAACGGTCTACGTGGACCTTCCGGGTGAGGTGCCTCAGGATGCCCTCGTGGCGGTCACCCTGATCCTGAACGAGAAACTGGCAGGCCTGACGCTTCGCGAAATCCGCGAGTCCCTTCCCAATCGGCTGCGCGATTCGCGGCCCGACGACAGTTCCGCGACGGAAGAGCTCCTGAACATCTTCATGCAGTCCGGGGCGGAGTTGTTCGACTGGTCCGAGAGTGGGACGAGCCGGATCCACCTGGGCGAGGCCAGCCTGCTCGCGGCACAGCCCGAGTTCACGTCGCAGGCCGGGCTCAAAGGGCTCATGCGGCTGACGGAGCGGCGGGACCTGCTCGCCGAGGTGTTGAAGGGCCGGAGCCACCCGGGGGGCTTACAGATCACCATCGGCGGAGAGCACGAGTCGGAAGAACTCGCCGACTTCACGATGGTTACGGCGGAGTACCGGGTGGGTGGCCTCAAAGGCGTGATCGGAGTGATCGGACCCACGCGGATGCCATATGAAAAGGTGATCGCCATCGTGGATTCCACATCCACCATGGTGAACCGGATTCTGGGGCGGTAGACGAGAGAGCATGGCGAAATACTACGAGTTGCTGGGTGTCGCACAGAATGCCGGCCCCGAGGAAATAAAGAAGGCGTACCGTAAGCGGGCCATCATGTACCACCCTGACAAGAACGAGGGCTCGAGAGAGGCCGAGGAGAAGTTCAAGGAGGTCACCGAGGCCTACGAGGTGCTCAAGGATCCAGAAAAACGCTCGGTCTACGACCGATACGGTGCCCAGGGGCTGAAGCGCGGCGCAGGAGCGGGCGGCGGCTTCGATTTCGCGGACGCCCTGGATGTCTTCATGCGGGATTTCGGCGGCTACGGTGGCATCGAGGATCTGTTCGGCGGGCAGCGGGGTCGCTCGGGTCGCCCACAGAACGTCAAGGGCGAGACGCTGAAGGTGCGTCTGCCCCTCACGCTTCAGGAAGTGGCCTCCGGCGTCACCAAGCGCCTGCGGGTGGCTGCGCTCGATACGTGCGGGGAGTGCAGGGGGAGTGGAGCCGCTCCGGGCTCTGTGCCGGTGGGTTGTCCGACTTGCGGCGGCTCCGGCGAAGAGCGACACGTTGAGCGCTCCGTATTCGGACAGTTCGTGAGCGTGACCCCCTGCCGCACGTGCCATGGCGAGGGCCGCGTGATCGAGACGCCGTGTCCCACATGTCGTTCCGAGGGCCGGGTGCGCAGTGACCAGGAGGTCGAGGTCGAGGTTCCCCCGGGTGTCACATCCGAGAACTACATCACATTGAGGGGTCGGGGGAACGCGGGTCCACGCGGCGGCCAACGAGGGGATATCATCGTCTTGTTGGAGGTGGAGGAAGATCCACGGTTCATGCGAGACGGGCCCGACCTCCACTATGAGCTTCCGATCACCTTCACCCAGGCAGCACTTGGCGCCGAGGTCGAGATTCCCGTCGTGGGTGGTACCGTGCGGATGACGATTCCCCCCGGCATCCAGAGCGGCGCCGTGCTCCGTTTGAAGGGGAGGGGCCTCCCCGAGCTGAATTCCCGGCGCATCGGCGACCAGCTCGTCGAAGTGCTGGTCTGGACCCCGGAGGACCTGACGGCCGAGCAGGAGCAGTTGCTCGAGGCGTTCCGCGACGTAGAGGACCCGGCGCCGGAGCACATCGACCGTGACGACAACAGAAGTCTCTGGTCACGAGTCAAGGAAGCTTTCACCTAGAGACGGACCGTCGCTGAAGCGAGGGCGCCACATCAGCCATCTCGAGCGACATCCGGAGCCAGCGGGCCAGTGCGGTCACGGAGTGCTCGTCCACACGCCGTCCCGCGGCCAGCATACTCTCCTGGAGCATGCGCAGCGGAGGATCCAGCTCGGAGTCCGCAGGAGGCTCCAGCAATAACACCCACGGCTCGTCCGTTAGGCCTCCAAGTGGACTCGAGGTGAATGTGGACCCTTCGGCGTCGGTGCGTCCGGACACACGCCACGGCCCCCGCCAAGGATCGAGCAGCCGGAAGAGGTTGGGCCGAGCTCGCAACGCCTGAACGAGGAACTCATGCCCGACGGTGGCCCCACCGGCCTCTTGCTCGATAAGGTGGCTCAGGTGTGATATCGGGAGCGTGCGGGCCGGCGTGCGGGCCAGGATGTGAACGGCCAGATCCGTGGTGGATTGCATATAAGTCTCCTGTGACGAAGGACGTGGACTTCCAGGATAAAGCGCTGGCCAGGGCACCTGAATAGTCCGTCGGGCCACATTCCCGGTGTCGCGTTGACCCCCATTTTTTCATCGGGTAGCTTCCCCCTATGTCAGATCACTTGAAGGATCGCCTCCGCTCGGATCTCATCGACGCACGCAAGAGCCGTGACAAGCTCCGCACCGTGCTGCTCTCCACCGTGCTGTCGGATGTGCGCAACCGAGAGATCGACACGGGGTCCGACCTGGAGTCGGAGGGTGTGCAGGAGGTGGTGTCTCGCGCGATCAAGCAGCGCCGGGACGCGGAAGAGCAGATGGAGGCCGGCGGCCGAAGCGACCTGGCGGAGAAGGAAGCCGCGGAGGCCGAGATTCTGCAGGTGTATCTGCCGCCGCCCATGACCGAGGAGGATGTCCGCGCCCTGGTGCGGCAAGCCGTCCAGGATGGTGCCGGTGCGATGGGCCCGCTCATGGGCCGTATCATGCCCCAAATCCGTGGTCGGTTCGATGGCAAGGAAGCCAATCGTATCGTGCGGGAGGAGTTGGGGGGGGTGACGAGGCGTTGAGCGATCATGCCCTCTTGGTCCTGGAGTTCCATCGGGCCCTCGAGGGTGTGGCCGGACGCGCCACGAGCCCGGAGGGCCGCGAGGCCGTGCTGGCGCTCCGGCCCGGATATGAGCTCGAGGCTGTACGCGCCGAGCTCACTCGTGTGTCCGAGATGGGCGTGCTCCTGGACCGTCTTGCACCCTGGTCGGCCCCGGCGATCTCCGAGTGTACCCCCGTTCTCGATCGACTCTCGGTCGAGGGAGCCGTACTCCAGGCGTCCGAGGTCTACGAGCTCGGCGTACTCCTTGTTTCGGGTGGCTACGTGCGAGACGCGATCGCCGCCAAGGGAGAGGGGCTCTCCACGCTCGCTCCACTGAAGAGCCGCCTGTACGCGAACGAGGCGATGGTGTCACTCATCCAGCGCTCGGTGGACGCCAAGGGAGATGTCCTGGACACGGCCAGCGGAGATCTGCGAACGATCCGCCAAGGCCTTCGGCGAGGCCACATCAAGATCGTGAAGCGGCTGGAGGCGTACATCTCCGGCCTTCCGAAACGGCACGTGGTTTCCGACGCTTCCGTCTCCATCCGCGATGGCCGTTACGTGATCCCGGTCCGGAGGGAGGGGAAGGGCGAGGTCGGCGGCATCATCCACGACGAGTCGGCCACGGGTGCCACCCTCTTCGTCGAGCCACCCGTTGCGATGGCGCTCACCAACGAACTCAAGGAGTTGGAGCGCCGACAGGAGCGAGAGGTTCTGCGCATTCTCAGGGAGATCACGGGCGGCCTTCACCACCTGCGAGAAGAGCTGACCGACTCCCACGCGGCCCTGGTGGACTTCGACTCGCTCTATGCACGGGCCCGTACCGCGGCGGACTGGCACGGGGAGTCACCTGAGCTGACCAAGGCCGGAACGGCCTTTTCCATAGTAAGAGGGCGGCATCCGCTCCTGGTCGCGGGTGGTGACGACGTGGTGCCGTTCGACTTGGCGCTGGAGGCTCACGAGTCTGCCGTGGTTGTGTCGGGGCCGAACACGGGCGGAAAGAGCGTGTTCCTCAAAGCCGTCGGCCTCATTTCGGCGCTCACGCAAAGCGGCGTGGTCCCTCCGGTGGGGAAGGGCACGCGGCTCCCCGTCTTCAGCGGTTTCTTCGCGGACATTGGGGATGAGCAATCGATTGCTCACAGCCTGTCTACGTTTTCGGCCCACCTCACCAACCTGAAGGAGATCGTGGAAAAGGCGGACTCCGGCTCGCTGGTGCTGATCGATGAAATGGGTACGGGCACCGATCCGACGGAAGGGGCGGCTCTAGCTCGGGCCATTCTCGAGGAGCTCGTCTCGAGGGGTGCCACCACGCTCGTCACATCCCATTTGGGTTCGCTCAAGCAGCTCGACCGCGAAGGCAGCGGCATCGTCAATGCTTCCCTGCAGTTCGACCCCGATCGCATGGAACCCACGTACGAACTCGTGAAAGGCCGCCCGGGCAGGAGCTATGGGCTCGCCATAGCCCGGCGGCTCGGGTTCCCCGCGTCGGTGTTGGATCGCGCGGAGGAGCACCTACCGGTCGACGAGGCCAACGTCGAGGACCTTCTCGAACGCCTGGAGCGCCAGGATCGCGAGGCCCGGGAGTTGGTGGACAGCCTGACTCGGGAGCGCGAGGCGGCGGCCAGCCTGCGCACCGAGCTCGCCGAGCGCGAGGCCGAACTCCGACGGGAGGAACGCAGCGCCGAGCGCCGGGCGCGCGATGATGCCCGGCGTATCCTGTTGGAGGCGAGGGCCGATGTCGAAGAGGCCATTGCGGCTGTGCGCCAGACGACCGACGCGGCGCAACTCGACGAGGCCAGCCGTGAGGCGAGGCGGAGAGTGGAGGAGGCTGCCCGCCGTCAGAAAGACCTCCAGCCCCAGGAGCCCGAGCGGGTCGGTCCGGGCGGCCTGGCGCCGGGAGACCGCGTCAAGGTGCTCGGAAGCGGCGCCACAGGAACCGTGGTGGAGCTCTCCAAGGACCGGGCGTTGGTGGAGATCTCGGGTCTGCGGCTGCGCGTGGCGGTCTCGGAGCTGGAGCCCACTGGGTCGGATGCCGCTGGTCGGGATGCCTCACCGAGCGTACCGTCGGGTTGGGACGCGCACGACCTGGAGCCATGCACCGAGGTGGACCTGCGAGGCCTGAGGGTCGACGAAGTGGAGATAGAGCTGGGTCCTGCGCTCGACAGGGCGATCGTAGGTGACCTGCCGGAACTGCGCATCATCCACGGAAAGGGCACGGGGGCTGTGCGGGCCAAGGTCACGGAGCTACTTCGACAGGATGGGCGTGTGCGTGATTTTCGCCTCGGAGGCCACGGCGAGGGTGGAGCGGGCGTCACGGTGGCGAGGCTGAGGTGATGAACCCGGATGCACGCCGATGATTCCCGACGCTCAGGTCGATGAGGTGCGCGCGCGCGCCGATATCGTCGAGATCGTGGGCGAGGTGGTCCAGCTCAAGCGCTCGGGCAAGGACTTCAAGGCCAACTGTCCGTTCCACGACGAGCGCACGCCGAGCTTCTACGTGGTGCCCGCCAAGGGGTTCTACAACTGCTTTGGGTGTGGCGAGTCGGGAGACGTTTTTTCGTTCGTGATGAAGCGACAGGGGTTGGACTTCGTGGAGGCCGTGAAGTACGTGGCCGCGCGCTCGGGCGTCGAGATTCGTGAGGTGTCCCGGGGACGGGAGGAGGAGGACCCGCATCGGCATCTCTACGAAGCCAACGCCTTCGCCCGTGCGTTCTTCCAGGACCAGCTCTGGGACGAAGCGGGCGGGCGTGAGGCCAGGGACTACATGGACGCACGTGGCATCGGCAAAGAGACGGCCGAGAGTTGCGGACTCGGCTTCGCACCGGACGGGTGGCGGGGCCTCAGGGACGCCGCCGCCCACCATGGTATCGGTGACGAGGTCCTCATGGAGGTCGGACTTCTGACTCAGAGTGAGCGAGCCAAGGAACCGTACGATCGCTTCCGCAACCGGATCGTGTTCCCCATCGAGAGCTTGGGCGGCAAGGTGCTGGGATTCGGGGCGCGCGTGCTCGGAGTGGGCGCGGAGGGCTCACCCAAGTACGTCAACTCACCCGAGTCGCCCATCTACCACAAGGGTCGGGTGCTGTACGGCCTCCACAACGCGAAGAACCACATTCGCCGGGAAGAGGTAGCTCTGGTGGTGGAGGGCTACATGGATGCCGTATCCATGGCGGCGGCCGGAATCCGGAATGTGGTCGCACCGCTGGGCACGGCGCTGACCCAGGAGCAGGCCGAGCTTCTGAAGCGCTACGCCAAGCGGGTGCTCCTTCTGTTCGATAGCGACCCAGCCGGAATCAAGGCGACCTTCCGTGCGGGCGACGTGCTCCTCGAGGCGGGACTCCATCCCTCGGTGGTCACGTTTCCAAGCGGGGAAGATCCGGACACGATCGTGCAGAAAGAGGGGGCGGCGGGACTTCGGCACTATCTCGAGCAGGCCGTGGATGTCCTCGACCGCAAGCTCCACATCCTCGAAGAGAGGGACTACTTCTCGAGCATCGAAGGCACTCGTTCGGCCGTCGATCGCCTGCTGCCGACCATTCGGGCCACGCGCGACCTGGCGCTCCGGGACATCTACGTGTCGAAGGTTGCGGAGAAGACAGGAGTACGCCGCGAGACCCTCGAGGAGGAGCTCCGCCGGCAGATGCACGCTGCGCCCTCGAGAGCGCAGCACCGAGATGGCCGGCGTCCCACCGCGCCGGCTCCGGCCGTTCCGCGGATGGGAGCCCAGAGGAAGCTACTGCTCCTGATGGTTCAGGATCGTGCCTGGGTTGTGCACGCCGCGGAGCGTGTTGGGCCGGGGGACTTTTTCGATACGGCATTTAGGGACATCTTTGAGGCCCTGGTGGAGGATCCCGAGCTTACGCACGCGCCGGAGGGCATGGCGCCGGAAAGCGTTCGGATCTTGGAGTCGCTGCTATCGGATCCGGAGGAACTCTCCCAGGCGCATCGGGTTTTCGATGAGTCGTTGAGCAGAATGCGCATCGTCTTGGTGGATAGTCGCCTGGAGGAGTTGGACGCGAAGATCCGACACGCCCAGTCCGATGACGAGAAGCTCGCGCTTCTGAGGGAAAAGGCCGACCTGGGAAAGGAACGGCGGGATCTCGGCCTGGATTGGTCCGCGACAGCGAAGAAGACGCTCGGTGGTCAACGTTCGAAACGGAAACAGGACATTAGATGACGACACACCTTACGTCGCTGAAGGAACTACAGAAGCTCGATGTGGACATCGTCGCCGCCCGGCGTATTGTGGCGACCTTCGACCCTCAGATCGAGGTGATCGAGGAACCGGCGCTGGCCTTGGAGAGTGAAGTGACCAGGCTCCGCAGCCGGCTCCAGGAGGTCGAGCTCGACGAGCGACGCGTGGAGCTCTCCGCCGACGAGAAACGGGCCCGCTCCAAGAAGCTCGACGAACGGCTCACAACGGTGCGGAACGTGCGCGAGGAGGCTGCCGTTCATGCGGAAATCGACATGGTCCGGCGGTCCCTGGAGGGCGCTGAGCAGGAAGCGCTGACGCTGTTGGACCAGATTCGCCGCATGGAGGAGCGCTTGGAGGAGAGCCAAAAGGCTCTCGAAGTCGCCCAAGCGGAGGTCGAGCCCAAGCGTGACGAGTTGGTGGAGCAGCGCGAGGCCGCGAAGACCGAGTTGGCCGAGCTCGAGTCGCGCCGGGATGCGTTCGCCTCGGGAATCGACGCGAGGGAGCGGGACACGTACGAGAGCATCCTCGCGGGCGGCCGAACGGTGGCGGTGGCGGATGTCACGGAGGACGGCGCGTGCGGAAACTGCTTCAGCGTCATTCCGCTCCAGCTTCAAAACCAGATCCTGCACGGCGAGGAAATGATTCGCTGTGAGGGGTGTGGAGTGATCCTGGCGCCTCCCGAGGCCGAGGGGTCGGCGGCCGGCTGATTCGGCGTAATACGTGACCCCATCGGGCACCGCGTCCGCTCTTCCCCCGGCTGCGGCGCCTGTTTGGCATTTACCCATGGCTCCGGACGCCCTGGTCGTCGAGGCCCTTGCCGCCGACCTCTCCCTGCCTACAGCCCTGTGTTCCCTGCTCGTAACGCGTGGCATCACGGAGTCCGATGAGGCCAAGCGGTTTCTCAGGCCGCCGCTCGAGCACCTCCACACGCATGAGTCCATGGCCGGCGTAGAGCGCGCTACCGAGCGCGTGGTTCGAGCAATCCGTGGAGGCGAGACGATCCTGGTCCACGGAGACTACGATGTGGATGGGGTCTGCGGGGCTGCCCTCTACACGCTCTGGTTCCGACGCCTGGGAGGCACCGTCGTCCCTTTCGTGCCCCATCGTACCCGGAACGGCTACGACTTCGGCGCTGCGGGGTTGGCGGCCGCCCTGGAAGCAGGCGCGACTCTGGTGGTCACAGCGGACTCGGGCATCCAGGCGAACGCGGCCGTGGCGGAGGCCGCGCAGAACGGGATCGACGTGATCGTGACCGACCACCACACGGTGGGCGCCTCCCTTCCCGACGCCGTGGCTGTGGTGAATCCGCACCAGCCTGGTTGCGAATACCCGTATAAGGACCTATGCGGGACCGGTGTGGCCTACCGCCTCTGCGAGGCGCTGGGACGGGCGTTCGACATCCCGTCCGACGAGATCCACGCGCACCTCGACCTCGTGGCTCTTGCCACTGTGGCCGACTTGGTGCCCCTGACGGGAGACAACCGGGCCTTCGTGAGGGTCGGCCTGCGTACGCTCGAGAATACCGACAAGCCCGGTCTGCGGGCGCTCATGGAACGGGCCGAGGTGTCCGGGCGGCGGCTGGATGCCGACGACGTCGGGTTTCGACTGGCGCCTCGCATCAACGCTGCGGGACGCATGGAGGACGCCATGTCGGCCCTGCGGCTCCTGATTACCGCCGATCCCGGTGAGGCCAAAGCGCTGGCCGGCATACTGGACGACGCCAACCGAAGGCGACGCGACGAAGAGCGCAGGACGGTGGACCAGGTCTTGGAGCAACTCTCGGCCAGTTTCCGGCCGGAGGAGGATTATGGCCTGGTGCTCGCTGGAGAAGGCTGGCACGCCGGCGTGATTGGGATCGTGGCCTCGCGCGTCGTCGAGCGTGTGCACCGCCCGACGGTGCTCGTCGCCCTGGACGGGCAGAAGGGCCGCGGAAGCGCGCGGTCCATCCCCGGGTTCAACCTACTCGAGGCCGTGCAAGCTTGCAGTGAGCACCTCGGGCGCTTCGGGGGACACCCACAGGCCGCCGGTATGGACATCGCGAAGGACTCGATCGAGGCGTTTCGGGAGGCGTTCAACGCCGAGGCGCGCCGCCGGTTGGAAGGAGAGACGCTTCTGCCCGCGATTTCGCCGGATGTGGAAATCGAGCTCGAAGAAGCCACACTCGAGCTCGCGCACTACCTGCGGTACATGGGGCCATTCGGCATGGGTAACCGAACGCCGCTCTTCGTCGCCAGGGGGGTTCACCTCGACGGCCAGGCCAAGGTGGTGGGCTCGAATCACCTGCGCCTGTCGCTCAGGCAGGGCGGCGCACGCCTGAGCGGCATCGGGTTCGGGTTGGCGGACCGAATCGTGCCCGAGTCGCTGTCCGATGGACCCCTGGACGCCGTCTTCCAGTTGAGAGAAGACCACTTTCGTGGAGTCACCCGGGTGGACGCCCGCTTTCGGGACATCCGGCCCTCGGATGTCGCATGAGGATCATTGCCGGGCAGTGGCGCGGCCGGCGGCTCGAGGCCCCCAGCGGACGGAGCGTGCGTCCGACGGCGGACCGGGTACGCGAGGCATGGATGTCGGCGATGGGACCCTCCATCTCCGGGGCTCGTGTTCTGGATCTCTTCGCCGGCTCGGGGGCCCTCGGCCTCGAGACGTTGAGCCGCGGGGCCGAGGAGGTCGTGTTCGTCGAGCGCGCTCGGGGGGCGTTGAATTCCTTGAGATCGAACATCGAACGACTCCAGGCCGGTGCCCGTTGCACGGTCGTCCAGCGGGACGCAATGAAATTCGTGGCGGGGCTGGAGGAACATGCCTTCGACCTGGCGATGGCGGACCCGCCCTATGACCTTGCGGTGGCGGCGCTCCTGGTGGAGCGTTTCGCCGAGAAACCGTTTGCGCGAGAGCTCTGGTTGGAGCATCGTACCGCCCAAGAGATTCCCGACGTGTCGGGACTCCGGCAGCGCGTGTACGGAGACACGACCCTCACCACCGTGGTGGCTGACGCATGACTCGGACCGATCCCGTCGTTGCCATCTACCCAGGCTCCTTCGACCCCATCACGCTGGGGCATGAAGATGTCGTCCACCGCACGCTCAGGGTGGCCGACCGCATCGTGGTGGCCGTCGCCCGTACCGCGACGCAGTCCAAGGAGCTGTTGTTCACCGTCGATGAGCGCCTCGAGATGATTCGCGAGGTGTTCAAGGACGAAGGCAGCATCGAGGTCACGAGCTTCAGCGGGCTTCTCGTCGACTTCGCTCGAGAGATGCGTGCCCACTTCATCGTTCGTGGCCTCCGGGCAGTCTCGGACTTCGAGTACGAGTTCCAGATGGCTCAGATGAACCGGGAGTTGTGGCACGAGGTCGAGACCGTCTTCCTGACGCCCGACACCCGATACGCGTTCCTGTCGGCCTCCCTCGTGCGGGAAGTCTCGAGGCTCGGAGGCGACGTCTCGAGGTTCGTTTCCCCCTCCGTGCTCCAGCGTCTGGAGGAGAAGCACGGCGAATGAACTTTCTCGAGTCCCTTCACGCGCGGGCTCGGGCGCTTGATCGCACGATCGTCTTTCCAGAGGGTGGGGATCCCCGTGTGTTGGCGGCGGTGGCCACGCTGGTGGCCGAGGGCTTGGTGAGACCCGTTGTGCTGGGGCCTGTCGACGAAGTGCAGGCAGGCCTTCGCGAGGCCGGAGTCGACCCTTCCCGAGTTGTCGTTGTCGACCCCTCCGGACCGGAGATGCTGGAACGCATGGTCCCCCTCGCCCGCGAGCGACTGAGTAGGGGGACGTTGAACGAGGCCGAGTCTCGGGAGCGGGCGAAGGATGCCCTGGTGGCCGCGGCGTTCATGGTGCACCTCGGGGAGGCCGATGGCGCTGTGGCAGGGGCCGTGCGCGCCACGCCCGACGTGGTCCGCGCAGGACTCTCGTGCATCGGCCTTCGGGACGATATCAACACGGTATCGTCCTCGTTCTACATGGTCGTGCCGCCCTTCCGTGGCTCGGAGAAGGAGGTCCTGACCTTTTCGGATGCTGGGGTGGTGCTCGAACCGAGCCCTCGCCAGCTGGCCGAGATTGCCGCGGCGGCAGTGGACGCCCGGCACGCCGTCGTGGGCGACGAACCGGTGGTGGCGTTCCTCTCCTATTCGACGCTGGGGAGCGCGGCCGGTGGCAGCGTTCAGCGAATGGTCCGGGCCAGGGATTTGTTTCGCGAGCTTCGCCCCGGCGTGCCCGCGGATGGTGAACTCCAGGGAGATGCGGCCCTGATCGAAGCCGTGGCCGCCCGTAAGGCTCCTGGATCTCCGGCGGCCGGAAAGGCCAATGTCCTCATCTTCCCGGACCTGAATTCCGGTAACATCGCGTACAAACTCGTGCAGCGGTTGGCGGGGGCGGATGCCCTCGGACCGATCATTCAGGGCCTGCGGCGGCCGTTCAACGATCTCTCGAGGGGCGCCACTCCCCCGGATATCGTAAACGTCGCGTGCATCACCGCACTCATGTCGGTGGATTCTCCATGAGTGTTGCCCCTGCCGGCGGCAAACGTTTATCCTATTTTCGGGGTTAGCGCGGCCCCCGCCCTGATCCCATGTCCAATCTCGGAGGAATCATGGCATTTCAGGTGACCAAGGAGAACGACGTAACGGTCGTCGCCGTTGAAGGTCAGCTCATCGTCGGAAATCGCCAAGAGCTCAAGCAGAAGGTCCTCGAGGAGCTCGAAAACGGCGAGCGAAAGTTCGTGGTGGATTTTGACCAGACGGGGTACATCGACTCTTCCGGCCTGGGCGTATTGGTGTCTCTTTCCAAGAAGATCAGAGAGCAGGGAGGCGAGCTCAGGCTTGCCAGCTTGAACGAAGATCTCCGGACCCTGTTCGAGCTGACCAAGCTCGACACGCTCTTCAAGATTTCGGATTCCAGAGCAGAGGCACTGAAAGGGCTGTAGCGGTGAAAACCGAGCTCGTCCTCGAGCTTCCGAATGACATTCGGACCATAGGCCATGCTGTCGACTATGTGATGGAGCGGTGTACGGCCTGCTGTGAGCATGCCCGTAAGCTGGACCTCAACTTCCGTGTAGGACTCACCGAGGCGCTTTCCAACGCCATGCTGTACGGGAATGCCGAGGATCCGGCCAAACGTGTGCGTATCGAAGTGGTGGTGGCCGGCAGCGAGATCACGGCTCGTATCACGGACGAAGGTACCGGGTTCGATCCGGACAACGTGCCCGACCCTACGACCCCAGCGAACGTCGTCAAGACGGGTGGGCGTGGCATTTTTCTCATGCGGTCGCTTCTCGATGAGGTGAGGTTCAACGAGCAGGGTAACTCGGTAACGCTCGTGCTCCGGCTGGAGCAGAGCGACTCGCCTGGCGAGGTCGAGGGTGGAGCGCAGGCATGACCCCGGATCCTCTGGCCATGCCTGTTCTCCCGGACCCGGTCCGGAGGACCCTCGACGAGTTCCGCAGGGAGCTGGGCCTCGACGTGCACCTCTGGGAGCATGGCCTGGACGGCGAGCGGGTGCCGGTGTACCCCATCCATGGTTCCGACGAGCCGGTTACGGACTCGAACGGCGCGCCTGGCCGCATCGTGCGCACCATATCGCCGCGCGACGGACCGGAGTTCGAGCTGGAGCTTTATTCGCCTACCGGTGACTCCGCCGAGTCCATGGCGTCTCTCCTCAAATCCGTTCTCGAGCGGACCTTCGATTTCGCCCGAGAGGTGAGGTTCTTCACGTACGAGTTGTCGGAGCGTTTCGAGGAGATCACCCTCCTGTACTCCATCAGCGAGACGCTGGGCTCCACCCTCGAGCTGGAAGACGCCGCGCAGAACATCCTCGTGGAGGTATGCGACGTTCTGAGCGCTTTGCGTGGCTCCCTGTGGGTGTACGAGCCCGAAGGAGAGCAGCTCCACCTGAGGGCCTCGGTCGGGGAGGAGGGGCCGGAGGGACCGTTGCGGTCCGACGACCCCATGGCCGTCACCGCCCAGGTGTTCCGCGATGGACGCTCGCTCATCGACGATACCGAGCAGAGGCAGTCGATCCTGTCGGTTCCGATCCGCTACACGCCGCCTAGGGGTGAAGCGCGCACCGTGGGTGTGATCAACCTGGTCGGCCGCAGGACTGGAGGGCGCTTCACCGCGAGCGACCAAAAGCTCCTGTCGGCGATAGCCAGCCAGATCGGCGCTGCCCTCGAGAACAACCGGCTCATCCAGGAGAGCCTGGCCCAGGAGCGGATGTCGAGCGAGATGGAGCTTGCCCACAACCTCCAGATGAAATTGCTCCAGGCGCCCGAGACCTTCACCGGCGCGTCGGTTGCGGCCCGAGTCGTGTCGGCCGAGCAGGTAGGTGGCGACTTCTACCACCTGTTCAACCTGCCCGGCAACAAGGTGGGCGTCATGATCGGAGACGTCTCGACCCACGGCTTTCCGGCCGCGTTGATCATGGCACTCTCGATGAGCGCCGCCAGCATCTACGCCATGGAGAGCGGTCGGCCCTCCAGCGTGCTGCGCCGCATGGCCGACGCGCTCAGCGACGAGCTCGAAACGACCGAGATGTACCTGAGCCTGTTCTATGCGGTGATCGACGCGGAGGCGGGTGAGTTGCGTTACAGCAACGCCGGACACCCACACGCCTTCATCATCCATGGGGACGGAGAGGCCGTGCGGCTTCTGGCCACCGATCCTCCTGTCGGGATCGCGGGCCCGGAGGCCTACGGGGAGGAGGTGATCCCGTGGGACGCGAGTTCCGACCTCCTGTTCCTGTTCACGGATGGGCTCTCGGACACGCTGACCGTCCCCGGCCGCCAGAGCGGTGAAGAGTGCGTGATTCGGTACGTGGTGGAGCGCCGCGAGGACCCGGTCGACGAGATCGTGAGTGGACTGGTTTCACTCGCCGAAGCAGCCACACCCTCGCTCCCCTCCGACGACCGGACCGTCATCGTCTTCCGCTCGTGAAGCCCAAGCGCTCTCTCGGGCAGAATTTTCTGATCGATCAAAACCTACAGCGCAAGATCACCGGCTCGCTTGGAGATCCGTCTGAACAAGCGCTGGTGGAGATCGGTCCGGGGAAGGGCGCCCTGACCCAACATCTCATCGGCCTGAGCGACCGCCTCGTCTTGATCGAACTCGACGATGAGTTGGCCGAGGATCTGCGAGCGTCGTACGGCGGCAGACCGGGCGTGGAAATTATCCACCGGGACGTGCTGACTGTGGACTTTGGCGTGCTGTTTCCGGACCAAACCCCTTTCCGCGTGGTTGGGAATATCCCGTACAACATCACGGCGCCGATCATCTTCAAGCTCCTCGAGCGTCCGCGCCCGCGTGAGATCCTTCTGATGGTCCAGAAGGAGGTGGCCGAGCGGCTGGTAGCCGATCCGGGCACCTCCGAGTACGGGGCGCTCACGGTGGGCGTGCGTACGGTGGCGAGCTGCAAGAAGCTGTTTGCGGTCCCTCGGGCCGCCTTTCGACCGGTCCCCAAGGTGGATTCGGTCGTAATCCGGATCGTTCCCCACGACCCGCCCCCGCTCTCCCTCACGGAGGAAGCCGGCGTGCGGCGGCTCACCCGTGCGGTGTTCCAATGGCGGCGTAAGCAGCTCCAGAAGACGCTGCGTGACCACCCGGATCTGGCGCTGGACAGGGCGAGCGTGGAGGGCATCGCCACCGCGACCGGCTGGGACCTCACTCGGCGGCCCGAGACCTTCGCTCCCGACGAACTCGTCCGGATCTCCAAACTCCTGGCATAGCTGCCGCCTGGGCGGCGTTGGCGCTCGGGACTCCCTCGGCCTAGTATTGTGAAGGTTTTCACAAGCTGTGGGCTCGACCCGCTGGAAGACGAATCTCGGCGGGTGGGATGACGCGAGGAAGACGACAGGCACCTGTGTCCAAGAAAATCTCCGAATCAGCGGTGCGCCGGCTCTCCTTGTACCTGCGCACTCTCGAAGAACTCGATCGTGCCGGGCAAGAGATGGTTTCTAGCGAGCAGCTGGCCGCCAAGAGTGCGACCACGGCCGCCCAAGTGCGGAAGGACCTGTCTCTGTTCGGCTCATTCGGAAAGCGCGGTTTCGGCTATACGGTCGAGGAGCTCGGCCGGGCGCTTCGCGACATTCTTGGTCTCACCCAGCCGTGGCGGGTGGCGCTGATCGGAGCCGGACGCATCGGGTCGGCGCTCTTCGAGTACCGAGGGCTCACGCACCGGGGCTTCCAGATCGTGGCTGTCTTTGACTGTGATCCCTCCAAGATCGGGCGAAAATGGGGTGATTCGATGATTCGCGATGTCGCGGAGCTGGAGCGGGTGGTGGGCGATCTCGACATCCAGATCGCCATCCTCGCTGTACCCGTGGAAGCCGTTCAAGGGGTGATGGATCAGGCCAGCCGCGCGGGGGTACGGGGCGTCCTCAACTTCGCCCCAAGACGCCTCAAGGTGCCCGCGGGAGTAACCGTGAAGGACGTGAACTTGGTCATTGAATTGGAGTCCCTCACCTTCGCGCTCAGCCAGGGCGTCTAGTCGGTTATCGGGCGGGGTAGGGCGCTCGTCGGGGTGGCCGCGGAGATCCTGAAGGACGGACCTGTGCACACGCTCGATCTGGCCAGCGCCGTTCTCAGGTTGTCGGGCAACGCCGGTGCGGCATCGGCCGCCGTCTTCGCGCTGCTGGGCTCCGACCAACGGTTCAAGGTCGACTCGGAGGGTCGCTGGACCCTCTGCGGCTCTCCACCGGGCACGCCGCTGATGTCCCTGCGATACGCCGTCGTGGACGTCGAAACCACCGGGGGACCCTACTCGGGGGGCCACCGCATGAGCGAGCTGGCCATCTACGAAATCCGGGACGGCGCGATCACGGAGGAGTACCACACGCTGCTGAATCCAGGGCGCCGCATTCCGCCCAAGATCGAGGTTGTTACCGGCATTACCAACGAGATGGTCGCTGCGGCGCCGGCGTTCGAGCACGTCGCCGGCGAGGTGGCCGAACGGCTCGAGGGCCGCATATTCGTAGCGCACAACGTAAGATTCGACTGGGGCTTCGTGAGCCGGGAGCTCGTGGATGCCCTAGGAGAGGCGCCGAGGGTCGAGCGTCTCTGCACCGTGCAGTTGGCGCGGAAGCTCCTGCCTCGCGTCCGGCGCCGGAACCTCGATGCGCTCGCCTCTCACTTCGACATCCGGATACATCCTCGCCATCGGGCACACGGCGATGCTCTGGCGACCGCGAGGATCCTGCTCAGGCTCCTGGACGAGGCGAGCACGCTGGGCCTCGTGGATCTCGATGCTCTCAGGGGCTACATGCGCCGCCCGCGCCGCGGGCGCCCACGCGGCAAGGCCCGCCAAGGGCAGCAACTCGCCCTCCTGGACGTGGGTACCGGTGGCTGAGCCGAGCTCCGCGAAAGCCAATGCGAGTCCTTGGGATCGCAGGTGACCGGGGATCCGATTCCTTCTACATTAGAACGCTATTCATGGAACGCTGCGGCTGCTTCCGCTGCGCCCGACCACTGTGACCACAAGCGCTACATGACCGATCGATCCAGACAACCTGTAATCGTGGGCACCGCCCGGACGCCCATCGGGCGGTTCTTGGGAGGGCTCGTTTCGGTGCCTGCGACCGAACTCGGAGCCGTGGCCGTGAGGGCCGCCGTCGAGCGGGCCGGCATCGACGCCAGCGAGGTACAGGAAGTCATCATGGGCCACGTCATGTCGGCAGGGGCCGGGCAGGCACCCGCGAGGCAGGCGGCCATCGGGGCCGGGCTACCCGGCGGGGTCGCGGCGTTGACGGTGAACAAGGTATGTGGCTCGGGCCTGAAGGCGGTGATGCTGGCCGCGCAGGCTGTACGCGCAGGCGATGCGCACCTCATCGTGGCAGGGGGCATGGAGTCCATGTCCAACGTGCCGTTCTACCTCCGCGACTTCCGCACGGGCGCCAAATTCGGGGATCGTGCCGCTCAGGACGGCCTCATTCTCGACGGTCTGTGGTGCTCGTTCGGACAGTGCCACATGGGTGGGCATGCCGAGTACACGGCGGCCAAGTCGGGTGTGACCCGGGAGGACGCCGACCAGTTCTCGCTCAGATCGCACGAGAAGGCGGTTGCGGCCATCGACGCGGGAAAGTTCGAAGCCGAGATCGTGCCCGTCTCCATCGAGAGCGGGCGAGGCACGACGGTGGTGGACACGGACGAATCACCGCGCCGCGATACCTCGCTCGACGCACTAGGAAAGCTCCGTCCAGCGTTCCCGAACGACGCACCCGAGGACATCGAGGAGTTGGTGGTGACCGCCGGCAACGCTCCGGGCCTGAATGACGGTGCCGCCGCTCTGGTCGTGGCGTCCCGCGAATATGCGGATGCGCATGGTCTGCCGGTCACGGCGGTCATCTCGGAGTACGCCACGAGTGGTACCGAACCGAGAGATCTCTTCTTTGCGCCCATCGAGGCGGTGAGAAGCCTCATGGACAAGGAGGGGAAGGCCGTCGGCGACTACGGGCTCGTCGAGTTGAACGAGGCCTTCGCCGTTCAGGCCATCGCGGACATGCGGGCGCTCGAGATGGATGCGGAGCGGGTCAACGTGAACGGTGGTGCGGTGGCTCTGGGACACCCGCTGGGGGCGTCCGGCGCCAGGATTCTGGTCACGTTGTTGGGTGCGATGGACGACCGCGACGTGGACACGGGCCTGGCGGGCCTGTGCCTCGGTGGAGGCAATGCCGTGGCCCTTTCCGTGGAGAAGGTATGAAGGGACTGTCGATATGACCGGAGAGACCGATCGATGAACGCCATCATCAGCACGGCCAGACATTGGGCTGTCCACGAGCTTGCCCCCTCCCGGAGTGTGCGTGTCGGGTTGGGTATCGTTGCGTTCGTGATCATGACCTCCCTGTCGGCATACGTGTCCGTACCGCTACCGGGGACCGCGGTCCCGATGACGCTTCAGTCTCTGTTCGTGATCTTGGCGGGGGCCGTGCTGGGCCCCTGGGCGGGTGCGGCGGCCATGGTGTCCTATTTGGGTGTCGGCCTAGCCGGAGCACCGGTCTTTTCGGTGGGTCATGCCGGAATCGCCTGGTTACTCGGTCCGACCGGCGGTTACCTGATCGCCTTTCCGGCCGCGGCGTGCGCTGTGGGTCTGCTGGCCGGGGGTCGCGACGCCGGTGGGCCTCGCGTATTGGCGGCGCTCCTGGTGGGGACGATGGTGATCTTCGTGGGAGGAGTGGCCCAACTCCTCGTGATCACCAACCAGACCTTCGCGACGGTGTTCGCGCTGGGCGTGGCGCCGTTCATGGTGGGCGGCGTGATCAAGGCTCTGATCGCGCTGATGGTGACGCGCCAGATCCGGGCGACCGGACAGGAGCGCTCCTAGCCACCGTCGTTGAGACGAGTGATGACCGCAGTCGAGGACGGTGGAATGGCGATCGATCGAATCGCAGTGATAGGAAGCGGGACGATGGGCAATGGCATCGCCCACGTGTGTGCGCAGCATGGGCGATCCGTGCACCTCGTGGATGTCTCCGACGAGCTGTTGGAGAAGGCCCTCGCCGCGATCTCGAAGAACCTGGACCGCCAGGTGAAGAAGGATCTGCTTACGGAGTCCGAGAAGACCGACACCCTGGGACGCATTACTGGATT
This sequence comes from Gemmatimonadota bacterium, assembly GCA_022571515.1. GTDB lineage: Bacteria > Gemmatimonadota > Gemmatimonadetes > Longimicrobiales > Gaopeijiaceae > JACZXQ01. The sequence continues at coordinate 86,048 of JACZXQ010000007.1, forward strand.
CACGTCGCTCGAGTCAGCGGTGGCCGACGTCCAGTTGGCCGTCGAGGCTGTCCCGGAGGACGCAGAACTAAAGTATTCCATCATGCGTTCGCTTGATGATGCCTGCTCGGACGACACGATCCTGGCGAGCAACACGTCATCCATCTCGATCACCGAAATCGCCGCAAGGACCACACGGCCCGAACGCGTTATCGGGATGCACTTCATGAACCCGGTACCGGTGATGAGGCTGGTGGAGATCATCCGGGGCCTCGCTACGTCGGACGAGACGACCACCGCCGTGATGACCTTGGCGAGCGAGTTGGGCAAGACGCCGGTGGAGGTGAACGACTCTCCGGGTTTCGTCTCCAACCGGGTCCTCATTCCGATGATCAACGAGGCCGTGTTCGCCCTCATGGAGGGTGTCGCGGATGCGGAGGCCATCGATACGGTCATGAAGCTCGGCATGAACCATCCCATGGGCCCGCTCGCGCTGGCGGATCTGATTGGGTTGGACACGGTGCTGAACATTTTGGACGTGCTGCACCGGGACCTCGGTGAGGACAAATATCGGCCCTGTCCGCTGTTGCGAAAGCACGTCGCGGCGGGTTGGCTCGGCCGCAAGAGCGGTCGTGGATTTCACAGCTACGAGTCCTGAGAGGCCTGTTTGACGGGCGAATTCACTACCGACCAACTGGAGATCCGGGCGATGGCCCGGGACTTTGCCGCAGGCGAAATCCGGCCACATGCGCCGCAGTGGGACGCCGCGCGAGAGCTCGACCCGGGTATCTTCGACAAGCTCGCCGAGTTGGGCTTCATGGGCATGCGGGTACCGGAGGAGTACGGAGGCTTGGGTTTCGACGCGAGCACTTATTTGCTTGCGCTCGAGGAGCTGGCATGGGGAGACGCGGCTGTCTCGCTTACGGTCGCAATCCAGAATGGCCCGGTAACGGCGCTGCTGCTTGCGCATGGCACGCACGAGCAGCGCGAGCGGTACTTGCCCGCCATGGCGGCGGGCGACGTTCTCACGGCGTTCGCGCTGTCGGAGAAGGACGCCGGGAGTGATGCTGGAGGCCTCGGCTGCCAGGCCGTGCGGGACGGCGACGGCTGGGTGCTCAGCGGAGAGAAGCGCTGGGTGACCAACGGCGCCCGCGCCGGCCTGGTCCTGGTCTTCGCGCGAACGGACCCGTCGGCCGAGCGGGGGCATGGCATCGGGGCGTTCATCGTGGATCCGTCCGCTGACGGATATGGAGTGACGGGCCGCGAGACAACCATGGGCCTACGCGCCTCCGAGACGGTGTCCGTGCAACTGGACGGCGTCCGCATCGATGCGGATGCGGTGGTGGGAGACCCCGAGCGGGGCTTTCGTTATGCCCTGGAGGCCATCGATGTCGGGCGGTTGGGCATCGGCGCCCAGGCGGTTGGAATCGCCCAGGCTGCGTTCGAGCACTCCGTGGCCTACGCTTTGGAGCGAAAGCAGTTCGGGCGGCCGATCGCCGAGTTCGGAGCGATTCAGGGCAAGCTGGCGGACATGGCCGCGCGCATCGCCGGTGCCCGTGCGCTGGTGCACGCGGGGGCCGCCGCGATGGAGTCCGGATCGTGTGGGTCCGGAGCCGATAGCCTGTCGGCCCGCGCCGCGAGTGCCAAGCTCCAGGCGAGTGAGACGGCGTTCTGGGTGGCTGACGAGGCGGTGCAGATTTTCGGCGGGTACGGCTACATGAGGGACTATCCGGTCGAGAAACTGCTCCGCGATGCCAAGGGCACAGAGATTTATGAGGGGACGAGCGAGATCCTTCGCTTCGTGATCGCGAGGGAGATACTGGACGAGGCCGCAAAGGGCCACGACAACTGACGATAGCTAGCCGAGGCCGATAACGGATGGAGATATTCGAGGAGTTAGCCAAGAGGGGACACGAGCAACTTGTGTTTTGGAGTGAGCCCACGATCGGGTACAAGGGGATCATCGCGATCCACGACACGACGTTGGGACCCGCTCTCGGTGGTACCCGGTTCTGGGATTACCCCTGTGACCAGGAAGCCGTGACCGACGTGCTGCGGCTCTCTCGTGGCATGACGTACAAGGCCTCCGTGGCCGGCCTCAACCTGGGCGGCGGGAAGTCGGTCATCATCGGCGACAACCGAACGATACATCGCGAGATGATCTTCCGCGCTCACGGACGGGCCGTCGAATCCCTCAAAGGCCGCTACATCACGGCTGAAGACGTGGGGACATCGGTCGATGACATGGAGTTCGTGCGCATGGAGACGGACTCGGTTGCCGGGGTGCGTGGGCGTTCGGGCGATCCTTCGCCCATTACCGCCTACGGGGTCTACCGTGGTATCAAGGCCAGCGCCAAGTACCGGTACGGAAGCGATGATTTGGCCGACAAGCATCTCGCGGTCCAAGGCCTCGGGCACGTGGGCTATCACGTGTGCAGGTATCTGTCTGAAGACGGAGCCCGCCTGACCGTGACGGACATCGACGCCGCGCGGGTGCAGGCGGTAGTGGACGAGTTCGGCGCTACGGCGGTGAAGCCCGACGACATCTACGCCGTCGACGCGGACATCTTCACACCGTGTGCGCTAGGGGCTGTCGTGAACGACGATACGCTCGAGGTCCTGAAGGTGGACATCGTTGCCGGTGCGGCGAACAACGTGCTCGGGCGCGCCGAACATGGCGCTAAGCTCCACGAGCGCGATGTACTCTACGCTCCCGACTACGTCATCAACGCTGGTGGGCTCTGCAACGTCTATGGTGAGATCCACGGGTGGACTGCCGAGCAGAGCAAGCAGAAGGCGGGTGAGATCTTCAACACCCTCCTGCGCATCTTCGCACGGGCTGCCGATGACGGCATCCCCACGAGCCAGGCCGCGGACAGGGTTGCACAGCAGCGGATCATGGAGGCCAGGAATCTCAAACGTAGCCACGTTTAGCGCGTCGCCGATCGAGCCTACTCTCGTGGCCACCCGTCAATCTGGCTGGCAAAGCACATGGACCATCTGAAAGCAACGGATCCCGCCGTCTACGAGAGCATCCGGGCGGAGGCGAACCGGCAGGCGACGCAGCTCGAGTTGATCGCGTCGGAGAACTTCGTCTCGCGAGCGGTGCTCGAGGCGATGGGTACGGTGCTGACCAACAAGTACGCGGAAGGCCTCCCGGGGAAGCGGTACTACGGCGGCTGTGAGCACGTCGACGCGATCGAAGAGAAGGCTCTGTCGCGCGCCAAGGAGATCTTCGGCGCGGATCACGCGAACGTCCAAGCCCATTCCGGGGCACAGGCCAACATGGCGGCCTATTTGGCCCTGCTCGATCCCGGCGACCGGATTCTCGGCATGGACCTCAGTCATGGCGGGCACCTGACGCACGGAGCGAGGGTCAATTTCAGCGGGCGACTCTTCGAGGCGGAAACGTACGGTGTCCGGGAATCCGACGGCCGCATCGACTACGATGCGGTGCGTGAGCAGGCGAAGAAGAGCCGACCGCGCATGATCATCGCGGGCGCGAGCGCCTATCCGCGTATCCTGGATTTCGAGACGTTCGCCGAAATCGCGACCGAGGTGGAGGCCTTCTTCATCGTAGACATGGCCCATATCGCTGGACTGGTCGCCGCCGGGGTGCACCCGACACCCGTGCCGGTGGCCGACATCGTTACGTCTACGACCCACAAGACGCTACGCGGCCCCCGCGGCGGACTGATCCTGTGCAAGGACGAGCACGCCAATGCGGTGGACAAGTCGGTGTTTCCAGGCATTCAGGGTGGGCCGTTGATGCACCTGATCGCTGCCAAAGCCGTCGCCTTCAAGGAAGCCCAGCAGCCTGACTTCAAGGGCTATCAGCGCCGCATCGTGGCGAACGCGCGGGCGCTCGCGAAAGGCCTCATGGAACAGGCCTTCCACTTGGTGAGTGGCGGAACGGACAACCACCTCGTGCTGGTCGATCTTCGTCCCAGCCACCCGGATCTCACGGGCAAGGATGCCGCGGAGGTGCTCGAGCGGGCGGGGATGACGCTGAACAAGAACACGGTGCCAGGGGAGACGCGGTCTCCGTTCGTTACGTCGGGATTGCGTATCGGTACACCCGCGTTGACCACGCGCGGCATGGGCGAGGAGGAGATGGGTCGAATTGCGAGTTGGATCGGCGAAGTTCTTTCGGATCCGGCTGCCGAAGACGTGATCGCCAGAATTTCCGAAGAGGTGCGCATCCTTTGTCAGGCGTACCCCATTTACGCCGACCTGGCGACTCTTGGCTGAGCGGGCGTGACGGAGGTTGCGGACGACCGGGTGCGAGCAGGCACTAGCGCCGAGGCCCCAGGATCGCAAGATTGGCGTTATGACTGAGCTTCAGTTCGCTGAGGAGGTTCTCGGTAGGCTACGGGAAAAGCACCCGCGCTTCCACGGAAAAGCCTATCTGTTTCTCCTATCGGCCCTTCATCGGGTGATCGACGGCCTGGACGAGCCACGGCACATCTCGGGGCAGGAATTGGCGGCGGGAGTACGTGGTTTGGCATTGGATCGGTATGGGCCGATGGCTCGCACGGTGCTGGAGCATTGGGGAATCCACACCACCGAAGATATAGGTGACATCGTCTTCGCGATGGTGGAGTTCGGAATCCTCACGAAGCAGGACGAAGACCGGCGCGAGGACTTCAGGGATGTCTTCGACTTCACCGAGGCTTTCGAGCAGGAATATCCCTGGGCAGCTGGTATTTGACCGAAGCTACGGTCACGGGTTCACACACAATTGACGCCTCGGGGAGGGGTTGAAGATGGCGGACGACCAAGCGTTTCCTAAATGTCTTAAGTGCGAGAGCGGGATTCTGATTCCCCTCTCGGACTATGGGCGTGAGGGAGCGACCATCATGTACAAGGCGTGGGTGTGCTCAAACCCTGAGTGCGGGTACAACATCCGGATCGACAATGGGGAGATCAGCTTCGGTCGTTCGATCACTCACAGCTTCAAATAGGTGCTCCCCCGCCGCCCGGCGCACGTGCCGCGTCGGCCGGCATCTTCACGGGCGCTTGGTCGCCATGCCTTCTCATATTTGCCAGTCGGGCCGAGTCGACGCCGGAGTGCACGGTCGTTGAGCGCGACGTCTGGATCTGCACAGGTGCGCCCATTCGGCCGCGCGTTGGTTCACGCACCCACGGGTGACGAGGCCGCCACATTCGATCGGCGGGCCATCGACCAACTGGGCGTGCCACAAACGACCCTCATGGAAAATGCTGGGCGGGCCGCCGCCCAGGTGTTGGACCGGCTCTTTCCAGAAGGGTCGGTCATTGCGGTCGTGGGCGCCGGCAACAACGGGGGAGACGGCCTGGTGTTGCTACGGACGTTGGCTTCGTGGGGCCGTTCCGTATCGGCCGTGACCGTCGCGGGTCGAGTGGACGAAGCATTGCTGCATGGGTGGGATATTCCAGTGGTCGAAGGGTCCTCCTTTGCGCAGGATGCCGACTGGGACGGCGCACTGGCCCAGGGTGCGGTGCTGGTGGACGCGATCCTTGGTACTGGGATCCGGGGTGCACCCCGCGAACTCCAGGCGCAGGCCATACGTGCGCTCAACCGCGCGGGACGACCCGTCATGGCGATGGATCTTCCATCGGGGACCGACTCCGAATCCGGTGCGGTCGAGGGCGACGCCGTACGCGCGGATGTGACCGTGGCGTTCGGCTGGCCCAAACTGGGTACGCTCTTCCAGCCCGCTCGCTCACATGCGGGAAGGCTCGTCGCGGTCGAGATCTCCTTTCCGCCTACGACGCTCGGTGCGTTCGGCGCGAGTCTGGCGACCCCGGCCTGGGCTTCGGAACACAGACCCCGTAGGGTGCCCGACGCGCACAAGAACGCCGTGGGCTCCCTGCTGTTGGTCGCGGGACGCTCCGGAATGGCCGGGGCCGCTGTGATGGCTGCTCGGGCGGCCCTTCGCACCGGCGTGGGCCTGCTTCGCGTGGCGTCGCCGCCCGAGAACCGCGAGGTGATCCAGGGCACGGTGCCGGAAGCCATCTACGTGGACACCACGGACCCGGAGGCATTGCTGGACGCACAAGAGAGATCCACCGCTGTTGCCGCTGGACCGGGTATCGGCACCGACCAGGTGGCCGCGGAGATGCTGACGCGTGTGCTGGCAGCAGATTCCAAGATCCCGCTCCTGCTCGACGCCGACGCCCTCACGATGGCCGGCGCCGGTGCCATTCCCGCGTTGGCCGAGCTGGCGGATGGGCGCCCGGTGCTGGTCACGCCGCACGCTGGTGAGATGTCGCGGATTGCCGAGGCCACCGTGGAGGAGATCTCGGCCGGCCGCGCCCAGGTGGCCAGGCGTGCCGCGCATTCACTTGGGGTTACTGTGCTTCTCAAGGGACTGCCCTCGGTTGTGGCTAGTCCAGACGGGTCGCTCATCGTGGACACGGTTGGCACATCTGACCTGGCCACCGGTGGCATGGGTGATGTCTTGGCGGGTGTAGCGGGTGCTTTTCTCGCTCAGGGAGTCGACCCCGCAGTGGCGGGAGCGCTCGGCCTCGTGACCTCGGGCAGGGCGGCCGCGCGAGCGGCCAAGGGCGCGTCACTCCTCCCGGAGGACGTGATCGGGGGGCTCCCGCACGCGATGATGGAATCCGGGGAGGGTGTTACAGACCTGGACCTGGCCTTCGTCGTGTTCGACCAGGAGCCCTCCCGTTAGCGTGATGACGCCACGGGATCCCCGACGCTCCACCATCCGGCTTGGGCCGGGACCGGAGTTCGACCTCATTCGGAGCTTGCTCGAGGATGCTCCGGAAGCCATCGAGGGAGTGTCTGTGGGGCCGGGCGACGATGCCGCGGTGTTGGAGGTGGAAGGCTCTGTTGTGCTGAGCTCGGATCTGGCCATCGAGGGCGTGCATTTTCGGCGCGAGTGGCTGACGCTTCCGGAGATCGGCTACCGGGCCGTGGCCGCCGCCATGAGCGACCTGGCCGCCATGGCCGCCCGGCCCGTAGGCGTCTTGGTCTCGCTCGCCCTTCCCGGGGCTGAGGCTGCCGAGTCCGGACCTGCTATCCAGGAGGGCATTCGCGAGGCATGCGGGCTCTGCGGCGCTGCCTTGCTCGGCGGGGATGTGACGGCCTCCCCCGGACCGTTGGTCTTGGACATCATGGTCGTGGGAAGTGTGGAGCGACCCATCACCCGGTGCGGCGCACGGCCTGGAGACGAGCTCTGGGTGACCGGCGTCCTGGGTGGGGCAGCAGGCGCTGTCACCACTTGGAAGGCAGGCGGGGACCCCGGTCCGGCGCTGCGGTCCGCTTACGCCTGCCCCGTGTCCCGCATCGCGGAGGCCCGCTGGCTCGCGGATGAGGCCGACGTGACCGCCATGATCGACCTTTCCGACGGTTTGGCGGGTGACGCCGGGCATATGGCCGCGGCGTCGGGTGTCGGGATGGTCATCGAAGAGACTCTGATTCCCAGGCACGCCGGCCTGACGAGTGACCTCGCCATGACGCTGGCTCTCACGGGTGGGGAGGACTACGAGTTGTGCGTAAGCGTGCCGGGCGGGCGGCTGGGGCCCTTTGCCGGCGACTTCGAGGACCGCTTCGGCGTTCGACTCACGCGCGTCGGGCACGTGGTACGGGGCGATGGCGTGTCGCTGCTGCGCCCGGGGTCCACGTCCCCGGAGCCGCTGGACGGCTCCGGCTTCAACCACTTCGAGGTTCGCTAGCGTGCTACGGGTACTGTTCGCCTATGGTGCCGGCAGCCTGGTCACGGCCTGGTACGCCTGCAAGGCCGCCCTGTACTCGCTCCTACGGATGGAATCACGTCTGTGCCGGGAATGCGACGCCATCCAGCGCCGGTGGTCGAAGGCGATGCTTTGGCTGACCGGTTGCGGGGTCCGCGTGGAGGGCGGGGAGCATCTACGGGAGCGCGGCGGGCGCATCATCGTCTGCAATCACCAGTCCTGGTTCGACGTGTGGGCACTGACGGCCTACCTACCGACCAGCGTACGGTTCGTGACGAAGGCCGAGTTAGGCAAGATCCCGATCTTCGGCCGGGCCTGGAAGGGCTGCGGGCATATATCCATCGACCGGCGTGACCGTGACCGCGCCATCGAATCGCTGGACGCGGCCGGCCGCCGGATCCGCGATGAGGGCATCACGATCGCCATGTTCGCCGAGGGCACGCGTTCACCGTCGGGCAAGCTGCAACGCTTCAAGAAGGGGGCGTTCGTGCTCGCGATCCAGGCCGGCGTGCCTATCGTGCCGGTCGGCATGATCGGCACGCACCAGATCATGCCCAAGGGTTCGTTATGGTTTCGGCCTGGCGAAATCGTGATTCGGGTGGGAGAGCCGATTCAGGTGCACGGGCTCACCAACGACGATCGTGACATCCTCAAGGACCGGGCCTGGAGAGCGGTCGCGGAGTTGAAGGGAGAAGGGCCGGCGGCCGGAACGCTGGAGAATCAAGCGGGCTAGGCGGCCGCCCTGGGGCGGCCGGTGCCATTTTCACCCATTCGAGGTGTGCCGTGTCAGCGATCATCGACATCCGTGGACGGGAGATCCTCGACTCACGGGGAAACCCCACCGTAGAAGCGGAGGTGCTGCTCGAGACGGGAATACGCGGGCGTGCGGCCGTGCCCAGCGGCGCCTCCACCGGTGAACACGAGGCGGTGGAGCTACGAGACGGGAATCCAAGCCGGTATATGGGTAAGGGCGTGCAGCGGGCTATCCAGAGCATCCACGAGGAGATCGTCCCCGCGCTTCGGGGCTTCGAAGCGCGGGAGCAGCTGGACATAGATCAGACGATGATCGAGCTCGACGGCACCGAAAACAAGGGACGCCTCGGGGCCAACGCCATACTCGCGGTGTCCATGGCTTCCGCGCGGGCCGCCGCCCTGGAGAATCAGGTGCCGCTTTACAAGTACCTGGGCGGCCACGAGGCCAACCTGCTGCCCGTCCCAATGATGAATATCCTCAACGGTGGGCAGCACGCGCCCAACAATGTGGACATCCAGGAGTTCATGGTGATGCCGGTGGGATTCGACTGCTTCTCAGAGGCGCTCCGGTGCGGCGTCGAAATCTTCCACACCCTGAAGGCGGTGCTGTCTGAGAAGGGCCTCAACACGGCCGTGGGTGACGAGGGAGGTTTCGCACCCGATCTGGGGAGCAACGAGGAGGCCATCGAGCTCGTACTCACCGCGATCGAACGGGCCGGCTACCAACCCGGCGACGACGTCGTCCTAGCGATCGACGCGGCGGCCAGCGAATTCAGGAAGGATGGCGAATACGTCTTCCGCTGGTCCTCGGGAGAGCGGCGGGACAGCGCCGGGATGGTGGAGTTCTGGCGCGAGTGGCTCGACAAGTATCCCATACGATCTCTCGAGGACGCTCTGGGCGAAAACGACTGGGAAGGGTGGGAGATCCTCACCGATCAGCTCGGCCATCGCGTGCAGCTCGTGGGGGATGATCTGTTCGTCACCAACGTGAAGAAACTGGAAAGGGGCGTGCGCAATAAGGTCGCCAACGCCATCTTGATAAAGGTGAATCAGATCGGCACGCTCACGGAGACGCTGGAGGCGGTTCGTTTGGCCGACGACTCGGGGTACAACGCGGTGATTTCGCATCGGTCGGGCGAGACCGAGGACACGCTGATCGCCGACCTCGCCGTGGCGACGGGCGCGGGTCAGATCAAGACCGGAAGTGCCAGCCGCACCGATCGCGTGGCCAAGTACAACCAGCTCCTACGGATCGAGGAGGAACTCGGCGCCAAGGCGCGCTTCCCGGGACGGAACCTGTGGTCGCACTGAAGCGTATGGTCGTCCCGGCCGTGATCGGGCTGGCGCTGTATTTCGCTCTCTTCGGGGGCGAGTACTCGCTGCTCGAGTCCCGCGCCATTCGGGCCGGCGCCCGAGACGCCGCCGCCGAGTTGGACGCTCTCGAGAGCCGGATCGATTCGCTCTCGGCCTGGGCCGATTCGCTGGAATCCGACTCTGTGGTTCTCGAGCGCCTAGCGCGAGAACGCTACGGAATGATCCGTGACGGAGAGGTTCTCTACCGATTCGCCGACCCCGACTCGACGGTTGCCGACTCGGTGCCCGCCGGGGATTCCCGCTAGGGCCGACCAGTACGCCTACTCTTTTTCCGACTCCTCGGATTTCCGATCCGCGCCGGCCGGGACCGCCGACTTCTCTCGCTCCCCACCCTGACCGCTGCCAATCCCCAGAGCCGTCTTGGCTGCCTCGGCGAGTGCCTGTGGGCCCGCGCCGTCGGGCAGGGCCAGCGGTGTACCGTCTTCGGTTGGGGCCGCCACGACCCCTACCGCCTTCGCCACGGCGCTGGTGTAGGCGGGAAAGAGTTCCATGGGAATCGGGAAGATCGTGGTCGAGTTGTTTTCGGCCGCGATCTCGACCGCCGTCTGCAGATAGCGGAGCTGAAGTGACGCCGGGTTCTCCGACATGATGCGGGCAGCCTCGGAGAGTTTCCGAGACGCCTGGAGCTCGCCCTCGGCTGCGATGACCTTGCCGCGCCGTTCGCGCTCGGCTTCCGCTTGCCTCGCCATGGCTCGCCTCATCTCGTGCGGCAGATCGATGTCCTTGACCTCGACGCCCGTGACCTCGATCCCCCAAGGATCCGTGCCCTGGTCGATGATCTCGCGGACGTGCTCGTTGATCTGGTCGCGCTCCGCCAGGAGCTCGTCCAACTCGGACTGCCCGATGACACTTCTGAGCGTGGTTTGCGCCAACTGGCTGGTCGCGTAGTAGTAGTCCTCGATCTCTATGACGGCTCGGGAGGGATCGGCGACGCGGAAGTAGACCACCGCGTTCACCTTCACGCTGACGTTGTCCTTGGTGATCGTATCCTGGGGTGTGATGTCGAGCGCCACGATGCGCAGGTCCATCCTACGCATACGCTCTATGCCGAAGGGCACGAGGAAGATCAACCCCGGACCCTTGGCCCGGGTCAATCTTCCGAGCCTGAAGATTACGCCGCGTTCGTACTCGTACAGGATTCGAAGGCTGGAGAGGATGGCCGCACCGAGGACGAGGCCAACCGGGATGAGGATGGGGGCCAACTCCATGAGATCACTCCGTGCCGGGGTGAGCATGTTCGCTCTGTCTGCATACCCTCTGAGAAGAGTACGGTGCCCGGGATGGGAGCCTTCAAGGCCGATAGCGTGACTCACCTTGACACCTGCGGCGGCCCAAATGACCTTTCCAGGCGCCCGAAAGGCCGGAGTAGCTCAGGTGGTTAGAGCAGCGGGATCATAATCCGCGTGTCGGGGGTTCGAGTCCCTCCTCCGGCATTCAGCAAACACGAGGGGTGAAGGCTGTCCCATCGCAGCGTTTCTTATATACGTATAAACCATTTCACTTTATACGTATTGCTGCTTCGGGACACGGCTCACCGCAGGTCGGTCCTCACTTGAAGGTGTTCGGGGAGGGACGTCGTTGATCGGTGATACAAGGGAGGCGATGACGTGAGGGCGGGCACCCTGGTGCTGACGCTGTCCGCCCTCCTCTCCATGGCCCCGGATGCCGCGGCCCAGCAAGTCGGCCCCGAGCGCACCGCCCCTGACCTCGCGCGGGGCTCTTATGACGATCCGGAGGCGTATCCCCGCCCCGTGGGGAACGCCTTTCGGGCCGCGGTCGCCCCGCAGGTGGATGGGCGTCTGGACGATGCGGTCTGGCAGAGCGCCGAAGTGCTCACCGACTTCATCCAGTCACAGCCCAACGCAGGAGCCCTGGCAACGGAGCGGACGGAAGTCCGCATCCTGTACACCGATGAGGCGATCTACATCGGCGCGATGAACTACGACTCCCAGGCTGGCAGCTACGTGGTTCAAAGCTTGGAACGGGATTTTCCGTCGCTCTCCACCCGGGATGCGGACATCTTCGGGGTCACGTTGGACACGTTTCTCGACCGGCGGGACTCGTTCATCTTCCTCATCAACCCGTACGGCGCCTACCGGGACGGGCAGACGTTCAATGACAGCCGGAACACCGACTTCGGCTTTGATATCCCTATTCAGGTCGAGACGGCCCGTCTCGAGGAAGGCTGGAGTGTGGAGCTCCGCATTCCCTGGGCGGGGCTTCGGTACGACGGTGCTCGGGTGGAGCAGGTCTTCGGACTGAACTTGCTCCGACGCGTGCGCCGGGTGAACGAGGACTCGTACTGGGCGCCCTTGGAGCGCCGGGATCCGGTTCACCGCATGTCCAAGGCCGGAACTCTGAACGGCATACGGGGAATCCCCGGCTCCAGCAACCTCAGCCTGAAGCCCTATGCCCTGGCCGCTGATCAGGCCGGGAGCACGCTGGACGTCTCGGCGGAGGGCGCGCGGGCTGATTTCGGCGGCGAGTTGAAGTATGGCGTGACGCCCGGCCTCACGTTGGATCTGACGTACAACACCGACTTCTCTCAGGTCGAGGTGGACCAGGAGCGCGTGAACCTCACGCGTTTCCCGCTCTTCTTTCCGGAACAGCGGGACTTCTTCGTGGAGAACTCGGGCTCCTTCGCCTTCGGTGACCAGACCGAGCGGAACTATCGCGCCGGCGCGTCGCTGCGCGACTTCACGCTCTTCCACTCCCGTCGGATCGGCCTCCTCGATGGTCGGCCGGTGCCCATCATCGCGGGGGGCCGGCTGAGCGGGCGAATGGCGGGGTTCGACGTGGGGGTGTTGGACATGCGCACCGAGGGGGCGGGGGAGATGCCGGGTGAGAACTTCGCGGTGCTGCGCATGAAGCGTGAGGTGGCTCCGGGTTCCGACGTGGGCGCCATGTTCATCGAGCGCTCTCCCGTGGACCAGCCCGGAGCGGAGGCGAGCCGAAGCTACGGCCTGGACGCCAATGTCCGTCTCTTCGGCGGACTCATCGTGAGTTCCTACCTGGCGCGCACGGAGACGCCGGCCGCGGAGGGGGACCAGACGGCGGCGCGCTTCGGCGCGGCCTGGCGTGATCGTACTTGGAACCTGGCGGCACTCTATCGCCGTATCGGAGATGATTTTCGACCCGAGATGGGCTTCGTGCGCAGGCGGGACATCAAGCATATCTACGCCACGGTCGGGACACACCGCCGGCCGGGCGTCTCCTGGATCCAGGAAGTGGCCCCGTATGTCGAAATGCATCGCTTCAACAACCTGCGTGACACCCTGGTCACCCGAGAGATCCAGGGCGGTGTGCGCGTCGACCTGTCATCGGGTGCCAGCCTCAATGCCTCGGTGGCCCGGCGGTACGAGTTGGTCGAGACCCCCTTCACGGTCAGCGCCGGCACGATCCCCGAGGGGGGCTATGACTTCAACGAGGCATCGGTGTCGTTCCAGTCGTCCGCGGGGCGGCCCTTTTCGGCAAACGTCCGCATCAGTGGAGGTGGCTTCTACAGCGGCGACCGCCGATCCGTGGGCGGCCGACTGCGCTGGCTGGTGAGCCATCAGCTGGCCGTGAACGCGTCCGCGGACTTCAACCGGATCGATCTGCCGGAGGGTTCGTTCACGTCGGCCGTGTACTCCGGCCGCGTGAAATACGGGTTCAACACCCGCGTCTTCCTGGCACTGAACGTTCAGTACAACGACGACCTCGATCAGCTCGTCACGTACGGCCGCCTCAACTTCATCCATGGGCCACTCTCTGACCTGTTCCTCGTCCTCAGCGAGAGACGACATCTCGGAGGGGGTGGGGGTGTGCTCGAGCGGGCATTCACGATCAAGGCGACGAAGCTGCTGACCTTCTAACGAATCGGGCCTTCGGGGCATCGACCTTGTCACCACACTAGACTGGGATGGGGGAGAATGACCTCGTTTGCAACGATGGGCCTCGTAATGAGGGCGGGACTGCAGTCGACGGTGATCGCCATCGGCTTCGGCTGCTTCAGTGCCCTGGCAGCTCAACAGACGCGGGTGGTCCAGGGGGTGGTGCGGGACTCGGAGACCAGGGAGAGGGTGGGGTTCGCCTCGATCACCGTACCCACCAGCTCACTCAGAGCCGAGTCGAACAGCGACGGACGGTTCACGTTGCTCGGGGCTCCCCTCGGTGAATTCGAACTCCGAGTTTCCGGACTCGGATACCGTGCCAAAGTCGTGTCGGTAACGACGGGCCACACCGGCCTACTCTTGATCGATCTCGCCCCCAACCCGTACGAGCTGGAGGGCCTCACGGTCGTCGGTGACGACTATAGCATCGCTCGCATGTCCGACGGGGTGAGCAAGGTGACGATCTCACCGAAGGACATCGCGCTCCTTCCGAACGTCGGCGAGGTGGACATCTTCCGGTCCCTCCAACTGCTCCCCGGAATCAACGGCACCAGAGAGAGTTCTTCCGGACTCTACGTCCGCGGTGGCACGCCAGATCAGAATCTGGTGCTGCTCGACGGAATGACGATGTACCACGTGGACCACTTCTTCGGCTTCTTCAGTGCCTTCAACGCCAACGCCATCAAGGACATACAGGTCTTCAAGAGCGCCTTTCCCGCACGATATGGAGGACGGACATCCAGCGTAATAGACCTGACCGGCAAGTCGGGGGATCCCGAGCAGATGGGGTATTCCGCCGGAGCCAACTTCCTCAGTGCGAACGCCACGTTTCAGGCCCCACTGGGCCAGAAGGCCACGCTCTTGGTGACGGCGAGGCGCTCGTTTACAGACCTCGTACGGAGCGGACTCTATTCGGACATCTTCGGTCTTTACGAGGATGAGTCCTCGCAACCGGAGGCACCTACTCCTGGCCGGGCCCGTGGCGGCAACAACCCGTTCGGGAATCGCTTCGGCAACTTCGCTCAGGCGACAACGACGCCGGACTTCTATTTCTACGACGTCAATGCGAAAGCGACCTTCCGGCCGACCGATTCGGACGTTCTTGCGGTGAGCTTCTACCAGGGGCGCGACAACCTCGACGATTCACGTTTGACCACACAAGACGCCGTCGGGAACAACTTCAGTCGCAGTTTCAGCACGGATATCACCAACCTCACCAACTGGGGCAATCGGGGCCTGAGCACGACCTTTTCGCGCCAATGGAGCCCTCGGGTGTCCTCGAAGTTGTTGGGTGCGTTCTCGCAATACTCGAGTGCCTTCCTCAACCGGACGGCGATCGAGAATCGGGACCTCGACAGCGGAGAGACTCTCCTCTCGCGGGGTTTCGGAACGGTCGAGGACAACAAGATCGAGGACCTCACCGTCAACTTCGAGAACCGGATCCTCATCGGAGCCCATCACGTCTTTGAAATCGGCGCGGGGGTGACGCGGTCCGAAGTCGAATACGCGCTCGTCCGTAACGACACGATCGGCATCCTCGACCTCACGCAGGAAGGAACGCAACTCTCCCTCTATGCACAGGAGAACTGGTCGCCGAGTCGTCGATTCGAGTTCTCGCTCGGCGCACGGTTCGTCAACTATGACGTCCTCGGTGAAAGCCGCATCGAGCCGCGAGCGACCGTGCGGTGGCAACCGAAGCCCGGACTCACTGTGAAGGGGGCCTACGGCAGGCACAACCAGTTCGTGTCGCGGGTCGTCAACGAGAACGTGACCGAAGGCTCACGAGACTTCTGGCTGCTGGCCGACGGGGATCTCGTTGCCCCAACCAACTCAGAGCATTACGTCGCCGGCTTCTCCTGGGAGACCACCCGCTACCTCTTCGACGTGGAGTTCTACCGGAAAGACTTCACCGGGCTCTCCGAGTTCTCGCTTCGTTTCCAGCGCGGCGGCACGATCGATCCCCTGAACCTCTTTTTCGACGGGACCGGTCGCGCGGAGGGCGTCGAGGTACTGGCGCAGAGGAAGTTCGGACAGCTGAGCGGCTGGGTCAGTTACACGCTCTCGAACGTGGAACACACGTTCGCCGACCTGAACGAGGGGGAACCGTTCCCCGCTCTCCACGACCAGCAGCACGAACTCAAGGCCGTCGGCACGTACAGCGCAGCCGGCTGGACCCTATCCAGCTCGTGGACCGGCGGTTCGGGTACTCCCTATACCGCGCCGCAATCCGAGTACGCGATCGAGTTGCTCGACGGCTCCACGCTGGGCTTTACCCATGTCGGTGAGAAGAACGGGATTCGCCTGCCCGCATACCACCGGCTGGATCTCTCCGCGACTCGCCGCTTCGACTTGTTCGGAACGAAGGCCAACGTCTCGCTCTCGGTCTTCAACCTCTACGATCGGCAGAACGTTTGGTACCGAGAGTTCGACCTCTCACAGACGCCCGTCGTTGTCACCGACGTGAACTATCTGGGCCGTGTGCTCAACCTCTCCATCAACTTCAGCCGATAGGAGGCCACCATGATCGTATCGGTGAAGGTGCGTCGCTGGATCACGAGCCTCGCCTGCGTGGCTGCGCTGAGCGGGTGCGCATCCGACCCCGTAGCCCCCACCGACTCGGACGACCTGATGGTGGTAGTGGCCTACCTCTTCGTGGGTGAACCCGTCGATGACATCCACATTACTAGAACCGTGCCCCTCGGCGAAGATCCGACCACAGCCGAGCCGGTCGACGACGCGACCGTGCGGCTCATGCACCTCGCGGACGTCTTCACGCTGACCGCGGCCGGAGACGGTCGGTACCGGTACGACGGTGTCGACCTCGTCATCGGACCCGGAGAGGAATGGGGGTTGTCGATCGAGCGGAACGGCTCGGTCGTGGTCACCGCTTCGACGGTGACGCCGGCCGCCCCGACCGGTGTCGCGCTCAGCGGCGATGTATTCGAGGTCGGCGGCTTCGGGCGCCGCCTGGGGCCTCAGACGAACAACGAGCTCGAGATCACTTGGGACATCGGAACCGAAGACTTCCACTACGTGGTCATCGAAGGACTCGATCCGAACGCGGAGTTCATCCTGCCGGACGCATTCCGTGCGAACTTCGGTGGCTTCAGACTCGTGACCCAACCGACGCAGAACGGGTTCTTCCGAATCCGGCAATTCGCGCTCGAGGTGCTTGGACCGCACCGCGCCGTGGTCTACCGCGTGAACCAGGAGTATGTGGATCTCTTCGAGAATCAGACGCAAGACTCTCGTGATCTGAACGAACCGCCGAGCAACATCCGCGGGGGGCTGGGAATCTTTTCGGCCTTCAATGGGGTGGAAGTGGGCTTCGACGTGGTCCGCACCTCCTGAGGGTGGGACCCCGGCGAGGCCCGGACCGACCTGGCCTAGGCCATTTTCTCTTGCCTCAATCCTCGGGCAGGATCGCGTTCAGGACCAGGGCGGTGAGTCCTCCGGTAATGAGCCCCGATCCGAGAAGTGACTGAAGGCCCTGGGGCAACGCCTGGATGGCGTCCGGCCTCAGTTCCACACCCAGCCCCAGCCCGATGGCCGCCGCGAGAATCACCATGTTCCGCTGGTTGAGCTCGGTGCCGCGATGCACGATGGCCGCCCCGCTCGCGAAGATCATGGCGAACATCATCAGCCCACCTCCGCCGATCACCGGCGCGGGGATGGTGGCGAATGCCGCACCCGCCTTCGGCACGACGCCGAGGGCCACCAGCAGCATGCCCGCGATCGCGGCCACGTGGCGGCTCACCACGCCCGTGAAGTTCACCAGGCCCACGTTCTGTGAATACGAAGTGTTCGGAAACGTGCTGAAAAACGCGGCCAGACCACTCATGACGCCGTCGGCCACGAGGCCCCCGCGCAATTCGCTCGTGGTGGGTTCGCGTCCCTCGGCCGCCACGATCCCCGAGATGTCGCCGATGGTCTCCATGGCCGAGATCACGTAGATGAACCCCATCAGGAGGATCGGGCCCCAGTGGAACTCCAGGCCGAGCGCCAGAGGCCGGGGAAGGGAGAACCAATCCGCCGTCGCGATGCCGGTGAAGGCCACCTTGCCCAGCACCAGGGCCAGCACGTAACCGGCGATTACGGCGATCAGCACGCTGGTGTATTTCACGAACCCCCGTCCGTATTGATTCAATGCGAGGGTCAGCACGAACACCACGGCCGCGATGCCCACATTGGGTAGCGAACCGTAATCGGAGGCGCCCACGCCGCCGGCGGCGTAGTCCATGCCCACCGGGATCAGGGTCAGGCCGATCAGCATGAGTACCACGCCGGTGACCAGGGGAGGGAAGAGCTTCCGAAGCGGTACGATCGAGAACCCCAACCCTACCTCTACCAGGGATGCGACCAGGCACGCCCCGAACACCGATGCAAGGCCGAACTCCTGGCCAATGGCGACGGACGCCCCCACGAACGCCACGCTCGTGCCCATGATGATGGGGATGCGGCCTCCCACCGGCCCGATCGGATAGGCCTGCACCAGTGTGGCCGCGCCCGCCATGAACAGCGCCATCTGAACAATCAGCGCCGTGTCGCCCGTGGCCAGCCCGAGCGAGCCCGCGATGATGAGGGGGATGGTGATGTTGGACAGCAGCATGGCGAGCATGTGTTGGACGCCGAGCGGGAGGGCCTCCTTCAAGGGCGGCCGGTCTTCGATGCCGTAGACCAGGTGGGACCCCATGCGCGCTCCGGGCTGTGGTGAGACGGGCAGGCAAGTCAACACGCCGGGCGCGCCAGGGCAAGAGAACACAAGGGCTTACCGCCTTGCATAGGGTCGAGGGCGCGGCCTAAGCTGCTCCGCCATGGAGGTCACTCTGACGGTCAACGGTGTGGAGCATCGCGCCGATGTGGAGCCCCGGCTCCTTCTTAGCGACTTTCTGAGGCATGGCCTCGAGCTCACAGGTACGCACGTGGGGTGCGAGCATGGGGTGTGTGGGGCGTGCACGGTCCTGATGGATGGGGCGGCCGTACGTTCGTGCCTGGTCTTCGCCGTGCAGGCCGACGGGTGCGAGCTCGCCACGGTGGAGGGATTGGCGCCCGGTGGAGACGAGCTACACCCCATTCAGGACGCGTTCCGGGAGGCGCACGGACTCCAGTGCGGGTTCTGCACCCCGGGCATCTTGATGACTCTCGTGCCCTTCCTGCGCGAGAACCCGGACCCGAGCGAGGCCGAGGTGCGTGCCGCGCTGTCGGGGAATCTGTGCCGCTGCACCGGTTACCAGAACATCGTGGCCGCTACCCGGTTGGCGGCATCGAAACTGCGCGAGGTCGAGGTCTGATGGGCGCCCATCCGCATGTCGGCGCGGGGGTCCTGCGCAACGAGGATCCGCAGTTGCTCACGGGCCGCGCGATTTTCGTGGACGACGTGCACCTTGCGGGCACCCTGCATGCCGCCTTTTTGCGGAGTGACTTCGCTCATGGCCGGCTCCTGAGCGTCGACACCTCGGCGGCCAAGCGACGTGAGGGAGTGATCGCGGTCTACACGGCGGAGGATCTTGGGGACTACTGGTGCCACGGGCCACTGTTGGTGCCTCCTCCGCCCATTGCGGGCCTGACGTTCAACACGGCCACGCTGGTGCCGCTCGCTCGCGACCGGGTCGTTCATGTGGGCGAGCCCATCGCGGTGGTCGTGGCCGAGAGTCGCTACATCGCCGAGGACGCGCTCGAGGACATCGTCGTGGACATCGAGCCCCTCCCGGTCGTGGTGGGACTCGAAGAGGCGTTGGCTCCCGATTCTCCGGTGATTCACGAGGCCTTGGGTACCAACGTGGCCGCGCACGTCGTGCAGCAAAAAGGGGACTATGAAGCGGCACGGGGCGACGCCCACACCGTTGTATCCCGCAAGTTCAGTTATGACCGCGGCGTGGCAGGGGCCATAGAGAATCGTGGCATCCTGGCCGACTGGAACGCACGCAACGAGGAGCTCACGGTCTGGGACACGACCCAAGCGCCCATCCCCATACGTAACGGTCTCGCCGAGCGGTTGGGGCTTCTTCAGTCCCAGGTACGGGTCGTGGCGCCCTTCCTGGGCGGGGGCTTCGGCCCGAAGATGATGATGTTCTACCCGGAGGAGCTTTTGATCCCGTGGATCAGCATGCGCCTCGAGCGGCCGGTGAAGTGGATCGAAGATCGCGCGGAGAGTTTCTTCGCCACCACCAACGAGCGGCTTCAACTGCACGAGGCGGAGCTGGCCGTCGATTCCGAGGGCCGGATTCTGGGCGTGAAGGACGTCTTTCTGCACGACTCCGGCGCGTACGATCCGTACGGCATCACGGTGCCCATCAACACGCAGTGCACACTGCTCGGGCCGTACAGGGTGCCCAACTATTACAGCGAGTTCACCGCCGTCTTCACCAACAAGACCATCGTGACCCCCGTCCGGGGCGCCGGCCGCCAGCACGGCGTATTCGTCATGGAGCGTCTGCTGGACTTCGCCGCCAAAGAGCTCGGCATCGACCGGGTCGAGATCAGGAAGCGCAACTTCCTCACCCCGGACGAATTTCCCCACGACCACGAGATCCTGTTTCAGGACTCGGCACCGCTGGTGTATGACAGCGGAGATTATCTCCCGGCGATGGAGAAGGCGGCCGAAATGATCGGCTATCGCAAGTTCCTGGACGAGGAGCAGCCCAAGGCGCGCGCCGAGGGACGGCGGCTCGGCCTGGGCATCGTCTCTTACGTGGAGGGCACGGGGATCGGGCCTTACGAGGGCGCACGCGTGAGCGTGGAGCCGAGTGGCAAGGTCCAGCTCGCCACCGGGGTCGGGACTCAGGGACAGGGGCACTTCACCACGTTCGCGCAGATCGTCGCCGATCAACTCGGCGTCGACGTCACCGACGTGCACGTGGTCACCGGCGACACGCGGGAGTTCTCCTGGGGAACGGGCACGTTCGCGAGCCGGGGCATCGTGGTTGCCGGAAGCGCCTGCCACGAAGCGGCGATCGTGGTGCGAAAGAGGATCCTGTCGGTGGCGAGTGAGGCTCTGGAGGCGGCGGAGGATGACCTCGAGCTGGCCGACGGTGTCGTGCGTGTCAAAGGCTCTGATCTCTCGATCTCCCTGGGCGAGCTCGCCGTGCGCGCCAATCCCCTGCGCGGGGCGGTCGCGGCGGGTGCCGAGCCCGGCTTGGAGGCGACGTCGTACTTCGGGCCGGCCCGGGGGACCACTGCGAGCGGTGTGCACGCGATGATCGTCGAGATCGATCCGGAGACCTTGGAAGTCTCGATCCAGCGCTACGTCGTGGTCCACGACTGCGGCCGGCTGGTCAACCCGGTCATCGTGGACGGCCAGATCCATGGCGGAGTGGCCCACGGTATCGGCAACGCGTTTTTCGAGGAGCTGGTCTACGACGACCAGGGGCAGCTCCTGAACGCGTCGTTCATGGATTACCTGCTTCCGACGGCGACCGACGTGCCGCACATGGAGGTCGCCCACGTGGAGACGCCATCGCCCTTGAATCCGCTGGGTGTGAAGGGGGTGGGTGAGGCGGGAGCGATTCCCGTGGGTGCGTTGTATGCGCAGGCGCTGGAGGATGCCCTGCAGGGGGCTGTCGAGATTCGCGAGATTCCGCTCAGCCCGGGGCGGTTGTTCGACCTCGTGCAGGACGCTGAAGCCGACTCATGAAACCGGCTCCCTTCGAGTACCGGCGCCCCGAGACGGTAGAGGAAGTGATCCATCTGTTGGCTGAGTACGGAGACGAAGCCAAGTTGCTCGCCGGAGGGCAGAGCCTCATTCCCACCATGAACTTCAGGCTGGCACAACCCGCCATGCTGATCGACCTGAACACGGTGGAGGGCCTGGACGGGTTGGACGCGGGGGACGACGGCAGCCTCCGCATGGGTGCGATGGTGCGCCAGGCGATGGCGGAAAAGAGCGCTCTGGTGGCCGAGAGGGTGCCGCTCTTGGCCGAGACCCTCCCCTATGTCGCCCATGCGCAGATCCGTAACCGCGGCACCATCGGAGGCAACCTGGCGCATGCCGACCCGAGATCGGAGCTGCCCGCCGTGATGCTCGCCCTCGCTGCGAGCGTCACGGTGCGAGGGCCGGATGGGGAGCGCTCGATCGGGGCGCGCGACTTCTTCGCCGGGTTCTTCGAGACGGCTTTGGAGGAGGGCGAGCTTCTGACGGAGGTGGTACTGCCTCCAGCGGTGGAGGGTGGTGGACAGGCGTTCCTGGAGGTTTCCCGCCGCCTTGGGGATTACGCCATGGTGGGTGTGGCGGCTTCGGTGGTGTGTGACGGGGCTGGACGATGCGATCAGGCCAGCATCGCGCTGCTGAGCGTCGGCTCGAGGCCCATGCTCGCCGAGCGGGCCTCGGCTTGCCTCGTCGGAGAGCGTCCTTCCAGAGCGACCGTGGTTGCCGCCGGCCACGCCGCGGGGAATCAGGACATCGACCCCCCGGCGGACATGCACGCCTCGGTCGCGTATCGCCGGCGTTTGGCCACAGTGCTCGTCCGGCGAGCGCTCACCACCGCGTTCGAGCGCGCGGGATGTGTGATCGGTGAGGGAGCCTCGTGATCCGCGGTATGGTCGAGTTGGAGGGTGCTCTCCCCGAGAGCCGGCTGACGAACGCGGACCTCGCTCCGTCGGGCATCGACGCACGTACGTGGAGCATGTGGAACATCGCTGCCCTGTGGGTGGCGATGAGCGTGTGCATCCCCACCTACATGCTCGCCGCGTCCATGATCGAAGGCGGCATGAATTGGTGGCAGAGCATGCTGGCCATCCTCATCGGGAATGGTGTGGTGCTGGTCCCCCTTTTTGTTACGGCACACGCGGGCACGCGCTATGGGATTCCGTTCCCGGTCTTCGCGCGGGCCGCGTACGGACTCACCGGTGCGCATATTCCGTCCCTGCTGCGGGCCGTGGTCGCCTGTGGCTGGTTCGGCATCCAGACCTGGATCGGCCGGACTCGCCATCAACGTGGCCCTCGGCATCCTATGGTCCGGCTGGGCCGATTTGGGTGGCTCCTGGGCTTTCATGGGATACGGTGCGTCGCACTACGCGAGCTTCTTCATGTTCTGGCTGGTGAACATGCACTTCGCGTGGGCGGGCACCGAGTCCATCAAGTGGCTCGAGACCCTTGCCGCGCCGTTCCTCGTGCTCATGGGACTGGCACTTCTGGCCTGGGCCATCGTGCGTGTGGGCGGCCTGGGCACGTTGCTCGCGGAGTCGACCCGGCTGGCCGGCGAACAGAGCGACCGCACCTTCGCCCAGTTCATGCTCACGCTCTTCATCCCCTGGGTGACGGCGATGGTGGGCTATTGGGCCACGCTGTCGCTCAACATACCGGACTTCACACGCTACGCGCGCAGCCAGAAGGATCAAATGGTCGGCCAAGCCATTGGCCTCCTCACGACCATGCCGCTGTTCGCGTTCGTGGGGCTCGTGGTTACCAGCGCCACGGTGGTCCTCTACGGCGAGGCCATCTGGAATCCGATAGACCTGGTATCCCGCATCATGGCGGAGGGTGGAAGCCAGCTCCTGGGGTTGGCGTCGATGGGGGCTATCGTCGTTGCCACATTGAGCACCAACATCGCGGCGAACGTGGTGGCGCCCGCGAACTCGTTCTCCAACCTCGACCCGCGCCGCATCAGCTTCCGCGCGGGGGGCATGATCGCGGGGGTGATCGGCATCCTGATCTTTCCCTGGCGACTGCTCGACATGTACCAGACGTGGCTGATCAGCTACTCGGGCCTCCTCGGTGCCGTTGCCGGCGTGCTCGTGTGCGACTACGTCGTGATCCGGCGGGGCGTGCTGCTGCTGCGGGACCTCTACACGGAGGACGGCGCCTACACGTACCAGCGCGGCGTGAACCGCCACGCGGTGGTTGCCACGTTCACGGGCATCGCGGTTGCGCTCGTCGGAACGCTGCACCCCAGCTTGGCCTTTCTCTTCAACGGTGCCTGGTTCTCAGCCGCGATCGTGGCGTTTCTTGTCTACTTCCTCCTCATGCGTAGTGAGACTACAACCGGAGACTCTCCATGAAGCCATATGACCTGTCTCAACCGCTCAACCAGGACGTTTTCTCCTGGCCGTACTATCCGCCCTTCGAGGTGAAATACATCAAGCGGAAGTCGGAGCACGGGGTGAACGCCCAGTACATCCAGACCTCCAACCACATGGGCACGCACCTGGACGCGCCCCGGCACTTCGTGACCTCGGGAATGACCATCGACGAGATCCCGATGGACTGGCTCTACGGCCCCGGAGTGATCGTGAATCTGTCCGGGGAACTCGATGATCTCGACGTCTACACCCCCGAGATGATCGAGAGGCACGTGGAGGTGCAAAACGGCGATCTCCTCATGCTGCACACCGGGTGGCACCGCTACGGCCAGTTCGGCGCCGAGGCCGACGAGGAACGTTACGTCCACCGGCATCCCGGCGCCCATCCGGACATGATCCCCTGGCTCCTGGAGAAGGAGATCAAGATCTGGGCAGTGGACGCAATCTCGACGGACCACCCCATGAACCTCCCTATCGGGCGGTTCCTGGGGAAGGGCATGCATGGGCACTGCGACCGCGTACGTGCGCTCTGCGAGGAGAAGTTCGGGGGCGAGGAGGGGGTCGCGCGGCTCTTTCCCGACAGTGACTACCAGATAGCCCACAACGCGCTCTTCCCGCACAACTGCATGCACGCGGAGAACCTGGGTGGCGACATCGACGCCCCGGAGCTTCAGGACCGGAGGCTCACCATCGGCGTCTTCCCATGGAAATTCAAAGGCGGCGAGGCGGCGTTCGCCAGAGTCGTGGCGTTCGTGGACGAGGATTCGTGAGCCGATCTCTCGAGGACGAGCTCGGGCGCCTGAGCGCCTCGGAGTTGGGGCGCCGCCTTCGCGCGGGCGAGGTTTCGCCGGTGGAGGTGGTAGAAGCGTCGCTGGCTCGTATCGATCGGTATGGTGGCGTGATCAACGCCGTCGTCACCTTGAACGAGCGGGCAGTAGAGGACGCCCGCGCCCTGGAGGAGGCTCTGAGTCGGGGGGAAGAGCCTGGACCACTGTTCGGTCTGCCTGTGGGCATCAAGGACGTCACCCCCGTGAAGGGGCTGCGCACCACCTTCGGCTCGCCCATGTATGCCGACCATGTGCCGGAGGAGGACGCGGTCGTAGTGCGCCGGCTCCGAAAAGCGGGAGCCGTCATTCTCGGCAAGACGAACTGCCCGGAGTTCGCCGCCGGAGGCAACACCTTCAACGAGATCTTCGGGTGCACACGCAATCCGTGGAACCCCGACCTGAGCGCAGGGGGCTCCACAGGTGGCGGTGCGGCCGCGCTCGCCACCGGCATGATCGCCTTGGCCGAAGGCACCGATCTGGGTGGATCTCTGCGCATCCCGGCGTCGTTCTGTGGTGTGGTGGGCCTGCGCCCCAGTCCGGGACTCGTGCCGACCTACCCCTCGCACTTCATGTGGGACGGACTGCAGGTGACCGGCCCCATGGCACGTACCGCCGAAGATGTGGCGATGATGCTTCAGGCGATCGCGGGCCCGAGTCGCCTGAGCCCGGTCGGCCAGCCGGCCCAGGGGAGGGACTTCGTGGGCGCGGTCCGAGATGCCAGCGCCCGAGGTCTACGCATCGCCTACTGTCCGGACCTGGCCGGGATCGGAATCGACCCTGCGATCGAGACCCGGTGCCGCGCGGCCGCGCTTGCCCTGGAGGAGGCTGGAGCGAGCGTGGACGAAGTGGACATCGATCTCTCGGAAGGGCGTGAGGCTTTCCTGCATCTGCGAGGCTATTGGATGGTGGCGCACCAGTTCCCGCACCTCGACCGCCTCGGCGAGCTGGGAGACAACGTGGCGGGCAACGTGAGGGCGGGCCTCGAAGTGACCACCCGGCAATACGCGTGGGCCGAACAGGTGCGTGGCCGGATTTGGGAATACTTCGCAGGCTTCTTCGAGAGCTACGACCACCTCCTCACTCCGGCCATGGCCGTGCCGCCGTTCCCGGTCGAGCAGAGTCACCCCGAGACGGTGGCCGGCCGACCCATGAAAAACTACGTGGATTGGATCGCCCCGACCTTCGTGCTGAGCCTGACGGGACTTCCGGTCGGTTCGGCTCCTTGTGGGCTCGATGCCGAGGGCCTTCCGGTCGGCTTGCAGATCGTCGGGCCGCCGTCCGGAGAAGAGTCCGTGCTGGCGCTGGCCCGCCTGGTGCAGGAGCGACACCCTCTCGGTGAGCCGGCGCTGGGGGCCGGCGGATCTTGAGCGGCGGGCCGGTCGCGCTGATCACAGGCGCCTCCTCGGGGATGGGGCGGGGCCTCGCCATGCGTCTGGCAGCCGACGGGTACCGGGTAGGGCTCGCGGCTCGCCGCGCGCAGCCGTTGGAGGAACTCGCGGCGGACATCCGGTCCGCCGGAGGCGAGGCCCTCGTGCTGCAGTGCGACGTCTCGGTTCGAGAAGATGTGTACGCTGCGGTCGAGCGGTGCCGCCGGGAGCTTGGTGACGTCGATCTGCTCGTCGCCAACGCTGGGCAGAGCGAGATGACCCTCGTCGATGAGTTGGACTCCGGCATGATCGAACAGCTCATGGGGGTCAACTTCTTCGGCGTCGTGTATGCCGTCGAGGCCGTGCTGCCCGGGATGCTGAGCCGCGGTCGCGGCCAGATCGTGGGAGTGAGCAGTCTGGCCGGATACGGGGGCCTCCCACGTACGGCCGGGTACTCCGCGGCCAAGGCGGCGGTGACCAAGTTTCTCGAAAGCCTGCGAGTGGACCTGCGGGGCCGGGGCGTCGATGTGACCGTCATTTCGCCCGGGTACGTGCGGACGCCAATGACCGATAGAAACCTACATTCCATGCCATTCCTCGTGGAGTTGGACGATGCCGTGGCCCGCATACACAGGGCGATCGTCAAGAGGGCTCGGGCGTACCACTTTCCTTGGCCCCTGGCCTCGTTCGTGTGGGTGGGACAGATTTTCCCAAGACGAATGTATGATTGGATTGTAAGTCGGATAAACCGCGACAAGGCGAGGTGACAGGAGTTCCGATGAACGAACGCATCAAGACCATGCTCGAAGGGCGCCGGCAGCGCCTGGAGAGGACCCTCGGACGGCCTATGGAAACACCGGTCCCGTCTGATGGTCCTGGCCTGTCCGACGCCGAGCGGGAACACCTCCACACTGCGGCCACCGACCTCTACTGGAACGAGGTGGAGTGGGAGAACCTCACCGACGAGGAACGGATGGAGTCGGGTTCACTGGCCGAGATGGTGTTTCCCGGATTTCTCGCATTCATCCGTGGGTTGCTCCTGGCAGAGGTGATGCCCGACTCTCTGGCACCGGCGAATCCCCGGCCGGAGATCGTGGCCGAGGTGCTCGAGTTCCTGGCAGGTCGGGTGGTCGAGCTTGAAGAGCAGCGGGATGCGGACGACGACGAAGACCCTGCCCGAACCGCACTAGAGCTGTCGATGACTGATCGGCTGATCGACCTCGTCCTCTTCCAGTTCCACGGGATCGATCCCGCGGACGTCGAGGGGCTGGGGGGGACGACCGTCCCCTCCTGACGAGGGCCGGACCATGGGGCTTCTTGACGGTCCGAGGCCGGGCCATGGCTGCCTGGCCGGTGCCCCGATGTTCGTCGCACACCGCGGCGGATCCCTCCTGGCACCGGAAAACACCATGGAGGCGTTCCGGTCGGCGGTCGAGGACTGGGGTGTCGACATGCTGGAGACGGATGCCCGCCTGACCCGCGACGGCGAGGTCGTCCTCATCCACGACGCCACTGTGGACCGCACGTGCGGTGGCACGGGGCCCGTGAGGGACATGTCGCTTGCGGAGGTGCAGCGCCTCGACGCCGGCTACCATTTCCGTGACCTTGAAGGCAGGCATTCGTTTCGGGGCGAGGGAGTCCGAGTGCCTCGCTTCGCGGAGGTGCTGGAGGCGTTTCCTGGCGTGCGAATCAACGTCGAGACGAAGACGCGCGAAGTGGCCGTGCCCCTGGTCGACCTGGTCCGCCGGTACGGTGCGGAGCACCGTGTGTTGGTGGCCGCCGAGTACGATCGTGACCGGCAGCCGGTCAGAGGCTACTCCGGACCCTGGGGCACGTCCCGCCGCCAGGTGATGTCGTTCTGGGCTGCGGTCCAAACGGGGATCTGGCGAGCGTACACGCCTCGCGGCGATGTGCTTCAGGTGCCCGAGTCCTGGAGGGGTATCCGCGTCGTGAGCCGGCGGTTCATCCGAGCGGCCCATGCGTGTAACATCCCGGTCCAAGTGTGGACCGTGGACGAGGAGGCCGACATGAGGCGATTGCTCGATTGGGGCGTGGACGGTATCCAAACCGACCGACCCGACGTGCTCGCCCGTGTCCTCATGGACGTAGCCGGTAGGCCGGCGCCCCCGATCTGGACGTCGGCGGACGCATGAGCAAGACCGACACAGGGCTCGCCGGGCGTTTCGTTCAGCATGTGGCCACACGCCGGTTGTTCAGCGCGGGCGAACGGGTGGTCGTGGCGGTTTCCGGCGGTGCGGACTCGACGGCCTTGTTGCATTTACTGCGTTTCGCGCCCGCGTTGCCGGCTCTCGACCTGGTGGCGGCGCACTTCGACCATCGGATGCGCCCCGATAGCGCGAGTGACGTTGCCTGGCTTCGCGGACTCACGCTTGCGTGGGGCATCGAGTTCCGGTCCGGCGAGGCGAGCGTGGAACTCACAGGCGAAGAGGAGGCGCGCGACGCCCGCTACGCATTTCTCGAGGCCGTCGCGACACAAACTGGCGCCTCCAAGATCGCCACCGGGCATCAGGAGGACGATCAGGCGGAGACGGTGCTCTTCCGGATCGCGCGAGGCACGGGTTTGGCCGGCCTTTCAGGCATTCCCGAGACCCGCGAGCCCGGGATCGTCCGTCCGATGTTGCCTTTCCGCCGCGCTGAGATCGAGACGTTCCTGGCGGCGCACCGGCTCGTGACGCGCAACGATAGGAGCAACCTGGATCCTCGGTTCGCGAGAAACGTTCTGCGGCACCAGGTCATTCCCCTCATCGAGCAGCGGGTCGCACCCGGCGTCACCTCATCGTTGGTGCGGCTTGCGCGATTGGCAGACCGGGAGGAGGCGGGGTGGCGGTGTGTCGTTCCCGAGCTCCTGGATCGCCTCGTCCAGAGCCGCGATGACGGGGTGCTGTCGGTTGATCGCTCCGCGCTACTGGCCTATCATTCGGTGGTCCAGGCTAGACTGCTTCGGGCGGCGATCGAGCGTTTCGGTGTGAGGCTCGACGAAGCTGGAACGCGCGCCGTGCTCGAGTTTGCCAGGGCGGGCGCCAGCGGCAGGAGTATCCGGCTGCCAGGCGCTCTCGTGCTCCGAAGGTCGTTCGACGAGTTTGTCCTTTCCGTAGAAGTGGCGCGTGATGAGCACTGTCCCCTGGAGATCCAGGAACCGGGCTCCGGTAGTGGGGGCTTCGTAGTTGGGGGGCGGCACATGACGGCGGATTGGTCGATCGGCGCGCCGCCGGAGGGTCGGTGGGTAGAGAGGTTCTCCCTGTCCCAGTTGGAATTTCCGGCCAGTTTCCGGGAATGGTATCCCGGAGATCGAATGCGGCTACCTTACGGGTCCAAGAAACTGAAAAAAGTATTCGCGGAGGCGCGCGTACCTGCCCATGAGCGGATCCGGCGGCCTGTTTTCGTTGACGGAGGGGGATCTGTGCTCTGGATTCCGGGAGTGATGAGGTCTTGTGTGGCTGAGGCAACGGAGGGAGTAGGCGCCTTGAGCATTGCGGTCGGAGAGGAACTGTGAGCGGTGGTCTGGCACAACTGGGTGGTCGTGAACTCACGCGCACGGTCTACACCGCCGAGGAGATCGGCGAGCGCGTCAAGGCCATGGGCGTGGAGATCAGCGAGAGTTATGAAGCGGGAGACGATCTTCTGGTCGTTGGGCTGCTCAAGGGATCGTTCATCTTCCTCGCGGATCTGGTGCGCGCGATCGAGCTCCCTCTCCACGTCGACTTCCTCGTCGCATCGAGCTATGGTTCGGCGACGGTGTCGAGTGGAAACGTACAGTTGCTGTACGATCCCGAAGCGTCCCTGGAGGGACGGTCCGTCATCATCGTGGAGGACATTGTGGATTCCGGGAACACCATGAACCGGCTGATTCCCCTCCTCGAAGAGCGACGCCCCCGGAGCCTCGAGATCTGCGCGCTGCTCCATAAGCGTGTGACCCGACTCGCGCTCGAGCCGCGCTGGGTCGGTTTCGACGCACCCAACGAGTTTCTGATCGGCTACGGGCTGGATTACAGCGAGAATTTCCGACACTTACCGTATATTGGGAGCCTGTGAGGAGCGGTGTGTGGTACTCTGATCGCTCGCCGGTGTAAGGGACACCATGTCAGATAGAGATCCAATTCGGACACCGGACGATTCGAAGATGGGACGGTATTCGAGGACGGGCGCCTTCTGGGTCCTGCTCGTCCTGATGTCGTTTCTGGCCTTCACGTTCCTGCGTGGGCAGGAGGACGCCGCGAAGGAGTTCAGCTTCACGGAATTCATGGCCCAGCTCGAGGCGGGCAAGGTCCTCAGCGTGACGGTCATCGAGGGCCAACGCATCGAGGGCGAGTTGCGCACCCCCTACCTCGATGAGCAGCGGGAGTATACGGAGTTCACCACGACACTCCTCGGCGACATCAGCGAAGAGTTGATCAGTCAGCTCCAGGAGCACGACGTGGAGCTCATGGGCGAGGTCGAGACGCGAGGCTGGGGAACGCTCGTGCTCGGAGCCCTCCCGTGGATCATCATCATTGCCTTCTGGTTCTGGATTTTCCGGACCATGCAATCGGGCGGGAACCGGGCTTTCCAGTTTGGCCGCTCCACAGCCAAGCTGATCACACCGGATATGCCCGATGTCACGTTTGCCGATGTCGCTGGGGCTGAAGAGGCCAAGGAAGAACTCGAGGAGATCATCGAGTTCCTCAAGGATCCTGAGAAGTTCTCGCGCCTGGGCGGCCGCCTGCCAAAGGGCGTGCTCTTGGTGGGGCCTCCGGGCACCGGTAAGACCCTGCTGGCCAGGGCGGTGGCCGGGGAGGCCGCGCGCCCATTCTTCCAGATGTCAGGCTCCGACTTCGTCGAGATGTTCGTGGGCGTCGGTGCGTCGAGGGTCCGCGACCTCTTCCAGCAGGGTAAGGCCCACGCGCCCTGCATCATCTTCATCGACGAGATGGACGCGGTTGGACGGCATCGGGGTGCGGGCCTTGGAGGAGGTCACGACGAGCGGGAGCAAACGCTGAATGCGCTCCTCGTGGAGATGGACGGCTTCGAAACCAACGAAGGGGTGATCCTCCTCGCCGCGACCAACCGCCCCGACGTGCTCGATCCGGCGCTGTTGCGCCCTGGGCGTTTCGACCGCCAGATCGTGGTCGATTGCCCTGATGTCAGAGGGCGCGAGGGCGTTTTGCGGGTCCACGCCAAGAAGTTACCGCTCGCGGGGGACGTCGACCTCAAGACCCTGGCGAAGGGCACCCCGGGCATGAGTGGCGCGGACCTCGCGAACATCTGCAACGAGGCGGCGCTCCTCGCCGCGCGCGAGGAGGCCAACAAGGTGGACATGGACCACTTCGAGCGGGCCAAGGACAAGGTCATGCTCGGAGCCGAGCGCAAGAGCTTGGTCCTCACCGACAACGAGCGCAGGCTGACGGCTTTCCACGAGGCGGGGCATTCGGTCATCGGTCTACGCCTTCCAGGACTCGACCCCATCCACAAGGTCACCATCGTTCCACGAGGCCAGGCCCTGGGCATCACGTCCAGCCTACCGCGGGAAGATCGCCACTCCTACACGAAAGAGTGGCTGGAGGGTCAGCTCTGCCTGCTCTTCGGCGGACGCGTGGCGGAGGAGTTGGTGTTTGGTCCCGGCAAGGTGACCACGGGTGCGGGGAACGACATCGAGCGTGCCACGAACATGGCGCGGAACATGGTGACTCGTTTCGGGATGTCTGACGTTATCGGGCTCATGGCTGTCGGCGACGCCGAGCACGAAATCTTCTTGGGTCGGGATCTCTCCCAGCGACGGCATGTGTCCGAGCACACGGCCGAACAGGTCGACATCGAGATCAGGCGCATTCTGAACGAGGCTCACGAGAAGGCTCGCGAGATCGTCGAGGAGCACCGGGATCTGCTCGACCGGATCGCCGAGGCACTCCTGGACCGTGAGACACTCGGCGCGACCGAGATCCAGGCACTCGACGAAGGCAAGCTCCTCCAGGCGCTCGAGATGGAGGACGATGACGAGGAGGGCGGCAGCGGTGAGGCGGAGGCGGCCGGTGGTTCGGAGAAAGAGCCCGGAGTCGACGGGGTCGCGAGTGATGAGGGGTCCGTGACCGAGGAGACCGTCGAGGTTGTGGCTTCGGACAACGCCGAGCCGGTTGCGCGTCCGGCCGTCGGCCGAACAATCGAGAACCCGGAGGCCGACGCCTCAGGGTGACCGATCCGACCGACCTCTAAATGTCGAGGTTGTGGCAGCAGGTCCAGTTCTTCCGTCCGGGGATGCTGGATCTCATAGAGATCGCAATCGTCGCGATCCTCATCTACCGGCTCCTCATCGTCATACAGCGCACCCGCGCGATACAAATGCTGGTGGGGGTCCTACTGCTCGCAGGGACATATTTCCTGTCCCGGTTGCTCAACCTGAACCTCATCCGCGAGATCCTGGAGGCCTCGTTCCAGTATGGCGCCATCGCGGCCTTGGTGGTGTTCCAGCCCGAGTTGCGCTCCGCGCTGGCCAGGCTTGGGCGGAACCGGATGTTCCGAATGGTGAACCCGCTGCATGGCCTCCACCTCGTCGATGAGCTGATCGAGGGAGTGGAGCAGCTCGCTCGCTCCAAGACCGGCGCCATCATCGCCATCGAACAAGAGGTCGGACTCGACGAGTACGCTCAGACCGGGAGTCCCGAACGGGCACGCGTTTCGGCGCACATGCTGAACACGATCTTCGCGCCATCCACTCCCCTGCACGACGGGGCTGTGCTCATCCGGGGCGATGAGATCGTGGCTGCCGGCGCCATCCTTCCGCTGACGCAGTACGCCCTCTCCGACAAGACTTTGGGCACCCGTCACCGGGCGGCGATCGGGTTGAGCGAGGAGACGGACGCGATCGTGATCGTCGTGAGCGAGGAGACCGCGCGCGTATCCGTAGCCGTAGGCGGCCGCCTCGAGCGGGATGTCGATTCCCAGCGGATCAGGGAGCTTTTGGGTGGCACGATCCCAGAGGGCGCGAAGCCACTCGCCGGTGTGTCCAAGCTGGGCTGACCCCGTTCCGAGCCAGCGCGTTGACAGGCTCGGCGCCCCTCATCTAGATTGGCGCGTCTCAGAAGTGGAGATCGTTGGCCGGATCGCATGGCTGATCAAAGGAGCTAGGGTTGCAAGAAGGAAGTCAATACCACCTGCTGTCACTCTTCGAGGACGGTGGGACGATGATGTATCCGCTCGTGCTTTGCTCGCTCATCGCCCTGGGCGTGATCATGGCGAAGGCGTACACGCTGTGGGTGGCACACGCGAGCACCAAGCTCATCCTTGCGGAAACCGAGGAAGCCGCGAAAGCGGGGCGGGTAGACGAAGCGATCGAGCTCGCGTCGTCGAGGCCGGGCCCGACAGCGGCCATCCTGGTAGTGGGTTTACGGCGTATCCGCACCCAACAGATCCACGAGGGCGAGCTGGAGCAGGCCATCAGCACGACAGGCACTATCGAACTCGGCTTCCTGGAGCGGGGGCTCGTGATCCTGGCCACCATCGCCAACGTTGCGCCTCTGATGGGGTTCCTGGGTACGGTGGTCGGTATGATCCTGGCGTTTGCCGCCATCGAAGAGGCTGGCGACGTCGATCCTACACTCGTGGCGGGTGGCATCAAAGTGGCCTTGTTGACTACGGCGGCGGGTCTCCTCATCGCCATCCCGGTCAACATCGGCTACAATTTCTTCGTGACCCGAATCGATATGCTGATCCTGGACATGGAGCAGGGTGCCCAGAAGATCCTCAACCTGGCGTGGCACATGGAAAAGAAGGGCTCGCTCGAGATTTTGAGGAAGAACCGGCTCGCCACCCAAACTGCGGGGCGCGCGTCGTCCGAGGCGGCACCAGCTCCGGAGCCAACCGCCCCCGAGGACACGGGGCCGGCAGAAGATTAGGGAACAATCCGCCAGTTCCATCTGTAGGTGATGACAACCCTGAGAGCGACGACATGGCCGTTCTGAACAACAAGAAATCGAAGGTCAGCGACGAGATTCCCTCCGCGTCTATGGCGGACATCGCGTTCCTTTTGCTGATCTTCTTCCTGGTTACGACGGTGTTCCCAAAGGACAGCGGGCTGGCGATCGTCTTGCCGGAGGAATCCGAGACGGTCGAGGTGAATCAGAAGAACATCCTGCACATCATCATCCAACCCACCGGCGTCGTCGATCTCAAGCGCGGCGAGAGTTCGCAGGTGCAGCATGTCCGACCCAACGATATCGAGAGCATCTGGCGCCAGGGGGTGGCCGAGAACCCGAACCTGATCGCCGCCGTGAAAACACATCCGGACGCGTCGTACAAGTTCATGATCGACGTGTTGGACGCCCTGCAGCTGGGCGGCGCGACTCGGATCTCCCTTCAACTGTTCGAGGGCTGATCCATGGGCATACGGCAGGGTGGGTTTCAGCGGAAATCAAAGGCCTCCGACGAGATCCCTTCGTCTTCGATGGCGGACATCGCGTTTTTGCTGCTGATCTTCTTCATGGTCACCACGGTGTTCCAGTCGGACAAGGACCGCCCCATCGAATGGGCTCAGGCCGAGGCCACCAAGAAGATCGACGAGAAGAAGAAAGACATCCTGAACATCTGGGTCGAGCGCGACGGTAGCGTGTATATGAACGACCGTCTCTACACCATGGAAGAGATTACACCGGTCATTGGCCCGATGTACGCGGCTTCGGACCGACACCTGCTCATTTCGATCCGTGCCGACCGTGAGGTTGCGTACCAGCACATCGATCAGTTGCAAAAGCAGCTGGTGGCTGCTGGAGTCGTTCGTATAGTCTTCGCCACCGAGCTCGAGCGACGCATGACGAGGGAGAGACGATGAACCCGCAAGCCATGCCGTCCCTGGGCGCCGAACACGAGACCGAGAACGACCGCTTCAAGCGCTCGTTCGGATCGTGGTTCTGGACTTCCATGATCGCTGCGACCGTGATGCATTTCGCGATCTTCCAGTTCTGGCCGACCCTTACGGCCGAGGACGTCTCGTTCAGCACTGAAGATCTGGAAACGATCGACATTCCGGACAACATCGAGATTCCACCACCGCCGCAGCGTATCGCCCGCCCGGCGGTGCCCGTGATGGCTACCGCGGATATCGAAGAGGACATCACGATCGCCCC
Organism: Gemmatimonadota bacterium; assembly: GCA_022571515.1. Classification (GTDB taxonomy): domain Bacteria; phylum Gemmatimonadota; class Gemmatimonadetes; order Longimicrobiales; family Gaopeijiaceae; genus JACZXQ01. The sequence continues at coordinate 121,045 of JACZXQ010000007.1, forward strand.
CACGACCTTCGCGGAAAATCCGGTCGAGGATCTCCCGCCGCCGCCCACCGAGCGAGAGTATGACATCTCGTTGGCACCGGTGTTTACGCCGATGACCGTGCGTCCAGAGATCAAGAACGAGGCCGAGGTCATTCGCGCGATGGAGCGGGAATACCCGGCCATCCTACGCGACGCTGGAATTGGAGGCCGGGTGCTGGTCTGGTTCTTCATCGACGAGGCGGGCACGGTGCGGAACAAGCGAGTCGCGGAGACTTCGGGCCATTCGGGGCTCGACGAAGCAGCCCTCAAGGTCGCCGACATCTACCGGTTTACGCCGGCCCTCAACCGGGACAAGAAGGTCCAGGTGTGGGTGCAGTTCACGATTACCTTCCAGGTTCGCTGACGGCGGGGCCGGACGCTAGACGGGATGGGAACCCCGCCGCCGTCGGCCGGCGAGGTTCCCTTTTTTTGTGCGGTGCTCCTCTCACCAGATCAATTGGAATGGACGCCCAGGACCCGGGGTGACATATAAAGAGAGGTTGACTCGGGGTTTGGCGGCGGTACGAGACACGATCGCCGCCGCGGCCGCCAGATCAGGCCGAGACCCGGACGCCGTCACGCTGGTGGCTGTGACGAAAGCCCATCCGCTGGAGGCCGCGCATGCTGCACTCGACTCGGGGCTCCAAGAACTGGGCGAGAACAGGGTAGAGGAGTTGCAGTGGAAGGCAGAGGCGCTCGCGGGTACCGCCGTCCGGTGGCACATGGTCGGGCACGTTCAACGCCGCAAAGTGTCCATTCTGGCAGGCATTCCACAGTTGGTTCATTCCATCGACTCGGTGCGACTCGCGCAACGGTTCTCCTCGGTCGCGGTCGCATCGGGGCAGCCCTTCAGGGTGCTCCTGCAGGCGAATACATCGGGCGAGGGTACCAAGGGTGGCTTTTCACGTGATGAGTTGGTAGAGGCGATCCATGAGATCGTCGAGCTACCCTCGCTGGAGGTCCGGGGGCTGATGACGATGGCGCCGCTTACGGATGATGAGGCTGTGCTACGGAGCACGTTTCGGCGCCTCAGGGAGGTTCACGAGACGTTGAGGAGCACCTCGGCCTACGAGGCCGACCAGCTCTCCATGGGCATGACGAACGATTACGAGATCGCCATCGAGGAAGGGAGCACCATGGTTCGCATCGGGACGGCGCTTTTCGGAGCACGCCAGCGATGATCGACCTTACCCCTCTGGATGTTCGCAAGAAGCGGGGAGACTTCGCTAAGGCCCTGCGGGGCTACGATGCCGAGGAGGTCGATTCCTTCCTGGAACTCGTGTCCGAGCGCATGGAAGAGCTCGTCAAGGAGAACCTCCAACTGTCGGAGCGCACGGAGCGCCTCAGCGAGCAGGTTTTGGCCCAGGAAGGCCGTGAGAAGGCCGTGCAGGAGGCGCTCGTCACCGCCCAAGCTCTACGCGAGGACGTCAAGCAACAGGCCCTCCGGGAGGCGGAGCTCACCCAACGTGAAGCCCAGAGCGCCGTCGATCAGATGGTGGGTGAGGCCACACGCGTGTTGGACGAGCGCAAGCAGGCTCTCGGAGACCTGGAACGCCACCGACTACGATTCCTGAAGTCTTTTCGCGCCCTTCTCGAGCGTGAGCTGGACACGGTGGAGGTCGAGGAAAGTCGCGCACCTCTCGAGGATGTGGCGTTCGAGATCGATCTCGGTGGCGTTGTGGAGCGGACCGAGGATGCCGACGCGACTGGCGCTGACGCCAGTGGGGACGAAGACCTTCTGGCGGACGAGATTGCCGAAGTGCTCGTCGAGGCGGAGGACGATGCCATCATCGCGGAGGAGGAGGTCGCCGAGGAGGCCGGGCCTGCCGAGCCGGTGGCTGAAGTGGACGGCCCCGCAGGTGGGGAGCCGGCTCCCGACGAGGAGCGGGAGGCCGCTGCGGACGGTGACGACGACTCCCTTTGGCTCGATTCACTGCTCGACGGCGAGTCCCGGGACGAAGGGCGATGGAGCTGACCGCTTCGACCCTGGTCGAGAACGTCGATGAGGCCGTCGCCGTGGTGCGGGGCCGTAGCGGCCTCCAGCCCCGTGTAGGAGTGATCCTCGGTACGGGTCTGGGTGGGCTGGCCGCAGAGATCGAAGTTGAAACTGAGATCTCGTATGAGGATCTGCCGCACTTCCCGCTGTCGACGGTCGAGAGCCACAGCGGCAGGCTCATCCTCGGGACGCTCGAGGGCGTTTCCGTGGTGGCGATGCAGGGCCGTTTCCACCGCTACGAGGGTTATTCTCTTCAGGACGTGACGTTTCCCGTTCGAGTCATGGGTTCGTTGGGCGCCGACACACTCGTGGTATCGGGGGCTGTGGGGTGCATGAACCCGCTCTGGGATCTCGGCGATCTCGTGCTTCTCGACGATCATATCAACCTGCTGGGAGAGAATCCGCTCACCGGACCAAACCTCGACGCCTTGGGGCCCCGCTTCCCGGATATGTCGAGGCCGTACGACCGGGAGTTGCAGGAGATTGCGATCAGTTCTGCGATGGAACTCGGGATTCCACTGCGGCGCGGCGTCTACGTGGCGGTCGCCGGGCCGAACCTGGAAACCCGCGCCGAGTACCGCATGCTTCGACGCCTCGGCGCCGATGTCGTGGGGATGTCCACCGTGCCGGAGGTCATCGTGGCACGCCATCAAGGTCTCCGGGTCCTTGGGCTTGCCATTATCACCGACCTGTGCCTTCCAGACGCCCTGGAGGTCGCTGACGTACAGCAGATCATCGCCACGGCGACATCGGCGGAGCCCAAACTCACGAGCCTGATTCGTACCGTCATCGGACGGCTCTAGAAGGCTGTTGAAGAAGTACAGTGGGTCGCACGACCCAAGTCACCTCAACCACGCGATTCTTCGACCCCATGAGATATCCGGAGCTCCCTGAGTCTCTGCTCAGTCTGGAAGAGCAAATGCTCGCCCGTTGGCAGGAAGAGGATCTCTTTCGCCAAACCATGGACGCCACGTCGGACGGCGAACCCTTCGTGTTCTACGAGGGACCGCCCACCGCCAACGGACGCCCGGGGCTCCACCACATCCTCAGCCGCACCATCAAGGACCTGGTCTGCCGCGTGCGGACCATGGAGGGCCGGCAGGTGACCCGGATCGCCGGATGGGATACTCACGGGCTTCCCGTCGAGATCGAGACCGAGAAACTCCTCGGCATCTCCGGAAAGCCCGAGATCGAGGCGCTCGGCATCGCGGAGTTCAACGCTGCGTGCCGTGAGTCGGTGTTCACGTACAAGGAAGAGTGGGAGGCGCTCTCCGAGCGGATCGCCTACTGGCTGGACTACTCCAGGCCGTACGTCACCTTCCACGCCGATTACGTCGAGAGCGTGTGGTGGATCTTGAAGCAACTGGCGGATCGCGGGCTCATGTACCGAGGCTTCAAGAGCGTGCCGTACTGTCCGCGGTGTGGCACCGTGCTCAGCTCCCACGAGGTGGCGCAGGGCTATCGCGACATCGAGGACCCCTCGCTCTTCTTCCTCTGCCCGTGGCTTACCGAGCAGGGTGATCCCGACCCCGACGGCCGTGCGTTCGTCGTATGGACGACGACACCGTGGACGGTCCCGTCCAACTCCGGCCTCGCCGTGCACCCCGATTTCACCTATGTGGAGGTGGACTGGGAGGGCCGACGCGTCGTGCTGGCCGAGGATCGCATGGAAGCCGTCATGGGCGAGGGTGCCCGCGCACTCCGCAGGTACCGCGGCACGGAGTTGGCCGGCATCCGTTATGCCAGACCGCTCGAGGTCGTCCCGCTCCCGGAGCACGTCGGCAACGGCTGGACGGTAATCAACGAGGACTTCGTGAGCGCCGAGGACGGCACGGGCATCGTGCACATGGCCCCGGCATTCGGGTCCGACGACTTCGCTGCCGGCCAGCGGCACGACCTACCGCTTCTTCGTCCCGTCGACGACGCAGGCTGTTTCGTCGAAGGAACGAGCCTGGTCGCGGGCATGTTCGTGAAGGAGGCGGACCCGGTCCTGGTGAAGGCACTCGACGAGCGAGGCAACCTGTTCGGCTCAGGAACAGTCGAGCACTCCTATCCGCACTGCTGGCGGTGCTCATCGCCGTTGCTGTACATGGCGCGTGACTCGTGGTTTGCGGCCACGTCGACGCTGAAGGACGAGTTGCTCGAGAACAATGCGGCCGTGAACTGGTATCCGCCCGAGGTGGGCGAAGGTCGGATGGGCGAGTGGCTGAGGGGCAACGTCGACTGGGCCCTTTCGAGGGATCGCTATTGGGGCACGCCGCTGCCCGTGTGGGTGTGTGAGGACGACCCAGACCATATCGAGTGGATCGGATCCTTCGCGGAGCTGGCGGAACGGGCGGGTGCCCTCGATGACGATTTCGATCCGCACCGGCCCATGATCGACGAGATCACGTGGACCTGTGACTGCGGGGGCGTCATGCGGCGGACTCCTGCTGTCGTGGATGTCTGGTTCGACTCGGGGGCCATGCCGTACGCTCAGTGGCACTACCCATTCGAGAACGAGGACGAGTTCGAGCGGCACTATCCAGCCGACTTCATCTGCGAGGGTCTCGATCAGACCCGGGGTTGGTTCTACTCGCTCCTGGCGATCTCGACCATGCTCGGGAAGGGGCCTTCATTCCGGAACGTGGTGGTGAACGACATGCTTCTGGACGCCGAAGGCCAGAAGATGTCGAAATCCAAGGGCAACATGGTCGATCCTTGGGATGCCATCAGCGACCACGGCGCGGACGCCATCCGGTGGCACATGATCACGGTCAGCAATCCCTGGGTGCCCAAGCGATATGATCCGGAGGGCATCCAGGAGGCCTCGAGAAGGTTTTTCGACACGCTTTTCAACACGTACAAGTTCTTCGCACTCTACGCGAACGTCGAGGATTGGACGGCCTCGGACGACGATGCTTCCGTGGCCGACCGGCCGCTGATCGATCGATGGTTGGTCGCTCGGCTGACGACTGTTGTGGCGGAGATACGGCGAGAACTGGACAGCTACCAAGTCACCCGTGCGTACCGAGTGCTCGGCGACTTCCTCAACGAGGACCTCTCCAACTGGTACGTGCGTCGCTCGCGCTCGCGCTTCTGGGCATCCGAAGACGAGGCCGACGCTCGCGCGGCGTTCCGTACTCTTTGGGACGCCCTCCGAACGGTATGCCTGCTCGCTGCGCCGGTCACTCCGTTTGTGGCCGACTGGATGCATCGGGCTCTGACCGGGCGTAGCGTCCATCTCGAGCGGCTCCCCGAGGCCCGCGCGGAGGACCGCGACGACGCTCTCGAGGATGAGATGCGGGCGGTCCGAGTGCTCGTCTCACTTGGACGGGCGGGCCGTGAGGAGGTCAAGATCCGAGTGCGGCAACCGCTCGCCAGGGTCGTTGCCGTTGTTCCCGATGGGCTCGAACTCAGCTCAGGCACGCTCGAGCTCCTCAAGGATGAGCTGAACGTGAAGTCGGTGGACTTTCTGGACTCGGTCGAGGGGCTGGTGTCTTTAGCGGCGCGGCCGAACTTCAAGGTGCTCGGGCCACGCTTCCAGAAGGAATCGGAGGCGGTGGCGTCGGCCGTCCGGGCGCTTTCGCAGGAGGCGCTGGCCGGCTATCGGAACGGGGAACCCGTGTCCGTCGAAGTGGGCGGCAGGCAGATCCCCCTCGAACCGGGCGATCTCGAGGTGATCGAGGAGTCCAAAGGCGACCTCGTCGTCCGGAGTGAGGGAGGCTTTTCGGCAGCCATCGATCCCACTTTGGACGATGAGCTTCTTGCCGAAGGCCTCGCCAGGGAGGTGGTCAACCGGACTCAACGGCTGCGCAAGGAATCTGGTTTGGAGATCACGGACCGCATCCGGCTGGGCGTCTTCGGCCCCGAGTCGGTCCAAGCGGCCGCCCGCCACCACGAAGGTTTCATTTGTGGCGAGACCCTTGCGATTCTGCTCGTGGTGGGCGATCAAGCGCAGGAGGAGTTCGACTTCGTCTCCGACGTGGACCTGGACGGGGCTCCCGTCTCGATCAGGCTCAGCCGCGGCGAGGCCGCCGGAACCGAGTGATGCAGGGAGAAGAACGCACTGAGGTGATCGTGGTGTCCGACGACGACGAGGGACGGTTGGATGCGTTTCTCGCGGCCCGGCTCGACGTGTCGCGCACCCAGGTCCAAAGGCTCATCAGCGAGGGGCGCGTCACCGTGGATGGCAGGGGTGCCCGGAAGTCTGAGCCGGTGGAGTCGGGACAGCGGATCGACATCGGCATTCCGTCACCGGTTGTGGTGGCGATCGAACCGGAGAATATTCCACTCGATGTCGTGTATGAAGACGACGCGCTCCTGGTTGTGAACAAGGCAGCGGGCATGGTCGTACACCCGTCAGCCGGCCACCCCACGGGCACGCTCGTCAACGCGCTCCTGGCTCATGTCGATGATCTTTCCGGGATCGGGGGAAAGTTGCGCCCCGGAATCGTTCACCGGCTCGACAAAGACACGTCCGGCCTCTTGGTCGTAGCCAAGCGCGATGGGGCGCATCAGGCCCTTTCCGAAGGGCTGCGACTGCGAGAGATTAAACGCCTCTACATGGCGGCAACGTGGGGCCATATCGGTGAGAGCCCTCTCACGGTGGATGCGCCGATTGGGCGAGATCCGCGAAACCGCCTACGGATGGCGGTGGTGGAAGGCGGACGGGAAGCGGTTACCCGCGTGAGGCTCAAGGAGGATTGGAAGGCGGCTCAATTGCTGGAACTCGCGCTGAAGACTGGGCGTACCCATCAGATTCGGGTGCATCTCGACCACCTGGGTCATCCCGTCGTCGGTGACCAGCTGTATGGAGTCGGCTGGGAGCGCGGCATGGGAGGCATGAATAGTGGGTGGGCGAGGGGCCTTCAGCGTATGGTGCCCCGGCAATTCCTGCACGCCTGGAGCCTGTCCTTCACGCACCCCGATTCGGGCGAGCAGATGTCCTTCGAGGTGCCGCTGCCTCCGGACCTAGAGAAAGTTGCCGAGTGGGCTCGGCGGAATTGACCCAAAGCCAGGATAGCATACCACGGTGGTAACGACGGATCTCGATCCAAGATTCACGTTCGAAAGTTTCGTCGTGGGTCCGGCCAACCGTCTGGCCTGTGCTGCTGCCAAGCGGGTCGCCGATGCTCCCGGTACGAGCTACAATCCCCTGTTCATCTATTCGGCTTCAGGACTCGGGAAGTCGCACATCCTTTCGTCCATCGCCCACTACGCGGCGCGGGTCCACCCAGACTTCGGCGTTACGTATATAGCCCTCGAGAGCTTTCTCGAGGAGATGACCACCGCGGTACAGTCCGGGACGGAGGATGATCTCCGGGAGCGGTACGAAGGCCTCCACATCCTCCTGATGGACGATGTGCAGTTTCTCGCAGGCCAGACCGAGGCCCAGGAGTTGCTTCTGAGGCTGCTCGATTCTCTCAGCGGAACCGGCAGCCAGATCGTGCTCGCCAGCGATCGTCCCCCGGCAGACATGGAGCACCTGGATGCCCGCCTTGTGTCGCGGTTCTCCGGTGGTCTGATCGTGGACATCGGAGCTCCCGAGTTCGAGACGCGTGTCGCCATCCTGCGTAGGAAGGCCGAGGAACGAAACCAGCGCCTCGAGCCCGGCGTGGCGGAGACTCTGGCGCGTTTCCCGTTCAAGAACGTCCGTGAGCTGTCCGGGTCGCTGAACAAGATTCTCGCTGTTCAGGACCTGGAAGGCCGCCAGGTTGAAACTGCGGAACTTGCGGAGCTCATCGGACTCGAAGACAAGGCGCAGGGCGAGGCGGCGCCGGACGCCGCAGCCCTACTCGACGAGTTCGGAAGCTTCATCGAGGAACTGGCCGCCACGGTAGCGACCAAGGTGGAGCGCGAGGAGACGCCCTGGCGCAGGAAGCTACGGCAGACAGCCGAGACGTTCGAGAGGGATGGGTATTCCGGGACCCGCCTGCGGCGGATGCTCGAATTGGACGAGCCGCCCGGTGACATCGAGGAGATCACAGCCAAGTTCCGCGAGGACGTCGAGCAACTTCGCGAGATCACCAAAGGGTTGGACCGGGTCGGCAATCCCTGGCCCGAGGCGGCCATCGGGCTCATCAAGGAGCCCGACCGCGTCGCGGAGGCCCAGGCCCTGCTTGCCTCGGCCGTCGAGCGTGTGCGCCCGTTCCCACTCATGGGTGAGGGTCCCAGCATCGAAGAACTGGCGGAGTACTTCCCGCCGGTTGCGGTAAAGGCCGCCCAGCAGCTCGTAGCGGAGGAGCGCCCGGAATACAATCCGCTCTACGTGTGGTGCAAGGAACAAAGGGTGGCGGAGGCGCTCATGGGCGCGACCGGGCGCTCCTACAGGGCCCATGACGCGCGTTCTCACATTGCCATCACCTCGGCCGGGGAGTTTGCGCAGGACTTCATCCGGGCCCTTTCGATCGGAGTTGCCGGCGCGTGGCGCGAGCGTTGGTGGACGGTCGACCTACTGTTGGTCTACGGCGTCCAGGAGCTGTCAGGCACGGAGCGCGCGCAGGACGAGTTCTTCCACCTTTTCGAGGCGATGAATCGCCGGGGCGCGAAGGTGTTCATCGTCGCCGACCGTGATCCCTCGGGCATTAGCGGGATCGACGATCGTCTGAGCTCGCGGTTCGAGATGGGCCTCGTCGTCGAGGTGGACGCGAGCGCTCTTCCGGCCGACATCGGTGGTCTCAACCTGGAGGAGGCGCCACCGGAGTTCATCCAGAGCGACGATTTATGGGTGGGATTCGATCGGCCCAAGATCTCGGACGTGGTGATACCCCCTCTGGCCGACCTCCAGATTTCGGACGACGGGCGGGGAGGTCTGTTCGAGGGAGGTGGCGACTGGGCTTCCGACGAGGATGCGGATCCGGGAGAGGCTCCGTCCGGTCCGGCGTGGAGTCCCTCGCGCGAAAACGTGGTATGGAACTGGCCCACAATCGAAGACCGTATCGAAGAAGACGTTGACTAAGAGGCACAATGGCGATTGAAGGCTCTCTAGCGGACGTAAGCCTGGCAGACATCTGTGGGCTTCTGGCCATGGGCCGGAAGACGGGCTGCCTGACGATGACCGACACGTCCAACTTCGGCTACATCTTCTTCGAAAACGGGAAGGTAATCTACGCCTCGGTGCTCAACCGACCCGACCGGCTGGGCGAGCTGCTCGTCAAGAACCAAGCGATCACACGAGACGATCTCTCCGCTGCGATGGAACAGCAGGGGCGGCACGAAGGCAAGCGCCTGGGCGAGATTCTGGTGGAGATGGGAAGCCTCGCTCAAGAGGACCTGGAGCAATACATCTCGGTGCAGATCGAGGAGGCGGTCTACCTTCTCTTCACCTGGGTCGAAGGCTCATTCCACTTCAAGCCCGACGCAATGCCGGAGGAGGGCTTCTTCTTGGTTTCCATCAATCCGGACGCTCTCCTCATGGAGGGTGCGCGGCGTGTGGATGAGTGGAGTTTGATCGAGAAGAGGGTCTCCTCGATGGACCTGATCTTCGCTCTCAAGCGTGATCCGCGCACCGAGGAGGGTGTGGAGTTGACGGACGCCCAGCGGCGTGTGATTCCGCTCCTGGACGGCGAGCGCAGCGTAGAGGATATCGTAGAAGAGTCCGGTCTGGTCGAGTTCGACACGGCCAAGGCCCTCTACGGCCTCATCCTGGCCGACTTCGCCGAGAGTGTCGGTAGGAAGGCGAGCCAAGGAGGCGCAGGCGATGCTAAGCAACTCGCGGAGCACCTCAGGCTCGGGCTGGCGTTCTACCGATCGGGTATGGTCGAGGACTCCGTGGGGGAGTTTCGGAAGGCACTCCAGGTGGACGCGCACCAGCCCCAGGCCCGCCTGCGGTTGGCGATGCTCTCGCTCAAGGCTGGGCGGCCCCAGGAGGCGATCGTCCACTTCGACGAGATGCCCGACGACACGCCGATGACGTACGGGATCCTCCGCAACCGTGCACTGGCTCTCGAGCGGCTCGGGCGCTACGACGAGGCGTTGGCGGCGCTGAGCCAGGCCGGCAACCTCCATCCCGACGATCCGGCGCTGCAGCTCGCGCAGGGGATCGTCTTCTTCAAAGCCGGCAACGGGCCCGCAGCGATCAGAGCGATGGAGCAGTATCGGGAAAAGCTCGGGTCCGAGACGCCCCCGCCCATGTTTTACGCCTATGCGGTGCTGGCAGCAGGCGTCGCCGGACGGGTCGACAAGGCGGTCGAATTCGGGCGTGAAGGATTGAAGAATTATCCCGAAGAAGGGGCGATTCTGGTGAACACCGGGGCCGTATTGGAGCACAAGGGCGAAGAAGAGGCCGCCCAGGCGTACTACGAACGCGCGACCAAGTCCGAAAATCCCCCCCCACAGGCCTACAAGGCGATGGGGGACCAAGTGTTTCGCCGGGGAGACAGTAAGGGGGCACGCGCCCACTACGAGCGGGCGGTCAAGATCGACGGACGGCTCGGCGAGGACGTCTACGTCAAGCTGGGCGACATCGCGCTGGAGGACTCGCGGAACGACGAAGCCAGTGCGTTCTGGCGCCGGGCTCTGGAGCTCAACCCCCACAACGACGAGATTCAGGAAAAGCTGGAGCAGTTGGGCGCCAAGGCAGGCGGATGACCCTCGCGCTCGCGGCCTCCCTCGTTCTGGGGGTGGTTCAGGGCGCGTTCCTTGAAGATCTCCAATCCCAATACGCACCGTTGGCGGGAGAGCGGGTCACCGTGTGGCACGTGCCCGAAGACTCCATCAAGGCCTCGCGGGTCCTCGGGGTGATCGGAGGGTTCGCTTCGCTCCCAGGACTTCCCGCCGGTATCCCGTACGGCGTTTCATTATATCTCGCACCGGACGAGGGTGCCTTCGCCAGGCTGACGGGTGGTGGGGTGCCGGAGTGGGGGGCTGGGGTCGCCCTGCCGTTCGATACGGCCATCGTGATTCCGGCGTACTCGTCCAGCCGAGGTCGAGGGTGGAGCGACCCGCGCCTGCTCCGCCACGAGTGGGCCCACGTGGGTCTACATCAGTATCTGGGAGGGCTGCGCGCGCCCCGCTGGTTCAGCGAAGGCTATGCGGAGTGGGCTTCGGGCGGCTGGAATGCAAACGAAGGCTGGCGGCTCCGCGTGGCGCTGGTCTCCGGGTCTCCCGCCCTGGATTCCCTGAAGCTCTCCTGGCCACGGAGCCGGACCGGCTCGGAGATCGCATATCTGCTCTCGGCAACTACGCTGGAATACCTGGTCAGGTCGAGCGGTGAGCGCGGTTTGGAGGTGTTTCTGGAGCGGTGGAAGGAGACCGAGAGCTTCGAGCGAGCGTTCCGGGCCACCTTCGGCTTCACGACGGCCCAATTCGAGACCAACTGGCGGCGCTACGTAAAGGACCGCTACGGGTGGCTGTTCGTGCTCTCGCACTCGGCGATCTTCTGGTTGGTGCTCACGCTGATGATGCTGGGGATGGTCAGACTGCGGAGGGGCCGCGACCGGGAGGCCATGGCCCGGCTCCGGGCGACGGAGCTGCCCGAAGATCCCGCATACTGGATGCCTGAGAGTGCCGGGGGAGGACCCGAAGACCCGGAAGACCGGGTCGGGGGTATGTGAGCAGACACTCGCCCGCGCTCGGCCGAACGATCGACCCTAGGAAACGGAGTCAACACGTGGCAGGTGCCCGTATCATGCTCGTGGACGACGACGCGGATACGAGGATGATCTTCAGGGACAAGCTGGAGCACGCCGGCTTCGAGATCGCCGAGGCCGAGAGCGCCGAAGAAGCGCTCGGAAAGGTGGCTGCGTTCGATCCGGCCCTCATCATTTCCGATATCCGGATGGATGAGATGACGGGCTTGGAGCTCCTCGAGCGTGTGCGGGCCTCGATGCCCTCCGTGGACGTGATCGTCATGACCGCACACGAGGACATGGAGTCGGCCGTGGCCGCCATGAAGGCCGGCGCGTTCGACTATCTCGTGAAGCCTGTGAGCCTGAGCACGCTCGAGAGGGTCGTGGAGCGCTGCCTTGGAGACCAGGCGCTCAGCGAGGAGGCGGGAGAGGATCCGCCCGAGGGCGCCGCCGAACCGCTCGCCGGTTCCGTGGTCGGGCGCGACCCCAAGATGATCGAGATCTACAAGACGATCGGAGCGCTGGCCCGCAACCGCACCACGGTGCTCATTCGGGGCGAGACCGGAACGGGCAAGGAGATGATCGCACGGGCGATCCACCAGCACTCCGAGGACGCCGCAGAACCCTTCATCGCGGTCAACTGCACCGCGCTGACCGACTCGCTCCTCGAGTCCGAGTTGTTCGGGCACGTGAAGGGCGCGTTCACGGGCGCCGTGGGAGGGCGCAAGGGGTACTTCGAGCTGGCGGGTAGCGGCACGATCTTCTTGGACGAAATCGGCGATACGGAGGCCGGCTTCCAAACGAAGCTTCTACGCGTGCTCCAGGAGCGCCAGTTCTATCCGGTCGGGGGCGAAGAGCCCCGCAGGACCGAGGCGCGTGTGGTGGCGGCGACGCACCAGCCCATGGAGGAACTGGTGGCGGAAGGAGGCTTCCGTGAGGACCTCTACTTCCGGTTGAAGGTCGTCGAGATCCACGTCCCGGGTCTGCGAGAGCGCCCGATCGATATCCCGCTGTTGTGTGACCACCTGATGGCCAAAATCCGCCGTGAGATGGGACAAGGCCCGACTCGGATCTCGGATTCCGCCATGGAGCAGTTGAAGGCGTACGATTGGCCCGGCAACGTGCGTGAACTCGAGAACGCGCTCACTCGGGCGGCGATCGTGGCTCGGGGATCGGTGATAGGGCCGGACCACCTCGCTCTTGGAACGTCGTTTAACGGTCCGGCGCCGATGGCGGGAGCGGACCGCGGGCCGGACCAGGCGCTGGACGAGGTGATTCGCGCGCACGTGACCGGCGTGCTACAAGCGTCCGGAGGGAACAAGAGCGAGGCAGCCCGAGTCCTAGGGATCTCCAGATCGAGGCTTGCGGGGTACGTGAAGAAGTTCGGATTGTAGATCAGGGTTGACCCCTCGAGGGGTCCCCACTAGGATGGCCGCCCATGGCAAAGAACAGAAAGAACGGCAAACAGAAGGAAGCCGCGCTGCAGTTTTCCAGGGTGAACCTCATCCTGGCCGCCGCGGCGTTCGCGACCATCTCGCTGGGCTATTTCCTTCTCGCGAACGGCTCCATCAACGCCGCACCCCTGCTCTTGGTCCTGGGATACGTGGTTCTGGTTCCCCTGGCCATCATTCTCTGAGCGGACTCTACACTCGCGGCTTGGTGACCACGCGGGTCTGGGTGAACTGACGGTGCCCGTCTCTCGACTTGTGGAAACCATACCCGCTCTGACGCGCGCCCACCCAGGGCGTCCCCTCCGCGCCGCCGGCAGCCCGATTGATCCCGATCATCCCCGCGGTCAGCTGGCGTGCCACCTGGGCCGTGTGCTCGACATCGCCGCCGAAGACCACCGCACCCAGTCCGAAACGGGTGTCGTTCGCCCGCTCGATCGCCTCTTCCTCTGAGGCCACCTGCGTGATGCAGGCCACGGGTCCGAAGGTCTCCTCGCGCGCGATGGCCATGTCCTCGGTGACGCCGCTCAGGACCGTGGGCATGATGAAGTTATCGTGATGGCCCTCTCCTCCGGCCAGCACTTCGGCGCCCTGCGCAACCGCCTCTTCGACCTGCGCCAGCACGTGGTCACGCTGGGTGGCGTTCACCATCGGGCCCACCTGTGCGCCCTCATCGAGGCCATTGGCGACCGTGGTGTTGTTGGTCATCTCCACCAGCAGTTCGGCGAACCGCTCGGCGACACCCTCGAGCACAAAAATGCGCTCGGTACTCACGCACACCTGGCCGGCGTTCCGGTAGCTGTTCCACGCCGCGAACTTGGCTGCCTTCTCGAGGTCGGCGTCCTCCAGGATGATCAACGGGTCCTTGCCGCCGAGCTCCAGAATCACGCGCTTGAGGCCGCTGCTCGCGGAGCGGAGGATGTGTTGTCCCGTTTCGCGTGAGCCCGTGAAGGCGATCATGTCCACGTCGGACTCGACCAACTTCTTGCCCTGATCGTCGGCCCCGTGAACCACCTGGAGCACGTGGCTGGGGAGGACGTTGATGAGGCCTTCCGCATACGCCTGCCCGCAGAGCGGGGTCTCCTCCGATGGCTTGAGGATCACCGTGTTGCCGGCGGCCAAAGCGGGAAGGACCATCCACTGCGGCATCGCCATCGGGAAGTTCCAGGGAGTGATCGCCGCACACACCCCCAGCGGGTCGTGGTAGATGACCGAGTGGAGCCGCGCGTCCTCGATCACCTCGGGGGCCAGCGCTTCCGCGATTTCATTCAGGTGCTTGCGGACACCGGCTCCGAGCGACTCGGCCTCGCCGATGCCATCGGCGAGCGGCTTGCCCATCTCTTCGGTGATCAGGCGCCCCAGTTCAGCTGCCCGGGCGCTCAGCGCCTCGTGGGCCTGTGCCAGTAGCGCAGACCGGCCTTCGTGTCCAAGGGCCTGCCATGCGGGCTGGGCGGCGCGAGCGAGCGCCACGAGGTCAGGGATCTCGCTCGACGGAGTGACCTCGACTTCGCCGACCGGCTCACCCGTGGCCGGGTTGTAGGATATCAGGAGTGTCATGGCCGGGAAAATGAGCGGAGGCGGGGCGGGGGGGCAAGGTGGAGACGCCTTCCAGCGCGATGACCGCCTGGATATCTTGAACACCCCATGTTGGGGCGCTTAGCTCAGTTGGTTTAGAGCGCCTGCCTTACAAGCAGGAGGTCACTGGTTCGAATCCAGTAGCGCCCATTGAACTTAAGAGATCCGAGCTTTCCTACATTGCACGAACATTGCACGACGGTTCGGGCCTGAGAACCCGAGTCGTGCCCCGGGCATTATCCGGTTGAAGCCGGGCGTATCCGGTTGAAGCCGGGCGTTATCCGGGGTGTAGCCGGGTTTTCGCCGGTTCTCCCCGGCCCTTTCCGGACGGCGGCGCGCGGCCCACCCGTGTATGTACCCGGTGGGCAACCCCTGGTCGCCTTACTCGCGCGTCTAGCTGCCAGGGGTCCACTCCAGACTGGGGACTAGGCTGCCTACCCACCGACCGCCTGCGACGCAACCACACGTCCCCAGCGCAGCCCAAACGCGAGCGTATCGAAACCACAAGCGGGGGCCGCACCTGGGCTGTCGGGCCCTCTCGGTCTCGCCTACATTGCCATTCATGCAGTGGATCCGATTCAAGAAGCTCCAGAGGATCCGCAGAACAGTTAATCGTTAGAAAGCTGGCGAGGACTGGACAGATGTGGTAAACATATGATTATTCGTTAAGATGAATGTTCGGGTAATCTTCGGGTCCAGGGGGAGGTGATGGAGTTCGCTAAATCTGGCCTCGGCGTCGGTTTTTACAGCCCAGCTGAAGCGAGTCGGCTGCTTAGGGTCCATCGCGAGACTCTCCGGCGCTGGGTGATGGGGTACACCTTCAAGGGGCGATCCGGTCGGCCCGAGCAGCAGGCTGCGCTTATCCCGCCATCGCTTCCCCGCTTGGACGGGCAGGTCGCGCTCTCATTCGTCGATCTCATTGAGCTCCGCGTGGTGAAGGCCCTGATTGAACGGGGGCTATCCCTGCAGGGTGTGCGCAAGGCTCGTGATCTGGCACAAAAGCACTTTCCGGTTCAGCACCCGTTCGCCTCCCGACCAGTCTACACTCCGAGGCAGGGCCGCCGTAAGTCTGTGTTCATCCAGACGTTCGAAGGCGAGGATCTGGAAGATGGGGCCTTTATCGAGTGGCCTGCCCCCGGGCACCTGAGCCAGGTAGAATGAGAGTCCAACGACCCTGGATGGGGGAAGGACTCGAGGATGAAGAAACGGCACAAGCCAGAACAGATCGTACGGAAACTGCGTGAGGCCGACGCACTGTTGAGCGGTGGGGCGACGATCGCCGATGCCTGTATACGCTTGGAGGTGAGCGAGGCGACCTACCATCGCTGGCGGAAGCAGTACAGCGGCATGGGGGTCCAGGCCCTGAAGCAGCTGAAGGCGCTGGAGCAGGAGAATGCACGCCTGAAGAAGATCGTGGCCGACCAGGTGGTGGACATCAGCATCCTGAAGGAGGTTGCTGAGGGAAACTTCTAAGCCCGGTCCGGAGACGAGCTGCCGTGCGGCACGTGCAGCGAGGGTTGGACGTCTCCGAGCGCCGGGCGTGTCGGGTAATGGGTCAGGCGCGCTCCACGCAGCGCTACGAGTTCAAACGACCGGACTTGGATCTGAAGTTGGTGGAGCGGATGGACGAGCTCCGGCGGGAACGCCCGCGGTATGGATACCGGCGGATCTGGAGGGCGTTGGTCCGGGAGGGATGGCGTGTGAACCGCAAACGAGTCCATCGGCTGTGGAGGGAGGCCGGGTGGCAGATCTACAGGAAGGCAAAGAAGAAACGGCGGTTGGGCTCGAGCGAGAATGGATGCACGCAGCTTCGTGCGGAGCACCGTAACCACGTGTGGAGCTACGACTTCGTGTTTGACCGAACGGAGGACGGACGGCAACTGAAGTTCATGCCGGTGCTGGATGAATACACGAGGGAGTGCTTGGCCCTCGAGGTGGAGCGAAGCATAACGGGCGACGACGTGGTGGAGATCCTGGCGTACCTGTTCCAGGTGCATGGGGAGCCGGAATTCATTCGATCGGATAACGGCCCGGAGTTCGTTTCGAAGGCCGTGAAGAAATGGCTGAAAGAGTCAGGGGTGAAGACGCTTTTCATCGAACCAGGAAGTCCCTGGGAAAACGCGCACATCGAGTCGTTCAACAGTCGGCTGCGGGACGAGTTCCTGAACCGGGAGATCTTCACCATACTGACCGAGGCGGAGGTACTGGCCGAACAGCATCGCGTGTACCACAATCTGGACCGGCCCCACAGCTCGCTGGGCTACCTGACGCCAGCCGAGTTCGCGGCATTGGACGGGCCGCAGGTTCTACTCCCCCGCGTTGCGGGGGAAGCTGCTGACTCCCCAGAGAAAGGGGAGCAGGTATTCACACTCTCATAACCCCTGGTACTGAGAACGGGGGCATGCCAGCCATGCCCCTATGATGCCTATCCTTGAAACTATGGTCTTGCACCGCGGGGCGGCTAACGGGTGCCCCCTGGTGCTTTCGATGCCGAGCCGGATTCACCGTCGGATGCCCATTAGTGCTACCGTTATCGGCGATTGGCCGGAGTCATTCGCGAATCCCCGGTTTATTGGATTTAGGATGAAACGCGAAAAACGAAATATTAGTGGCAGCATAAAAAACATTGCTATAGTTGTACAGCCACATCAGGAAATATCCAATAGCCAAAATAGAAAATATGGCGGCGTAGAAAGAGTTGTGGCATCTCTTATAAAAGGACTTCTTAATAAGAACGTCAATGTGTCTCTATATACAGCCAAAAAATGTTCGATGGATTGTCGAGTGATATACCCAATAGGGTTATTTGATGGAGAATTTCGGGGGAAAATACATCAGACACAACTTGAAGTGTATTCCAGAAAAGTCCGTGAAGATCTAGAGCATAAGGATTTTGATATCATTAACAATCACTATGATCCCATAACTTTCGTTGCCCTTAAAAACATTACAACTCCAACCATTACAACATTGCACGGACCAGCAACTGAAGAAAATGTAAAAATCTATGGAGATTTCCCCGAATACCATTTTTCTGCGATTTCCCTGGCCCAAAAGAATTCATACCCTTCGAATATGAATTTTGTCGAGGAGGGGTTTATACATAATTCAATAGATGATGACCATCCATTTTCCGAAAATAAAAGGGGCTACCTTTTTTCAGTTAGTAGAATAGAACCGATTAAAGGTCAAAAAAATGCGATAACAATCGCAACCAGGTGTGGGTTGGATTTAGTCATTGCCGGAAATTGTCTTGATAAAAAATATTTCCATGAAGAAATTGCACCTTATGTGACGAAAGATCTCAGTAAAACTGAAAAACAAAGGGAGAGGATTGAATTCATTAATAGCATTTCAAAATACGAGCCGGATCTAGGAACCATCATTTATGTCGGAGAAGTCAGCGAACAGGAGAGGGACCAATTAATGAAGCATGCGAAAGCCTTTATATTTCCTATAGAAGTGCAAGAGGCCTTCGGTCTTGTTCTTATCGAAGCAGGAATTGTAGGGACCCCCGTAATAGCCTTCAATAGAGGTGCCATTCCGGAAATAATTGAACACGGGAAAACCGGTTTTTATGGAAATACTATCGACGAGTTGGTTGGGTTCACCGACAGGGCAAGTGAAATAAATCCACAGGATTGTCGTGAACACATTAAAAATCGTTTCAATAATGACAGAATGGTCGATAGCTATCTTAAATTATATCGGACGATTGTTGCAGAGAATTACGCTTAAGTACCGGATTCATAATATTGTGGGCGGCTTGCTTTGAAGGCACCAAATGTCGAAAGAACGCTTGCCATGGCGGTTGACGATGTGATTCCAAGGGCGGCAACCCAACAACAAGCAGAGTTTGCCGACCATGTGGACGCCCGAGACGGCAAGCGCTATGGCGAACCGGCCAAAGGTTTCGCATCGGCGCTGAGCGATGCCCGGTTTATACCCTGATCGCGCCGCGGTTGCCGCCGCGCAAAGGCGTGCGCCGGCCGCGGACGACCAAATTGCGCGCCGTGCTCGAAATCATTTTCCATCAACTGCGCAGCGACGGTCCGTGCCGCTCTCTGCCATCGTAGTTACCGCCCTGGCAGACGCTCTACCGGTGCTTCCGCGTGTTCCTGAATCTCGGCCTTTGGGAAATTCTCCGCGACATGTTGCACCAAGACGTGCGCGAGGCTGTCGGCAAACAAGCCCGGCCCCAGCGCGGCGATCATGGACAGCCAAAGCGTCGAGACCGCCCAAGCCGGCGGGCCGAACGGTTATTGCGCCGCCAAGCAGGTCTCCGGCCGCAAGCGCCACATCTTGGTCGACACGGCCGGCGCGTTTCCGACGGCTATCGTTCATGTCGCCGACATCCAGGATTGCGACAGCGGGTCATTGGTATTCGTGCAATTCAGGGGTTGTTTCCCATGGGTGAGCCTGATCTGGCTCGAACACGGATATGCCGGCGACAAAGTCGCCCGGCAGGTTGCCGACTTTAGTTCATTCCGCCTTGAGGTCGTCAAGCGCGACGACACCGCCGGTTGGTTCGGGGCGATACCGGAGCGTTGGACCCTCGAGCCGCCTCTCTCAAGGATCGGTCGCAACCGAAGGAAGCGCAAGGATTTCGAAAACCCGATCGAGGTCTCCGCCGCCCTGGTCGAGATTGCCTGATCCGGCTGATGCTCGACGGGCTCGCTTCGCATAATGCGGCATTTTTCGATGGACGTTAGGTAAAATGGATAATCGGAGAACTCTGTATATCGGAGCGCATGCCGATGATGTTGTAATAAATGCGTGTATAACGATAAATAGGTATTCTAAAAGCGCCTATATATTGACCATGACTGATGGGGTGCCATTTGGCATTTATCCAAAAGAATTAGGCGGAATTACTTTAGACAATCATGACGAATATGTTCGGCAGAGATTAAATGAAGATAAATCCGCTATGCAAATTTTAGGGTTGAATGTTGGTGAGAGATATACCAACGGCGAAATCCCTGATGGAGAGTCTTATAAAAATCCGGAAAAAATTGTTTCGATCATCGAAGCCTTGGTAAAACGGGAGAAAATAGGAAGGATAATGACACATAGCTTTCCAGGAGGGCGTCATCCAGCTCATCCAGATCATGAAATAGTTTCAGTTTGTTCATATATTGTTGGGAAACAATATGGAATTGAAGTTTGGGAATACCCTCGGTTCAAGTCTGATGTTACGGGCAAACAGGCAGACAGAATATTCTTTGAGGAAGAGAAAATAGAGACTGTCAGACATGATTTTACTAGTGAGGAAATTTCTCTGAGGGATAAAATAATGCGTATATTTATAACTCAGGGCTTTATAATAGAGAAATATAACGCGACGTTTGAAGTCTTCGGGAGGGGAGAGCGTGATCCAGGAAATATTCCCGATACGACCGATTTTTATTGCGGTGCCGACTACAGACCAGGACCTCAGGAATTAAAGAAGGCGATAAACGATTTCTTTATCACGGGATACCGCAATTAAAGTGTGCTAATCTAGAGGTGATCGGACAGTCATACCAACGGTCGTCGAGGCTGATTCGCGTTTGGGGATTCCCACGGGTTTTTGTGAAGTGATTCCTGGCTGGCCGGCTTTGGGCGAAGGATGCGATACCGGCGATCTCGGTTGCACAACGATGCCGTGGGTGGCCGGGCGGGGGTGCGGGCCGGACCAGCTTGATCGGAAAATGCTCTATCCCGGGCCGTGACCGTGCAGGGCTCGAACGACTGTTGCGCTACTGTGCCCGTCCTCCCTTCGCCCTCGAACGGCTCGAGGCTAACGGGTACGGTGCACCTGGTGGCGAGCGCATCGTCTATCGTCTCCCCCATCCCGCACCGGACGGTACCACGGCTCTCTCGCTCACTCCCCTCGAGTTCCTCGAGCGACTCGCCCTACTCATTCACCCGCCACGCATCCATCGTCACCGCTATCACGGGGTGCTGGCTCCCGGGGTACCCACCGAAGGTGGGTCCCAAGCTCAGGGATCAGGTCATCGCGCTCGGGCATGAGCAGGGTAGGGTGGAGGAGTCTCGCCCTCGGGACAGCTCGGCGGCGCCCCGGGCCGCCGTACGTCCTCGCGCTGGGCTTCCCTCATCGCGCGTATCTACGATTGCGGATTCCGCTCCAAGTGGACCACCCATTCCGATTGAAGTGGGCCACCTATTCCAGAGCAAGTGGGCCGGGGATTCCGGGGATGTGGGCCTGTCATTCCGACAGATGTGGGCCACCCCTGGGGGAGCACGAAGGAGACGCTGGATAACCTGAATCTTAGGCCGTCATTTCGGCCCCTCGAAGAAGTGATTCAAACGAGGGGGTGCGATGGCGGCGAAGCGGTTGTCCATGCGAAAACTCAAGGAAGTACTTCGACTGGGTGCACTGGGTCATTCGGACCGAGTGATTGCCCAGAGCCTAAATGTTGGACGCAGCACGGTGCGTCGGTATCGGCGGCGGGCGGACGAGGCTGGCCTCGACTGGTCGGCTGCGACGGAGTTGAAGGAAAGTGATATCGAGGCGCGGCTCTTCCCGCCGCTCGATCGGTCGCTTCGGCCCAGACCGCTCCCGGACTGGGAGTATGTCCGTAAGGAGCTCGGCCGCGACGGCGTGACCCTCGAGCTGCTGTGGCTCGAATACAAGGCGGCGCACGACGACAGCTACCGCTACAGTCGATTCTGCGAGCTGTACCGGGCGTGGCGCGGCACACTCGATGTGGTGTTACGTCAGGAGCATCGGGCAGGCGACAAGGTGTTTGTCGATTACGCAGGCCACACGGTGTCGGTCGTGGACCCCAAGACAGGCGAGGTCCGTGAGGCGCAGATCTTTGTCGCGGCCCTGGGCGCGAGCAACTATACCTACGCCGAGGCGACCTGGACGCAGAGCCTGCTGGACTGGACGGCCAGCCATGTCCGGATGTTTGAATTCCTGGGCGGAGTGGCCACGGCCGTTGTGACGGACAATCTGCGCTCCGGAGTGAGCCGCGCCTGTCGCTACGACCCTGATATCAATCCGACTTATCAGGACCTTGCGACGCATTACGGCACGACGGTGCTGCCTGCTCGGCCCAGAAAACCTCGGGACAAGGCGAAAGTCGAGACGGCTGTACAGGTCGTCGAGCGCTGGGTGCTGGCCCCTTTACGCAACCACACCTTCTTTAGCTTGGCCGAGCTCAATCGTGAGATTCGACGTCTGCTCGACGTGCTCAACGATCGTCCGTTCCAGAAGATCGACGGCACGCGTAGATCCCTATTCGAGGAGATCGATCAGCCGGTCCTTGGTCCGTTGCCCGCCACCCGGTACGAATTTGCTGATCGGAAGAGTGCCCGCGTCAACATCGATTACCATGTCCAGGTCGATGGGCACCTCTACAGCGTCCCGTACCGACTCGTCCGACAGGAGGTCGAGGTACGGCTCGCCGCCCGCACAGTGGAGATCTTCCACGACGGTCGACGTATTGCCGCCCACGTGAGGAGCTGGCGCAAGGGCGGCTTCACGACCGACCCCTTTCACCGACCCAAGTCCCACAGCGAGCATCTGGAATGGACGCCCTCACGCCTCATCCGGTGGGCTGAGAAGAGTGGCCCCAATACCGCCACCGTCGTCACCCGCATCCTCGAGGAACGACCGCACCCCGAGCATGGCTTTCGTGCCTGTCTCGGCATCATTCGCCTCGGTAAGCGCTACTCACCCGAGCGCCTCGATGCTGCCTGCCAGGTGGCCCTCAATATCGGTGGGGTCCGATATCGCACGATCGGCTCGATCCTCAAGAACGGGCTCGACCGGAGCCCTGACTCAGACACACAGACCTCGCTCGCCCTGCCCCAGCAGCATGAGAATCTGCGGGGCAGCTCCTACTACACGAATCCTCAACAGACGGACTGACCCATGCTGATCGAACAGACCCTTACCCGACTCCATGAACTGAGCCTCACCGGAATGGCCGCTGCGCTCGAAGAACAGCGCGGTGTGCCCGACATCCAGGATCTGCCCTTCGAAGATCGCTTCGCTCTGCTCCTCGAGCGCGAAACCACCGTACGTGAGAATCGCCGTAGGACACGTCTCCTGCGCCAGGCCAAGCTCCGGCTCCCATCGGCCACAATCGAAGAACTCGATTTTCGCTCACCGCGTGGCCTCGACAAGTCCGTCGTGCTTCGCCTCGCGGGCTGCGACTGGATCCACAGCCATCAGGTCACGCTCCTCACCGGAGCAACCGGTACCGGCAAGACCTTCCTCGCCTGTGCGCTCGGGTACAATGCCTGCCGCCACGGCCTCAGCGTCCGGTACTTCAGACTCTCGAGGCTACTCGATGAAATGCGGCTCGCCCGGGCCGACGGCACCTACCCCAGACTCCTCAACCGACTTCTGAAAACGACGCTGCTCATCATTGACTCATGTGCAGCATCTGGTTATGTGGAGATGCACGTGTGATCTGGCGTAGTTTCTCACCTCTTTCCCCTCAGCACTCCACATAACACGGGGCTGATCGGTTAGCATCGCGAGCGTGCCAATGGTGGCACCAGCACCTGGAGGTTGCGATGTTAGCCGAGATCTTTCCCCGGTACCATACCCGCTACACGTCCCTGCCCGTCCTCGGGCCGCACCTTGAGAGCTTCGCCGGGTGGCTTCAGGAGCATGGGTACCCCGACCATCTGCTCCGCTTGCGCGTCAGGGCGGCAAAGCGCCTTGACGCCCGCCTCCTACAGGACGGCGTACGTGGACCGCAGGACCTCTCCGCAGCCAGCCTCCTCGCGTACGTCCCCGCAGACGCGCGGGATGACGTGTATCTGGCTGCCGTAGTCCGCTCGCTGGTGCGCTACTTCGAAGCGCAGGGCGTCCTCGCGCGCACGAGGGTCACGCCGACCGACACGCTCGTTGGGCGCTACCGGGCGTATCTCGAAGGTGTGCGGGGGCTGTCAGCCGTGACCGTGACGCACCATGGTCGCACCATCGCCGAATTCCTCGCCTTTCTGGGACCTGATGGTGCCCCCGACCGGCTCCGTGACCTCGAAGGAGATCGGGTTGACGCATTCCTCCAGATCCTGGCCAGGCGCCAGGCGCGTGCATCCCTGCAGCACACCGTCGCCCACCTCCGGTCCTTCCTGCGGTTCCTCGTGACTTCGGGCCTGGTCCCCGCGGGTCTCGACATCTGGATCGACACGCCCCGCGTCTACCGTAGTGAACGGCTCCCACGCGCACTCCCCTGGGAGACCGTGCAAGCCCTCCTTCGCGCCATCGACCGCTCCACGGCCATGGGGTGCCGCGACTACGCGATGCTCCTGCTTATCGCTACTTATGGTCTGCGCTCGTGCGAGATCGTGACCCTGACGCTGGACGACTTGGAGTGGCGCGCGAGCCGCCTGCGGGTTCGACGGCCCAAGGTCGGCACAACTCTCCTACTCCCCCTGACCCCGGAGGTCGGTGATGCCCTCCTCGATTACCTACGGCACGGCCGCCCGGAGTTGCCATACCGGGAGCTCTTCCTCCGCGTCCGAGCCCCGGCCGGGATCCTCAAGCCCACGGCGGTCGCAGAGGTGTTCCAGTGTTGGGT
>JACZXQ010000070.1 GCA_022571515.1 Gemmatimonadota bacterium
CCACCGGCTCCGCTGCGTAATGACGGGATTCCACGCCTGGCTCGCGGTCTGCGGTGTAGGGCGAGAAACCCGATGGTTACCCGAACAGTTGCCCGTCGAGTTCAGGCCAAAGCGTTGTGCCACTCGGTCGAAGTATGGGCTCAGGTCTGAGTACTCAGGATGGAAGAGCGCATACTTCATCGTCTGCGTGGTCTGCCCGTCCACGCATCCGCTCGTCACATCCCTGTATGGCCGGACGGCGAGCGTTGATCTTAGCCGGGGGTCAGCCTTGCAAGGGGAAGATCTCGCCTCGCTCAAGCAGGGTGCCGGACTCGGAAAGGGTCTTTAGAATCCCTATCCTTACAACCCCTCCAGAATCGAACAACCGCCGTGCGTCTTCCTCAGCGGCCCCCGACCGGCCCAAGCGTGCGATCCAGAAAATCATTGATCGCGGGAATGCGTACTTCGAGCGGGACCACATGGCCGCCGCCGTCGACCAGCACCAGCTCCTTCGGCTCGGCGAGCAGGTTCCAGAGCGGCAGTGCACGCGTGAACCAGGGATGCTCTTCGTCGTTCCGGCCGTTGATCAGGATCTTGGGAACCGACACGTACGGCGCAAAGTTGACGTTGTCGGCCTCGGGCAGGGTCGGCTTCACCCGCTCGTCGATCCCACCCCCGATGTACACGACAGCCTTGTAGCGATCGTCCACGGCCGAGAATCCCAGCCGAGAACCCGCTCCGAAACTCAGCCCCACATACGCGAGCTTGTCCATGTCCACGTCGTCCCGGGTCTCGATGTAGTCGATGCCGAGTCGAAGCTCGGTGGCATGCTGCACCATCAAATCCCGGAAGGCCACCGAGCTGGGTTCCGGACTCTGGAAACCGGGCTCGAAGCCACGCTCGACCATCCCCTTGAGGACCACCGCCAGCACGGCCCGACCCGCCTGGATCGTCGGCCCGATCGCCCACTCCATTTCCGTGGGCAGGCTCTGGCAACAGAACACGCCGGATCCGGGCACATATACGAGGGTCTGATACGGTGGCGTCGCGCTCTTCGGCGCATAGAAGTAGAGAAGAATCGAATCGGTATCCGGACCGTCGATCCAAACCCGTTCTCGGGTCCACGCCGGCGTGTCGACCGTATCGGTGACGCGGGGGTTGGCGGGACGCCGATCGTAGCGGTAGTGCTCGAGGAGCTGCCGGAAGGTGTCTCGGTCGACCGGTGCATAGACCGGCGTACGCGTATCCCGGTCGATCTTGCCGGCACCCTGGTCGCCGGAGCCATCGGAGCGAGCGCATCGGAAACCCAGCGCCGGAGAAGCGAACGTTCCCGGTTGGGACCCATACTGTGGGTAGAGATACGAGGGCGCTTCCCAAGATCCTCCGGCGACGGCACGCCCGTCCCCAAGAACGTTGACCGTCCATTCCCGCACGTTTCCCGCCATCCCGTACGCGCCGTAGGGACTGATGCCGAACGGAAAAGCATCCACGAACGACGTACCGCCGCTGTTGAAGTTCGCGCGCCGCGCACCGAGTCCCGAAGAACCCATGAATCCCCACGGCATCATGACGCCAGTGTGCGACATCATGCCGTCGCGGGCCGTCTTCTCCCATTCGTAGACGGTCGGCAACCGCTTCCCGACCGAACGGCAGTACGCTGAGGCCTCATACCAGGTGACGCCGGCTACGGGGAAGCGTGCCTCACCCTCGGGGAAGTCCTGGCGGACCCACTCCCTGGGCGCCGGAAGACCGGTGCGATCACCGAGGCCCGCTCTCAGTTCCGGCGGCGTGTCGATCCAGTTCGAGTCCGTCGTGTATCCCCCATCCGCCACGAACGCCCTGAACGCTTCGTTCGTCACCTCGTAGCGATCGATGAAGAACTCTTCGAGTGCCACCGACAACCCGATCGGCGCGTCGGGGCTCGTCAGCTCGTACGCACCACCAGGTACCGCGACCATTTCCACGGGTGTGCGGTCGGCGGGACGCATGTGGACGGCGAGAGCGACCTTCTGGCTGGCCATCATCACAATCTCGTTTCTGATCCAGGCACTCGAAGCGATCCGCTCGACCAGAAGAAAGCCGTCCATGCTCACGACGACGCGATGGTCGGCGCGTGGCGTACGGTAGTCCACGATCGGCGTTACACCGATGAGTTGGCTGTCCGCGACGGCGGCAGCCTCCCGGGCTAATCGCTGCACGAACACCTGCGCCCCTTCGGGTTCACTCGTAACGGTCAGCAAGTCGGACACTTGGAACATCAGCGTCGCGAGCGTCGTGTCTCCTTCGATCCACCGTTCGGCCCCTACCGCGAGACCGTACGCCTCCACGTACCGCCCGGCGTCCGCTAGACGAGAGATCTCCGGCAACAGGTTGCGCGCGTTCGATACCTGAGCGGTACGCCAAGCCATGAACCCCACCACCGCCACGACGAGGGCCGCGACCGCCATCGTAACTCTGGGAGATCGGCGAGCCGGCGTAGACGCCTGAGCGGCCGCGCACGACTCGTAGAACTCGCGCGCCGACGCGAATCGCTCCTCGGGTTGTTTCGCCAACGCCACGGTGATCGCCGCGTCAACCGCCTTTGGTACGTCGGGCCGAACATCACGAACCGAAGGCGCGGGAGCGGTGAGCGCCCTGGCCACTACCGCCTGGAGCGTCGCGCCCGTGAAGGGCGGCTCACCGGCGAGCATCTCGTAGAGAAGGCACCCAAGCGAGTAGACGTCGCTCCGGCCGTCTATCGTGGCCTCCCCACCGATCTGCTCCGGGCTGACGTATCCCGGCGTGCCCACCGAGAGTCCGGTCGCGGTGAGCCGATCGCGGTCGGCGCTCGAGACCGCGAGTGCGATCCCGAAGTCCGCCACCCGGGCTTCGCCGTCCTCGATGAGGATGTTCGCCGGCTTGATGTCCCGATGGATCACGCCGCGCGCGTGCGCGTACGAGAGCGCCGCCGCCACGTCCTTCGTGATCGACAGCGCTTCCTCGACAGACAGGCGGCCTTCCTTTGCCAATCGATCGCGAAGTGACTCGCCCTCCACCAACGGCATCACGTAGTAGAGGAGCCCGTCGGCCTCGCCTGAATCGAAGAGCGGCAGGATATGGGGATGCTGGAGATTGGCCGTCGTCTCGATCTCGGCCAGGAATCGCTCGGCCCCCACCACCGCGGCCAACTCGGGCTTCAGAACCTTGATCGCAACCTGCCGGTTGTGCTTCAGGTCGCGGGCGAGATAGACGGTTGCCATGCCGCCCTTGCCGACTTCACGCTCGATCTCGTAGCGGTCGCCGAGGGCGGCGTTCAGGCGGGAGACCACGTCGGACATGGGTGACAAGATGTGCGAAGGATCTCCGTGCCGCCAGCGAGCGCGATTGCGCCCGAGCGCCGGCTCAGAAACGCGAGCCTGCACGTCGGGCCGGCTACGGCCTCGCAAGGGCGAGGGTCAGGGGATGGCTCCGCTCGTTCGAGGAGGCTTCCCGACTCGGAAAAGGGGCCGTGAAGTCCTTTCCCGCCGGGAAGAGCACGGGAACCGCATGGTGTCACGGCCGATTTATTTCACGGATACTGAACGCTCACTTCCATTTCCACGTCTGTGTCATCGACGGCCTGGGACCGAGCGCGGCTCGAACGAGTCGGTGATTGGCGGTGCCGACCTCCCCTTCGGTGTGCTCTTCCGCACTCTAATTGTGTGTTTTTTGGTGGGTATCAACGTATCCAAAGGCGCCCGGATCTGTAGCGCCTCGCGCGAGCGCGCCCGCCTTTGTTGGGGGCTTTCATGGTTTCAAGACCTACCCAGGCCCGTAGGGCCCACCGGGGCCACGAAGACACTCAGATGGGGCAACTTCCCGGCCACAGCCCTTCTGTACAAGGGAAGGGACGCCGTGGGGCGTTCTTACGCACGAGTGGGGCCGCCTACGTGGGCCAACGCTACGCCGGCATCTTGCGGCGTGGTTACCCGAACGGGTTACCC
>JACZXQ010000045.1 GCA_022571515.1 Gemmatimonadota bacterium
CTCAACCTCACACCAATCGGGACGGCCGGATGGACCTCCAGCTCGCCTTCGGCTCGCTTCCGGTCGGCTCGGCGAATACCACGGTGGCCGCACCGCGGGTCACACCTGTGGCGCCTCGGCTCGAACCTACGGTTCTGTCGTGCGACTTCGTCGCCCGACGCGTCCTCGCGTTGCGAGGCCGCTGAATCCGGCCGTCGCCTTTGAGTTCACAGAACTAAAAAGACCCCTCAGCTTAAGGAGCCGAAGGGCCTAATCAGTCGGGACGGCCGGATTCGAACCGGCGACCCCCTGAACCCCATTCAGGTGCGCTACCGGACTGCGCCACGTCCCGAGGGCGTGGAATATAGCTGTGGCGAAAATTGGGCACTAGGCCTGCGTCAAATCCGCTCTAGCTCCTCGAACGTTTGGACGCCTCCGTGGAACCACTGTTCACGGAGTGGATAGACCTCGACCTCGTCCAGCGTGAGCCGCTCCGTCATTGGGTGGTTGTGGAGGATGAGAGAGCCCGCCTCCTCTTCATGCTCGCTGTGCGCTCCCTCCATGAAGAGGTTCACCTTGAAGCGCCGGTCGCCTTCCATCATGAAGCAGTTGAACAACAGTCGGTCGGGCTCAGGATGGAAGTTCGTGACCGACAGGTCCAGCACCGACCGACCCCCGTCGCGGACCTGGACGGACAGTGCATCGTCGGACTCGATCAACTGCACCTCTACGTCCTTCATGTAGTGCGGGAGATGCCAGCGCTCCATGCCGTGCTCTCGGGCGGCTCTCTTTGTCACGCCGACCGCGAAGGGATAGAACGCTGCCGACGGGAAGGGCCGCCCGTGCTCGATCATCGGCGGGACGATCACGGACAAGACGACCTCATTATACGCTCCGACCATACTCTCCGTGAACTGGAAGGCGGTAATGGCCAGGATGCTTCTGGAATGTTGAACCTCCACAGGCTGGAGATGTGGGGGCAGGATTCTCCTGGCGTCGGATGTCGCCATCTCGAAGAACGCGCCGATGGCGTTGCTGAAGTGATATCGAGTCAGGTCCATGGGTACCAACTCCTACCCGCGTGGCGGCCAAAGGGACGGGCAATCAGGCCGATCTGGAGTCTGGCCCGTCCTGGGCGGGCCCTCCGTGCCCATGAACCATGCCGAGTTGGAGGGGATCCGTCCCTACGTCGAACGACGTAGTCGAGTGACCGAGACTACGTAGGTGGGACTTCGGCCGACTCTCGCCTCTTTCCCGGGGCCACCGGGTCAACAGCCATCAAGAGTAGGATCGCAATGGTGCAAACTGCTCCGATCGTCGGTGCACAATGCACCGTTTTGCGTGCTCTCAAGCTCGAGAAATGCCATCGGTATCCCGCTTTCTTGATCTCTAAGTAGTTGTAAGACAAGACGATAGCAGCTTTCCAAGTCTTACTCAGGATTTCGGCACCGTCCTTGCTTTTCTAGTGGCCGTGCGGAGTCGCCATCGTTCGCTGACTCCCCTTCACTGACCGAATACTCGAAGCCTCCGTCTGGGGGCTGCATGACCAGGGGCCTGTCATGGACCGTACGACCGGAGGTTTCACGATCCACGAGCTGATCGTCACGCTTGCTTTGGGTACCGTCATCCTCAGCATCGCAGTCCAGCATACAGCCGGGGCGAGGCAGGCCTACTCAGTGAATGCGGCTCAGACGATGTTCCGCGCTCTCGGGGCTCGCGCTCGGGCTCACGCCATTGAACGGGGGAGCAACGTACTGCTCCATGTGGATGCCTCGGCCGATAGCGCCTGGGTTACGCTCGACGGCGTGATCCTCGAGACCATCCGCTTCGGGCCAGCCCTGCAGGTCGATGTCCAAACCATGTCGTCGCCCCTGTACGTGTGCTTCACGCCCAGAGGATACGCGGACCCCGACTGCAATTCCTTCACAGGAAGCGCTTCGGTGCGATTCGTGGCCGGGAGCAAAGAACGTTCCGCGGTTATTCGACCCCTGGGACAGGTGACCACGCCATGAACCTCATGCGACGAAGGGTAGCGATCGACGGGATCCCGGTTTTTGGCGAGCGGGCCATCATGGGTGGATACCCGGGCGGCCCGTCACGCGTCCGCCCGTGCGCCGATGCCCCCACAACGCTTGCCTCGGGGCCCAGCCATGGCGTGGAGGACATTGAAGTGCACCGGGAGGTGGAGGCACTACGGAAGCGGCGTGCGCGCCGTGTCCGTCATTGGGTTGCCGGCACTGTTGCTTTCCTGGTCGTTGCGGTTGCGTCCGGTGTCCTCATCGGTCGCAGGGACAGGCAAAGCGCTGAGTCCCTCACGGAAGCGACAATGCAGTCCACGGTGGAGCAGCCCGACCTCTCGAGAGAGACCCGTCGCGTGCTGGCCGAACTCTGGAAGATGGAAGAGCTGGAACGCTCGAGGCGACCATGAGGGAGGCGATCATGAACTACTCGAACGCCATGCATACCCTAGAGGGACCCCACCACCCTCCTCTCGCCGAGTCCCTTCTTCCAGCGATGGGGTCCGTTCCAAGTCCCTCGGACACGGGCCCTGACAGCCCTCGGAAAACCCGCATGGACGGCATCCGGCAGCCCGCCTCCGGGCTTGCCGGGCTTCAAGCTTTGGGAATGATGAAATCCCAGGTAGAGGAACTCGCCCTAGCCACGACGCACCATCAAGGACTCATCCTCGTGGCTGGCCCGTCGGACGTCGATAAGGCGGCCACCGTCGACGCCCTGACCTCCAGCGTCAGGAGTCGAGACCGTGCGGGGGCATCGCTGGTGGTGCCGACGGAAATCTCCGATCGTGCTACAGCGGCGGGGGCGATCGAGGCGGCCGCCAATGGACACCTGGTAGTCTGCTCGATCGAATCTTCGAACGCCCTCACCGCACTCTATCGTCTCGAGCGCCTTCGAGTCTCCCGGCAGGCTATCGCCAACACGCTGATCGCCGTTGTCGCACTCAATGGCGCTCGTCAGCCGCGCAGGCTTCTCGACTGGGGCCCTGGGGTGGTGGTCTCATGACCACCTTGGCCAAGACGCACATCCCTGTCATCACCGTGGATGCCGAGTTCAGGGATACGGTGAACGTCTTTCTCCAAGATCGCCGGGAGGACATCGAGCGCATCAGGTACTCTGAGGCAGTAGGCGATTATCAGTACATCGCGTACGCCGTCTACATGATGAAGGGAGAGGCGGAGGCTCTCGGCTTTCCGGAGATCTATTACATCGGCCGGGAGCTGGAGGCCGCTACGCTGGAACACAACTCCGCTCGCATCGACCGCACCGTGGAAGAGCTCGAATCGTACCTCGATCGTGTGCAGGTCAGGTATGCCCAGCCGCGAGTGCTCTCCGACGAAGTCGAGCCCAAGCAAGGGGGCGGCCGGGGCAAGCCTCGTGGATTCGCACTCGGGGACCTCCTGGCCACCGTCGTTGGATTGACGGTCTTCGTCTCGCTGATTGCTCTCAGCCTCCAGTTCTGGAGTCAATACGAATCCGTACATCTGGCCAGGGCGGAGTTTCTGGATCTGACCAGTCGTGCCTATGCCCACGCTTCAAGGCAGAACGAGCCAGTCGGACTACACCTCGATTTGGCAGGCGACAGTGCCTGGATCGATGACGGGCGCGTGACGCTGGCGACCGTTCGCTTCGCACCCGTCGATATTCGGGCAGCGCGCGATACGTACACGCTGTGGTTGGGCCAGGCCCGAAACGAATCGAACCCTCACCAGCACCCGCTGGATCTGGAATTCGTTCTTGGGTCCAATCGAGCGAGCGTGCTCCTCACTCCCAACGCGACTACGGCAAGCCAATGAAGACTCGAGCCCAACCCGGAGATCGTGACACCCGGGGAACGTCCATGGTAGAAGTGGTCGTGGCCATGATGGTCCTCACGGGCACGCTACTGGGGATGGCAGGCGTAGCGACTCTAGCCAACCGCCAGATGGTGGCCGCAGAGCTCATGATGGATCGAGATGCGGTCCTCCAAATGACCATCGAGTACCTGCGGGCCCTACCGTACGACAGTGTGCGCGACGGCTCCGACGTGCTAGGCGGTTATCAAATGGCATGGACCGTCACGCCGGAAGGTCCGAGGTCGAAGGGTTTGATCGTCGTCACGACCGGACCGGGACTGGAGGTCAGGCCGCCGTCGGAAACATCAGGGATCTTCCCCGACGTGACGGACACGGTGAGCCATAGGATCCTTCACCCATGAACGTTCGAGCACGTTGCGGCTTCAGTCTCGTCGAGCTTCTGATGGTAACGGTGCTCGGCGGAATTCTGGCGGCCTCCGCATTGGATCTTCTGATCTCGAATCAACGGATCAGCTCGTCGCAGACCGCGAGGATCATCGCTCGACGGTCGGTCCGTACATCCGTCGACATTTTGAGCGCTGAGCTCCGCGAGGTCAGTGCTACCGGGGGCGACCTCGTAGCTATGGGAAGTGACTCCATCACCATTCGGACGATGCGCTCCTTCGGTATCGTGTGTGGTGTGGACCTGGAAGGAACGCCCCTTCTTACGGTACGGCCCCTGGGCCGGCGCTTCCAAGCCGGAGATTCGGTTGTGGTTTTCTCCGAGGGCGATGGGACGGCGGCGCAGCCCGGCGTTTGGCTGT
The DNA here is from genome assembly GCA_022571515.1 of Gemmatimonadota bacterium. Taxonomy (GTDB): domain Bacteria; phylum Gemmatimonadota; class Gemmatimonadetes; order Longimicrobiales; family Gaopeijiaceae; genus JACZXQ01. The sequence goes on from JACZXQ010000045.1 coordinate 4,595, forward strand.
TTGGCCTCGCCACCAACTCCGATACGACGGTTGCGTGCGCTCCTGGTGTGCCCGGCCAGACCCTCACCTTCCCGGCACTTTCGTCTGCGCTGGAGGACAACCCGGTGGCCATCGGCGCCCCGATGCGGAGCTTCGGGCTGACCACGTACCGTCTTTCCGATTTTGATGATGGCCGCTACCTGAGCCGCAAGACGCCGGGCGAGGCGCCAGAGCTATTCACGGGACCGCTGGCACCGGCGGGTCTGGAGTTCGGATACTTCGACCGATTTGGCGCCTCATCCACGCTGGGCTCCGATGTGGCTCTGATCCGGGTGGTCGTCAGGGGAAATCCCAGACTGGACGGTCGCACCGGGCGATTCGTCACCGACTCCTTGGTGAGCATGATTCAGGTGAGAAACTGATGGCTGACCTGGTCTGCACACCGCGCCTGAAAGGGAGCAATCCAATGACGAGAAAGGATACCCGAGGGTTCACCCTCCCCCTCGCGATCTTCGCCATGGTGGTTCTCGCCCTCGTGGCGACCGCCAGCCTGTTCACGGTCCGCCAGGAGCTGCGCATCGGGGTCGCCCACGATCACGCGAGCCGGGTTTTCTACCTGGCGGAGCGGGGTTTGGTCGACGTGCTCGCGAACTGGGAAGCACCCGTCCTCAACTCCCTTCCCGTGCAGGGCGACACGACCCTCGTCGACACCCTGAGAGATGGGTCCTGGAGTGTCGAGTTGACTCGCCTGTCTCCCCAACTCTTCCTCCTCGAATCGACCGGAGTGCTGTCCCGAGGTGGACCTGTACTGTCGGGTGCGACTCGGCGCTTGGCCATGATCGTGCGACTGGTGTCGGCCGACCTCGATGTTCCGGCTGCCCTCGTGACCAGGGACGCCACGTCCGTAAGTGGCACGGCCGAAGTCCATGGAGAGGATACGGATCCTCCCTTCTGGGAGGGGCTCTGCGTCGGTCCTCACAGCGACAAGCCCGGAATCCTGACCGATAACGCTGCCGCCGTGACCACGACGGGACAGGGTGAGATCACCGGGGTGCCAGCGGTTTTAGAGGATTCGACCCTGTCCGACGCAACATTCACTCAGTTCGGAAGCCTCTCCTGGACCGATCTGACCGCGATGGCTGACAAGACGCTCCCGGGAGGAAGTTTCAGTTCCGTAATGCCGGTGGTGAACGAAGCCGGAGGGTGCGACCAGGGGGCTCCATTCAACTGGGGGGATCCGGAGACGCCGACCGGTCCGTGCGGTAGCTACTTCCCAATCGTCCACGTGACCGGAGATGCGGTCATTCAAGGCGGTGGTTCTGGGCAGGGATTGCTCCTGGTAGATGGGGATCTGGACCTCCGGGGGGGGTTCACGTTCTACGGAGCGATTGTGGTCCAGGGCGGGTTCATGACGCAGGGCTCCGGCAACCGCATCTACGGAGGCGTGTTGGCGAGCAATGCCGACTTTGCCGACCAGAGTCTTACCGGCAGCTCCGTGATCCAACATTCGAGTTGCGCTGTCAGGCGCGCAGTGCAAAACAGCACAGCGCTCACGCACCCTCACGCGCTGGCCGAGCGCAGCTGGGTCGATCTTTCCGGCATCGGTGGCCCGTAGGAGATCCGCGAGATGAACTCCCTGGCGGGCGTGGCCCCCACCCTCGCAGACTCAAGCGGACGCATCACCCCGGTCCAGGACCTCGTCGGCCACACCTCGAGGAAGAACGCCCTCCTCGCGGAAACGGACCAACTTGCGGTAGAGGGTGCTGCGGTTGATCCCGAGGATCTCGGCCGACGCGGTCTGATTCCAGTCGTTCTCTTGCAGAACCTCGAGTATGTAGCTCCGCTCCAGGCGCTCCAGCGGCCAGCCGGAGCCCCGCGCCTCGTCGAGCGCGCCTCGCACAGGGGAGGCGTTTTGCTCAGCGGGCGACTCGAACGGGATGGAGCCGCTCCCGGCATACATGATGACCGCCCGCTCGATGAAGCTCTCCAGCTCGCGGACATTGCCGGGCCAGTCATACGCCACCATCAGCGAAAGCGTACCGGCCGGAAGAGCCGGTGGGTCCAGGGCGTTTTCCTCGGCCGCCCGAGCTCTGAAGAGGTTGGCGAGCAACGGGATGTCCTCTCGCCGATCCCTCAAGGGCGGAATCTCGATCGGGAAGGTATTCAATCGGTAGAACAGGTCTTCCCGGAAGTCTCCGGACTCGACCAGTTCCTTGAGGTCACGATTGGTTGCGGTGACGAGACGAAAGTCCACGGGCAAGACGGCCGTGCCACCCACCGGCGTGATGGCGCGTTCCTGGAGCACGCGAAGAAGCTTCACCTGCACGCTCTTCGGCATGTCACCGATCTCGTCGAGGAACAGCGTGCCTCCGGACGCCTCCTCTACCAGGCCGCGCTTGGCCCTGACCGCTCCCGTGAAGGCACCCTTCACATGCCCGAACAACTCCGACTCCAAGAGCGATTCGGAAAGCGCCGCACAGTTGACCGGAACGAACCGGCCTCGAGCCCGATCGGACAGGTCGTGTACCGCGCGGGCGACGAGCTCCTTTCCCGTGCCGGTCTCACCCGTGATGAGGACGGCCGCGCGCGTGGGCGCCACGCGCTCGACCAAGTCCAGGGCCCGTCTGAGGGATGGAGCGTTCCCGATGATGCGCCCCACCCCCCCCTTGCCCACCTCTCTCCTGAGTCGAGCGACTTCGCGCCGGAGGCGTGTTTGCTCCAGGGCCCGTTCGATGGTGGTCAGGAGCCGCTCGCCCGGGAAGGGCTTGGTCAAGAAGTCGAACGCGCCAGACTTCATGGCCTGAACCGCGATGTCGATGGAACCGGCCCCCGTCATCACGATGAACTGTGTGTCCGTCTGCAGGGAAGGGCCCGCGGCAAGTACGCTCATCCCGTCGATTCCCGGAAGCTCGAGGTCGAGCAACACGATGTCGTATACGCCTTCGGTGAGGCGTTGGAGCCCGTCCTCTCCGGTACCGACTGCCGCTACTCGGTAGTGTTTCGACTCGAGCAGTCTCGTTACTCCCCTGCGCTGCGCAGCGTTGTCTTCCACGACGAGAACGCTCGCGTGGGAGACCGGCACGTCGACGTCGTTCACCTGAGGCACGAGGCTCATGATCGTTGTGGGGTCGTCCTGCCCATCGACATGCTGCTTACCCTCTCCTGAAAAGGAGCTTTAGTTATGGCGACGATACTGATCGTCGATGACGATCCTAGGATCCGGCGTTCACTGAGCAAGCTGCTCCGCTCCTATGGGTATGAGGTCGTGGACGCCTGTGACGGCCAGGAGGCGCTGTCGGCGCTAGTCGAGAATCACGTGGACTTGGTCATCACGGATCTCTATATGCCCGAGGTGGACGGAATCGAACTGCTGATCCGTCTCAAAAACTCGAATCGGAACGCCCCGATCATCGCGATGTCCGGCGGTGGGCACCTGGATACCGGCGCCGTACTGACGCTCGCCAGCGGACTCGGGGTATCCGCCACGATTGAGAAGCCGTTTGCCACAGACGATCTACTCGATTTGATTGACAATGTGCTTGCCCCAGTGGCGTTCTAGCCGTGCCACTCCAGCAGGGGCCTCAGACCGAGGCCGCAAGGATCTCATAACCCTCGGATGCCAGGACACCACGGAGCGCCTCGGTACCATCAGGGTGGTCGTCCACCAAGAGTACTCGGGATGTCGTCGAGGGGTTGTTCATCCCAGCTCCGTCGGGGTTACGATCTCTTCCAACAAGAATGGTGAAAAGGTCGCATGATCGACAGTCTTACACATCGGAGGACGCCATGAATACGAAGCCGGCATTGGGATGGAGGGAGCTTGCCTCTCGCACCTCAACGGGCTCCCGGATCCTCGTTGTTGACGATGACCAGAGAACCAGGCGCGGCCTGGAGAAGCTGATCTCGAGCATGGGATATGACCAGGTGAAGGTGGCCGGCTCTGCGGAGGAGGCCGACCACTGGATGACCTCGCTCGAGTTCGATCTGGTCCTACTGGACATCGAGCTCCCTCGCATGAATGGCGTGGAGTTCCTTTCCTGGGCTCTGGATCGGAATCCCACACTCGCGACCATCATGCTCACAGGGCTGGACAATCCCGACCTGGCCATCAAGTGTCTGCGAGCGGGCGCCCGCAATTATCTGGTCAAGCCGATCAGCGCCGAGTTTCTCGAGGCGGCGATTCGAGACGCCCTGGCCGTCCGCGAGGTGCTAGTGGAGAGGAATCGGTTGATCGCGACTGGTCTGGTTTGAGCCATGGCGTGGCATTCGAGGCGGTTTGGCGGGGATCAGAAGGCCTGGTCTGGGCAGACTCCGAAGTGGGCAAAACTCGGCTCCGGGAACCTTGACACTTCTCCGCGATTTCGGGTAAGTTATTGGTCTTGATTGCGGGGTGGAGCAGTCTGGTAGCTCGTCGGGCTCATAACCCGAAGGTCGCAGGTTCGAATCCTGCCCCCGCTACTGCTGAAACGCCGCCTCCGTTGGCGGCGTCTTGATGTGTGGAAGGGCCGAGCCGAGCGCTCGCGAGGAGTTGAGGCGATGACGATCTTTGGGCTGAGTCGATCCGAAGCCGCGTTCGCGCGCGGGTGGAGAGATGGCCGATACGTGGTCGGCGCCGCGATCGTGGGCGGGAGGGGATCGCCGCTAGCTTCTGATGGCGAGATCCCCGCTGAACCCGCCCCGCGCCGAAACGGCCCGGGCGGTTTTTTTTCGGCCAGGTAGCTCAGTTGGTAGAGCACACGACTGAAAATCGTGGTGTCGGCGGTTCGATTCCGCCCCTGGCCATTGAAGGATCGGCCGTAAGGGTCGGTAGGACTGACATAGGTCCGTAGCTCAACTGGTAGAGCACCGGTCTCCAAAACCGGGGGTTGGGGGTTCGAGTCCCTCCGGGCCTGCTGGTGAGCGGTGGCGGGCCGGAGCTTGGGCCCCCATCGTCTAACGGTCAGGACACCACTCTTTCAAGGTGGAGACCGGGGTTCGATTCCCCGTGGGGGCGTTGAGAAAGAAGTGCTCACTCCGAGACTCATCGGAGGAGCGAGCAGGGGCTGTAGCTCAGTTGGTTAGAGTGCCGGTCTGTCACACCGGAGGTCGCGGGTTCGAGTCCCGTCAGCCCCGTTCGATGTTGATTGAAATGCGAAGGTCGGTTGGGGCCGTAGCTCAGTTGGGAGAGCGCTTGAATGGCATTCAAGAGGTCCGGGGTTCGATTCCCCGCGGCTCCATGGGATGTTGATTGGCACCGCTCGGGTGGCGGAATTGGTAGACGCGCAGGGTTCAGGACCCTGTGGGGGTAAACCCCGTGAGGGTTCGAGTCCCTCCTCGAGCATGATTGATTCGCTTTGGTCGCCCACGTGCTGGAATTGGTAGACAGGCTGGTTTGAGGGACCAGTGTCGGAAACGGCGTACAGGTTCGAGTCCTGTCGTGGGCATTTTTGGCGGGCGGGAATCGCGCCAGGCTGCGTTGGGCTGCGGTCGAGCCTCCCTGCGGCGTACGTGCGTACGCCTCAGTCGGTTCGCCTTGCCCGCCTTGCCTGACACGATTCTCGCCTCGCCAAAAAGGTGATCGTCGGACGCTTGCTACGCGTTATGTCGGACACTCACCGCAAGTGCTTGTGGAGGCTTTATGCGCCCGTAGCTCAGTTGGATTAGAGCGCCTGACTACGGATCAGGAGGCCGGGGGTTCGAGTCCCTCCGGGCGTATTGTTTGAGGGGGACGTCGTTGGGCGCGTAGCTCAGTTGGTTAGAGCGCTACGTTGACATCGTAGAGGTCAGAGGTTCGAGTCCTCTCGCGCCCACTCGGGGCCGTAGCTCAGTTGGGAGAGCGCAGCGTTCGCAATGCTGAGGTCAGGGGTTCGATTCCCCTCGGCTCCACTGGATTTTTTCAACAGGCCGCTAGGCCACCGTAGCTCAGTTGGCAGAGCACGTCACTCGTAATGACGGGGTCGTCGGTTCGAATCCGACCGGTGGCTCTCTTCGTACAGGCGGGTTGACCCGTGGTCGACACTGTCATAGTGGTATTAGGTGGGAAAAAATATTTGCCCCGTGGTGTAACTGGCAACACGTCGGATTCTGGTTCCGAAGAGTCTAGGTTCGAGCCCTAGCGGGGCAACTGGAGGGGTGGCCGAGCGGCTTAAGGCGGCGCCCTGCTAAGGCGTTGGTTCGGAAGGACCTCGTGGGTTCGAATCCCACCCCCTCCGCTCTCAGCGGTTGCGCTTCGCGAGTGAGCGCCCACCTCGGACGGGTGGCCGAGTGGCTTAAGGCGCACGATTGGAAATCGTGTGGGTTAACACCCGCGTGGGTTCGAATCCCACCCCGTCCGCTCGAGCACGATTTTTTTTTGCCAGCATGCACTGTCGGTGCATTGGTTTCGGGGCGTGGCTCAGTTCGGTAGAGCGCTGCGTTCGGGACGCAGAGGTCCCCGGTTCAAATCCGGGCGCCCCGACTGCTTTTGGCCGCCGGCCGCCTGAACCGGCGGTCGTTTGGTCTCTGGAGCCGTCGCATAATTGGTATTGCACCGGTCTCGAAAACCGGCGCCCGTGAGGGTGTGTGGGTTCGAATCCCACCGGCTCCGCTTGTTGTGACAGAAGGCTTTTGGGGCATTCTGCCCGTGTTCAAAGGGTTTTCCGGGGGTTTTCGCCACCCAGCGGCGCGCGGAGTGAAAAACGACGGGAATCGCGACGAGCGCGATCAGGATACCGTGTGAGAGCAACCCGATCGGGCCGCCCAGCAGGCCGTAGCCCCGTCCCGATCAGCATGACCCTTCGGGCGCCCAGCCTCGGCAATGATCCTCGAGCGGGACGTCTGATCCCCGAGGGGCTATTGATCCCTGTAAAAGTTAAGTCCTAAGTAAGGCGCAAAGAGAGAGGACTGTGGGCCACGAAGGAACGGAGGAGGCCGGGGCGGTGCTGGACGGAGCGGCCGGCCCGGCGGGTCGCGTCGGCCAGGGTGTGGACCTCCATGAGGGCGAGGTTGGCCAACGGGTTCAGCTTGAGGTTGGCCCAGAGGTACTCCACGGGATTGAGCTCCGGGGCGTAGGCCGGGAAGCGAAAGACATGGATGCGGGGATGATCGGCGAGGAAGGCCCGGGTGAGGAGAGAGCGGTGAGCGTTCAGACCATCCCACAGCAGGACGATGGGGCCTGAAAGGTGCCGCTCCAGGTGTTGGAGGAACGCGATGATGCGAGGGCTGTCGATGTTCTTGTCCGGATGGAGACGGAAGGTGAGGCGCACCCCGCTCCGGGTTGGGGGAACACATAGGGCGGCGATGGCCGACACCTTCTTGTGGCTCCGGGTACGTTGCAGGAGGACGGACGGGGAGTTGCGGGGCCGCCAGCCGCGCCGGACCACGGGAGCCATGAGAAAGCCCGACTCGTCGACGAAGACGAGCCAGGCTTTCAGCCGCGCGGTTTTTTTTTGATCCCGGGCCAGGTTTTCTTCACCCATCCCTGGATCTTCTCCTCGTCCCGCTCCACCGCGCGCCGTTGGGGTCGTTGCGGACTCCAGCCCAGGGTGTGGAGGAGTCGTCCCATATGATCCACATGGTAGCGAACGCCGAACCGCTTCCGGATCAGGTCTCGCACGCGGGGGCAGGTCCACAGATCGGTGGCGAACCCTGCGGCTTCAGGCCCCGCCAGAAGCGCAGCCTCCAGTTCCTCTTTCTGGATGGCCGAAAGCTTGGGAGGTCGTCCGGACACGGCCCTGGCCTTCAGCGCCTGGTCCCCACCCTCCCGGTAGGCGGCCTTCCACCGGCGCACGCTACGCCGGTCCACTCCTACGCGCCGGGCCACCTCCCCGGCGTCATACCCACCCTCCAACAACTGAATGGCCCGGTACCTGCGGCGTTCCAATTCTTCGGGGCTTCCTTTTCGGCGCATGATGCACCTCCGGTTCCCCGAAAGATAGGACATATATTATGCAGGGATCAATAGCTCAGGGTTCGCCCTGTCGCACCATCGCACACGAGGTTATCAGCCATCCCTGCCCCACCTTTTCGAGCAAGGCCCTGAATGCCGCCGGTCGCCGTCGCGTACTTCCGGTGAAACTGCGCCAGCTGAGTTCCACCTCGAAGCGAACGGCGGCCTGATCCGACGTTGACACGTCAGCCACCTCCAGGAGTTCGGCACCGAAGTTGCTCTGCCCCATAAGGTTGAGGAGCTGTTGGTGCTGCTCTTCTTCTGCGGCATTCCCAAACAAGGCCCGGGTTGCTTCTCTGTCGCCGGCGACCAAGAGCGCGACAAAGCCGTCCACCTCTGCCTGGACCTCCGCGGTTGTCGGAGGCTCCGGCGCCGCCGACTCCACGACGACCGTCACTCGACCCTCAAGGCCCTCGCTGCGGGCCGCGATCTGTGCAGTCCCCGGCAGATTACCGGTCACCCGGCCCGTGCTACTACCCACGCTCGCCACTCGTGGATCGGACGAGACCCAACGCACCTGGCGGTTTCCCAGGCGCTGCCGTGACGACCCGAGAACCACGGCCTGCAGCACTGTCGAAGACCGCGCAGTCAGTGTGAAATTACCGCCCTGGATCTCGACAGCAGCAACCAAGGCCTCCACGCTTACCAGAATACTGTCACGCGCCTCGTCGATGGTCGCGACGACGTAAGCCTGACCTGGGCTTAGCGCGGCCAGGGAGTCCTCCCGAATACTGACCGACACTACTGCGGGATTCGTCGAGCGCCATGAAGCCGGATACGCCTGCCCTTGCAGCCTGGCTCCTCTCCGGTCGAAGACCCCGAGGGCCAGCGCCTGCACCGTCCCCTCCGTCATCGAGGTGTTCGACACGCTGATTGAGACAGAGGCTACACGCGCGTCCACGCTCACCAGGACGCTGTCGGCCACTCCGTCCACGGTCGCGACGACGTAAGCGCGGCCAAATGCCCGCGCCGTGAGAGTGCCCCCCCGAGCGTTGACCGAGACCACCGACGTGTCCGTCGACCGCCACGAAACCGCGTGGTTCCGCAGCGGAAGCCTTTCGCTTCGTGAGTCAAAAATGCGCAGCGCCACAGCCTGTCCCATTCCCTCCATCATGGTGGTATTCGGCACGGTCACCGAGACGGACGCGACGCGCGGAGCTGGCGGTGGGGTCGCATCCACTTCGGGCTGCTCAACGGCCGCCCGGTCCGGACCCTCCCCCGGAGCAGGGTCTGGTCCCTCTGCCACGACTTCCGGGATCGTCTCCGCCCCGGGTAGTACGGTAATCGTGGTGAGCACCTCGAATCCGTCGATAACCACCGCGATGCTGCTGATTCCCGCTGCCCGCGCGACGACCACCCCCCCGGTGTCAACCGTCGCAACCACGGTGTCATCCGACG
>JACZXQ010000008.1 GCA_022571515.1 Gemmatimonadota bacterium
AACGATTCCAGTTCCCGCATTCACAGTGCACCGGCCTGACCCAGAACTCCCCCTCCGGACTGCGCCACAGCTGCTCGCCCTGGCCTTCTCCGCATGTCTTGCAGGTCGAGAGACCGGCAGGAAGTCGAGTGCTGATCCGCCAGGAAAACCGAACCCGATCCATCAGCGTAGCTCGTCGCGCACCGTGTGTTGAGTCGCCGTTCATGTAGCCGCCAGGGTTCTCTCGCTCCACGTAGACCTCGAGTTCGGCCTGGCGACGCTGGAAATCCGCAGTAGGGGAGGGCGTTACGCCAGGCGCCAATCGTCCACACAGGATGATGCCACCTCTCGGAGCGTGCGTACGCTCAGCTACGCTACCGTCTTCTGAAATGGAATAGGCCTCTTCCGGGCCCAGCACGACGGCGGACTCCATCCGGTTCGCGAGAACCTGGTTGCGCCCGATGGTGATGAGCTCGTCCCGATCGTTCAGCTCGGAGAGCGGCAGGATGTGATAGAGCACGGGAACGACTCTTGTGATGAGGTACGGGAATCCCTCGAAGATGGAGAGTGATTGGTACAGGGGGGATTCCGGATCGATTTCAATGCGCTGCGTAGACATTGCTGTCTCCAGAACTGCCAAGGGGTCCCGCACGGTATATCCGCACGAGACCCCTCGAGCGGTTTAGCATGTTGGTAACCCGGTTGCAATCGCTACAAATCGCCGGGGTGTGGATCGGCCACACGCCTAATGATAGCTGCCTTTAGGGCTGCTCACTAGCTGCAATGGTCGGAGCCGTGCGGGAAGGATGTAGAGGACCGGCCAGCGCCAGATCTCAGTTACGCGGCTCCCTCTCTGCCAACGTACGTGAGACCCGGGCGGAGATATCGCTCTGTGGGGGTGAGCTCTGCCAAGGGCGATCGAGACGACTCGAATCAGGAGCTAGGCCGTAGCCCTCTGAGTTTCGGCCTCCGACGACCCGACATCCACTACGCGATACCCTCGACTCCGTGAGAGCCGCCGTTCCTCAATAGTGGTATCGGCACTGAAGGAAGTCGATCCGATCCTTGCGCACCAGGTATACGAGTCGGTGCTCCTGAGTGATTCGGCGCGACCACACGTTCGCTCCGAGATGCCTGATCGGCTCGGGCTTTCCGATTCCCTTGAAGGGATCTCGGGTGACTGCTTCCACCAAATCCATCACCTTGAGTGCGACGCGCCGTTTGGTGTCGATCCAGAAACGCAGATCCTCCCTGAACTCATCTTGGAAGTAGGCCGCCCGGGTCGAAGGGGCGTGCCTACTCGAGGCCAAGCTGCGATCTCAAGGACCCGGGGGTCTCCGCGACGCCTGCATTCTCGAGGGCCCGCTGGAGGGCCTGAAGAATGCGTCGCGCGTTCTTTGGAGAACGGAGCAGGTGCGCGGACTCTTCAAGACTGCGGAGCTCGCCCGCAGGAATCAGCGCCATGTCCTCATGACCCCGCCTCCGGATGATGACGGGTTCCTGACGGTCCTCGGCCTCGCTGAGGATCTTCGCGAAGTTCTGGCGTGCGTAGCTGTAGCTGACGTGTTCTGTCATGAATCGCTTCCCTTAAGTTGTACAACAATACTGTACAAGATCGGGAAGGTCAAAGTCGCTCTACGAGGTCCGGTGGATGCCACCTCTTCCGGCGTGCTGACAGCCGCCCTTTCACATCGGTTTCCCATCCGCTCCTTCAGCTCCGAACCTATCTTCCGGCGATCTGAAACTCTTTTTCTGATTCGACGCCCCCTCCACGCAGGGGACATGATTGTAAGTGGTTGTGTGAAAAACACTTAGCCATATAACGCTTGTCGTTTCTACGGGGCACGTCTCTTGCTCTCCTTAGTGTCCGCTGTCCCAACCCCCGGATAGCCCATGGCCAGCAGGAGATGTCAAAATGGTAGCGCAAACCTTCGGACGCCGACTTTGCCTGGCGATCGTCCCTGTAGGAATCCTCTCCACGTTCGCGTGTGGGGATGGTAGCATCCAGCAGGTAGGCGAACCGGCCTTGATCCAGATACAGCTCACCGATGCGCCCGCGGATCAACTCGCGTCGGCGGAGGTGTGGATTTCCCGTGTCTTCCTCCAGGGCGGGGGAGGGGGCGGGGGACCCGTCGACCTGTTCAACGACCCCGAGAACCCGCGCCACTATGACCTGCTCGACTTGCGAGATGGTGTGGTCGCAGATCTCACCGATCCCGTGATGGTCGATGCCGGGGTTTACACCCAACTCCGTCTCGTGGTGGATAGCGCACGCGTCACGTTCATCGAGGGGTTCACACTTCGTGACGGGAGCACCGAGGCTTCGTTGCGCGTGCCCAGCGGATCGGAGTCCGGGATCAACGTGCAGCTCTCCGAGCCGGTCAACGTGATGGAAGGGCAGCTGATGGTGCTACTCGTGGACTTCGACGTCGAGAAGAACTTCGTTTTCCAAGGCCCGCCCACCGACCCTTCGGGCATTCTGTTCACTCCAACCTTGGTGGAGTTGGGCCGGGGCCCGAAATAGACCTGGGCCGGCAAGACGCTGGATCAGATGGTGCGCCTTCTCGCGGCGCTGGGGGCGGACGTGCGGCTGCTGATCCGGTGAGGAGTAGTGCCATGGCACGCCTATTCTTTACTGGGCGAGCACAAACCCCGCGGTAGCAAAGTGCCGGTCCAGTGCCAGCGCCTCACCGATCCCGCGCTCCGCCATGACGGTGAAGCTCACGGCGTCGATCAGCGAAAACGCCTGATCAGAGTACCGCGCCAACCAGTCGCGCTCGGCCCGCTCCTCCCGTTCCGGCGTGCTGAACTCCACGATGTTCGGGGCGGCGCGCACCTCCAGCAGGAAGGACAGCGCTGTCTCCTTCCCGATGCGTCGCATGATCAGCGCCTGAGATTCGGCGATCACGAGATTCGTCGTAACTAGCGTCCAGCCGCTGGTGATGCGCTCCCGTAGGACTGCCGCCAGGCGAGCGTGACCCGGCGCGTTGCGGTCAACCAGCGGATACCAAGCGCTGGTGTCTACGAAGAGCTCAGGTGCCATTGGAACCGTCTGGGGTGTGGCCCCAAGAAGCGACCTCCGAGTCGGTCAGGAAGCGGTCGTGCTCTTCCACCGAATCCGTGGCCGGGGGTGGGTCGGCGTCCGACGCGCCCAACCCGATGATCCGCAGGGCTGGATGATCGTCAGGGTCGGTCAACTGACGCTCGAGCGCTTCCAACCCGCGTCGGAGCACGTCGGATTTGGTGGTACCAAGGCGCTCCGTCAGGCGCCCTAGACGGTCCTGGTCCGGTCGGTGCAGGTAGACCTGCACAGGCTCGGATACGCGTGGCGGCTTTGGTGTCCCGGGATCATGGGTCATGTCATGAATCTAGTTCATGATACTATTTCATGCCATGCCGCGGCCGGGCGGCACCGAGCCAGCCATCGTAGCGCCCAGGAGAATCACTCAGATTTCTCCCTCGTAGCGGGACTTGTCCTTGCTCTTCATGAGACGGTCTCTTTTCGTACACTAATCCGTACTTTATAGCGTACATAAGGGGCCCCCACATGCCCCGCATGAAATCGACCGAGGATATTCAGCCGTTGACTGCGTTCCGCGCGAACGTGGCATCGTTCGTGGCCCAGGTTCGCGAGACCGGCCCTTGGGCCGGCCTTTGCTTTTGTGCGCCAGGCCGGTGCGGCAGTCCCGCTGATCCTGGGGATCCCAGAGGGGATCGCGCTACCAAAGATGGGCCTCAGCCAGTGCGCCGCCATCCAAGTTCTGAATCCCTTCAATCACGTCACCACGGTCGTTCATGTCGGCTGCTGCCCATCGAGTTTCCTCCTCAGACAGGTCGCGTAGCCATGAGTAACAGTTCTGGAGATCACTTCCGAGTTGGCCTACGGAAGGTGGAGCATGGGCAAGCAGACCAATGTGTTCATCGTCCCATGATTCCCGGCTGGACAACCAGGCGTCAGGCTCGAACCGGACTGGGCCTAGCGCGGGATTCCAACCGGGCCGGAGTCCATGGATGTCCACCCACACTTTTAGAACCGCCAAACGGCGGACAAGATCACGGTCAAATCCGGAATGAGGAGAGGTGGTTGCCGCCCAAACCAGATCGGACGCATCCCTTGCCGTCGACGTGCGCGTAAGTCGTGCGATCTTTTCCCCGAGGATCTCTTCGAGCCGCATGGTGGGGATTGAAGGCAACCTGAACCCATACCGCTCATGGGTGGAGACGGGAACGAACGGCCGGAGTTCCGGCTCCAACCAACACGGAGGCCCTACATCGAGTTTGATCGAGATCATAGGATCTCCTAGGGAGCTGGAGACGCTAATGCGCCACCGGCCGCGGGATTCTGAGGGGCGGAACCGAAACGGCCCCAACGTGACATCGGACTCGCGAGCGACGAGCTGGGCGAGGGTTCGGCGATCGGCATCCACGTCCGCCGCAGCTAAATCAAGGGCCGTGGAAAACCTCCCTCGAGCACCGGCGAATAGCTTCCGGAGCGCGGTCCCCCCCTTGAACACCGCTAGGTGCTCAAAAACGCCACATTCTTCCAGATGCGCCAAGAGGAAATCCTGAGCAATGTCCAGGACAGCGACGTCCGGTCCCGCCGGCGAGTCTCGGGACACGTGTCGAGCCACATATCCCGGCGTGAGCGAATGATTATCCCCGATCACCTTTGTGATCCGAGCTCAGAAGGGGGGAAAGGAAGGAGGGTATCCGCGATGTTCCATCGGGAATCGTGCCTCCGCAGGGGACCCCTCGGGCCGAACCAGACTTTCCCCCTGGCCTGGACTCGCAGCCGCTCCACGAGCTTTGGTGCGATTCCCCCTACCAGGTAGGCGAAGCGCGCGCGAGTAGCATGCGTTCGCCCCTCGATCTCGGTAAGGATGTCCACCTCTTCGGCAGCACTTACGAGTTCCGGCAGCACCTCGAGCACTGCTGCCCAGCTTCGGACATCTGTGGGTCGGGTCGCAAGATGAACGAGCACACTCGCCGGGGCATGAACCGGAATCGCCCGCACCTGAACCGGAGGCAGGCGGGTCTCGTGACGGACGACTCGGTAACTCCGCCTTATCGCTGCTGGAACGTGACTCCTGGGAGGTAAGGCAACCTCGGTCACGTCCGGACGCCGATCCGCGATATCCAGATACCACAGGGCCGAGCCCAGAGCTACGGCTACGGGCACGTGCGGGTGGGAGGTGAGCGTCGCCCTCAGCGACAACAGTGGGTCACCCGTGGAGAAGGCGCCGGCTCGTTCCGCAGGTAGGAACTCCCAAACACCCCGGGCCTCCGTCTCCTTTAGCCAGCCAAGCTTCGAGAGCCGCTGGATTACCACGTTTACCGGCCAGCCCACCCCAGCCTCGCAGACAAGGAGCTCCATCTCCTTCCTGCTGACGGTGACCGGCCGATTCAATTCCAGGAGCCCCAAGACAGGTGCCAGAGTCGGCGAAATCGAACGTGTCATAGAGATATTGTATGTATCGGTAGTAGATACAAACGACCTTTCTCTGACACCAATATACTGAGCGAGAACCTGGAGTCAAGAAGGGTGGCGGCGTCGAGGCGTACGACAGGGGGACCGTAGGTTGTGGGACGAGCTCATCTCCAGTTGGCGCAGACTTTCTTGTCGATATCGGCACGGATACGACTCGCCGAAGCCGAGCGAGCCGTTGCTGAGAATCCGCGTGTAAACCCTCTCGTCGTGAACTTGCATGTCCTGAGGAACTGTTACACGGGCTGGAGCCGAGGGATATCCAGGTCCTCCGCTCCCTGCTCCCCCTGCCATAGATCGAAGTTCATCTGGAGCTGCAGCCAATGGCGTGCGGATCCCCCGAAGGCTTTCTCGAGGTGGATCGCCATCTCAGGCGAGATCCCTGCCCGCTCGAGAGTGGGCAGATTGATGATAAAGGACGCCTAGGGCGTGACCCCCTCACCCACCCCCAGGCCCTGCCGGCTTCCTGTAGTCGAGCGGTGGGTCACGATCACCGAGAAGCGGCTCGTACACCCAGCCTTCGGGGATCCGCCGCGCGTGCTCCGCCGTCGCCGCGGCGATCAGGTCGGGGCGTGTGAACAAGTCGATGGCGGTCATCGCAAGCGTCTTGGCCGCGACGATCATGCCTTTTTCACCGATGGTGGTGCCGCCGGCCGAGATCGCTTGCCACGAGTGGGCGGACGACCCCGGTACCCACGTCGCCGCGTTCATGCCGGCGGTGGGGACCATCCAACTCACGTCGGCCACGTCCGTGGACCCGCCGCTTCCCTCTTCCGTGACGGAGAACGGTTGGATCTGGGCGGCCGACTCGAGCGGAGGTGCGTCCGCGGGGAAGGTGCGATGGATCAGCTCCGCGAAACGCAACTCCTCATCGTCGTAGAAGACCCCGCCTACGCGCTCGAGGTTGGCGTGCATCGCCTCTTGGAGCGTGACGTTGGGCAGCATGTTGTACAGGCCGTGGATGACTTCGTACTCCATCGTGGTACCGGTGCCGAGGGCCGCTCCTTCCGCCGCCTTGGCCACGCGCTCGAAGATGGTCTTCACGTGCTCGGGATCGGGGTGCCGTACGTAGTAGAAGACCTCCGCGAAGTCCGGAACCACGTTGGGGGCTGCGCCACCGTAAGTGATCACGTAGTGAATGCGCGACTCCTGAGGAACGTGCTCGCGCATCATGTTGACCATGTTGTTCATCGCTTCGACGCCGTCGAGCGCGGAGCGGCCGCGTTCCGGAGCCCCTGCGGCGTGCGCGGAGATCCCGGTGAAGCGGAACTTGGCGGACTTGTTCGAGAGCGTGCTCCTAGCGCCGGCATCGTTCCGGCCGCTGGGGTGCCAGTGCAGCATGACGTCCACGTCGTCGAAGAGACCGGCGCGCACCATGTAGACCTTGCCGGCCCCGCCTTCCTCCGCGGGTGTGCCGAACAGTCGGATCTCGCCCCCCTGGCCCGTAGCCTCCATCCACCGCTTCGTGGCGATGGCCGCCGCGGTGGAGCCGGTCCCGAAGAGGTGATGCCCGCACGCGTGTCCCCGCGGCTTGCCCGCGATCGGAGAGCGGATGGGGCTCCGGTCCTGCGTGATGCCGGGTAGGGCGTCGTATTCCGCGAGAATGCCGACGATCGGGCCGTCCCCGTTGCTCCAGCTCGCCACGAATGCCGTCGGAATGCCCGCGACACCCGACTCGATCCTGAAGCCAGCCTCGCGCAAGGTCGCCTGCAGTAGCGCGGAGCTTTCCGTCTCGAGGTATCCGAGCTCGGCCAGGTCCCAGATCTCCTGGGCGATTTCGCCGAACGTCTCCGCGTTGTCGTCGATGTAGGTCGCGACCATCACCTTGCCGTCCTGCGCGGCGGCGAGGACCGGTAAACCGAGTGCGGCCATGCCGAGCATGGCAGTGCGTGCGTATCGCATCATCGTGCTGACTCCTCCCCCAGATGGTTTTCTCTCTTTGAATCCGTCGTGGTCCTCATCAGTTGCCGGCGCGCGTGACGTGCCCCCCGGTGCGGTACCACATCCTATGTTAGACCCGCAGTGCCAGTGCCGGAAAGAACCACGGGCTGACCACCTCACCGCATGGGCTCCAGCTGCCAGCCACCCTGCTCAGAACTCCGAAGGCCCTACCGCCCCACCCCACTCCCTTCCTTGAGTGACCGTCGACAACATCGCGCGGCTCCAGTCGTGGGGCGCGGTGTCGCTCAAGCAGAACATGCAGCCGCGGCGCGAGCAACGGCAGTGGGTGTCCGACGCGACCAGGTTCTTCGGTCGGGCCAACACCGTGTACTCACCGACGTTCGTGGTCGGTGGCCCGGGGCCCCGGAACGACGAGTATTTCTTGCAGGAGAGCGAGGTCTGGAAGAACGAAAAGCTGCGCCTGTGGATGCCATGGAAGCAGCTCGTGCCCCCCACGCGCCGGCCCTCGCCGATATCATCGCCGAAGGCGGCCACGGAGCCATTGGGGCACACGGTTAACAACACGGCATGGGGTCACACTGGGAGGTCTGGATCGCCGCCGAGGCGATGGGCCCCATGGGCGCTCCTGGGGACCGGCTACTAGCCCCTAGTCACGCCTTTAATATGGACCGTTTGGTTGTCTTTATTAAAGTCTGCGTTTATCATGGGGCAATACCGGAGCCATGCTAAAGGTAGGGTAAGTCATTGAACGCCAAGAGCGTTGCCGTCGACCAGCCTGGTCGCTCCGGCCACTATGTCCGCCAACCGACAGGATATAGCGCGTTCATTCCCGCTCCACTCCCGCCGAGTCCTCCGCTGAGGCTGGCAGGAGCGATCCAGCAACTGCTGTCTGAGGCTGACCATGCGCTTGGGCGGTTGGATGGTTCCATCCTCACGCTGCCCAACCCCGACTTGTTCGTCCTCATGTACGTGCGCAAAGAGGCCGTGCTTTCCAGCCAGATCGAGGGCACCCAGAGTTCACTTCAGGATCTTCTGGCGGCGGAAGCCCAGGTCATGGGTGCCAGTACTCCGCCGCGTGACGTCGAGGAAGTGGTCAACTACGTCGGTGCGATGAACCAGGGGCTGGCTCGGCTATCCACGCTGCCGGTTTCCATACGTTTGGTCCGCGAGATTCATGAGGTGTTGCTGCGGGGGGGCCGTGGTTCACGCCTCACGCCGGGTGAGCTGCGTCGCAGCCAGAACTGGATCGGTCCGGAAGGCTGCACGCTGGCAGACGCCAGCTTCGTCCCGCCCCCACCCTCCGAGATCCCTCAGGCGCTTGGCGATCTCGAGCGCTACGTGCATGCCGATGATGGCATGCCGGTACTGATCAAGATCGGCCTGGTGCATGCCCAATTCGAGACCATTCACCCCTTCCTCGACGGGAATGGCCGCCTTGGGCGTCTGCTGATCACCTTTCTGTTGGTCGAGCGCGGCATCCTGAGCAAACCGGTGCTGTATCTCTCGCATTTCTTCAAGCGCCATCGCCAGGAATACTATGACCGCTTGCAAGCGGTCCGCGACGCCGGTGACTGGGAGGGTTGGCTCGCCTTCTTCCTCCGCGGCGTGGCCCAGGTGAGCGCTGAGGCTACCGAGACAGCGCGCCGAGTCCTTGCGCTTCGCGAGGAACACCGCACCCACATCGCCGACCATTTCGGCCGTGCCGCCGGCCATGGCCATCGGGTTCTCGAGTCCCTTTACGAACGTCCGATCCTGTCGGTCAATCAGGTGGGCGAGCTGACCGGCACCACGTACCCCGCCGCCAATGGGCTGGTCAAGCGTTTCGTCGAAGGCGGCCTGCTGGTGGAGATCACCGGCCAGTCCCGCAACCGCCGCTTTCGCTACGAACCCTACGTCCGGCTCTTTGATGACGAACGTCCGGGGGACCATCCGGTGTGAAGACGCTCGCTTCCGGCACACGCGCAAAGTGCCTTTCATTCCGCGTCACTACAGGCATTCCAAAGGCCAGAGCCGTCGCGGCGATCCAAACGTCATTCGCGTCGATCAGCAGGCCGTTCTCCTTCAAGAGGTCCGGGGCTCCCCCAAATCAGCTCCCGTTCGAGGTCGACCAGAAAGCTGGCCTCCCGTCACCGTTTGATCGTCCCACCGAGCCCTCATGACGACGTCACTGAAGGATTCGCTATCGGCCTTCGCGGTAGCTTTTTCACCCGTTCCGTTGAAAGATTCCAGCGCCGCGCCGGTCCCTCCTCGATTGGCGCGTCCCACCCCTGTTAGGAGGACCAATGCTCGACCGACCCCTCTCTTCCCACAGCGCGCCCGTTGAGCGCACATGCATGGCTCTCGTCGTCACGGCCGTGACGCTGATCGGGTCGGTGCGGGCCACAGAGGTCCGCGCCCAAGCGACCGACACGGATCGTATGACCGCGACGACGTTCTCGGGCTTGGGGCTTCGCGAGCTGGGACCGAGCCTCATGTCGGGACGGATCGCCGATATCGCGATCCACCCGCACGACCGGGCCACGTGGTATGTCGCTGCGGGCTCCGGGGGGGTGTGGAAGACGGAGGACAATGGGACGACGTGGACGCCGATCTTCGAGAATCAAACCTCCTATTCGATTGGAACGCTCGCCATCGACCCGAATGACCCCGACGTCATCTGGGTCGGGACGGGCGAGAACGTGAGTGGCCGCCACGTCGGGTACGGAGACGGGGTCTACAGGAGCCGCGATGGCGGTGCGTCGTGGGAGAACATGGGCCTCGAGTCGTCCGAGCACATCGGTCGTATCCTCATCGATCCGCGGAATTCGGACATCGTGCTCGTCGCCGCCGAGGGTCCTCTGTGGACCTCCGGAGGCGAACGGGGCATCTACCGCAGTACCGACGGGGGCGAGACCTGGGCGCGGACGCTCTTCGTGAGCGACGAGACCGGTGCGACGGACATCGAGCGTGACCCGGAGCACCCCGACGTCCTCTATGCCGCGACCTACCAGCGTCGGCGAAAGATTTGGGCGCACCTCGCGGGGGGCCCCGAGTCCGGCATCTACAAGAGCACCGACGGGGGCGTGACGTGGCGCGAGGTCACGCGCGGTCTTCCCTCGGGCGATATGGGCAAGATCGGACTCGCCGTATCACCCATGGACCCGCAACTCGTCTACGCCACCATCGAGGCCGGTCCGGAGGAGGCGGGCTTCTATCGCTCCGCGGACGGCGGCGAGAGCTGGGAGCACCGGAACCCGTACCGGAGCGGGGGGACGGGTCCCCACTACTACCAGGAGATCTACGCCTCGCCGCACGCGCTCGACCGGGTCTACCAGATGGATGTCTGGATCCAGGTGACGGACGACGGGGGACGCAACTTCCGGCTGCTGGGCGAGGACGACAAGCACAGTGACAATCACGCGATGGCGTTCGTCGCGGACGACCCGGACTACCTTCTCGTGGGATCGGACGGCGGCCTCTACGAGAGCTACAACCACGGCGAGTCGTGGAGATTCGTCTCCAACCTGCCCATCACCCAGATCTACAAGATGGACGTCGACAACGCCGAGCCGTTCTACAACGTCATCGGCGGGACCCAGGACAATGGCACGCTGTACGGCCCGTCCCGCACCGCGAGCGTTCACGGTGTCCAGAACCGCGACTGGATCGTGACGTACGGCGCCGACGGATACTCGACGCGGATCGATCCTGTGGACCCGGACGTTCTTTATCTCACGTGGCAGAACGGGCACCTGCTGCGCTACGACCGGCGCACGCGCGAGCCGCTCGACATCCAGCCGCAGCCGGACGTCGGTGACCCGGCCGAGCGCTGGAACTGGGACGCGCCGCTACTCATCAGCCCGCACTCGAACACGCGCCTCTATTATGCCTCGTACCGGCTCTGGCGAAGCGATGATCGTGGGAACTCGTGGCAGGCGGTCAGTGGAGACCTGACGAGGGGCGAGAACCGCTACGAGCTTCCCATGTTCGAGAATGTCCCGGGCACGAGCGCGCTCTACGACAACACCGCGATGTCTTGGTACAACACGGTGACGGCACTCGCCGAATCGCCGCTGGTCGAGGGGCTCATCTACGTGGGGACCGACGACGGCCTCATCCAGGTCACCGAAGACGGGGGCGCGACCTGGCGACAGGCAGGCGCGCCGCGAGGTGTACCGGACCGTGCGTTCGTCAACGACATCGAGGCTTCGGTCAACGATCCGGGGACGGTGTTTGCCGTCCTCGACAACCACAAGGACGGTGACTACACGCCGTACCTCGTCAAGAGCACGGACCGCGGGCGGACGTGGACGTCGATCGCCGGCGATCTTCCGGCGAGGCATATCCTCTGGGCATTCGCGGAGGATCACGTCGATGCGGATCTTCTCTTCGTCGGCACCGAGTTCGGCATGTTCTTCACTGCGGACGGCGGGGCGCGCTGGCATCGGTTGGGCGGGAGCACGCCCGTGATTCCGTTCCGCGATATTCGGATCCAACGTCGCGAGAGCGATCTGGTCGGGGCCTCGTTCGGGCGCGGCTTCTTCGTGCTCGATGACTACTCGGCCCTTCGCGGGATCGACGAGCAGGCGCTCGAGAGTGAGGCGATCCTTTTCTCGACGCGCGATGCCCTCCGCTACGTACCGTCCGTCGATCTCGGCGTTCGGGGGAAGGGGTATCAGGGGAGCGCGCACTACACTGCCGAGAACCCGCCGTTCGGGGCGGTCTTCACGTACTATCTACGGGACGACGCCGAGAGCTCGGCGGATGAGCGCAAGGCGCGCGAGGCGGAGCTGCGGGACCGGGGTGAGGATGTTCCGTTCCCCGGCTGGGATGCGCTCGGCGATGAGTTCCGTGAGCGTCCTTCGCAGGTTGTGCTGACGGTGTCCGATGCCCGGGGAAACGTCGTTCGCCGAGTCACCGGGCCCGATGGCTCCGGCATGCACCGGGTTGCGTGGGACCTTCGCTACCCCTCGCCCGATCCGGTGGACCTCGACCCGCCGCCCGCGCCCATCTGGGCCCGCGAGCCGGCGGGGCCGCTCGTGGCGCCAGGCACGTACGCCGTGACGCTTGCGCTCATCGAGGACGGACAGATCCGGCAACTCGCGGAGCCCGCCACGTTCGAGGTGGTCGATTCCCCGCTTCACACGACAGCTCGCGGCCAAGCGTCCGAAGTGCTCACGTTCCAGCGTGAGACCGCTGAACTCCAACGGCGAGCCTCGTCCAAGGCTGCCGTGATCGGCGAGATCGGCACACGGCTGAGCCATATGCGTCAGGCGTTCATGGACGCGCCGGGCGCGGCGCCGGCCTTGCTCGGCCGCATCGAGGCGCTCGTCTCGCGTCAGGGCGACATCGCGCTGCGGCTCACGGGTGACCAGGTGCGCGGTCAGCTCCGCGAACCGTCGAGCCCCTCGATCCTCGATAGGATCGGGCAAGTCATCGGCGGACATTGGTGGACGACCGAGCCGCCGACCCAGACGTTCCGTCGCAACATCGAGATCGCCGGTGATCAGCTCAGTGTGGTGGAAACCGAGATGGGGCAACTCGGCAGTGATCTCGAGCAGCTCGAGGCGGACCTCGAGGCGGCGGGAGCCCCCTGGACGCCCGGTCGGCGGATAGGGTAGCGTTCGCAGGGCAGATGAGCAGACGCCACAAACGACGGTCGAAGGAGGCCGCCACACGGCCCCCCGAAGTGACCGGTATCGCGAGGCTCCTGAGCGAGTTGCCCGTCGCAACGCTGGACTTGCATCGCTACACGGGAGCACAGGCTCGGCCGCGCGTGCGAGACATGCTCGACGGGGGACGCCCCGCCTCCACAGATCACCGTCGTTCTCAACTGGTTCGAGGAGCTCAAAGAACGCCGGCCCGTCAACTGGAACGTCTGTCACCAGGCGAAGAGAATCCAATGTCGAACGATCCGGTCACTGTCGCACCCCACATTTACAAGCCCCTGATCGAGAACGGCTCTGGATCCGATGCCGTGGGTGAACGTGAACCAAATGGCCGAATCGGACGCGCGTGCGCTGTACCGGTACCTCGTCTCACTTGGCGGTGGAGGGGAGGCCATGCCGACCACTCTTCCTCCGGGCGTGGAGCCGACCACGCTCTACATCTTGTTGGAGCCTGTCGTTCCCTGACCGAGAAAGCCCTATCGCCGAACCACCCCACCCCTCCCACCACTCGACCCACGCTCCAGGACTTCCCCCCGGAACGGCGCCACAAGCCCTGGTGCCGTGACCGGCCCGCAAGCCCGAACTTCCGTGTTCCCCAGCCGCCCCCCGGGCACCGACCGGCCCTCCACGAAGCTGAAGATCAGGAATCCGTCTCGTGCGTCGATGTCTCCGTCACCATCGACGTCGGCCTGATCGATGAAGCGCTGATCGGGGGCGTCGCGATAACCGAACCCATACCAGAATGCTTCGGAAGCATCGGCTCTCGCAAGAACGCGGGTGCCGTCCGCATCACCCCAGACCACCCACCGCTCTGACGGCACGGCTCGTCCGGAGACCGAACCGCCGCCACCAGCGATGAGCCTCACCGCTGCCGTACAGACAGGAAGAGTAGACGACGGTCTGGAATGGGGATTCGTGAAGTCGGCGAACTCGGTGTTCCCGGTAGACCCAGGGAACGGATCCCCCGCATCACCTCGATTGTTGCTGAAGTCCAGATCCTCCAGCCCATCGGCCGCCTCCAGATCCACTGCCTTCCTTGCCGGGTTCACGTTCTGGCGGTTGCCCCGTGCCGAAATGGTCCCGGCCCGACTGGGATCGATATGCCATATCAACAGTCCCGAGCCCCGAAGGTTCTGGTCGGACCCGATGGGCTGGCGATTGGACAGCAGCAGATACTCGCTGCTCTCGGGTAGGGGCACGCGTAGGACCGCGCCTCCTGTCTCGATCGGGCCGAGCGCGAAATCGGTCGTGGCCGCGACGGTCGTGACATCGACCCATCCCAGAAGGTCCTTCGACCAAGCGCTCAAGTGCGCGGGAGACATCTGCGTGTTCCAGTTCCCCGATCCCATGAGCCCCCAGTATCCGATGCCTTGGGAGTCTGTACCATCATCCTCATCCGTGTCGTACAGATCCGGAAGATCGAGTGCGTGCCCGAGCTCGTGGGAGATCGTTCCCGTTCCCATCATGCTTCCGTTGCACTGGAACGCGGACTGGATGATGTAGTCGCTGATCCACACCGTACCGCCGAGTGCGCTCGGATCGTCGGTCACGAACGAGGATCCCACTCCATCCCCGTTGAAGAACCGAGCGGAGCTGACCGTCCACCTGTGCGGCCAGATTCCGGTAGCGTCTCCCCCGCAGGTGGCTGCCACAGTCGGGTAAACGAAGGCCACTACGTCCACGTAGCCGTCGTCATCGCCGGAGTTCGGGATGCCATCCGGTCCGTCGTTGTCGAATTGGCTGAAATCGATGGCGCCATCGGCTCCGGTCAGGGCGTCGATCAGGAAGTCCCCCACCCGGCCGAATTTTTCGTCTCCGGCCGGCGGCTCGTAGTATGCGGTCGCCTGCGGCATAGCCACCCAGGGCGTCACCTGCCCGCCGAACGTGAACAGCCCACCCGAGTTCTCCAGATAGAAATCCCTCACAGAGACCGCGCCACTGCCGCCGCCGAAGAGCCGCTCCGCGAGAGCCGCCTCGGAGAACGGTGCCCCAAGGTCGTAGTACCGAGCTGCGACGACCGGCACCTGGAGGGATCCGGTGATCGCCGCGCCGCCCGCGGCCAGCCCTGTAGCCGACTGCACACCCGCGGGGCCGCCGGCTTCGATCGCGTCTCTCGCGGCCCGCACGGCCTCCACGCGCCGCTTCCATACTCGACTGAACTCGAAGGCGTCGGGATCGTCGCGGAGCATCCTTCTCACCCAGGCGGGAGCCGCTACGCCGGCCTCGGCCCCGGCCCGCAACACATCCTGTGCAGCGATCGGGGGGCTCATGGGGGCCAAGAAAAAGAGTGACCCGAGGACCAGGAGCGCGGTGCGCATGACGTTGGACTTCTTCATTTCCTCGCTCCTAGCGAATTGGCACGACAACGGACACCGGGTCGTACTGTCCGTCGATTTCCGAAAAGCTCAGGATGCTGACCGACTGAAGCATCGATATCGTGATGCTCGCGTTGCCTGCGGCTCCGAGGCTTCTGAGCGGTATTTGCACGAGGCTGCCGACAGCGGGGATCCCATCCTCTTCGGCTACGACGATCCGAAGCCAGCCCACCGTCGGCGAGCGAAGCCCGGTCCAGTAATACGCCGAGCTGACGTCATCCCAGGATCCCATGGAGATGACTGCGGGATCCCACGCCAGCTCGATCGCGATTGCGCCGGCGGGGTCGGGGCCTGGCCCGGGTCCCGACGAGTTGAGGGTGAGGGAGAACGCGCTCGAGGGTACCACCGAGTTCGGGGCGGTGACCCAAATCGTAGGCGCGGCTGGACTCGCGACGATGCCGGTCTGCAATGACACCGTGGCCGTCGACTGCTGATTTCCGCTCACGGCCCGTACCTCGAAAACCGCTGCGCCAGAATGGGTTGGGGTTCCCGAGAGCACTCCGGCGGAGCTCAGCAGCAGGCCGGGAGGAAGGACGTCCGCCGCCAGTGTCCAGACGTACGTGCCGTTGCCCCCGGATGCGTGGAGGGTGGTTGCATAGGGGGCGCCAACGGTCGCTCCCGGCAATACACCGGCGCTGATCGTCACGGGCCCACCCAACGCGATGATCGTGATCGAGAGGTTTCCGCTGACCGACTGTCCGTCGGAGGTGACCGTGAGCGTGAAGTTGAACTGCCCCGAGGCCGTCGGCGTGCCTTGGATCGCTGGGACACTCGCCACCACGCTCAGTCCGGGCGGCAACACTCCCGCGGTCACGGCCCATTCGTACGTGCCGTTTCCACCCGAGGCGGTCAGGGCCGCGTCGTAGGAGCCGGAAACCGTGCCCACGGGAAGCTCCAGGGTCTCGAGCACGACCGGAATCCGGACCGTCACCTCGACGCTTACCGTGGCCTCCCCCGATACCGCCACAACGGAGGTGCTGCCGTGCGCCACCGCGGTGACCAAGCCGGTCTCATCGACCGTCGCGACAGCTGCGTCTTCAACGGTCCATTCAACGGGTGCGCCGTCGACGGGCGCCCCTCCCACATCGGTGGTGGTCGCCGAGAGCTGGAGGGTTTGTCCGACGGCGTCGAACAACACGCTTGCAGGTTCGATGGTGATCACCGCCACGGCCTGTGCGACCGTGACCGCGGCAGCCGACGATAGCTCCCCTAGCGTGGCGGATACGTCGGCCGATCCATTCGCTACGGCGGTGACCAGGCCGGTCGCCGAGACCGTGGTCACGGCCTCGTCGCTGCTGGCCCAGGCCACGGTGGCGGTGGCCAGTGGGACGCCCAGCCGGTCCAGAACCTGGGCCGTCAGTTGAGCAGTCTCACCCAGGCTGGTCAGGGTCAATTCGTTCGAATCCAGTGTGATGGAGGTCGCCACCTGTTGGATGGTGACCGTGGCTGTGGCAGTGAGATCCCCCGAACTCGCGGTGACGGAGGTCGAGCCATTCGCCACCGAGGTCACCAGACCGGTAGCGCTCACCGTCGCGATGCTCTGGTCCGCGACCGACCAGGCAACCGGGGCGCCCTGCATCGTGCCGCCGAACTGGTCGCGGACCGTGGCGGTGAGCTGTTGGGTCGCGCCGAGGGCGTCCAGGGTGAAGGAGCTCGCACTGAGCGAGACAGAGGTTGCGCGGGGTGGGTCAGGTGCGGATGGGGAGTCATCGCCGTTGCAGGAAAGCAGGCTGCCGAGCGCGAGGAGCGTCGCGAGGCGGCGAAGTAGGTTCATCAGCCGGTTTTCCTGACTCTCAGGTCGGTGTATCAACTGAGTACGGGTCTAACATCGCTCGAGGGGGGGGCTCTTGGTGTGTCTCCGGGAATAGTGGGCGCAGATTGTGCGCGAATGCAAGGTACGTGTGGATCGAGTTGGCTTGCTCCGATCCAGAGCGATCCGCGGGTTACGAGCGGCTGGGGCATCGCCGCGCACATCTAGCAGGAACGACAACAGCGCGGCCGCCTTCCTTCTAGAGCACGACCTCGATGGCCGGCGACCGTAGGTTGTACGACGAGCTCATCACCCGCCCGTAGGCACCCGCGTTCGCAATCAGGAGAACGTCGCCCTCGCTCGTGCGGGGGAGCAGGCGGTCGACGCCGAGCCGGTCCCCGGACTCGCATATGGGCCCGACGACCGTGACGACTTCCTCAGGGTGGGCGTGTAGGCGCGATAGGTTGGTGATCTCGTGATGGGCCCCGTAAAGGGCCGGCCGGATCAGCGAGTTCATGCCTGTGGAGATCCCTACGTAACGGTGCCGCCCTTTGCCCTTGGTCTGGGTGACCAGACTGACGAGTACGCCGGCCTCCGCCACGAGGTAGCGTCCGGGCTCTAGCCAGATCTCGAGGCGGGGGTGTTTCTTCCTCAGTCCCTCCAATCCCTCCCCCAGACGCGTGAGATCGACGTCGGACTCCCCCGGGCGGCTCGGAACGGCGAGGCCCCCGCCCAGGTCCACGATGCGTACGTGGGGCAACCGGCTCGCGGCGGCGCCGAGGATCTCTCCGACCTCGACCCAATGATCGGCGGCTGACACGCCGCTTCCCGAGTGGGCATGGAGGCCGACGATCCGCGCGCCAACCGCGTCCGACAGCTCTCCCAACTCCTCCAACTCGAAGAGCGGCACTCCGAACTTCGAGTGGCCGCCGGCCGTCCGCACGTTGCGGTGATGTCCCTTCCCGACACCCGGATCCAACCGGACCAGAAGATCACGACCCGCGAAGAGTTCGGGCCAGTGCCGGAGCGGATACAGGCTGTCGAGCGTCAGCCACACATCCAACTCCAGGGCGGCGAGATACTCTTCCTTGGGCGCGAAGTTGGGAGTGAACAACACGCGCTTCCGCTCGATGTCGGGGAAGCGATCGAGCACCGCATGCACTTCGGGTAGAGAGACGCACTCGAAGCCCAAGCCTTCTTCTTCGATTACCGCGAGGATTCCCTCGTGGGAGTTCGCCTTCATCGCGTAGAAGACCTGGTCGATGCCCCTGATGGCTCGCACGCGCCGCGCGCGATCCCGAATCGTCTCGAGGTCGTACACGAAAGCAGAACGGTGCCGGCGAGCGATCTCCTCGAGACGTGGTGCCTGGTCGATCCACCAGGCGTGTGGGCGGGGTTCCGGTTCAGCGGGCGCCAACTCCTCCCACGTGGGCCCGAACACTTCCGGGTCGGAGGCTTCGGAAACCAGGAGGGCATGAAGATCTCGGGTCAGCTTGTCGGCTCGATCCTCGTCCACGACGAACGTGAGGTTCAGGTCGCTGGCTGCCTGACTGACCATGTGCACCGGGTGCTCCTCGAACGCCTCGAAAACCGGGCTGAGACGGTGCAGAAGCGCTCGTACGCCTCGCCCGACAAGGCTGATAGCGGCGCACGAGGGAATCAGGCGAG
The DNA here is from genome assembly GCA_022571515.1 of Gemmatimonadota bacterium. GTDB lineage: Bacteria > Gemmatimonadota > Gemmatimonadetes > Longimicrobiales > Gaopeijiaceae > JACZXQ01. Next base: position 18,808 of record JACZXQ010000008.1, read on the forward strand.
CCCGACAATAGGCTCCCAGATCTTCCAGAAGGGCAGACAAGCTGTCCGAGTCGAGATCGATGGCGTCGGCGTCGAGCGAAACGGTGACGTTCGTCTCGGAGGTCGACACCATGTCCACCGAGATGCCGCGTCTACGAAAACAGTCGAACACGTCGGCCAGGAAGCCGACCTGCTGCCACATGCCCAAGGTTTCCATCGATACGAGACATACCCCTCGCCGGACCGAGATCGCCTTGAGCTGTGGGACTCCGCCGTCTGGCCAACGCGAGATGATTGTGCCTGGGTGGTCGGGAAAAAGCGTGCTCCGAATGTGAATCGGAATGCCCCGATCTCTCAACGCCGGGATGCAGCGAGGGTGAATGACGCTCGCGCCGGTCGTAGCGATCTCCTGAGCCTCTCCGTGGTCGAGGTGGCGAAGCAGACGCGCCGCGCGCACGGTGCGGGGATCGGCGGTGAACATGCCGGGCACGTCGGTCCATATCTCGACGCGCTCGGCGTCCAGCCGTCCTGCGAGATAGGCGGCTGAGGTGTCCGATCCGCCCTTGCCGAGGACCACCGTGCCGCCCTCTTCGTCCCGAGCGACGAAGCCCTGCGTGATAATGACATCGCCAAGGCTGGCGAGCTTGCGGTCCAGCACCGGATCTGGTTCAGCGCCACACTCCGCCGAGAGGTAGTGACCCCGATCTCCTCGGGTCGAGGGCCCGGAGACCAAGAGGTCCCTGGCGTCCACCCAAACGGCCTCCACGCCCGACGCGGCGAGTAGGGCGGCCCCGACGCGGGTCGCCATGTACTCGCCAATGGCGAGGGCTCGCGCCTTGTTGGCGGGGCTCGCCTCTCGGGCCATCGAGATCGATTCGAGCAGGGTTGTCAGCTCGTCGACGTCTCTCGCAAGCAGGTCGGGCTGGTGCACACCTCTTGCATCGAGCAGTTCCGCGTGCGCCTGCGCGATGCTCTCGACGGACAGGTCCCCGTCGCCCATGCCCGCCGCCTCAATGAGCCGTTCCAACTGGAGGGTCACACCCGCCGGAGCCGATTGGACGATGAGCGGTCGGAAGCCCTCGGCGACTCGCTCGCTCACGACATCGGCGATCGTACGCCAGTTCTCGGGCGTCGAGACGCTCCCTCCCCCGAACTTGAGGACGATCCACGGTACGCGTATGCCTGACACTAGGGCCTTTCGGTCGGCCATGGCTGGGATCGCGGGGCACGCCAAGATCACCGCCTCACGTCCCAGCGCGCGGAGTCGGAAGTTGATGCCTACAAGCCGTAGGGTCCAGTTGCGCGAGTACGGTTCCACAGCCAGGAGCGACCTGCCAATGCCCCATTCTGAGGATGATGGTCTGCCTGTGCTGGTGCGGGCCGGGCTCGCGCACGTTCAGTTCGAGACCATCCACCGCTTCCTCGACGGCAACGGGCGGGTGGGAGGACTGCTCATCACATTCCTGCTCTGTCACGCCGGCATCCTGCGGGAGCCGCTCTCAGATGCTGAGACAGCTGCTCACCGAGTCGATCGTTCTCGCAGCGCTCGGGGGGCTCGCCAGCCTGGTCGTCGCTTACGGGACGTTGAGAGCCATCGCGTCGATCCTGCCACCCCAGTCCGCGTCCGAGTTCACGTTGTCTCTAAGCCCGACGGTGGTCCTGTTCTCGGGCGCGCTGGCGATCGGCACCGGCGTTCTGTTCGGACTCTATCCGGCCCTGCACAGCACACGTCCGGATCTGGGTATGAATCCGGACAACGTCGTGACGTTCGCGATCTCGCCCGTGTTGAACGGTTACGTCGGGTCGATCACGTTCTATGTGCGCACACAGATCGAGCCGTCGCAGACCGTGGCGGCGATCGGAGGCGTCGTCAGGCGCCTCGATCCCAGCCTTCCGGTCGAGAGTCTCAAGACGCTCGAGCAGCAGGTGAAGGAAAACGTGATGCTCGACCGTCTCATCGGCACGTTGTCGGCGGCGTTCGCGGTGCTGGCCACCATCCTGGCCGCGGTGGGACTCTACGGTGTCCTGGCCTATACGGGCGCGTACCGGCTGGAGCCCCTTGTAATACCGCCCATGCCACGCACATCTTGCGCCCTATGTCAGAACTCCTAAGCCGACTGTCGACGGCCCTCGAGGGCCGCTACTCCATTGAACGGGAGATCGGAGCCGGCGGCATGGCGACGGTCTACCTGGCCCGGGACGTCAAGCACAGCCGGAGCGTGGCCCTCAAGGTCCTGAAGCCCGAGCTGGCCGCGGTGCTCGGTGGGGAGCGCTTCCTCACGGAGATCACCACGACTGCGAAGCTGCAGCACCCCCACATCCTGCCGCTCTTCGACTCGGGTGAGGCGGACAGCTTCCTCTACTACGTCATGCCGTACATCGAGGGGGAGTCGCTTCGGGATCGTCTCAATCGGGAGCACCAACTTCCCGTGAAAGAGGCCGTGGCCATGGCGGAAGCCGTGGCGGGCGCTCTCGACTATGCCCATCGGCACGACGTGATTCACCGCGACATCAAGCCCGAGAACATCCTCTTGCACGACGGAAACCCGGTGGTGGCCGACTTCGGGATCGCCCTCGCCGTGTCGGAAGCGGCTGGTGGGCGCATGACCGAGACCGGGCTCAGCCTGGGGAGCCCCCATTACATGAGCCCCGAGCAGGCCACCGCGGATCGGGATCTGAGCGGCCGCTCCGACGTGTACTCGCTCGCGTGCGTGCTCTACGAGATGCTCGCCGGGGATCCGCCGCACACGGGCCCCACGCCGCAGTCCATTCTCATGCGGATCCTCACCGAGGATCCTCGCCCCGTAACCGAGGCGCGCAAATCGGTCCCACCGCACGTCGCGGCCGCGCTTGCCAAAGCGCTCGAGAAACTCCCGGCCGACCGTTTCGAGTCTGCGGCTGAGTTCGCACGGGCCCTTGGGGATGAAGGGTTCACATATGGCACGACCGGTCCGATAGCGGCGGTCGAGCCCGGCGTGTCGAGCCTAGGTGACCGAGCTGACCGAAGTGAGCCAGGGGGTTCAGGCCGGACCTCCCGGTGGTTTTCCGATGCGCGTTCTTGGGTGGCGATCGTCGCCGTGTCGGCCGTCATCTTTCTGGTGAGCTTAGACCTATTCGTTCCGCCGGAGGATGGAGCCTCTCGGCTTGCCGCTGTGGTCACGCGCTTCGAGGTCGACCTCGGCGACCTGCAGGTTCCGTCGCAGATGGCGCTCTCCCCGGACGGCACACGGCTCGTCTTCGCCTCCCAGGCCCCTGGAGGGTCGCCGCAGCTCTACATGAGGCTCTCGGACGACATCGTCGTACGGCCCATCCCCGGTACTGAGGATGCGTCTTATCCCGTCTTTTCCCCTGACGGAGAGTGGATCGCCTTTGTGGTGAACGGTGTCGACCTGAAGCGGATCCCCACGCGGGGAGGCGCCGCCCTCTCGATTACGAGCCTCCCGCCGATCATCGTCTCCCCCGCATGGGGGCCGGATGGATCGATCCTGTTCGCCGCGCAACAAGGGCTTTACCGGGTGCCGTTCGGTGGAGGCGAACCCGCCCGCATTCTGGGCAGTCCCCGGCTTACTTCGCTTTGGCCCAAGCACCTCCCGGGCGGGAAAGCCGTGTTGTTCAGCTACCGACCGCTCCCTTCATTGCCACCCGAGCTTCGACTGCTCGACTTGGAGTCCGGCGAGGCCAAGACTCTCGGACCGGGGAGGGAGGCTCGCTATCTGGAAACCGGTCATCTCATCTACCTCACCGCTGACAACGCGATGGTCGCCTCACCATTCGATCTCGATCGAGGTGAGATTTCGGGGGCAGCCACCCCGGTCGTCGATGTCATGGCGTCGGGACCGGGTCCCACCGGAATCAACTTTGCCCTGGGTGCATCGGGAGCGGCTGTCTACTCGGTTGGAAGCACTGACCAGCTCGAAGAAACCCTCGTTATGGTTGCCCTGGACGGACGTGAATCTCCCATCCTCGGGCTGCCGACGGGAAACTTCAGTGCACCACGGTTCGACCCGACGGGACGGTATCTCGCGTTTGAAATCGACGGCACCCTGTGGATCCGCGATCTGGTGCTCGGCAGCCAGGAGCTGCTCAGCGAGGAGGCCTCATTCAATCCCGTGTGGAGTGTGGACGGGTCGAAGCTCGCCTTCGGCTCCGCTCCGGCCACGGTTATGCAGATACTCATCCGCGCATCGAACCTCGATTCACCCGCCGAGCTGCTGGTCGAGTCACGGAACGTCGTGGTCCCCTCCGCCTGGACCCCCGATGGCTCCCATGTGCTCTACAGTGAGTTCGCGACTCTAGCCGTGTCTGGCAGCGACATTTTGATCGCCGACACGGGCGCACCAGGGACCATCGAGCCATTCCTTCGAGCGGACGGATGGAGCGACGGCTGGGCGAGTCTCTCGCCGGACGGTCGTTGGGCGGTGTATGAATCGAATGAGGAGGGCGCCAACTCGGTGTACGTGAGGGCATTCCCCGACCCCGGTGAGAAGATCAAGGTCTCGGAGGGTGAGGGGATCGGGGCTCGCTGGTCAGCAGACGGTCGTAGGATTTTCTACCGCAACCGAGATACCACCAAGGTCGCGAACGTCCGCACCGAGCCGACGTTCGAGGTCGTGTCCCATGAGACGCTCTTCTCGGGTCCCTATAGCGGAATCGATCCACACCCCGACGGCACGCACATCGTGGCCATCAGGCGTGGGGGTGCCACGGAGGTGGACCCCCTGAATCGACAGCTCTACTGGGTAGTGAATTGGCTGGATGGTGTGAAGGCGCGGTTGGGGGTGGGGCGGTGAGGGGACTCTAAGACGCCCCCCATCAACCCTTACTCGGCGAGCACGAGATTCGTAGTTCCGAGCGTCCAGCCACTGGTGATGCGCTCTCGTAGGACTGCCGCCAGGCGAGCGTGATCCGGTGCGCTGCGGTCCACCAGGGGTGGGTCGGTGTCCAACGCGCCCAACCGGTGCAGGTAAACCTGCACAGTTTCGGATACGCGTGATGGCCTTGGTGTCCCGGGATCGTATTTCATGCCATGCCCCGGGCGGCGAGTCACGTTCCCGCGGAAACGTGTCCGTCCTCCTACCGAGCGTCACTTCCCAGCGGAGGCACCTGCCGCACCGCTTGCATTCATAACTGGACGCCCTCCAGATACGCGACCAAGCGGTGCGCGCTCCCGCCGACTTGGTTGCGCGTGCGCCACGCCTCACGCTCTGGCCCATGACCCGCACCGAGGTACTCGGCCTGGGTTGCGGAGGACTCTGGACGGAACTGATGGAAGCGCCTTTCGAGGCATGGCTGGACCTTCTTCAACAAAGCCCGGGCCAACCTGAGGATTGGAGGCGTCTGGCTCTTCGAGGTGAAGGCTGGCGCGAGACCTCGCCTCTCCGACGCCCAGCACCTTCTGACCTTCAGGGAGGAGTATGGAGATTCGGTCAGCGGGTGCCTGCTACTCCACGGGGGAGATCGCCTGGAAGTATTGGCGCCGGGAGTGTTGGCGGCACCTTGGTGGAGCGTGATCTGACGAGGAGTGAGTCAGAAGGGTTTGGTCCCCCGCACTAGGGCGAACATGACCAATCCCGTCATCCGAGTGTCCAACCTGAAGAGGCGCTACGGCTCGGCCGCGACGTGCTTGCGTGACCGCAGCCGGACCGCCCATCTTTAGGTTCTCGCCCATAGCCCGCCCTCCGCTCTCGAATCCAACCCAGGAGAAATCGTGAATCAGCCGATCGATCGGCGCGACTTCGTCAAGTTGACCGCCGCCGCAGGCGCGGGATTATCACTGGCGGGGCTGGTAGGATGCCAACCCGGGGGGGCGGGGTCCGAAGCGGTGCTGAGGTCGGTGGCAGAGGTCGACCCGGTCGCCGTCGATCGGTTCACGGCATCCCTCACCGGAGGGGTGGTCCGTCCTTCGAGTGAGCAATACGAAGCGGCCCGCCACGTCTGGAACGGAAAGTTCGACCGAAGGCCCGGCCTCATCGTGCGCTGCGCGGACGCCGCCGACGTGGCCAGGGCCGTGGACTTCGCCCGGAGCGAGAACGTGTTGGTGGCGGTCCGAGGGGGCGGCCATAGCGGGGCCGGCCACGGGACGTGCGACGGAGGGATGGTGATCGACCTCTCGGGCATGAAGGGGCTGGAGGTCGACCCGCAGCGAGCGGTGGCACGCGCCGAACCTGGCGTGACATCGATGCAGATGGACGCGGCCACCCAACGGCACGGCGTCGCCACGGTCATGGCCGCGTGTCCCAGTGTGGGCATCGGCGGCTTCACGCTGGGCGGTGGTTATGGCATCCTCGGCGGAAAGTTCGGGTTCAGTTGCGACAACCTCCTCTCCGCGGATGTGGTGCTGGCCGACGGGACCACGGTCGTGGCGGACGAAGAGACGAACCCGGACCTCTTTTGGGCGATCCGGGGCGGAGGCGGGAACTTCGGCATCGTCACCTCGTTCCGATATCGCGTCCACCCCGTGACCGAGGTGCTCGGAGGCACGCTGGTCTACGACCTGGCTCAGGCCTCAGACGTACTCGCCTTCTACAATGAGACGGCCGGGTCGATGCCCGACGAACTCACCGGGGCACCCGCGTTCGCGGCGACTCCCGATGGACCGATCTTCGTGATCGAGGTTTGTCATGCCGGTGACCCGGCCGCCGGCGAGGCCGCGCTCGCGCCCCTTCGCGCCTTCGCCAGCCCGTTGCAGGATCTGGTCCGGCCCATGCCCTACCTCGAGCTGAAGGGGCAGGGGCCGAATCCACCTCCCGGCACCCGGAGCGAGATGCGGGGCGGCTTCCTTCCCGAGCTGAACGACGAGGTCATCGATGTGCTGACCGGGGCCATGGCCGAAGCCCCTCCCGGGTCGATCGCGGCCATGATGCACTTGCACGGCGCCACGACTCGGGGCGACACGGCGTTCCCCCTTCGCGACCCCGGGTTCGATCTGTTCATGACCGCGGAGTGGGAGGAGGCTTCCCAGGCCGAAACGCCCATCGGATGGGTCCGGGGGTTGGGCGCCGCACTCGCGCCGCACTTCCGCGGTGTGTACGTGAACGCCCTCGACGACGAGGGGCCCGAGCGCGTCCGTACTGCCTACGGCGCAGGGCTCTCTCGGCTAGTGGAGCTGAAGGGGCGGTACGATCCCGACAACTTCTTCCGGGTGAACCATAACATCGCGCCGTAGGGCACGGGCCATCTGGGCGGCTGAGCCGCGCCGTCGGATCTGTCCCAATTCTCTCTAGCGATACGTCCCCCGGGTAGTGACGGATCTTCAGCCTTGAGCCTTCATGAATGCTATGCCCCGGCTAATCGTGGCCAGGGCCGATCAATCAGGTCGTTGAGCATCACCAGCGTGAGGCCGAGAAGCTTGTGGAACAAGCGCTGCTTCACGCGGCTCAGGTGGAATCGCAGCTGAAGCGGAAGGAGTCGTCCAGGTCCTCGGGCAGGACGAGCGTCCGCAGTCCGCTTGCGCGCGCCGCGGCGCACAGCGCGCCCCGAGCCGCCGCGTCCGTCACGTACAGTTGCAGATACTCCGCGTTGAGCACGGGCTTGCCCTGGGCGACGAAGGGATCGAGGAGGTTGCACTCATCCAACTCGTGGCACCGCTCGCTCACGTGCAGGTCCACGTACGCGAGAAGATCGGCGACCTGGCCCACGTCGTTCTTCATCGCGACCGCGAGCCCGCGGCTGTGGGCTTCGTTGTACAGCGTACGGTTGAACGCCAGTTGATCGGCGGCCGTCAGGGGGAATCCCGTCGGGTTCTCGAAACCGTCGACGTTGTCCGCCTCGACGCCGTCACAGCCGCGTTGGACCGCCAGGTCCAGGCGGGCCTTCATGATCGTCATGACCTGCGGGGAACGCACGTCCAACCAGCGTTCGTCCGGGAAGCCGAAATACACCGAACCGAGAGCCGCCGGGGGAAACTGCCCGGCGTCGGGCCGGAAGTTCTCCCAGGAACCGGCCGAGAAGTAGCAGAGCAACCGGCGTCCGGACGCCTTCAGGGCCGAGATGACCGAGGCCGGCGTCTCGAACAGGTCCAACTCGTACAGCGCGACATCGTACCCGAGGTTCACTTCGCCCTGGAGCTGCCACTGCCAGGTCGTGGCCACGGCCGGCCGATACCAGGCGCCGGATGTGACGGGGGGGATGTCCGGGTCGACTTCCGTGTCGGAGCCAGGGTCGAACGGATCGTCCTCGTCGCCGCCGCCACAGGCCGTGCAGCACGCGAGAACGAGCAGCGCGAGGGTGCGCGGCACGCCCCTGCGGAGAGCAACCATGGAAGGATCTTCCATCGCGATGGGTTTCCGATCGCCTGGGAGCCCAGGGCGGCGACCATGTCGCCGGCTCCAGACGAACAAGCGACAGCCAGACCAACCACCCCTTCACGGGGGGAGGATAACGCCGGGCCTTCGGGTCAGTCAAAGGTCAGCCAAATCGTGCTCCTTCCGTTCCGGTATAACGGACCTGGGCAAGTCTAGAGGACCGCGGCTATGGTCCCCACGGGCCTCCTGCTACATCCGCGGAACGATCTTCCCTACGCTCCGCCGTGACTCCATGAAGTGATCGGTCGCAGATCATCGCGAATGGGTTCGACGGAGCCCTTCTTGGCCTGACTCACGGCACCCTTGCGGACCTGTGTACGGTGCTTCGTCGTATCCCCTCAACCGGTGGCCGATGTTGGCCCCCGCCGCCGTACTGACGCCCCGCAGAACGCAACACTCTGGTCCGGGGGTCTGCGATCATGACACGCACTGTTTCCGTTCTGTTCGCTCTTGCTGTTCTCGCAGCTTGTGATCCCTTGCCTGAGATCCCCTTCCAGGGTCTCCATGCTGATAACCAGGGCCTTGCGGGCTGGAACGCTGACGGCACCGGGCCGGAGCTCGCTCGAACCGGCCATCCTACCCCGTGGGGCGCCTGCGCCAGCGCCTCCGATGCCCTCTACTATCTAGCCTCTCGTGACTTTCCCGGTATAGACCCGCTGTCCGCACGGGGCATTCACTTCGTCACGCCGGTGACGGGCTTCGCCAACTTTCTTGACACATTGGCTACCCATGGGTTTTCCATCAATGATCTGACCATGACCTGGGGCCTCCAAACACTGGGGGCCGATCAGGAGGGTTCCGATTGGTCCTACGCAAGCCCTTTGGAGACGCGGTTTTATACCGGCGGGCAGTTCACGATCAAGCTGGCTGGCGAGGACATGGTGGGTGGACCCATGCCGCCCACTACTGTGTGGATTATCTATGACATCGCAAACTGCCTCGACGAGCAGATCTCAGCTACCACCGAATTCGTCGTCCCCATACTCGAATCCGCCAATAGCTCGACCGCGGTGCAGGCGGCGGCGGCGGCGTTCCTCAGCGATCTGTTTGGCCGGTCGATTCGCTTCAGCTTCGACTCGCACCAGCCGGCCGTGGGGTTGTCTCCGTTCGGGGGAGACGGACGAGGTGGGGCATTTTTTGACATAACCACAGGCAAGATGCTGGTCCCATGACCCTCTCCCTCCAAGCCTCCGACACCCTCCACGTTCACAGTCAACTCGATAGGAGACACGAACGCACTGCCCCATCAAGGGGGATGCGTCGTACTGGACGTACTCGGGCGACGCGGGTCCTGAGGAGGATCTCGTCTGGGGGTACCACGAGCCTCTCGAGTACTCCAGGCATATCGCCGGGCGGGGCCGCTAGCCCACTTCACCCATACCCGATCACGTTCAGCTCGGGCACACGCGCGAAGTGCCTTTCATGGCGCGTCACTACAGGCGTCGCAAAGGCCAGAGCCGTCGCGGCGATCCACAGGTCGTTGGCGTCGATCAGCAGGCCGTTCTCCTTCAGGTATCGATACAGGCGACCATAGCGCCACGACACTTCAGGCGTGCACTGGAGCACCTCGAAGGGAGATACCACGCTCTCCCACATGGCCCGCTCATTCATGCGAGGACCGGCGGCCAGCTCACCCGCAATCGTGAAGGTGATATGGAGCTTCTGGTTCTCGTGTGACCGAAGGAAGAGTTGTGCGGGTCCGGGGCACTCGGCGATCAACTCCCGTTCGAGGTCGACCAGAAAACTGGTCTCCAGAATCAGGGCGTCGACCACTTTTCCGCCGGAGCCCGCCCCGTTGACTTCATTTCGTCGATCACGTCGAGTTCGTCGGAGTCGTACAAGGACCCACGCTCTCGGACAAGGGCGAGAAGCTCGCCTCCTGTTACCGTTTGATCGTCCCACCGAGCCCTCATGACGACGTCACTGAAGGACTCGCTCGAGTGCGTTCTGGCACGTCGGAGCTTGTCGTAGGCCTCTAGGTCCCCAGCAGCCTGGCCCCCATCCTCTCCACCTCATCCCCCCGGTGCAGCTGGCTCTTCCACGCCTCCGGAATTGCCGCGGCCCCATAGAACGCCCCCGCCATCTGCCCGCACACCGCGGCAGTGGTGTCCGCATCATCCCCCAAATTCACCGCCGTGAGCACCGCTTCGCTGAAGCTGTCGGTCCGGGCGAAGCACCAGAGGGCCGCCTCCAGGCAGTGGACCACGTAGCCGCTCCCCCGGATGTGGTCCTCGGGCTTGTCGGCGTAGTCGCCTCGAGCGAGCGATTGGAGTCGACGTGACAGCGTGGCGCCGTCGGGCATGGCGTCGGGATTTACTTGGAGGAAGTCCTTGTCTGTCGCCTCGAACGCGCGGAGCAGCAGCCAGGCGAACAGACGGCAGGCGTCCACGCATTCCGCTGCACCATGGGTGGTGCGGGAGCTCTCGCCGGCCATGCGTAAGGCCAACTCGGCGTCGTGGCGGAAGTAGATCGGCACGGGGGCCAGCCGCATCAGGCTTCCGTTGCCCGCCTTGCTCGGATCCGTGGAGCCCGCGAAGGGGTTGTCGATGGCCGCCTTGAAGCGGCGCAGGGAGGTCCGGGTGGTGAAGCCGATGCCGAAGCAACTTCCGGTGCTGCTCCAGTGCCCTTCTTCCAGCCAGCGGAGGTAGCGGCGCATCTGGTCGGCGGCGTCGAATCCACCTGACTCGATCAGGCTCTCCGCGAGGCAGAGCGCCAGCGAGGTGTCGTCCGTCCAGTAGCCGGCGTCGAGACCGTGAGAGCCGCCCCCACGCATGCCCGTGACCGGCTCGAACGTGCCTCGGGGCTTGGACTCGACCGGGGCGCCGAGGGCGTCGCCGATGGCCAGGCCGAGAAGGCAGCCGGTGGCGCGGTCGGTGATGTCCATGTCGTCCTGCATTTCCACGATGCCGGTTTGCTAAGCTGGCCACAGCCGGGGGGATGTCCAACTTATCCGCAGTCTGCCTGGCCTGCCACAGATCAGGGTATCGGCTGGAAGCACCGGAACAGCTCGAGATGGTGTTGCGCGAGATCGACGCTCGTGAAATCCTACATGTGCGGAGTCTGGCCGGTGGCTGAGCCGCTCCCTCAGCTGGCTACCGCCCGCATGAGCTTCAGCCCCGGAACATCCTCGAAGTCCCGCTCGTTGAGCGTCCACAGCGAGGCGTCCCACGAAATCGTGCACGCCGCGATCGCGAGGTCGATCTCCCGCCCGTGAGGGCCGGCCACCTCACCGTTGCGGAGGTTGGCGACGGTGGCGACCAGCAGGGTAGCCGACACGAGCAGCAGAGTCGCCAATGCCGCTTGAGCGGTCACGAGCATGCGCTGGGCTCGGGTTCCGGAGCCGGGCTTTACCGTGATCCCGCGGCGTTGGGACCGCAGGTAATGGGCGATGGGGACGCCGCTGAGCACCAGCCGAGCGAGCAGCGCGACCGCGGCAGAAAAGCGTAGCACGGCGGGCGACGTCATCGGGCTGTTGGTCACCACCGCTTCACCCACGAACAGGTCGGCGATCCAGGTGCCCGCGAAGGACCCTGCGGCTAAGCCGACCCCGAGTGCGAGGCCTCCAGCGTTCGATCAGACTCACCTCGCCCGCCATCATCGCCTCCATCGCCGTCGGGCCGGCCGGGACGTCCGGCGGCATGCGGAACCCAGCCCGCATCTGCGACCGGCGCTCATCGTCCTGCTCGGCCCACCAGGCCAGAGTATCCCGGATGGTCTCGGCGAGGGGCCGATAGGTGAGGCCCGCCTGGCGCGCCCGTGCGCCGCTCGTCTGGTGCAGCCCAGCCGTCTCTCCGGTGGCAGGACTCCAGATCGGGAAGCTCGCGTTCTGCTCGCTGAGGAAGTCCGCGTCCATCCACGTGAACGTCGCGTCCGAGCCCGAGGCGTCACGGGCAACCGCGAGCATGGCCTCCATGGTCAACGGATGCTCCGGTCCCACGCCGTTGAAGACGCCACCCACGCTATCCTCCGCCAGGCGGATCATCCAGCCGGTCAGATCCCGAGCGTCGATGAACTGGATCGGGTCGGTCGGCGCACCGGGTACCGCCACCTCGCCGCCCTCTGCCACACGCACGGGCCAGTAGGTCCAGCGGTCCGACGAGTCGCCGGGCCCGACGATGTAGTGCGGCCGAACGATGGTGGCCGCCGTCCCGAACACCTCCTGGACCACCTGTTCACAGAGCACCTTGAGCGGTCCATAGGTCGCCCCGGTGATCTCTTCTACTGTGTTGTCCTCCATCGTGCCCAGGGTGTAATCCTCGTCGAAGCCGGGTGTCTCGAAGTCGGCGTACGCCGAGACCGAGGAGACGTAGATGTACCGGTCCACCGAACCGTGCAGGAGTTCGGCGGAATCGCGAACGAGGCGGGGTACGAAACCCGAGTTGTCGATGACGACGTCCCACGTCCGCCCCTCAAGGGCCGAGAGATCTCCATCGCGATCTCCCTTGAGCTTCTCGACGTCCGGGAAGAGGTGCGTGTTCGTTCGGCCCCGGTTGAAGAGCGTGATGGTGTGTCCTCGAGCCCGCGCGTAGCGGACCATGTGCGGGCCGATGAACCCGGTGCCTCCGAGGATGAGGATGGACAGCGGACGGACCGCCGCCTCCTCCGGCTCTGGCGAACACGCGCTCAAGCCGAGTCCGAGCACACCGGCCGCCGCTGCGCCCGTCTTGAGGAACTCCCTCCGGGTCGGCGTCATATCGTAACACTCCTCTTTTTCTAGCTGCGTGGGTGGCCAGATGAATGCCTGGATTGGCCGGTTGAAGCCATTCTAGACCCCTCCGGTAGTGAGCGCATCCTCATCGCCCAGCCGAGGCAGGCACCAGGGCAACCCTCCACCCCGGCTCCGCGTCCTATTACACGTGTAGAAGACGAGGGTGGCCCCTTTGGAGGACTTGGACCATGGCAACACGTGCGGCGAATCGGGTGGCGGCGCTTTCAGCCGCAGTGATGATGCTTCTGGTCGTGCCGGCTTTGTCGGCGCAGCAGTCGGTGGAGCTTCCCGGCAGGGACCGCGCCATCGCGCCGGAGCCCGAGCAAGTCTACTCGATCGGCTCCATGACCGGGGAAGAGTGGGAGACCTTCGGGGAGGTCGACCGTGTCGCGTTCGATGGCGAAGGCAACCTCTACGTGCTCGACCGGCAGAATTTCCGCGTGGTTGTTGTCGACCCCGAGGGCAACTTAGTCCGTGAGGTCGGATCGGAAGGTGACGGGCCCGGCGAGCTCCGCTTCCCGATGGGGTTCGTGGTCGCGCCGGACGGCGGCATAGGCGTCATGGATATGGGGCACCAGGCTTTCGTGGTGTACGACTCGGACGGCGAGTTCGTGGGCAATGCACGCAATGACTTCCAATCGGGGGTCATGGGCCGCGACATCCACTACCATCCGCGTGGCGGAGCGATCGGTACCGCCTCTGGGATCCGCATGACCATCGACGATGGCCGGCAGGAGATCAGCGGTGGCGGTAGCGTGCCCGTGAGGTTCGTTCCCTTCGCGGAAGGCGGAGAGCCCGAACAGCTCTACGAGGCGTGGCGGCTTCCGGCCGCCCCCCGCACCGGGGGAATCTCCAGTTTCTCGGCTGGCGGAGGCGGTGGCTTCACGATGCGCGGGATGTCAGCCGCGCGGGCCTTCGAGCCTGCCCTCCTGACGGGCGTGCTTCCGGATGGCCGCATCGTTCTGGCCGACTCGTCGGCCTACGCACTCAAGCTGATCGGTGCGGAGGGCGGGTTGCAGTCGGTCATCCGGCGACCCATCGCCCCGAGGCCGGTCACGCGGCGGGACGAGGAAGCCGAGAAAGCCCGCCAGCTGGAGAATCTCGAGTCGGGCGCGAGCGGGCGGCCTGTCGCTATCATGCTGACCACGGGCGGCAGTGGCGGTACCACGACGCAGCGCATGGGGGGCGACGCCATGAGCGATATGATGCGCGAGCGCATCGAAGGCATGGTCTTCGCCGATGAGGTCCCGGTGATCGCGGACCTCGCGGTGGATTGGGAGGGTCGCATCTGGGTCGAGCGCACGGGCCGCCGTGTGGGCGAGGACGGACCGACCGATCTGATCACCGCAGACGGCCAGTACCTGGGCACGATCGCGGCCGACGGCATGCGCATCCCGGACGCATTCGGTCCGGGCGGCCTCGTCGCGTACATCGAGAGGGACGAGTTCGACCTTCCGACGATCGTGGTGAAGCGGCTGCCGGAACTGCCGTAGCGCGTTCGAGCTGGCCGTCCACGTTCCAGTGGATGATTCAGCTTCGCAACGTGCCCGATGAACTCCACCGGCGCCTGAAGTCCCGGGCCGCCCTCGAGGGCATGAGTCTTTCGGACTACCTCCTGGGGGAAATCGCGCGTGACGCCCGGTGATCGTCGTGGACGCCTCGGTACTGATCGAGGTGTTGCGTCAGTCGGAAGCAGCTCATGCGATCGAGGAGCACCTGTTCGCTCGGGCCGAAACCCTGCACGCGCCTCATCTCCTCGATCTGGAAGTCGCACGAGTGCTGCGGCGGTACGTGCAGCGCGGAGACATGAGCCCACGGCGGCGCGGAGCCGAGGCGCTCGACGACCTACGTGGATTCCGGCTCACACGGTACGAGCACGAGGCATTCCTCCCCGGGATCTGGGAGCTGAGGGACCGATGCACCGTGTACGATGCTGCCTATCTCGCACTCGCTGAAACCTTGGACGCGACGCTCCTTACGCGGGATCGGGCCTTGGCCGCGGCCGCGAGGGAGGACGTGCGGGTGGAGGTGGTCTAGCTACCGTCAGGGTCCGGCACCTCCCGCTTCCCCTCGACAGCGCACCAGAAATCTTCACAGTTTCAAGGTTGCCCTTAGTGGTTGAACCGAAGCATGTTTGCCGCGGTCCCCCCAGGACCCAGCGAGGCAGTGTCCTCGCCTACATGAGCGGATTTGTGCTCAGACTTCGCCTGCTAGGGACGCTGGCCCTCGAGGACGCAGACGGTCGAACCGTGCTGGCGCACTCGAAGCCTGGGCTCCTGCTCGCCGTTCTGGCCGCCACAGACGGCCAGCGAGCGCCCCGTGGTTATCTGGCCGACTTGATCTGGCCGGGCAAGAGCCGAGCGCGGGCACGAGCCTCACTTCGCCAGGCGATCCATCATCTGGCAAAGCTGTCCCCTGAGCTTCCTCTGGACGCCGACAAGCAGGATGTCTGGTTCGACGCCTCGCGGATCACGGTTGATCTGTGGGACTTCGACACTGCGATGGAGGAGCGCCGACTCGAGGATGCCCTCGCTGTGTATGGTGGCCCCTTCCTCGGCAGCGGCGCGCCCAGCGTGGGCCGTGAGTTGCATCACTGGATCGAGGCCCACAACGATCGTATCGCGATCGCGGTTCAGGTGGCCTACCCCACCCTGGTGGAATCTCTCCTGGGCGAGGGTAGAGATGCCGCTGCGGTGGAGTGTGCTCAGGCGTACGCGCGCCTGAATCCGCTGAACGAGCAGGCCCAGATGACACTGGTGAAGACGCTCCTATCCACGGGTGATAGCTTGCGTGGGCTCCAGGTCTACCATGCGTTTCGAGGCCAGCTGGGCGAGGAGGAGGGCGACGAGCCGAGCGAAGAGTTCCAGGCGCTGATTCGAGAGATCCCGCACGGGGTAGTGGGTCGTCCGGCCACCGTGGCAGTGCCTCCATCCGTTGGCCTGGCCAACGGAGGTCGAGCCTCATCCGTCGGGGTGGACCGTAACCGGCCCTCGTTCCGGTCGATCGTGGCGAGCAGGCGCGGTTTGGTATCGGCTGGGGTTATCGCCCTTGGCATGGCGGGCGTTGCCTTCGCGACGCTGGGGCCATGGTCGGGCCGGACGCTCTCGGATCGGGTTCTGCTGACCGGTGTGATGTGGCAGGACGGCTCGCCCGGCGCCGTCGACCTCCGGATCACCCGCCGGGGAATCGAATGGGTGACCCGGGTGAAGGGAATAAACAACGCCGTGCGGTCCCCGGACGGGGCCCGTTTCGCTACCACGGTGAGAGGACCGCTGGGCATTGATATCACCATTGTCAACGACGACGGCAGCCGGGAACCGGCAGTATCCGCAAAGGCTGATGAGCAGCCGGCGTCATGGTCACCCGACGGGCGTTTCCTGCTGTTCACGTTTGGGAGGCTTGCCGAGGATGGATCCTATGAGACCGGAGTCGGCATTTGGGACTCGGAAACCGGTACCCGAAGCATTATCGACGGCTTGGTGCTCCCGAGAGTCCCGCAGCGACCGGATTGGTCACCCGAGGGCAGCCGGATCGCGGTGATCACACCGGGTCCGGACGGCTCCGAGATGCTGACGATCGTGACTCCGGCGGGTGTGATCGTTTCGAGCGAGACCCTCGGCGAGGGGCGCCACCGAGATCCGGTGTGGTCGCCGGATGGGGAATGGATCGCGTACCTCAACCTACGGGACGGCCTGCGTTCCATCTGGGTGATCCGCTCCGACGGGACGGACCGACGGGTTGTCGTGGCCGCCATGCCGCAACCTCGGTCGGGTCCCGCATGGATTACGTCCGGGCACCTCGCCTACCTCGAGGCCCTCGGTGACGAACCCCGCCTCATGATCACCACCTTGGAGCCGCTGTCCACGACGTATGGGTATGCGGCACCGCACCTCGGCTTCGGCTCCCTGCGAGGCGTGCCTCCGCCCATGAGCATGGATATCGAGGTGGTTGACCGGCATTTGCGGAGGACTGCCCAGACCATCTTCAGGGGGCCGGTGCCCACCTGGGTGGACTCCATCGCCCTGACCACGTTGGATGGGCCCATGAGTCCTGGCCAGTGGATTCATGTGAGGGCGGTCACGCTCGATGAGGACGGGTCCGCGGTATCGGCACTCGCCCCTGTGGAGTGGACAGTCTCGGACACCAGTCTGGTCTGGAGCGACGGCCGGGGGCTGTTCCGGCTCGTTGGAGAGGGCCGCGCCACGATCACCGCGAGCTTAGGGGGGTGGAGAACGTCGGAGATCGAAGTGCACTCGAGCGCATCACCACCTCGGGATCGCCGACGTTGGCTGGTCGAGGATTGGAAGGAGGGCCTGGACGAGTCGAAGTGGGGCGCATTCGGTGAGCCGTTGCCCATCGTTCGCCGAACTGGCGGGCCGGACGGGAGCGGCGTGTTCCTGAACAACGGTGACGAGAACTACACCTCAGGGGTGGTGTCGCGCCGGAAGTTCCCGACCGCCGGGGGCATTTCGGTCGAGGCCTGGGGCCGGGCCCCATTCAGTGGACGGGAGTTCGAGGCCTGGATCATGGCGTTCATACGGACGAGTCCGCTGGATGACCCGTCGGCCGTCTGGGACCGCAAGAATTCGGACGCGGGTACGGCGTCCATCGGTCTCTTTGGCGCCGATCAGGCGATGACGGTCGGCCCGACGCCGCTCCAACCGCCTATGCCCGCCCACACGGATGTGTGGCGGCTGTACACACTGCAAATCGCTCCGTCCGGGCTGGTGACCGTACTGATCGACGGTGCGGTCTACTTTCGGTGGTGGTCGACCGACCCGCCCCAAGCCGGCGACTCCGTACATGTCGCGCTGTTCGGCCGATCGCTCGACGCGGAGATCCTGCATGGCCCGGTGACGGTTTACGAGGGACTGCGGTACGAGCGGTAGGGCCTGCGCCGAGGAAAGACAGCGGCTGCCACCGAAAAACTGGACTCAGGCCGACCATGACGCGGAATGGGCGGCGTCAAGGGGCAGGCCGGTGAGTGGCAGGAGGTGATGGCAGCCGCCTGTGGGGACAGGATTCACCTGTCGTGGGCAACTCAATAACAACCCAGCGTCAAATCGACGTTATCGGAGCGTTAATGAGGGCGGTCAGGCGGGTGTTGTCGGTCAGGCGGATTCCGTCCGTTCAGGAATCAGGGAGCCAGTGGGCTGCAGGATTCCCGGAATCGTCGGCCGCTTGGTGATCGCGAACCACAGGATGACGAGGAGCGGGGTCAGCAGCAGCGGGTGGAACGAAAAGCTGTCCGCCAGCGCCCGCTGAAGCGGCTCGATGTCCGGCGTGGCCACCGCTTCGGAGCCCAAGCCCGCCACCAGGTAGACCCCAAGGCCCAGCGTCCACGCGGGCAGCGTGGTCCACAGCATCCAACGGATGTGGTCGAACAGGTTCGCGCCGGCCACCACGGGAGCGAGGTTCGTGGTGTCGCTGAACGGGCTCAGCTTGTCGCCGAAGTAGGCACCCGAGATCACCGCACCCGCGGCGGCGCCCATGGGTACGCCCAGCCCGCCGGCCACGCCGATCAGCGCGACGCCCACTGTGCCGACCGTTCCCCAGCTGGTGCCCGTGAACAGCGAGACGATCGAGCACATGATGCACGCCGTGACCAGGAACAGGCTCGGCGAGATCAGCTCGAGCCCGTAGTAGATCAGCATGGGGATCGTGCCGGCCGCGATCCACGTGCCGATCAGGGCGCCGACCGTGATGAGCACCAGGATGGCGGGCATGGCCTTGGCCAGCGACTGGACCACGCCTGCTTCCATGGCGCGCCAGTCGTAACCAAGCCGGCGGGCCACTCCGCCCGCGACGCCAGCCGAGGCCAGCAGCAGGACTTCGACAGGATAGCCCAGCACCGCAAAGCCCCCGGCAAGCAACACCCCCGATCGCAACCAGGGGGGTGAGTGCCTCCACCAGGGTGGGGCGGCGCGGGGACGTTGAATCGGCGTTCACGCCGTCAGTGTACAGCCCGGTGTGCCGGTTGACCATCCGGCCCCTACGCCCAAAGAAAACCGCCGGCGGGGAGGAACCCCGCCGGCGGCTGCCAGGGTGAGTCGTTGACTACTCGCCTAGAATGGCGTCACCCGGTTGACGGTGAGCACACGGTTCATGTCCACGTTCATGGTGACTTCGGTGCCCATCAGGATCTGATTCTCATCCAGAAGTCCGCCGTCGTAGAGCGTCTTCGGCGTGAACAGGTCCATCTCGTCAGCGAATGGAATGTAGGAAGGCACGACCACCGTAGTGCCGGGATCCCCGAGGCTGATGTTCGGGTTCGCTTCGATCTCCCGAAGCATGATGGGGAGCCTGATGCCCAGGTCCGACATACGCCGGCCTTCCAGAAAGAGGATCTCCTGTCGGGCCAGGTGGAAGGCGTGCCATACGTCGTCCATGTCCGTGAGCCCGGCCACCACAGCCGGGTCCAACGACGTGGCCGATACTGTTGGTATCGGTAAACCCCCTGCCAGCCGGTCCAACACGAGCCCCGCGATGAAGGGGCTGTTCGCGTCGGCCCGTATGACGATCGAGGCATCACGCGGCCGGATGGAAAGGTCCTCGTTGGCCCGTGGGTCGTTGTCGGTGAATGACGTCGTGCCCCGCGAGATGGCCATGTTTATCGCATCGACCAGGTGGGCGCGGCCGGCAGCCATGCCCCCAGCCGCCAGATCGATCTCGGCCAGGATCAGGTGCATCTCCTCGGCCTTGGCATAGGCGATCCCAGCCTCACGGTCCAGGTACTTGGGATCCAGGAAGTCAAGCCGCGGGAGCGGCTGCATCTCCTGCAGGGCTCTGCTGACGAGAAAGGCATACGGGCTGTTCGTGATGGACGTCGCGTCGAACTCCTGCTGGATCAGGAAGTCGGCGTCCGCTCCCAGCGCGGAGGAGGCGAAGCTCTCCGCCTGCGAAGAGTTTCCTTCCAAACGATACGCCCGCGCCAGTCCGGCCCGCGCCTGCACTGCCAAGGCACCCGAATTGGCCGCCGCGAGATCGGTGATGGCCCGCGTCAGGAGCTCGGATGCGGGCAGCGGCAGGCCGTCCGCTTCCACCGGCGCGGCCGTGAAGTTCTCCCCCATGATCAGGTAGGCCATGCCGCGGTAGTACCGCGCCTCCGCGACCTGGTCCGCCGTGGACTTGTCATCCTCCGGGACGATCACGTCGATGACGAAATCGCCGAGCGCCCGGAGGGCCTGAGCCGTGTTGTAGACGCCCCCCCCGCCGTTCAGGTTCACGGGAGCGAGGGAACTGGGATCGTCGAGGATCTTAGGCAGGCCGGTCCCATGAATCGAGTAGTTGTCGCTCACGTTCTCGGTGGTAACCACCAAAGAGCGAATCGCTTCTGCGAATTTGGCCCGCAGCCCGGGCAACAGCGATGCCGTGGGCTCTGCCGCGTCGGCCAGATCTTCCGAGGTGGTACGCGGGTTGTCGACGTTTGTGGGGTCGAGGAAGTCACAGCCGCTCAGGCCGACCAACACGAATAGGCTGGCCATCACGATCCTCCCGATCCACGGACGAGCGTTTGAGTTCATTGCGTTCATTTTTTGATGCTCCTCTCTGGAAATCGGATTAGAAGACAACTTCCACCCCCATCTTGAAGGAACGTGGCGGTGACGCGGTGATGCTGCTTTCGCTGCCAAGCACCAAGCCGCCGCCGCTGAGTCCGTTCAGCTCCGGATCGATCATAACGTTCTTCGACCAGGTCTTGAGGTTGCGGACGCTGCCGAAGAGGCTGGCGCGGTCGAGCCCGAACTGGCCGGCGAAGGTCTCGGGTATGAGGTAGCGCACCGAGATCTCGCGCAGCTTGAACCAGTCGCCGTCGTACATGAATGCCGAGATAGCCGAGAAGCTGCTGAAACGCCGCCCCCTTGTCTGGTCGACAGGGAAGCACCTCGGATCCCCGCCCGGGGCATTGCCGGAGCAATCCAGGCCCTCGATGAGTTCCCGACGGTAGATGGCGTTGAACGTCGACCACACGGATCCCCAGTCCATCACCTGATGGCCCGTGGCCCAGTCGGCCATGGCGCTGATGTTCAGGCGGTTCCACAAGGTGATCTGCGTGTTGAAGCTGCCGCCCTTGGTGGGCGTGGGCCCTCCGACCTCGTCCCCGTCGCATCCGGGGTCCGGGGTGCGCACGCCGTTCTCGTCGATATCAATGGCCAACAACGGATCGGAGGCGCAGATGAACAGGTTCCGGGATGAATCGAAGCCGCCGTCACCGTCGGTATCCCGTGGTGTCGTGACCCGCCACGCACCCACGGGCAGCCCCTCTTGCACGCGCTTCCGCGAAGCATCCACGCTGAAGGGCGCGACGCCGCCCATATCGGTGACCTTGTTGTCGACCGTCGTGAACGTTCCGCCGACCGACCATGCGAGGCTCTGAGTGTTGAGCAACTGGACGTTCCACCCCAACTCGATGCCCTTGTTCGAGATCTCGCCCACGTTGCGGAGCTGCGTGCCCTGTCCCGTCACCGGTTGCTCGGGAACGCGGAAGAGCGCGTCGGTCGTTGTGGCATCGTAGTACGTGAAGTTGATGCCGACCCGGTTGTTCAGCAGCGCGACGTCCGCGCCGAACTCGATGGTAGAGGTGACCTCGGGCTTCAGGTCCGTGTTCCCCGGGTTGTCGAATTCCGGCGCGCTTTCGCCGCGGAAGGAGGTCGCGCTGAAGCTCCGATCCCGTTCGAACGGCTCGGGGAACTTGCCGGTCTTGCCGAACGCCCCGCGCAGCTTCAACTCGTCGATCACGCTGCCGAGTGCATCCTGGAAGAAGCCCTCGTCCGAGATCATGTAGGCACCCGTGAGCTTCGGGTACACCTGGACGTCGACGTCGTCACCGAACGTGCTGCCGGCGTCGAACCGCACGCCGGCGCCGATGAAGAGCTTGTCCCACAAGCCGATCTGCTCGTCGATGTAGCCGCCGCCGTTGAACAGCTCCGTGTTGATCTCAAAGGCATCGATGACGGCCGCTTCGTCGATGTCCGGAGCGCCCGGCAGCGCGAACGTCCTGCCGCTGGCATTGATGATGCTCTCTTCGTCGCGGAACCCCTGCGCGCCGACCGTGATCGACGACGTGAACCATCCGTCGCTCGGCCACGTGTAGGTCAGGGCCGCGTCGAGCGACACCGTGTTGAAGTTGCGGTCGCGGCGGTTCAGGTTACCGGTTGGTTCGCCTGGCGTGAAGCCGATGGGCTCGAGGATCCGCTGCTGGTTCGAACGGTTGTCGATGCCCACCGTGAGCCGCGTGCTGAGCCGATCCGAGGCCTTCCAACGCAGGGCCGTGCTGAACATGAACCGGTCCACCTCTTCGGTGATCGTCGGCGAAAGGAAGACTTCGAGCGCGCCTTGGAGTGTGGATTCGCCGGAGAAGAACAGCGCGTCGCCCACCTCGAACGTCGTCAGTGGATCGGCGATGGCGTCGCCGTTGAACAGCCGGCCGTAGCTGCTGTGTGTGTAGCTGCCCGAGAAATCTACCGTCAGGTTCTCGTTGACCTGGGCCCGCACGCCGCCCCGCATTGCGTATACCGTGCTCTCGTTCTTGGGTTGTGTGCCGGTACCATTCGTCACCCGTCCGCTCACGTTGTACGTGACGGCCGACGTGCCACCGTTCACGTTCAGGTAGTAGTTCTGCGTGTACCCGTTCTTGAAGAACTCCTGGGCCAGGAAGTCCGCCGGCGCTCCGCCGTCTGCGACGATGACGGGGAAGATCACGCCCATGTCGAAGATGTACTTGAGCTCAGGGACCTCGACGCCCTGCTCCACCCGGAAGGTGACCCGGGTCTGTCCGGGTGTGCCTTTCTTGGTGAAGATCTGGATCACGCCGGTGGCCGCGTCCGAGCCGTACAGCGTCGACGCCGCGCCACCCTTGGTGATCTCGATGCGCTCGATGTCGGTGGTGAGGAGGTCGGCCAGGGCCGAGGACTGCTCACCGCCGGTGCCCGCGGCCGTGGACACGTTGCTGTCCACACGCACGCCGTCGATGTAGATGACCGGCGTCTGGGGTCCGAACACGCTCGACGTGCCGCGGAAGTTGATGAGGCTGCCCGTGCCGGGCTGTGACGAGGTGGCGTTCACGCTCGCACCCGCCACGCGGCCTTGCAACAACTGGGCGACCGTCGTCACGGGGGCCTGCGCGATGGTCTGGGCATTGATCACGTCGACCGTCGTGCCGAGCCTGCGGCGCGCAGTGGCCTGGCCCACCCCGGTGACTATGATCTCGTCCAGCGAGATCGCGGTCTGCGCGAGCTGGAAGTCCAGCACGAGCGCCTGGCCGGCGGTCACCGTGCTGGTCCGCTCGACCGAGCCGTAACCGATCAACTCGACCCTCACGGTCACGGGTCCGGCGGGCACGTTGACAAGGATGAACCGGCCCCGGTCGTTCGTCAGCATACCAAAGCCGGAGCCTGGAATGGATACCTGGACATCGGTCAGGATGCGGCCGGACGTCGCGTCCACGACCGCTCCTGTCACGGTCCCGGTATTCTGTGCCATCACGGGGGCCGCGACGAGCAACGCTGTCACGCCTGCCGCGAGGCACGGTCGAAGCACACGAATTAAGGTTTTCATGGCGATCCCTCCTTCGACGGGTCAGCACATGGGTGAGGGACGACTACACGGCGTAGGGAGTGCGTAGCCGACGCGGGGTTTGCGGGGTACGAAATACAACGACGGACAAAGAATTTCGTGGACCACCTCCTAGTCGGATGGCACGCGGTACCCACGATCTGCTGCCCTTGGCCAGGAGTGCTCTTGCCAGAGAGCTATCAGGGCAGTGTGGTCACGATGGACAAGGTACTCCGCGCGGCCGCGATTTTCCAGATAAAGAAGTCGGCCGCGCCTCAGCATCACCGCCTCGCCCGGTATTTCTCCCATAGCTCCTTGTGCTTGTTGTCGAGGCTCACCTCGTTCCCGTTGATGATCACGTGGAGCATCTGGGTCCGGATCTGTAGCGGGCTTCCGTCCGTGACGATCAGGTTGGCGAGCTTGCCGGCCTCGATCGTTCCGAGCTCATCTCCGAGGCCCAGAATCTCCGCCGGGTAACGCGTGATCGCCTTGATGG
The DNA here is from genome assembly GCA_022571515.1 of Gemmatimonadota bacterium. GTDB lineage: Bacteria > Gemmatimonadota > Gemmatimonadetes > Longimicrobiales > Gaopeijiaceae > JACZXQ01. The sequence continues at coordinate 42,845 of JACZXQ010000008.1, forward strand.
CTTCCTCTTCCGGTAGTCCAAACGCGACCGCGTTCGCCGCCTCGTAGGGAAGCGTCCTCGACGGGGGATTCGGCCCGGACGATGCCCATCCTGTCATGGCGAACCGCACACCCGCCTCATGCAGTTTGGCCGGGCCACTGAACGTCGTGTGGTACGGGTCGTCGCGGTTGGCGGGGACATTTTGCGTGGCCCGCAGCAACACAGGCACGTCATGCTCCGCCAGGAACTCGGCCTCTTTCCAGGCGTCCCGGCCGGAGACGATCACGATGCGTACGTCTTGCTCCTCGGCGAACCCGACCGCGTTGCGAATGTCGCGGGCCTGATCCGCCAAGACGAGCAGCGGGACCTCTCCGTCCAGCACGCGGACCATGGCTTCCATCTTGAGATCCCGGCGCGTGCTGCCCGCTTGAGCGGCCTGCTGGAACCGTCTCGCGTCATCGAACCAACCGCGAACCTTATCCAGCGCGTCTTCATAGCTCTCCTCAGCCTCAGAAAACGGGCCCGTCGGGCCGAAGCAACCGAACGTGGAGCAGCGCCTGGTCTGGATCGACGGGAAGCTCATCACCAGGCCGACCGTCTGCTCGATCAGCATTTCCTCGATCGTCCAGCCGTCCAGGTGGATCGCCGTGGCCTGACCGCCGATCCCGCCCCTCGCCGCTCCGGGAGCCGCGAGGGCGTGGGTCACGCCGTTCGCGCGCGTCACCGGTATGTGCTCGCTGGACGGGTGAATCGCCGTGGCCGCCGCCAGGTGCGGGTTGAAGTCGCCGCCTTCCGTGACGTCCATGGTGACGTCCACCGCGCTGACCTCGCCCAGGCCGATCTGGCTGAATGCGTCGAACATGCCCGGATAGACCTGCAGGCCGGCCGCATCGATTATGGTCGCGCCTGCGGGTGCCCGCACGCTGGCACCTACCGCAGTAATGCGCCCGTCCTCGATGACCACCGTTCCGACGGCGATCGGCGGGCCGGTCAGTGTGTGGATCTCGCCACCGACGATCGCGATCGTCCGGGTCTGTGCCTGTATGGGTGCCGCGAACAGGACGGCAGCGCCCAGCGCGAAGACCGTCGATTTCGTGAACGCTTTCATCGGTCCAACCCCTCTTCCCCTTGGTCATCCGTGGCGATGCGGCGCTCGGTTTCTCCCTCGAGCGCCTCCTTTTCCGCGTCGATCGCGCGTTGGCGTTCACGGTCGGCGTCGATGTCGAAGTACAGCTTGCCGTCTACGAACGTCTGTTGCGGAACCGCGAAGTTGTCGAGAGGGTGCCGGTCGTAGATCACGAGATCCGCGTCCTTGCCCACCTCGATCGAACCCACCGAGCCATCCACCCCGAGCTGGCGCGCCGGGTTGATCGTGATCAGCGAGAGCGCTTCGGTCTCGCTCAGGCCACCCCACTTCATGGTCTTGGCGGCCTCCTCGTTCAGGTGGCGCATCTCCTCGTTGCTGTCCGAGTTGATGGAGACGGTCACTCCCTTCTCGACCATGATGGCCGCGTTGTAGGGGATGGCGTCGTAGGCCTCCATCTTGTACGCCCACCAATCCGAAAACGTCGAAGCGCCGGCGCCGTGCTCGGCGATCTCCTTGGCGACCTTGTAGCCTTCCAGCACGTGTTGGAACGTCGCGATGCGGAACCCGAACTCTTCGGCCAGCCGAATCAACTGAAGGATCTCGTCCTGACGGTAGGAGTGTGCGTGCACAAGGCGTTCGCCTCTCAGGATCTCGGTCAGCGCCTCCATCTCCAGGTCCATGCGCGGTGGGATGTCGTCGTCGTCCCCGTTGGCGTTGTAGTCGTCCCAGTCAGCCTGATACTGCTGAGCCTCGATGAACGCTTGCCGGATGATGTCCATCACCCCCATGCGGGTGGCCGGGAACTCGTTGCCCCGCTTGGGATTCTCGCCGAGGGCGAACTTGATCCCCTCCGGCGCCCCCTCGAGGAGAAGTGCCTCGCCGTTCGAGCCCCACCGAAGCTTGATGACGGCGTTCTTGCCGCCGATCGGGTTGGCGCTCCCGTGGAGGATGTTGATGGTGGTAACCCCTCCGGCCAGCGCCCGGTAGATGTTGATGTCGTCGGGGTTGAGGTTGTCCTTCACCCCGGTCATCGAGGAGACCTGTACGCTGCCCTCGTTGAAGCCTCCGGCGATGTGGGAGTGGGCGTCGATGATTCCGGGCATCACGTACCGACCCGTCGCGTCGATCACGTGAGCTCCACGCGGCACCGAGACGTCCGTGCCCACCTCGGCGATCTTGCCGTCGCGTATCAGGATCGAGCCGTTCTCGATCGTGCCGCCCGTCACGGTGAGGATCGTGGCGTTCTGGATGACCGTGACCCGGTCGTCCCGGTAGGGGCCACGGTAGGATGGCCCGATCAGCTCCCGGAGCTCGGCGTCGGTGGGGCCTGCCTCCTCCTCGTCCTCCTCCTCCTCCTCCTCCTCCTCATCTTTTGGATCTTCGTCTCCCTCTTCGATCTCGAACCGCTGGCCGTCCACGAACACCATCTTGACCTCGGTGTCTTCCGCGAGGAGATCCCCGTCGGCCACGACCAGGTTGGCGATGAAGCCCTCTTGCAGTGCGCCGAGGCGGTCGTCCACACCGAAGATCCTGGCCACGCCCAGACTCAACGCTTCAACGGCTTCGTCATGCGGTAGTCCCGCTTCGACCGCTTTGCGCGCGGCGCCGATCACGTCCTTGGGCTCGAGCCCATCGGAGTAGAAGGCGAACCGCACGCCCGACTCGTGCAGCCGGGCCGGGGCGGTCGGGGCCAGGAGCCGGTGCCTGAGCACGTCGAGCGACGTGTCCGCCTCGGGGTCCCCATCCTCGGGTGCTGCGGGCCAATCGAGGCTCACCAGGAGGCGGGAGCTCGACAGCTCGTCCACCATCCGGTAGGCCGAGTGAGCACCGTAGATGATTGGGGTGGCCCCGATCTGCTCCGATATCCGCATCGCACGCCGCATCTCGGTCGTGGTCGAGGCAGGGAAGAGCAGGGGCACCGTTCCGCCGAGAACGGGCATAATGCCTTCGAGTGCCCGGTCGTAGGTCGGCCGCTCGCGGCCGCTCGGGTCCGCGTTGTAGAGCCGGTTCGCGTTCCGGTAGTGAGCGGCGTCGCTGAAATACTGCTTGATGTAGGCGAAGACACCGGGTTGCGACGACGGATAGCCACGGTGTCCGGGTCCACCGTTCAGGTTGAGCCGCTGCGCCACGGACGTCGTCACCACCAGGTCGCTCGGGCGCTCACCCGCCAGGTTGATGATGGCCGCGTTGCCCGAGAAAAACCCGTTGCTCGGCGCCGTCAGCGCGCTCGTGAACCCGGCGGCGCGCCAGGGGCGGAACTCGTCGTCGTCCAGCTCGAGACGGTCGGCGGCGTTGATCCAAGCGAACGTGGCCGGCCGGTCCTCGGGACCCTGGGACGGGGGTGGGCCGTCGGGCCCGCCACCTCGTCTGCCCGGAGGTCCACCACCGAATGGGCCGCCCTCCCTGGGCGCCGGCGCGTCTTCGGCCGACATGCCCAGAGTGGAGAGCCCGTCGATGAGGCCGGGGTAGACCGTGAGGCCCGTTCCGTCGATCACCCAGGCGCCCGGAGGCGTCTGCACGTTGTCTCCGATGGCGGTGATGATGCCGTTTTGGACGACGATGGTGCCGCTCTCGATGGTGGGGCTCGTGAGACGGACCAGGCGGGCGTTCTCGATCGCGTAGTGCGACGGTAGGCCATCCTGGGCGGCTACCTCGGCCGCGGGGAATGTGCCTACCCATGCAACGCTAAGGGCGCAAATCCAGGTGCTCATTAATTGTGCAGGCGATCTCGTGTTGAACATGGGGGAAGCCCCTCCCTACCCGGTGACGTTGGTGAGCGGGAGAGAGTAGGTGCCAGGCTGGTCGGAGGCCAGGTGGTGGCAGGCTCATTCAACCATGTCGATGGACTCGATGACCAGTTATGACTATCATATGACCATGAGACGAATTGGTGTCGCGGAATTCAAGGCCCGGCTGAGTGAGCACCTCCGTTACGTGCGGAGGGGACATGTGGTCACCGTGCTCGACCGAGATACGCCGATCGTGCGGGTGGTCCCACACGAGCGGGCCGGGGTCGCGAACATCCGAGAACCAGGTGGGCGAGTCTTGCGCTTTCAGGACGTGCCAGTGCCTTCGCTGGGCGAGAACGTCGAGATCGATGTGGTGGCGCTGCTCCTGGAAGAGCGGCAAGCGGGGAGGTGATCGCCTACCTGGACTCGTCGATCATCCTGCGGGTCGTCCTCGGCCAGGGAGACCGCCTCGAGGAGTGGGACGAGATCCACACGGGCGTCGCCAGCGCCCTGGTCCAGGTCGAGTGCCTGCGGGCGCTCGACCGCCTTCGATTCCAGACCTCGCTCCCGGTGGACCAGTTGACCGCCCTGCGCGAGACGGTCTTCAGGCTCACCGAAGAGCTCCATGTGGTCGAGCTCTCGCCGGTCGTCCTGGATCGGGCGTCGCAACCCTTCGCAACGCCGCTCGGAACTCTGGGCGCGTTTCATTTGACGACAGCCATGCTTTGGCGCGAAATGCGCGGGGAGGAGATCGTCATGGCTACGCACGATGTTGCGCTTGCGACAGCCGCACGGGCGAGCGGATTGAGGGCGATCGGGGTGTAGGGTATCGTCAGAGGTGGGTCCCTGAGGCGGGCTCGAGCCTACCCTGCTAGGTTTTGGGCCCCGAAAGGAACGTGTATGGAAGTACGTGTAACGAACCTCGCCGCCGCGTTGCTCCTACTCGTGTCCTTCTGGCCCACACCGGTGGCGGGACAACGCGAGGTGACCATGAGTGTGCGCGGCCTCACCGCCGTGGCCGGTCTCAAAGTCGGCCACCACACCCTGGACGGACGGCCTACCGGGTGCACCGTGATCCTGGCCGAAGAGGGCTTCGTGGGTGGCGTCGACGTTCGTGGTGGCGCTCCGGGGACCCGAGAGACCGACCTCCTCGATCCGGTCAACACGGTCCAGAACGTCAACGCCGTAGTGCTCTCGGGAGGAAGCGCGTTCGGGCTGGATGCGGCCGGAGGCGTGATGCGCTTTCTGGAGGAGCGGGGGAGCGGCTACCGGGTCGGGTCCAACGTGGTGCCCATCGTGGTGGGCGCCATCCTGTACGACCTGTCCGTAGGCGACGATCCGTCGATCCGGCCGGGGGCCGACTGCGGCTTCAGGGCGGCGAGCGCGGCCACGAGCGATTCGCCTGAAGAGGGAAGCGTGGGTGCGGGAGCGGGCGCGACCGTGGGCAAGCTTCGGGGCATGGCGCGGGCCATGAAGGGTGGTGTGGGCACGGCGTCCATTACGCTGGAGAGCGGCCTTACCGTGGCGGCGCTTGTCGTGGTCAACGCGGTGGGTGACGTGGTGGACCCTGCTACCAACCGAGTCGTCGCAGGTGTCCGGACCGAGGATGGAACCGCCCTGGCCGACGCCCGACTGCTGATTCGCGATGGGCAGCAGCCCTCGGGACCGGGAACTGGAGCCAACACGACCCTCGGCGTGGTCGCCACGAACGCCGGCCTCACCCAGGCCGAGGCCACCAAGGTGGCCCGCATGGCCCAGGATGGCCTCGCGCGTGCGCTCTACCCGGCCCACACCCCGGAAGACGGCGACACCGTGTTCTCGTTGGCCACGGGCGCGTATACGGGTCAGGCGTCCGTCGGCACGATCGGTGCGCTCGCGGCCGACGTGGTGGTCGAGGCGATCCTGCGCGCCGTGAGGAATGCCGAGGGCTTGCCGGGCCTCCCGTCCGTGAGTGACCTGAACGGGGGCCGATGACCCTCTACCTGGGGCTTCTCCTGGCCTATTCGGCCGGGCTCATCGGCATGGGGCTATGGCTGGGCCGGAAGGTCGATAGTGCCGGTGCGTTCTTCGTGGCCGACCGCCGCCTGGGCGCTCTTCCGGTTTTCGCGACCGTTCTGGCCGCCAACATCGGTGCGGGCTCCACCATGGGGGCCGCGGGCCTCGGCTACCGCGACGGGCTGTCCAGCTGGTGGTGGGTCGGCTCCGCGGGGATCGGCACGCTGGGGCTGGCGTTCTGGGTGGGGCCCCGTATCTGGCGTGTGGCCACCCAGAACGGCCTCTACACCGTGGGCGACTACCTGGAGCTACGCTATGGCCGCTCGGTCCGAGCGATCATCGCGGCCCTGCTGTGGGTGGGCACGCCCGCCATCCTGGCCGGCCAGCTCATCGCGATGTCGGACATCCTCGAGGTGGTGGCCGGCACGCCGCCCTGGGCGGGGGCGCTGGCGGGTGGGGTGGTCATCACGATCTACTTCACAGCCGGCGGGCTGCTCACGTCGGCTTGGGTGAACCTGGTGCAGCTCGTGGTCATCTTGGTCGGGTTCGCGGTGGCCGTGCCCTGGGCGCTCGGGGCGGTGGGGGGGTGGGGGGCGGTGGTCGCCGCCGCGCCCCCGACGGGCGACTACCTGAACTTCTGGCAGGGCGGTCAGTCGGGTTGGATGTACCTTGCCCTCCTGGCACCCGCGTTCGTCATCTCACCCGGGCTCTTGCAGAAGGCGTACGGGGCGATCGACGAACGCGCGATCAGAGTGGGTCTGGGGGCCGCCGGCGTCGCGTTGTTGGTCTTCGCGATCGCTCCGCCCGTGCTTGGGATGATCGCGCGCGTCTTGGATCCAACGCTCTTGAACCCCGAGCACGCGCTGCCCACCGTGTTCGTGCTGGGACTTCCGGTCGCCCTCGGCGCGCTCGCGCTCGCGGCCGTGCTGTCGGCGGAGATGAGCTCCGCTGATGCGATCCTCTTCATGCTGGCGACGTCCCTCTCGAAGGATCTCTACAAGCGGTTCCTACGGCCGGATGCCGACGAGGCGGAGGTGCTCCGTGTGGCCCGTCGGGCGGCGCTGGCCGGCGGCGTGATCGGGATCGGGTTGGCCCTCGTGCTGCCGTCCGTGATCGCCGCCCTGAGCATCTTCTACGCGCTGGTAGGCGTGAGCTTGTTCGTTCCGGTGGCGGTGGGCCTGTACACCCGACGGCCGGGAGTCCCGGAAGCCATGGCGGCCATCGTGGGTGGCGTGGCTGTGTTGGTGGCGCTGCGATTGGGGCTGCCGGACGGTGGGCACGCTCTGCTCGACCCCACGCTCATCGGCCTGGTGGTGTCGGGGGTGTTGTTCGGGGCGGTGTTCGCGGTGCGGCGCGTGATCGCGGAGTAGCAGGCAGGCGCCAGCTGCTGGGCGGGTAGTGGGGCAGCCGCGGCGAGCAACACCCCGAGAAGGCCAATGGCGATGGTCCTGGTAAGCTCGAGGCGTTTGGACACCATTGCGGTGTAGGCGCTTACGTCGGAATCTTCAGGAACGAGATGAAATTAGCCCTTTGAGCCCGGATGAGCACGACGGAACTCCGCACGTTACGACGCTCTTGGTCCTCATCATCAATGGAGGTCTCCCAATGAAACCGGCTGCGCGTATTTCAGTACTGTTCCTCGCCGCCGTGGCGGTGCTCCATGTTCTACGACTCGTCTTCCAGGTGCAAGCCACCGCAGGCACCGTAACGATTCCCATGTGGGCCAGCCTGTTCGGCGTACTCGTACCGGGAGGGCTCGCCGTGTGGCTGTGGCGGGAACAGCGGCAGGGGTGAGCTGGCCGGTCGCCTTGCCGCCCACGGCTCGGCTCGGCATCATGGTTGCCTGGCTGAACGACCACATCCCATGGCGTGTAACCTGGAGCTTTCCATGACCCGTATCGCTACGAGCCTCTGTGCGACCAGCGTCCTGTTTTTGGCTGTGATGGTCGCGCCTGCCCGAGCGCAGGAAGACGACGGGGTCCACCAAACCCATCTCGCCAGCTTCCAGGTCGTGACCGTTGCCGAGGGTCTCGATCACCCGTGGTCGATGGCGTTCCTGCCAAACGGCGACATGCTGTTCACGGAGCGTGCGGGCCGGCTCCGCATCATCCGCGACGGCGTGCTCCAGGCGGATTCCATCGCTGGCGTGCCGGCCGTGCGAGCCCAGGGCCAGGGCGGCCTTCTCGAGGTGGCGCTCCACCCCAACTTCGCTCAGAACCGGCTGATCTACCTCACGTTCTCCAAGCCCAACGCCGACGCGAGCGAGGGCACGACCGCTCTGGTGCGTGGGCGGTTCGACGGTGAGCGGCTGACGGACGTAGAGGAACTCTTCGAGGCCAAGGCCTGGAGCCGTCGAGGGGCCCACTTCGGCTCGCGGATCGCCTTCGATGGGGACGGCTACCTCTTCATGACCGTGGGTGACCGGGGCGCGAACCCGGATCCGGCCACGGTGAACAGCCACCCAGCCCAGGATCTCTCGAACCACCAGGGCACGGTAATCCGCCTGCACGACGACGGCCGGGTGCCGGACGACAACCCGTTCGTGGGGCGCCCCGGCGCGCTGCCCGAGATCTGGAGCTACGGCCACCGAAACCTACAGGGTCTGGCGTTCCATCCGGAAACGGGTGACCTGTGGAATGATGAGCACGGTCCGCAGGGCGGTGACGAGCTGAACCTGATCCTGCCCGGGCGCAATTACGGGTGGCCGGTGATCGGATACGGGCTGCAGTACGGCGGCACGGTGATCCACGCCAGCACGCGGCAGGAGGGCATGGAGCAGCCCCGCCATTACTGGGTGCCGTCCATCGCCACGTCGGGGCTGCTTTTTTATACGGGCGACGCGTTTCCTGGTTGGAAGGGCAGCGTGTTCGTGGGCGGTCTCGTCGGACAGCAGCTCGCGCGGCTCACGCTCGACGGCCAGCATGTCACGGGTGAGGAGACCCTGCTCGAGGGTTTCGGGCGCATTCGTGATATCCGCCAGGGGCCCGACGGCTTCATCTATCTGGCTATCGACGCCCGGCGCGGTGGTCGTACGCCAATCGTTCGGCTGGAGCCGAGGTAGGGTTCGCGCTCAACGGTTCGGGTGCGCGGCGTTTCTTATCAGGGACACCCGACGCACTTTCGGAGGATGGAAGCGCCGTCTAGCATGCGGGGCACCAAGTAACGGGTAAGGCGCAAAACGATCCGGAGGATTCCACCATGCAACACCGTTCGAAGTCCAAGCTCGCTCGGGCAGGGCGCACACTCCTGATCCTGGGCTCTGCCGTCGCGCTCATGAGTTGGACGCCGGTCTCCGTGGACGCGCAGGCTGGTCAACAGGCCCGTAGCGGTGGCCGCGGTGGGCAGCAACAGGGTCCGCGCGTGAGGAATCCCCGGAGCACGCGGCGCGTGTTGGGTGGCGTTCCCATGACCGCGGCAGACAGCGTCATTCAGGCCGTCGTCGAGCGTCTCGACTTCGACAGCTACAAGAACATCCTGAAGGGGCTGACCGAGTTCGGTGACCGCGAGCAGGGCACGCAGCGCAACGCCGACGCCATCGACTGGATCGAAGCCCAACTCCAGGGCTGGGGCTACGAGACGGGGCGGATCCACTACGAGTACACACCGCGCCGGCCGGAGGGCAGCGAGCCGCAACCTCGCCAAGAGGTCTACGCGACCAAGGTGGGCAGCACCACTCCCGGTGAGATGTACATCATCGGTGCCCACATGGACGGGCGGGGTGGTGGAGAGGCCGCGAACGACGACGGCTCCGGAACGGCTCTGGTGATGGAGATCGCCCGTGCGCTCGCGGCAGCCGACATCGAGTCCGCTCGCTCGATCAGGTTCGCGCTGTGGAACAACGAGGAGACGGGTTTGAACGGCGCGCGCGCCTACGTGGAGCAGCGCGCCCCGCTACAGGGCATCGAGGATCCTCCGGGTTCCGGCGAGTTTCCCGAACCCACATGGCTCGGCATGATCCAGCACGACATGATGCTGTGGGACCACGGCAATCCGGTGACGTACAATCAGGCGCTCGATGCCGACGTGGACATCGAGTTCCAACTGAATTCCGCGATGGCGGGCGAATCGGCCCAACTCGCGCTGGTGCTCCTGAATTCCAACCGGTTGTTCGCCACCGACTATCCGGCGGTGATGAGCAATGCGATGAGCAACACCGACTCGGGCCCGTTCCAGGACCTCGTGGCGGCAGTGAGCCTCAGGGAGAACCGCCGCCTCTATGAGACGGGCAACCGGGCCAACCCGCATTGGCACCAGCCGACCGACCTGTTCGTGACCTTCTCGGACGACGACTTTCGGCTCGGCTTCAACGCGGCCCAGACGACGCTCGGCGCGATTGCGAGGCTGGCCGGCGTGCACATCAGGTAGCTTTGGGATGAGAAACTTCAAGCTGCTCGTGGTCCTGGCCGTGATCGGCACGCCGATCGCGCTGAAGGCTCAGGTCGTGCAAGGCCGTTTGCTGGAATCCGGTACCCGACGGCCCGTCGTGTCGGCCATGATCTCCCTGGTCGACTCGACGGGCGTGGTAGTACAAGAGGCCATGTCGGGCATGGACGGATCGTTCCGCATTCAGGCCCCCGAGCCCGGCGCGTACTACATCCTCGCCGAGGGCCTGGGGTATGCTCCCTTCCTGGAGGGCGTGGAATTGGGAGAGGGCGGCTTCCTGCCTGTCGAATTATTCCTGGAGCCCAAACCCGTCATGCTGGATTCGCTCGTGGCCACGATCAGCCGGGTCCAGACGATTCGATACCTCAAGACCATGGGATACTACCAGAGGATGCAGTCGGGCTTCGGCCACTTCATCACTCCACAGGACATTGCAGACCGGCCCTTCTTCAAGATTGCCGACCACCTGCGCAATGTACCTCGCGTTTCAACGGGCACCGGGTTCTTGGGGACGGAGGTGCTCCTGAGGGGGCCTTCGGGCTACTGCGTGCCACGGATCGTGGTGGACGGCCTCGTGGTGGTGAGCGTTGCAGGTAGTGCCGTAATCGACCAGGTCGTCGCCCCGGAGGACATCGCGGCCATGGAGATCTATACCGGCGTTGCGCAGCTTCCCCTCGAATACGCCTCCATCAACACCTGTGGCGCGATCCTCATTTGGACCAAGGGGTCGCACGGAGGCTGAGGGAGGTGCAGATCACGTAGCCATGCCGGCGCTGGTGTCGCCGCGATCCCCCACCGTAGATTCCCCGTCCCCACCCCGACTCGTGGAGTCGTAGGCCTTCCTGGAGGTAGCCGTCATGTCCAGCAGAACCGTCCTCGCCGGTCGTAGCCTCGTCGTAGCCGTCTTGGCTGTCGTTCTTTCCGCCGGCCCGTCGAACGCACAGACGCGTGTGACCACTCCCATGGAGCAGCTCGGCAGCAACATCGGTGACGACTACTTCTTGGCGACGTACACGCAGCTCGCCTCCTACTGGCAGAAGCTCGCCTCGGAGTCGCCGAGGATGGTGCTCGACACCATCGGATGGACGGCCGAGGGCCGCCCGCACCTGATGGCCATCGTCACCTCTCCCGAAAATCATGCCAATGCGGAGCGCTATCGCCGGATCGCGGAGCGACTCGCGCTTGCGGAGGGCCTGAGCGACGACGAGGCTCGCGAACTGGCGACCGAGGGCAAGGCCATCGTCTGGATCGACGGCGGCCTGCACGCCACAGAGGTCTTGGGCGCGCACCAGCTCATGGAGATGGTCTACCAGATGGTGAGCCGGGATGACCGTGAGACCACGCGCTTTCTGGACGACGTCATTACGCTCCTGACGCATGCCAACCCGGACGGCATGGAGTTGGTCTCGAGCTGGTACATGCGCGAGCCGGATCCCACGCAGCGCTCGACCCGTGGCATCCCGCGCCTCTACCAGAAGTACATCGGGCACGACAACAACCGTGACTCGTACATGGTCACGCAGCCCGAGACGGAGAACATGTCGCGGGTGATGTACATGGAGTGGTACCCGCAGATCATGTACAACCACCACCAGACGGGGCCGGCGGGCGCGGTACTGTTCGCGCCGCCCTTCCGCGATCCGCACAACCACAACTACCACCCGCTGATCCCGCTCGGCATCCAGGCGGTGGGGACGGCCATGCACAGCCGACTGGTGGCCGAGGGCAAGCCCGGGTCGACCATGCGCTCGGGCGCGAGCTACTCGACCTGGTTCAACGGCAACGTCCGCACCACGAGCTACTTCCACAACATCATCGGGATCCTGACCGAGACGCAGGGCAACCCGACCCCCATCCAGATCCAGTTCCGGCCGGAGAAACTGGTGTCCACGGGCGACTACCCGGCCCCCATCGAGCCCCAGGAGTGGCATTTCAGGCAGTCGATCGACTACTCGATCACCATGAACCGCGCGATCCTGGACTACGCCTCGCGCTACCGCGAGACCGTGCTGTTCAACCGCTACCAAATGGGCCGGGACGCCATCGAACGGGGAAACACGGACAGCTGGACCATTCGGCCCAAGACGGTCGAGCGGGTGACCGCCGAGCTCGCGAGTGCCCGGCAGGGTGGTCTCCAGCAGGGCCGTGGCGGTGGCCGTGGCCGCGGGGGTTTGCCGATCGCGGAGTTTGCGCGCTTCCGGGCGCCCGAGGATCGCGATCCTCGCGGCTACATCCTGCCGTCTGATCAGCCCGACTTCCCGACGGCCGTCAAGTTCGTGAACACGCTCGTGAAGAACGGCGTGACAGTGCACCGGGCGACGAGAGCGTTCGAGGTGGCGGGTGAGCGCTATCCCGAGGGGTCACTCGTCGTGAAGACCGCGCAGGCGTACGGGCCCCACGTACTCGACATGTTCGAGCCGCAGGATTATCCCAACGACTTCCAGTACGAGGGTGGGCCTCCGATCGCCCCGTATGACAACGCGGGCTACACGCTCGCGTTCCAGATGGGGGTCGAGTTCGACCGCATCCTGGACGGGTTCGATGGGCCGTTCGAGGTGGTGGAAGGGCTCGTCCGTCCGCCGCTCGGGCGCGTCACCGGTGGGCAGGGTACGGTCGGTTACCTGGTGAGCCACGCCGTGAACGACGCCGCGATCGCGACGAACAGGCTGCTCGCCCGCGACCAGGATGTGTACTGGCTCACGGAGGCGGTCAGCGCGAACGGATCGACGCATCCGGCCGGCACGATCTACGTGCCCGCGACGTCGGTGAGCCGGGGCATGGTGGCTGAAATGGCCGAGGAGCTGGGCCTGGACTTCGAGGGCGTGCGCTCCACTCCCAACGCGGCTGCGCTCAAGCTCCAGCCCGTGCGCATCGGCCTCTGGGACCGCTACGGGGGCTCCATGCCCTCGGGATGGACGCGCTGGATGTTCGAGCAGTTCGAGTTTCCCTTCCAATTGGTATATCCGCAGGCGTTGGACATTCCCGGGCTGAACAGCCGGTACGACGTGCTGGTGTTCCCCGACGGCGCGATCCCCCGCGGTGGCGGTGGCGGCGGACGTGGCGGCTTCGGCGGCGGCGCGCAGGGCCAGTCCTCCATTCCGGAGGAGTACCGGGGCTGGCTGGGCAGTGTGACGACGGAGACCACCGTGCCCAATCTGATCGACTTCGTTGAGGACGGCGGTACGCTGCTCGCCATCGGAAGCTCCAGCAGCATCGCCACGCACGCCGACTTGTCGCTCACCAACCACCTGGTCCAGGGTGACGGCACGCCGCTCAGCCGGAACGACTACTACGTGCCCAGCTCGGTGCTCGGCATGCGCGTCGACAACACACACCCGCTGGCCTACGGAATGGGCGAGCGCGTGGACGTGATGTTCAACAACAGTCCGGTCTTCCGTATGCTGCCGCAGGCTCAGATCGAGGGCGTCACTCCGGTGGCCTGGTTCGACGGCAACGCGCCGCTTCGGAGCGGTTGGGCGTGGGGACAACACTACTTGAACGGTGGCACCACCGTCGCTGAAGCCAAGCTAGGGGAGGGGACGATCTTCCTGTTTGGGCCGCTCATCAAGAAGCGGGCACAGCCGCACGGGACGTTCAAGTTCCTGTTCAACGGTATCCACCTGGGCGGTGCGACGCCCGTACGATTGGGTGACGTCACGACGCAGTCGCACTGACCCGGGGAACGTAATGGGCGGATTGAGGGAACGGAGCACGGTTCTACTGGCAATCGTGGTCCTGATGGGCTGCGCCTCGAGTGCGGTACCGCGTGGGCCACTGGCGTCGACCGGTGGGTCGAACGGCGTTTACTCGGCGGCGCAGGCGCAGCGTGGCCGCGAGGCCTTCACGGAGGTCTGTCGCGAGTGTCATTCGTCGAGCGAGTTCAGGGGCAGGGACTTCGAGTTCACCTGGCGGAGGCGTACCGCCTGGGACCTCTACCGGGAATTACGGCGCACGATGCCCGAGGACTTTCCGGGAGCATTGGCGCCTCAGACATATGTCGATGTCATCGCGTATGTACTAGAAATCAACGATTATGCCCCCGGTGGTGTGGAACTGGTGCCGGACGAGGAGTCCCTGCGGCGGGTGCCGCTTGGGCCCGGCGCCAACAAGGGGGGCTAGCATGGATGAGCGTTCTATGGGTGTTGATCGCCGTGAGTTTCTAAAGGTCGCGACGGCGGGTGCCGGGTTGACGCTGGCGGGAGTGTCGAAGGCCTCCGCCGAGGTCGTGCCATCGAAGGCCCCTGCCATCCGGTCGGGACAGGTGCCGGACGTCGTCGTGGTGGGCGCGGGCTCGTTCGGGATGTGGACCTCGCTCTACCTCAACCGGCTGGGAGCGAAGGTCACGGTCGTGGACCCCTACGGCCCCGCCAACTCACGCTCGACGTCCGGTGGCGAGACGCGGGGGGTGCGGACTTCCTATGGTGACCGGATCCACGGTCCCCTGTGGACCCGCCTCGCCCACGACTGTATACGGCGCTGGACCGAGTGGGACGCACAGTGGGCCGACGCGATGCTGCCCCGCGTCTTCTTCAACACCGGTGACCTCATCATGCGGGAGGAGTTGACCCCGTACATGGAGGACACTCGGGCGCAGTGGGACGATCTCGGAATCGAGTACGAGGTGCTCGCGGCCGACGAGATCAAGCGGCGCTGGCCGGTCATCAACACGGAGACGGTGGGGGCGGCCCTCTATGAGCCGGGTGCGGGTGTCGTGCGTGCGCGGCGTGCCATCGAGTCCGTGGCCCAGGTCTTCCAACACGAGGGAGGCGAGATCAGGATGGGCCGGGCCGGGCTGGGATCCAGCAGCGGTGGGCGTCTGAACAACCTCACGATCGAGCCTGGGGGTTCGCTTTCCGGCCAGATCTACGTGCTCGCACTCGGGCCGTGGTTCCCGAAGTTCTTGCCCGAACTCATGGGCAAGCGCATCCGTATTCCGATGGGTTATACGTTCTACTTCGGTACGCCTCCGGGCGACAACAGGTACTCGTTCCCCAACCTTCCCAGCTACGGGGTTCCGGGTTGCACGGGCTGGCCGGCTCTTGGACGGGACCATCGCGGCTTCCGTGTTCGTAGCGGCGGACGCTCGGCGGAGGACCCGGACCTGAGCGACCGTTGGGTGGACTCCGACTCTTTCGAACGCCCTCGCCAGATACTGGCCGACTGGTTTCCCGGTCTGGTCGACGCGCCGCTTCTGGAGACACGGGCGTGCCACTACGAGAGCAGCGTGGACCGGAACTTCATCGTCGACAAGCACCCCGACTATGACAACGTCTGGCTGGCAGGGGGTGGCTCGGCCGAGGGGTTCAAGTTCGGCCCGTTCCTCGGGGAGCACATCGCTAGGCGGGTGCTCGACATCGAGCACGACCCAGAGCTGGTCGAGAACTTCGCCCTCAAAGAGAAGGAGTTCAGTGATGAGGAGCGGGAGGGTCGGCGTCGCCGCGATCCTGGAGAGAGTGGGAAAGGGTGACCGGCCGACTGTCCTCTTGCTGAGACGCCCCGTGTCCGATCCGCGGGATAGCCATAGCCTCGAAAAGCTTTGTATCATGCGGATTTTAGGCCGTGGGGGGTTGGCACACGTCTTGCAAACTCTAACGCTGGAGTCAGGCGAAGCGTCAATACCCTGGAAGCGCCCCGACCCGGAGGTTGAGATGGGCCGACGCGGCACCCGAAGTGCCTGGCCACTCTTCGCAGTGGCCATGTCCGTGATGATGATCCTGCCCGTCGAGGCTCTAGCCCAGGGCGGGGACGGCTTCCTGTTCAAACGCCCTTCGGTCCAGCTGAGCATCCGCGGCGGCTACTTCATCCCTCGGGCGGGCAGCGAAATCTTCGATTTCACGCGCGACCAACTGACCGTCGACAAGAGCGACTTCAACACCGTGGGCGTCGGCGCCGAGATCGCGGTACGCGCCTCGGAGCGAGTCGGCGTCGCCCTGAATTTCGGCTACGGTCGTAGCGAGACCCTGGCCGAGTTCCGTGACTCGAGGTCATCGGCACCGACGACCTCCCCATTCTCCAGACTACGGAATTCACGCGCGTGCCCGTCACCGCGAACGTGAAGGTGTACCTGACTGATCGGGGCCGCACGGTGAGTCGCTTTGCCTGGATTCCGTCCAAGGTGGCGCCTTATGTTGGCGGTGGAGTTGGAATCGTGTGGTACGAGTTCGTGCAGGATGGTGAGTTCGTCGACTTCAACAACCTGGACATCTTTGTCGACCGCCTCTCTTCCAGCGGCACGTCGGCTACGGGCCACGTGTTTGGTGGGCTGGACCTGTCCATCGGCGGCATCTGGGTTCTGACGGGTGAGGGACGCTACTCTTTCGGCAGTGCAGAGATGGACCGCACTTTTTTTGAGGAATTTGACAACATCGACCTGAACGGTCTCCAAATGACCGTCGGTATCGGTGTTCGGTTCTAAGCCGGAAAGGACGACTACCATGAGCGAAGCTCGTAAGTACTGGAGTGTTCCGGGCGCCTTCCTCGCCGGCGCCGTCATTCTCGCCGGCATGACCCCGGCGGACGCCTTCTCTCAGGAGATGGACACACGCTGGTTGCCCTGGCTCGGCTGCTGGGCGCCTGTCGCGGGTGAGGACGTGGATGCCGACCCCTCGCTTTTGTGCGTGCGGCCGGCAGAGGGCCAGGACGCGGTCGAGTGGTTGAGCGTGGTCGACGGCGTCGTCGAGTCGGTGGATATCCTTAGCGCGACCGGCCAACGCCGTGAGACCGCGCTCGAGGGCTGCGAGGGATGGCAGAGCGGTAGCTTCTCCACGGACGCGAGCCGGGTCTACCTGCGCACCGACGAAGTGTGCGAGGGCGGCCAGCGGCGCACATCGACGAGCCTGATGTCCTGGGTCTCGACGTACGAGTGGTTGGACATCGAGATCGTCGAGGTGGGCGAGCAAAGCGTGGCTTGGGTGAGGCGTTATGAAGTCGCCCGGTCCGAGGATGTGGAAGCCGCCGGCCTGGGTGACATCATCAGCGGACGTGCGTTGGCGGTGGCTACGGCCCGAACGGCTGCGTCCGCGCCGATCAGCGTGGATGACATCATCGAAGCCAACACCCGCGTGGGCGCCATGGCGGTCCAGACCTGGGTAGCCGAGCGCAACCAACGCATGAGGCTCGACGCGGACAAGCTCCTCCGCATGGCCGACGCCGGCGTGCCCGCGGAAGTGATCGACGTGCTGATCGCCGTGAGCAACCCGGATCGGTTCGCGCTCCGCCGCGCGGGTGAGCAGGGCGAATACGCGGCATTTGAGCAGACCTACTCGCGGGCCTACGGTCCCAGATACGCGTACGGGCGGTCCTACTACTCGTCCTATCTGGATCCGTTCTATTACTCGCGGTTCGGGATTGGCTATTCCTCCTACGGGTATGGCTATTCCCCTTACGGGTACGGCTTTTCCCCTTACGGATATGGTTACGGGTTCGGCGGGTTCTCGCCGATAATCCGTGTCGAGCCGATCTCGGGGCGGTCTCGAGGAGGCCGGGCGGTCAAAGGCCGTGGCTACACACGTTCGGGTGGAGGAAGCTCGGGCCGGACCGCGCGTTCGAGTGGATCGAGCGCCGGGTCCTCGTCGGCTTCGGCGGGCTCGAGCAGAAGCTCGACGCCTCCCAAGGCCAAGGTTCGCACGGCCAAGCCGAGGGGCGGCGGGCTCTAGACCTCTAGGAGATCGGCCTCCGGTTCGCTCCGATTTCGTAGCCTGCCGGAGGCTCGGCTCCCAAGAGGTGCCGTACGAAATAATCCCACCGACGCCTCATCATGTAAGGCTCGCTCCCGAACCCATGCCTCCGGTTGGGAAAGAGGATGAGGTCGAAGTCCTTGTTGGCGGCGATCAACTCGTTGACCACCATCATGGTGTTCTGGGGGGGCACGTTGTTGTCCATCGTGCCATGGGCGATCAGTAGCTTCCCTTTGAGGTTCTCGACCAGAAGCTGATTGGCCTGGTTGTCGTAGTTGGTGGTGCCGTCCTCGTACTCCTCGAGGAGCCCCTGGTACTTCTCGCCCCAGTCGTCCTCGTAGCTGCGGTTGTCGTGGTTGCCCGCTTGTGACACCGCCACCTTGTAGAAGTCCGGGTAGCGCATGATCGCGTTCGCCGCGGCGTATCCCCCGCCCGAGTGTCCCCAGATTCCCACGCGGTCCAGGTCCATCCACGGGTTCTCGGCGGCCAACTGACGGAGCCCTCCGATCTGATCGGGGAGTGTGTTGTCGCCCATGTTGCCGTAATAGGTCGTGTGGAACGACTTCGAGCGCATCGGTGTGCCCATCCCATCGATCTCGACCACGATGAAGCCCAACTCCGCGATCGCCTGCTTGTCGCTCCGAGACGCGCTGAAGCTTCGGCTTCCCATGCTCCCGGACTGCGGACCCGGGTAGATGTAGTTCAGGATCGGGTACTTTTTCGACGGATCGAAGTTGGTGGGCTTGTACATCAGCCCGTGCAGGTCGGTCTCGCCGTCCCGTGCCACCACCTCGATGGGGATGGGCGGCTGCCATCCGCCGGCCACCAACCGGGAGATATCAGCTTCCTCGAGAGCGATCACTTCGTGGCCACGCTTGTCTCGTACTGCGGTCTTGGGCGGAACGACCGGTGTGGAGTATGCATCGACGAAGTAATCGCCCGAGGGTGAGAGCGTGACGGTGTGGTTGGCGCTGTCAGGAGTCAGGAGTGTGACGTCGCCGCCGTCCATGCTCACGCTGTAGAAGTACTGGAAGTACGGATCACCCGGCTCCCGGCCGGCGCCGGTGAAGTAGAGCATGCGGTTGTCTTGGTCGACCCGGCGGAGCTGGAGCACGTTCCAATCTCCCCGCGTCATCTGGCGCTTGAGCTCACCGCTCTCCAGGTCGTAGAGGTAGAGGTGGCCCCAGTCATCCCTCTGCGAGTACCAGATCAGCTCGTTCGACTCGGCCAGCATGCGCCAGTTGACCATGCCATAGCCCGACTCGAAGAACGTCTCGACGTGCTCCTCCATCACGTCCCGGATCTCACCCGTCTCCGGATCTGCCACGCGCATGTACTCGTCCTTGTGATCCCTGGACGTCGAGACGAAGGCCAGCTTGGTGCCGTCCTCGCTCCACTCCACGTCCGCCCAGCCTCCGCCACGGCATCGCACATGGTCACAGAGGGTCGAGCGATGTTGATCGGGCGCCATCTGGAGTCGCACCGTCTCGGCGGTCTCCACGTCGATCACCACTCGCGAGATCCGGAAGATCACGCTGTCTTCGGGGAGCGGGTACTTCCACGCTTCCAGGGTCGGATGCCCCACGGTGGTCGAGACCAGATACATGTCACCCACACCCCGCGCGTCGTGCTGGAACGTGGCAATCTTCTTGGAGTCGGGAGACCATACCACCACAGGGCGATCGCGCTTGGTCCAGCCGGCGTTGTCCGTGGCGTACCCGAAGTCCTCGATGCCGTCCGTGGTAAGCTGCCTTTCCTGGCGGCTGGCCACGTCCCTCACCCAGAGATTGTGGTCGCGGATGAACGCGGCCAACGTGCCGTCGGGCGAGGGGGCTGAGTTGCTGGCACCACCACGGCCTCTCGGAGAACCATCGGCCCGGCCGTCCGCCTCGGAAGTGCAGCTCGCGCCGTCACGCTGGCAGGTATACGCCCGCCCGCTCGCATCGAAGAGAATCGACTGGCCGTCTTCCGAAAACGTGAAGGTATTGAACGGCAGGGTCAGCCCGTCGTACGCCTCATCGGCCTCGCGGGAGACAGCGGCCGCAAGCCGCTCGTGATCGAACGCACGCTCGCGGGACCGGCGGGCCGCATCCACCAGGATGAACTCCGCACCGCCCGCCACCGTGTTCCGATACCAGAAGCGGTCGCCGTCCAGCCACGTCGGCCGGACCGTCGCACCAGTGACCAGCGCGCTGGTGTTCGTCCTGAGGAACGACTCCGCCCGGGCGTAATCAGCCGCGGTGACTGTGGGCGGGCCGTCCTGCTGGGCGGCTGCCGGCACTACCAAAACGAGCGAAGCGAGTATTCCCGCACTGAGACGCATCGTCATCCTCTACGCGTTTGAGTGGATCAACAACGGCGGGCGCTCATGATGTCGACGGGGCGTCCGCGTTGCAACCACTGTTGCCCCCGATCGGGCGGCGCTCCCATCTTCTTCCAAATCCCTGTCCGCTCCCCCCACGAGCCTCTCACACGTCTCGAGGAGCATCCATGAGCACCGAAGTGGAGACACCTGACCCGCTGGAAGCGCTAGTCGCCGATGTCCGCGCGGGACGGGTCGAGGAAGTGCGCCAGGCGATCGGAGCGGCGCCCGACCTCGTGCACGCGTACGACCCCAACGCTTGGTGCTGCCGGGGCACCCTGCTCAACCTGGCGACGTCGAACGGGGACCGCGCGATGATCGACGCGCTATTGGACCTCGGTGCGGACATCAACCAAAAGAGCGATTGGTGGGCCGGCGGATTCGCGCCGATCCACTCGGTGCCCATGGCGCACCGGCCGGGCCTCGCGGAGTTCCTCATCGAGCGTGGCGCCACCGTGGACGTCCACGCGGCTGCTAATCACGGCCTCATCGATCGGCTCACCGAGCTGCTGGATGATCAGCCCCATCGTGTGAACCAGCCGGTGGGCGACGGCGCCCGCCCTCTGCACTTCGCCGCGACCCGGGAAGTGGCGGAGCTCCTGATCGAGAGGGGCGCCCTGCTGGAGCCGTTGGACGTGGACCATGGGAGCACCCCCGCGCAGTGGGCCGCGAGGGACCGCCGGGACGTTACGCGTTACCTGCTGGCGCAAGGCGCCGAGAGCGACCCGTTCATGCTTGTCGCCATAGACGACCAGACCACGCTCGGCTCCCAGCTGGAACTGGACTTTGCCGTGGCGAACGCCGTCCTCGGCCCCTCTATGTTCCCCTCGCCCGGATCCAAGGCAGGCCACATCTACTGCTACCATCTCGGACCCTACTCCTCGACCCTGCTGCAAATCGCAGCGGTCCTCGACCGAAGGGAGATCGTGACGCTACTGGTCAATGCGGGCGCCGGACTGAACACCCGGGGGGGCTACGACGACTCGACCGCACTGCATGTGGCGGCCTGGAACGGGTACGCCGACGGGGTGGAGCACCTGGTGAGCCTCGGGGCGGCCATCGACCAGGCGTCGGGACCGATCCACGAGAACACGCCGCTCGGGTGGGCGCTCGTGAACGGCAAGGCGGACGTCGTGGCGCGCTTGCTGAAGCTCGGAGCGGAGGTGCTGCCTCGCCACCGGACAGACCTGGCGAAGGGCGCCGAAGGGAAGCTCGACTTTAGCGCAGGCACCAAAGAGGATTTCGACCGTATCGCTGAGCTGCTGGACGGGCCGGAGGGCGGCGACGTCGCGGAGGGAGGCAGACCTTGAGGCCGCCGCTCAACGGCATGCTCGAGTACGGGCTGTATGTGGATGATTTGGCGAAGGCAGCGGAGTTCTACGAGCGAGTGTTTGGCGGCCGAGTGATGTTCGAGAACGAGAGGATCGCGGCACTCGATGTGGAAGGGCAGGCCGTTCTACTGCTTTTCAAGAAGGGCGCGTCCGTCGACTCCGTTCCGACGGAGGAGGGATTTCTGCCCAGCCATGACGCCGAGGGCACGCAGCACTTCGCGTTTGCCATCGAGGCCGACGATCTCGATGCCTGGGAGGCCTGGTTGGTGGAGAACGGGGTCGAGATCGAGGGCCGGATCAACTGGGAGCGTGGTGGCAAGAGCCTCTACTTCCGCGATCCCGATCAGCACTGCGTCGAGGTGGCGACTCGGGGCGTCTGGGAGACCTATTGAGTCGAGGACCCCGACGGGGGCTGACAGCATGGACGATACGGAGATCCGCGACATCGCCGACGCGAAGGCCATGGAACTCGGGTTCGACCCCGAGGCCGCGCACTCGGAGATCTACCGTGAGCTTCGCCCCGACGACCAGCTCTTCCTGGACGACGAGGGGATCGACGATCGTGATGGTTTGGTGGCCGTGTACTACGGTCCGCCTTCGGCGTTCGATCTCGGAGGCTTCCAGCTCGTCACCGCGGGTGGCGACCTCACCGTGTACGTCCACGCGCCGACCGGCGCCGTGAGGGCCGCGTGGGTCGGGGAGTGACGGTGGTCCCGCTGTGACAGCGCTCACGCATAGCTACGTGCACGGAGCGTCCTCGACGCCTTTCCTGGACACCACGATCGGGGACCAGTTCGATCGGACGGTCGTGCGGCACCCCGAGCGTGAGGCGCTCGTGGTGTGCCACCAGGACGTGCGCTGGACCTACGCCGAGCTCAAGGAGCACGTCGATCGTCTGGCGGCCGGCTTGCTGGCGTTGGGCCTGGAGCCCGGTGATCGCATCGGGATCTGGGCGCCCAACAACGCCGAGTGGATGGTAACGCAGTACGCCACCGCCAAGGCGGGGCTGATCCTGGTCAACATCAACCCGGCCTACCGCATCGCCGAACTCGAGTACGCGGTGAACAAGGTCGGATGCCGCGCGCTCATCACCGCGACCACGTTCAAATCGAGCGACTACCTGGCGGTGCTTCGCGCCTTGGCGCCCGAACTCGACACGGCCACCCCCGGCGCTCTCCGGTCCGAGAAGCTCCCGACCTTGGAGTTCGTGATCCACATGGGAGAGGCGGAGGAGCCCGGCATGTACCGCTTCGCCGATGTGCGCGACATGGGCACGGCGGATCATCTCTCGAAGTTGGAGGAGACCGCGGCCGGCCTCCAGTTCGACGACGCCATCAACATCCAGTTCACCAGTGGCACCACCGGTGCGCCGAAGGGGGCCACGCTCACCCACCACAACATCCTCAACAACGGCTACTTCATCGGTGCCACCATGGCGCTGACCGAAGAGGACCGGGTGTGCGTTCCGGTGCCGCTCTACCATTGCTTCGGCATGGTGATCGGGAACCTGGCCTGCCTGACACACGGTGCCACCGTGGTCTATCCATCCGAAGCCTTCGAGCCCGGTGCGGTGCTCGAGGCGGTCCAGAAGGAGCGCTGCACGGCACTCTACGGTGTGCCGACCATGTTCATCGCCGAGCTCGAGCACCCGGACTTCGATTCGTTCGACCTGACCTCGCTGCGCACCGGAATCATGGCGGGATCGCCGTGTCCGATCGAAGTGATGCGGCGGGTCATCGACGAGATGAACATGGGCGAGGTGACGATTGCGTACGGCATGACCGAGACGAGCCCCGGGAGTTTCCAAACCGCGTTGGATGACCCGCTCGAGCGCAGGGTCGGCACGGTCGGGCGCGCGCTTCCGCACGTCGAGGTCAAGATCATCGACGAGCAGGGGCGTATCGTGCCTCCGGGCGTTCGGGGCGAGCTGTGCACGCGCGGCTACCTCGTGATGCAGGGCTACTGGGACGACGACGAACGCACCGCGGAGGCCGTGGACCGGGTGGGCTGGATGCACACGGGCGACCTCGCCACGATCGACGACCAGGGCTACTGCAAAATCGTCGGGCGCATCAAGGACATGATCATCCGGGGCGGCGAGAACGTCTATCCCCGGGAGGTCGAGGAGTTCTTGTACGGGCACCCGAAAATCGAGGATGTGCAGATCATCGGGGTGCCCGATCCAAAGTACGGCGAGCAGCTCTGCGCGTGGATCAAGCTACGCGAGGGCGACTCCGCGACCGCCGAGGAGATCCAGGCCTTCTGCAAAGACCGGATCGCCCACTTCAAAGTGCCCCACTACATCCAGTTCGTGGATGCCTTTCCCATGACCGTGACGGGCAAGGTCCAGAAGTTCGTGATGCGCGAGCAGGCCATCGAGGCCCTGGGGCTCAGCGAGATCGAGACCGCCTGAGAGGATCGTGCGTCGTCGGCTTACCGTCCCCCAGTACTCTGGGGCACGGTCGGGTACGTGATCCCCAACTGCTCCAAGTAGGTGTCGAACTTCGTCTCGTCGAAGTAGTACTGCTCGAGTAGCGGCCTGAACGTCTTCATGATGGCCTCATTGAGGCCGATCGCCGGACGGTCGTCCGCCGAGATGAACGGCGTATACTCCATGTCCTTCGTCTGCTCGTCGCGGAAGTAGGCCCAGGCCTCGTCCACCAGGTCTGTATTCACAAAGAACTCGAGGGCCGTCATGGCGAGTGCCTTGGCCCCGGCGGTGGCGCCCTTGTGGGCGATGGGCGTGGCCATGGCGATCCCGCTCGACCAGTTGTGGCCGGGCAGGCCCGGCACGTTTGAGGGGAAGCGCATGGTGACCGTCGGCACGGTCCAGGAAATGTCCCCGATGTCGTCCGAGCCACCGCTCCGGCGCCGCTCGGGAGGCTCGGTCAGTTCCGAGAGCTCCGTGGCGAGCCCGTCCGGGTCACTCTCCACCGCCTCTTGCACGGCGCGCGCCAGCATCTGGTCCGCCTCGCTCCACTCGGGCAGCCCGACCGTCTTGATGTGCTCGTACATGGTCTCGGCGATCACCTTGTTGAAGTGCCGCGGCCACGCGGAGCCCAGGATGCGGTACGTCATCTCGGTGTTGGTCATCAGGGCGGCGCCTTCGGCCATCTGTATCCCGATGTTGAAGTTCTTCTGGATGTCGGCGTAGTCCATCTCTCGGAAGTAGTACCAGACGGCCGCCCGCTGGGGCACGACGTTGGGCTGGTCCCCGCCGTCCGTAATCACGTAGTGAGAGCGCTGATCGGGCCGCAGATGCTCGCGGCGGAAATTCCAGCCCACGTTCATGAGTTCGACGGCGTCCAGGGCGCTCCGGCCCCGCCAGGGCGATCCGGCGCCATGCGCCGACTCGCCGATGAACGTGAACTCCGCAGACACGAGGCCGGTGCCGTTGGCCGCCCCCCAGGTGACACTCAAGTTGCTGGATACGTGCGTGAACATCACCAGGTCGACGTCCTTGAAATAGCCGTCCCGCACGAAATACGCCTTGGTGGCCACCAACTCTTCGGCCACGCCCGGCCACAGCACGAGCGTACCCTGGATGCCCTCACGCTCCATGATCGTTTTGAGTGCGAGTGCGGCCGTGACGTTCACCGCCTGCCCCGAGTTATGTCCCTCGCCGTGCCCCGGAGCCCCTTCGATGATGGGCTCGTGCCACGCCACTCCGGGCTTCTGGCTGGACTTCGGGATACCGTCGATGTCGCTCCCGAACGCGATCACCGGTTCACCGGAGCCCCACGTGGCCCACCATGCGGTGGGGATGCCGGCGATACCCTCCTCTACCTCGAAGCCGTTCTCACGCAGGATCGACGTGATGTACCCAGACGTCTCGTACTCCTGGAAGCCCAACTCCGAGAAGCTGAAGATCTTGTCCACCATGACCTGAGTGAGCTTGTGGTTGGATTCAATCGCCACCGCGATCTCTTCGAGCAAATCGTCGAGCGATTGGGCGTTCCCGTACGAGGGTACGAGCATGAGCAGCGAAGCGATCAGAGCGAGTCTCTTCATGGTGTATTCCGGCTGGGGTTGGATGCGGCCATCAGGCATATCACCCATGCGGTGGGCCGGGCAAGGGGCCCGAGGTCCGCCGGCCACCCTCGCGCGGGCAGGCAGCGGGCGCTTATGCTCCGGCCGGGTCAGTCCACTTGGTCCGTCCACTTCGCGCACGAGGAGGGGAGATCATGAGCCGCACTGGAATCTTGTTGGTCGCGGTGGGCGCCTTTACCCTGGGGGCTGTGGGGACCAGCGCGCTCCCTCAGGAGGTGCCCGACGCCGTCACGGCCGCTCCCAACCTCTATGCGGTGGCGTACGAGAACGACGCGGTGCGGATCCTGCGGGTGGAGTACGCGCCCGCGGACCGCTCGAGCATGCACCACCACCCGGCCAGTTGCTCCATCATCATCAACACACAGAGCTGGGAATCCATGGACCCGGACGGGGATTTGATGCCCGCCTTTGCCGACGCCGGCATGTTCGCGTGTGAGGATGGCTACTCCCACTCCATGGAGAACATGGGGGAAGATCCGGCGGGCCTCTTCATCATCGAATTCAAGGGTGCCGAGAAGCTTCCGTGAGTGGAATGGTGGGGACTATCCGATCCTGAAGTCCGCGATCTGGATTTCCTTTCCGAAGTCCGCGTAGTCGCCGTCCGTGCGAGCCTGACGGAACTCTCCCCAGTTGATCGTGCGATAATGCGGCGGATCATCGGGGCCGGTCGCCAGCGGAGCGTAGTCCGTCTCGTAAGACGGGTTGAAGAAGCAGGGGATGCTGTAGCGGGCGCGATTCTTGGTGGGACGCACTCTGTGGAGGTTGGCCTCGTACCGGTCGTTCGACCACACCTGCATCATGTCGCCCACGTTGATCACGAACGCCCCTTCCGTGGGCGTCACGTCGATCCAATCGCCGTCGGCGAGCACCTGGAGGCCTCCCACGTCGTCCTGTAGCAGGATCGTCAGAGCGCCGGCGTCGGTGTGGTGGTGCAGAGCCATGTCACCGAGATCAGTAGCCTCGGCAGCCTCGGCCGAATCCAACGGATCGGTGAGCGGATAGTGATTCAGGCGCACGAAGCTGGTGTGCTCTGGAGCGAAGTGCTCGAAGAGGGCTTGCCGAGCCAACCCGAGATCGAGGCACAACGCCCCGAGGATCTCCAGGCCGAGTCGCTCGCACTCCGAATAGTACTCAAGCATCGTGTCGCGGAAGTCGGGCAGATCGGTGGGCCACCGGTTGGAACCGTCCACCGCCGCGCGGTTGTCCGGGTGATCCTCGGGAAGCTCGGGATGGAGGATGGCCGCGTAGTCGAAGACCTCCTTGAGGTCCCGGGCGTTCTTGGTGAGCTCGCGGTCGTAGTAGCCGCGAGGGTTCTCCTTGGTGCGTGAAAGGGCCTGCTTGGCGTCGCGCGGCTGATCGAAGAACCGGTGGGTCTCCGCCCACATGCGACCGATGAGGTCGTCAGCGACACCGTGCCCGACCACCTGGAAGAAGCCGTACTCCCCTCGCGTGATGGACAGTCAGGCCGGAACTCTAGTTTCCCCCGTCGTCATCGTCATCGTCGTCGTCGCCGGTTCTCGGTCCGAAGAAGTAGATGCCGTCCTTATGGGCAGTGCACGCCGCGAACGGGCCGGGCCCATCGGCCAGGTCCGGGTTCGCCTCGGCGACGCGGGAGCCGACCTCGGCGATAGCGTCGATCAGTCCGCCGATATCGTAGCCGGTGCGGAAGTAGTTCACGTTCCACTCGTCCGCCCACGCATGGAAGAACAAGCCTGCGCTCGCCATCTTGCCCTCCGCCACCAACTCCTCTTCGACGGGCCGGGTGATGGAGTCGTAGCCGGACGAAATGCCAGCTATGGCCGAGTTCGGGCACTGGTACGAAGAGATCGAGAGGATGGTGGCTACGCGGTCTTCGTCGTCATCCTCCTGGGCCATGGCCGTTGCGGGGAAAGCCAGGCCCAGCGCGAGGATCGCAACCGTGAGATGCTTCATGTTCCCTCCTTCGTGATACGGATACGCCCGCCCCACCTGGTGGTGGGGCGGTAATCTAGGCGGGAGGATACTGCGCGTCGGCGAGGTCGACTGTGAGGAGGTCCCTAGCCCCCTGATACAGCCGTTTTCGCGATCTTGTCCAGGAACGGGAATTCCGCGTCGAGATATTCGTTTCCTTCGGAGTGGATGCGTTCCTGCTCGGGCCCTGGGCCCCTCGGTGCCCCATCGCCATAGGCCGAGTACAACTGGCCGACGACGTCCATCCCTTCGACGACCTCTGCGAAGGGGGCGAAGCCCATCCCGTCGAGGTTCGAGTTGTCCGAGAAGTTGATGAAGACCTGGGTGGTGCGTGAGTCGGGTTCGGAGGTCTTAGCGAAGCTCACGAAGCCGCGCGTGTTGCTCTGCGTTACAGGGTCGTCCGGAATCCGAGATTCACGCCAAAACTTGCCGATCTCGGGGTCCCCGTGGATGCCGAATTGGATCATGAAGCCGGGGATCACTCGGAAGAAGCGTGACTCGTCGTAGAAGCGGTTCCTGACGAGGTTGTAGAACCTGTCGGCGCCGTTGGGCGCCCAGTCCCTATGCACCTCGAGGACGAAGTCACCCTTGAGGGTCGCAAAGGTAGCCAGAAAGACCTCGGGCGCCCTCTCGTTCATAGCCTCGGAGTCGGGGCTCTCGAGCGGGTTGCCGTCGACCGCGGGGGCGTCCGAGCCCGCATCGCCGGCGCATGCACCGGTCGCGAGGGCGAGAAGGAGGACAGGCAAGTAGCCTCGTGTTTTCATCTTGATCATGATGCCAATCATTGGGTTGGGTAAATCTGCGGAAGGGCAAAAATGAATACTTCCCTTCCGTGAGGGCAAGGGAGTGTGTCGTGGGTGGCGCTACAAGGCCCAGGCGAGGGGTGCCTCACCCTGGCCGGGCGCCAGTGTAGGTACGGCAAATGGCGGAGAGCTGCGACGTAAGCCGCGAGGCCTGCGTTGGGCGTGCGCCGGCGAGCCAGTGCGGCTGTTCTCTGGAGCGCGGCCGCTGTTGGCGCACCAAGGACAAGGACGAGTTCGAGTTCGAGGGTAGGATCACGCTCGGCAAAGGCAACGACGGGATCGATCCGGACGATGAGGGCGTCATGGTCGAATTCGGTGACTACAGCGTCACGATTCCGACGGGCTCTTTCCACCGCGACAGGCACGACAGGAAGTGGCAGTTCCGGGGCAGGAAGCCCGGCATCACCCACGTCGACATCGGTGATGACGGCAAGTTCAGGCGGCACAAGCACGACTGACCCGTCCTCATCGGGGGCATGACAGACCGGCGGCGGACTTCGAGTCCGCCGCCGGTTTTCGTTTGTGGATGAATGTGCGAGCTAGACCCTAGGTGTCCGCTGCCGGCTTTGGACTGTCGTCCTCGTCGTCGGCCAGTTGAACGATACCAGGCTCTGGGACCGATGGATCGTCCATGCTAGACGGCAAAGGTTCGGGCGCCGCGGCCACAGGTTCAGGTTCGGGCTCCGCGGCCACAGGCTCGGGCGGCGCCGCCATCGGTTCGGGCACGGCAGCCATCGGCTCCGGGGCCGGTACCGCCGTTGCCTCTCCACCCCCGCCCCTCTTCGGCATGGGGATGAGCATGTTGACATCCTTCTGGTACTGCCGGTAGGTGTCGCCGAAGACTCCCACCATGTCGCGCTCCTCGAGCTGGATGCCGACGAGCATGTACACCGTCGTGATCACAGCGAAGACCAGATGGCCCTGCGTCATCGTGGGGGCTGCCCAGAACGCGACATGAACCCCAGCATTATCGGATGCCGCACCACCGTGTAGAACAGCGGCGTGCGGAACCCGATGTGCGTGTACTCTTCCTCCTTGAAGTTCAGGAACACCTGCCGGAGTCCGAAGAGGTCGAAGTGGTTGATCAGAATGGTCGATGCGAGCACCAATCCCCAGCCCGCCCAGAAGAGGGCGTTGAGGACCGTCGCACCCAGACCGCCGATGCTCCACACCACGTCGGTCATGGGCCGCCACTGCCAGAACAGGAGGAGCAGCACGAGGCTGGCGAGCAGCACGTACGTGCTCCGCTCCACCGACTTCGGCACGATCTTGGTCCACTTCTCCTTGAACGCCGGGCGGGCCATCACGCTGTGTTGCACGGCGAAGATGCTCAGTAGCACGATGTTGATGAGAAGGGCTGTACCAAACGGTTCTGACGCACCCCCGGCGTCGATGGACTTCTCCACGAACACATTGCCGACGAAGCCGATGGCGTAGAGGAAGGCTACGAGGAATACGACGTAGGCGACGACTCCGTAGAGGAGCGCGATGAAACGACCCACTTTGACCTCCTTGGACAGGCCGACCCGCCCGGGAGTGCCCTTCCGAGGTCCTGGGCCGGCTATTTCCGCACCACCCTCCGTCCCGAGGCCAAGCTGAAGCCTTCTGGCACTTCAAGCAAGAGGTTTTTAGAACCGGCGGCCGCGCGCGCCCGCCACTTGCGCGGTGCGCCGCTCCGCCCCATCCCTACCTTCCCTCAGTCGGCAATTCTTCAGACCGTGTCCCCCCGGGAGGATCATTTCATGAAGTCGTGTGCCCTCGCCCTCGATGTCCCGCGTCCGCGCACCACCTCTTGGGTCGGCCTCGTTCTGACGGCTGTGATGCTTGCGGCGTTTGCCGGAAACGAGCCGCTCCAGGCCCAGCAGGCGGACGGGCAGAGTCTGGCGACCAAGGCCAACTACCAGCTCGCGGGCCGCTTCGCTCCGTACAGGGTGCGTGAGCTTCTCTACAGCACGTCGGTGAGCCCGCGTTGGATCGAGGGTGGCGATCGGTTCTGGTACGAGTGGAAGACCAGCGATGGCACCTCCTACTACTTGGTGGATCCGGCACGGGGCACCAAGCGGGAGATCTTCGACAACGATCGCATCGCGGCCGAGCTCACGCGCATCACGCTGGATCCTTGGGACGGCAAGCACCTCCCCATTCGAAAGATCAAGTTCATCGACGACGACACGCTGCAGTTCGAGGTGGAGTCCTCTCAGGACAAGGAGGATACGGGCGACGATGAGGACGACGTAGAGCTCGACGACGAAGAACAGGAGGAGGACCGGCAGGAGCGTGAGCGTCGTGAACGAGCGAACAAGAAGGTCTTCCACTTCGAGTACACGGTGAGCACCCGTACACTGCGTGAGCTGGAGGACTGGGAAGCGCCCGACAACCACCCCTCATGGGCCAGTGTCTCGCCAGATGGCCAGACGATCATCTTTGCCAAACAGCACGACCTGTACATGATGACGGCCGACGAGTACCAAGAGATCCTCGAGGCCCGCCGGGGCGAGTCGGGTGATGACGCGGACGACGCTGAGAAGAAAGTGGAGGTCGAGGAGACCCAGCTCACCACCGACGGTGAGGAGGACTACTCCTACGGAAGCGGCGGGAGGGGCGACACCGACAACGAGCGCGAGAAGACCAAGAACGACCGCAAGCGGGCGAACGTCACCTGGTCCAAGGACTCACGCCGCTTCGCGTTGGTGCGCAACGACCGGCGCAAGTCGGGGGAGCTCTGGGTCATCCACTCGGTGGGCAACAAGCGGCCCGAGCTCGAGACCTACAAGTACGACATGCCGGGAGACACCACGGTCTCGCAGCCGGAAATCCTGATCTACGACCTCCAGGCCGGCGAGATGGTGAAGGTCCAGGTCGAGGGGTGGAAGGACCAGCGGCTTTCGGTCAGCAACGACCGGCAATTCACCTACCCGGACAGCGACGAGCCGAGGCGTTCGCTGTGGCTGTCCGACTCGTCGGATGAGCTCTACTTCTGGCGCCGTAGCCGGGACCAGCACCGGCTCGACCTCATGGTGGCGGACGCGACCACGGGCGAGACCCGCGTGCTCATCGAGGAGCGGCTCAACACCTACGTCGAGAACCGGAACCCCGAGTTGCTCTCCGACGGTGACGTGCTGTGGTGGTCGGAACGCGACGGCTGGGCGCACATCTACCGCTTCGCTGCAGACGGAACGCTCAAGAACAGGCTCACCGAAGGACCGTTTTCGGTTCGTCGCATCGTGGGAGTGGACGAGACCGCCGGGGTGGTCTACTTCATGGCCAACGCCCGGGAAGCTGGAGAGGACCCGTACTATCAGCACCTCTACCGGGTCGGGCTGGACGGTAGTGGCCTCCAGCTCCTGGATCCGGGAGACTTTGACCACCGTACCAGCATAGGCGAGTCCAACCGTTTCTTCGTCGACAATTTCGCCCGGGTGAACACGGTACCGGCCTCGGCGCTCTTCAACGTACGGGGACGGAAGATCATGGACCTCGAGGAGTCCGATTTCTCGAAGTTGATGGAAGCGGGATACGAGTTCCCGCAGCCGTATGCCGTCAAAGCCGACGACGGGGTGACGGACCTCTACGGAGTCATGTACAAGCCGATCGACTTCGACCCGTCGAAGAAGTATCCGATCGTGGCATATGTCTACCCGGGGCCGCAGACCGAGTCGGTGTCGAAGTTCTTCTCGACGAATGCCAGCGAGTACGCGCTGTCGCAGTTCGGGATGATCGTGATCACGATCGGTAACCGGGGCGGCCACCCGGCGCGGTCGAAGTGGTATCACAACTACGGATACGGCAACCTCCGTGACTACGGTCTCGCCGACAAGAAGGCGGCCATCGAGCAACTCGCGGACCGCCACGACTTCATCGACATCGACCGGGTCGGCATTTACGGGCACTCGGGCGGGGGCTTCATGTCCACGGCCGCGATGTTGGTCTATCCCGACTTCTTCAAGGTGGCCGTGTCATCGTCGGGGAACCACAACAACGATGTCTACAACCAGAACTGGTCTGAGAAGCATCACGGCGTCACCGAGGTTGTCGATGACGAGGGCGAGGTAACCTTCGAGTACGACATCGAGAAGAACTCCGATCTCGCGGCCAACCTCAAGGGCCACCTGATGCTGACCACGGGGGATGAGGACAACAACGTGCACCCGGCGGGCACGTTCCGGATGGCCGAAGCCTTGATCAAGGCGAACAAGCGCTTCGATTTCTTCATCTTCCCGGGCCAGCGCCACGGCTACGGGGATATGCGCGATTACTGGTTCTGGTTGCGGGCGGAGTACTTCGTGACGCACCTGCTGGGCGATAGTCGGTGGAACGCCAACATCACCGAGCTGGACCTGGAGAAGGCGCAGAACCGGTAGCGAACCGGCCCCTGCGTACGAGCCTGGAGGAAATGTGATGAACCGCTCGACCCTTGCCGTCGTTGCGGCGCTGATGCTCATGCCTGCGTCAGGCGCCGCCCAGGAGACCGCTCCCGAGATCGAATCGATCCGTCGGGAGCAGTTGAGAGCCGACCTGTTTTTCCTGGCGGGGGACGCCATGCGGGGTCGGCTGACCGACACGCCGGAAAACAGCATGGCGGCGGAGTACATCAAGTCCCGCTTCGAGCGCTTGGGCCTCAAGCCCATGGGGACAGGCGGCTCGTACTTTCAGGAATATGAACTCTCCACGGCCACCCTCGGTGCCGGCAACCGATTCGAGATCACCTCCCGGGACGGTTCGGTGTCCATGCAGACCGGCGAGGGGGTCTACCCGCTCCGCTTCAGTGCGAGTGGGCAGGCCTCGGGACCGCTGGTGTTCGCTGGTTTCGGAATTGCCTCGCCGAGCCGTGGTCATGATGACTACAAGGACGTCGACCTGGCGGGCAAGGTCGTCTTGGTGATGGATCATGAGCCTGGAGAGCGCGACCCGGACAGCGTGTTCGACGGATTGGTCACCGCGGAGGCGGCACGAAACCTCCGCAAGGCACTGGCGGCCCAGGATCGTGGCGCCGTGGCCGTTCTGTTCGTGTCGGACATCCATAACCATCCCGAACCGGGCGACTTCGAGCGAGCCACGGCCCGGTACTGGCCGTCCAGTCCACGGAGGATCGAGCGGTACACGCTGGCCACATGGGTGAACCGTGTCCGCATTCCCACACTCCAAGTCTCACCCGAAATCGCCGAGATGCTGCTTGAACCCACGGGGCGGTCATTCGCAGACCTGGCCGCCGCCGCCGAGGCCACGGGTGGAGTCGAGCCTCTGGCGATCCCGGATTGGGAGATAAGCGTGACCACGGCCGTGAACCGGCATGTGGTGCCCGACCGGAACGTGGTGGCCCTGCTCGAGGGCTCGGACCCGGCGCTGGCCGACGAGTGGGTCATCATCAGCGCGCACTACGACCACAACGGTGCGGACGGCGACCGGATCCTGAACGGAGCGGACGACAACGGCTCGGGAATCGTCGCCCTGATTGAGATTGCGGAGGCCTACGCTCGGGCTGCCGAGAAGGGCGTACGCCCACGCCGCTCCGTACTGTTCGCGGCATGGAACTCCGAGGAGCGGGGCCTGCTCGGTGCCTGGGCGTACACCGAGGACCCTCTCAACCCGCTCGACCGCACGGTGGCCGTACTGAACATGGACATGGTGGGCCGCAACGAAGAGGTGCCTACGGGTGAAGGGCGCCGCTTTCGTGGGCTCGAGCCTCAGACATCGAAGTCCAACAACAACTCCGTGAACATCATGGGCTACACATACAGTCCGGATCTGCGCCGGACGATTGAGACGTCGAACGCTGATATTGGCCTGAAGCTCAAGATGACCTACGACAACAACCCGTCGCAGCTGCTACGGCGGAGTGACCAGTGGCCCTTCCTCCAAAACGGGGTCCCCGCCGTGTTCGTGCACACGGGCCTCCATCCCGACTATCACACGGAGAATGACGTGCCGGACCGGATCAATTACGAGAAGATGGAGAAGATCGCGCGTATGGTGTTCCAGACGAGCTGGACCCTGGCCCAGGCCGAGGGCCGGCCACGGTTCGGGCGAAGAGCGACGATGTTCTAGGCGGCGTGCCTTGGGAATCTGTACTGGGCGCTGAGATTCTTATGTTGTACAATTGGAACATTGGCTGCCGCCCCTTTCGCGTGACCCAGTGCTCTCCTAAGGTGTCTCGTGGTGAGGGATTGGATGGATAAGGGGGTAGACATGGCTTCCGAGACCACGTCAATTCGCACGCACGAGCGTAGAGGCTCAGGGATAGGACGGCGGGGGATTTCCGGTGCGGGCCGCCCATGCCGGGAGAATCTCGGCCGTGCCGGCCATACGTTGGCCGAACTCATCGTGGTTACGATGGTGCTCGGCATCATCATGTCCATGGTGATAACCCCAACCGGTAACGCGATCCGGCATGCCCGGGTCAATCGGGCGGCCAGAGTCGTGACGATGGACCTCAAGATGGCCTTCTCGCTCGCCGCTCGGCAGCACCGGCCCGTTCGGGTCACCTACAGAGCGGACCAGAGGGCGTACACGTTCGTCGACGCGCGTAGGGGGACGGTCCTCCACCGGCGTGAGCTGGGAGCCGGAAGCGACTTCAAGATCACCGCCATGACGGTGTCTGAATCGACGTTCGAAATCACCCCGTCGGGGTTTGCGTCAACTGCTCTTACGGTGGTCCTCTCGGGGGGCGATTTCTCCCGCACGATCACGATGATGCGGGGCGGCATGGTCCGCATCACCCCGCTATGAGCGGGTCGCCCCGGCGCTCGATGAGGGGGGGCTTCGTGCTCATCGAAGTAGTGGTGGCGGTCACGTTGCTCATGATCGTTCTTCCCGCTCTTGGCGCGCTCACTTTTCAGATAGCGGGCCGGTCCGTCAGGGCGCATGCCCTGACCCACCGCACCGCAGTGGTGAGACAGATGATGGGACGCCTCGGCGTGCTGCCGTTCGACTCGCTCGAGAGCGCGGTGGGTTGCGGCGAAGAAGAGGATCCACCGTTTCCTCATAAGTGGTGCGTGACGGTGGACGACCTGGCGGTCAACGACCGGGAGGTGGTGCTCGTGGTCACGTCCACGCTCGTGGCCACCCGCCCGGACACGGTCTACCTGCGCCGCACCAGGGGTATAACCAACCCCTTCGACACCAGGTGAGCGTCACCGACCTTCGGAGGGCCGGCGTCACTGTGGTCGAGCTCCTGATTGCGATGGTCGTGGCGACGATCGTTGGGTCCTCACTTCTTAGCCTGATCATCATACAGGCGAATTTCACCAACGAGATGAACGCGATGCGCGATGCGCGAGCCGTCTCCAAAGGGGTGGCGAATCTGCTGGAGTCAGAGATACGCATGGTGGAGGTATCAGGGGGCGTGGTGGCCGCAGACTCAACCAGCATCACGCTCCGCACGCCCTATAGTTTCGGGGTCGCTTGCGGCCCCACAGGGGGCCGGACCACGGTCAGCCTCCTGCCGACGGATACGGCGACTCTTGCCAACGCCTCGTTCTCAGGGTGGGCGTTTCGAGGCGGCGATGGGGATTACACCTACCTCGGCGGCACAAGCATTGTCTCCGGCACGGCGTCGACCTGTGCGACCGCATCGGTCAGGACGCTCGCCGGGGGCTGGATCCGGGATATTGGTCCAGCGGCTGCGATCGCGGCGGGCACAGTTGTCTTCCTTTACCAGACCCTGCGTTACGACTTCAGACCCTCGACCGCGCTACCGGGGCGTATAGGTCTTTGGCGGACCCCCCTGGCGACGGGCGTGCCAGAGGAGATTTCGGCGCCGTTCAACCCTGTTTCCCGGTTCCGGTTCTACGTGCTCAATGCCGATACCGCACAGAGTCCGCCGCCCGCCGACCTGGAGGACATTTGGGGCATTCAACTCGTTCTGGACGGTGAGAGCGAGGTGGTGACATTGAGGGATTCTGTGCCGAAGACGTACAACGTTACCGTCGCGATCTTCTTCAAGAACCGAAACCAGGAAGAGGAGTAGTTGCCATGCGGGCCGTATCCAACTCACGGGGCTTCGCCCTTCCGATGGCCATCCTGGTCCTGGCTCTGTTGACGATCTCTACCACTGCAGCGTTGGTCATCGGCTCGGCCGAGGAGCGAGAGATCGCCAACGGGCGTGCCCAGGTGGACGCCTTCGCGCTCGCCCAATCCGGCCTCGAGCAGTTCCTCATCTATCGATCGTCATTGGGCTTTACCAACACGCCCCCGGCCACGTTCGAGTACGTCCGCATCGACGTCCCAGGAGGGTACGCCGACGTGACGTTGGAGCTTGTACGCCCCAGCGTGTCCGGCTCGCCTGCGGTGTATGTGATCCGCTCCCTCGGGGTCAGGACCGACCCCTCGCTTCCCGGAACTCCCCAGGCCGAGCATACCGTGGCCCTGTACGCCCGATGGCAGTCCGGAACCATGACGATAAACGCGGCGTTCACGAGCCTGACCGGGCTTCGGAAGGCCGGAAGCTCGGGCACAATCACAGGCGAAGACGAATGTGCACTCCAGCCGGACGTTTCGGGGGTCAGTGTGCCGACACCGCCGGGATACACCCAGAGTGGGGGGGGAGGCAGCGTACCCACGGGCTCACCACCCATCGAGGACATGGGAGGGTTCCAGGAGGCAGCGGACTCCGCCTTCATCGATTGGGAGGGGATCGTAAATGGCACGGCGTTGACCCCCGATGTCACGATACCTCCTGAGAGCTTCCCCAGCTCCGCAGCATTTGCGAATTCTGGGTTCTGGCCCGTCATTCTGGTGAACGGAAACCACACGTTGATCAGAAGCGGCCGAGGCATCCTGATCGTTACGCAAAACCTCACCATACTCGGGGGCAGGACTTGGGAAGGGATCATCCTTGTGGGTGGCGCCATTACAGGGAACGGACTCAACGGCATTTACGGAGCCATCATGAGTGGGCTCAACATCAAGCTCGGCGACGCCGCCTTGCTGGCCGTGTCGATCGGAATGAGCAGTCTCGCCCAGGGCACCAAGGATATCCATTACAACTCGTGCCACATCGCCGATGCTCTCTCAGGCTTCGGTGGGCTAGCCCCTTACCCCAATACGTGGTCCGACAACTGGGCGACTTACTGAGGCGAGTTCCACCACCTGGAAAAAACGAGCGGCCCGACCGAAAGGCCGGGCCGCTCCGCTAGCAGGATTGGGCGTCCCCATAGCGTAGCACTACGCGGGGGTCAGCAGGGCCGCCGCTTTTTCCGCGTATGCCTCCGACGCTTCTTGTGCTGGTCGTCGGCGCTCGCCTGTGCGCCCTCGGCCTCCAGAGTCGCACGGAGTTGCTCCATCACGACCTGGTAGCGCTCGGCCGCCCGGGCCTCGATGCCCTTGGTGTCCGTCATGCGCTCCATCTGGATACGGCGCTCGAGCGCACGGAGTTCCTCGGCGAGCAGGCCCATGCGGGCCGCCTCGGACTTGGCGCCAATCTGCACCTCGATGACCGCCTGATGGATGACGTTGTTGCGCGCCTGGACCGCCTCGGCGATTGCGCGGAGCCGCTCCTGCTGCGTTGCGCGTAGGTGCAACTCTTGGGCCGTCACTCGAATACGCTCCACCTCGCTCGAGATTTCCGTGACGGTGACCTTGTGGCCGACCACCGTTATCGGTTCCTGGTCACGCCTCAGGACGACGATCACTCGGGTGGGCTCGGCCTCGACTACCTCGGCCTCGCACCGCTGGGCGGCATCCGTGTGAAGGGCCCACTCGGTCTCCGCACTGCGCGCCTGCACCGTGTTGTAGGCGCCCAACAGCGCGAAGGGGAACACCACCCCCGCAGCGATACAGCTCATCGCCACGAAATCCGATTGCTTCAAGCTCATCATCCCCTCCGTCCGTTCGGGGGTGTCATTGCCCCCATACATAGGTTCGACGCGCTAGCCCCGCAAAGTGTTGCCGTCAGCTATCTCGCCCCTCCCCGTCTCGGTACGGTGATCGCGGTCCCGGGATCGGCCCGAACCCCTGCCTGGTTCAGCATTCGGTACAGGGCCGGCATGCGGTCGGTGATCAGATCGTTCATACGCTCGATGAGTCCGGGTGCGTCCGCCCAAGCCCGGTCGATCCCTTGAAGCTGGTCCTCCGTGGGCCGCGACGTGGAGGCCGCGACGGTGAACCCAAGGGCGCCAACACCCAAACGGTTCATGTCGGAGGAGATGTCGTCGAGCTCGCCGGCGAGTTCGTCCACTTCTTCACCTAGAGAGGGCGGCGTATCCACGGCCTCGCTCAAGAGGTCCCGAACGCTCTTCAACTGCCCTTCGATGCGTCGAACTGCCATCCCCAATTCGTGGGTCGGGCCTTGGAGCCCATAGATCGCCATCAGAGCCGTCTGCCGGGCCTGGAGGTCCAAGGGGGCCACGTCCAGCCGAGGATCCATGCTCACCACCAGATCGCCCGACATGGTGGTACCGTCTATGTCTATCTCCACCTGGTAGAC
Source organism: Gemmatimonadota bacterium (assembly GCA_022571515.1). Lineage (GTDB taxonomy): Bacteria > Gemmatimonadota > Gemmatimonadetes > Longimicrobiales > Gaopeijiaceae > JACZXQ01. The sequence goes on from JACZXQ010000008.1 coordinate 81,613, forward strand.
TCCGGGAAGGACCTTGGGTCCTTCGGGTCCCGCCTGACGCCGTCCCACGGATTCGCCCTCTTCGAGTTCGTATGCCGGCTCGATCCTCAAGTCCCACATGACCTCGTGAGCGCCCGGTGTGCTCGGCCCTTCCAGGGTGCGAACCTCTCGGCGCGTGGCATCGAGAATGCGGATTTCCACAGGTGGGCCCGCACTGTCCGGCGCGAGGGCCGGGCCGGGCTCGGGGATCCAGTAGCGGAGGCGGGCACCGGGCTCGGGGTTCGGTAGCCGGAACTCCGCGGAGGCCGTCCATTCCTGGAAGGTGAACGTTCTCCAGTCGGTCACGCTTTGGACCGGGAACAGATACGGCCCCGCCACCAGGTCATCTACACGGCTCAGGGCTTCCAGCGGCGACACGTCGGGCATGACCCAGATGCCACGCCCGTGGGTGCCGATCACGAGGTCGTTCGTGAGCGGGTGGATCTTGATGTCGTCCACCGGCACGGTGGGGAGTTCATTCATCAGTGGCCGCCAACTGGCGCCACGGTCGATCGATACGAACACGCCGACCTCGGACCCCACGAACAAGAGGCGATCGGCAGCAGGATGTTCGATGAGCACGTTGACCGACCAGTGAGGCAGGCCCGAGGAGATGCGTGTCCACTTCACGCCATAGTCATTGCTCATGTAGACGTAGGGGGTGAAGTCGGCCGCCTGGTGACCGTCGAACGTGGCGTAGACTCGCCCTTCACGCTGGTTGGAGGCTACCACGCGGCTGACGTAGGTATTGTCTGGGAGGTCCGGGGGGAGGTTGGGCGTGAGGTCCGACCAGGTGTCGCCACCGTCGCGTGTCCCCATCAAGCGGCCGTCGTCGCTTCCCGTGTAGATTACGTCGGGGTTCACGGGTGACTCGCCCACTGTGGTGAGCGTGCTGTACGTCCGCGTCCCGTCGTGCATCGCCACCATGGAGTCGGAGGGAAGCTCTCCCATGATTTCGAGGGTCGCGCGATCGATGTCGTAGGTCAGGTCCGGGCTGATCTGCTCCCAGGACTGACCTCGGTCGGTGCTCCTCGTCAGCATCTGCGCGCCGAATAAGATCGTGTTGCGATCGTGTGCCGACATGACGACGGGCGTATTCCAATTGGTGCGGTAGATACGGTCGTCTTCGTCTGGAGGGTCGTCGGAAGAACGATCCCTGCGGGGTGACGACCCCTCGCCGAGCGAGGCCAGCGGTGACGGGGAGACGGACGCACGCTCCCCGGTCTTCAGGTCCAGCCTGCTGAGCCGGCCACCCTGGGACTCGGAGAACAGCACTGAGGGCTCGAGCGGATCGACATGCACATAGAAGCCGTCCCCCCCCCCGACATTGAGCCAATCGGCGTTCCGGATTCCCTGGTTGTCCAGCGTATTGGTGGGTCCGCACCAACTCCCGTTGTCCTGGAGGCCGCCGCACACCCAGTACGGCGCCCGCGTGTCGAACCCGATCTCGTAGAACTGGGCGATCGGCAGGTTGTCGTAAAAGCGCCACGTCTCGGAGCCGTCCCAAGACGTGGAGATCCCGCCATCACTGCCCATGAGCAGATGGTTCGAGTTGGACGGATCGATCCAGAGCGCGTGGTGGTCCAGGTGTACGTTGCGGGCACCATCGGCTGTGAAGGTTCTCCCCCCGTCGTCCGAGCGCATCAGGTTCTGGCCACCCGTGTAGATCCGCTCGGGATTGTTGGGATCGATGCGGATCAAACTGAAGTACATCGGGCGAGGGTTGTTGTCCGATAGAAACTCCCAGGTGTCGCCCCGGTCCTTGGAGCGGTACACGCCCGTGCCCCTCCGGCCCTCCACGAGCGCGTAGATCATGCTGCCGTCACGCCGGTACACGTCCAAACCGATGCGGCCCAGGTCGCCATCCGGCAGGCCCTGGTCCAATCTCTCCCAAGACGCACCGCCGTTGAGCGTGCGGTAGATGCCGCTTCCCGGTCCGCCCCCGTTGAAGCCCCAAGGCGTGCGCCTGCGCTGATACATTGCCGCGAGGAGCGTATTCGGGTCGCCCGGATCCATGATCAGGTCGATGGCGCCGGTGTCCTCGTCGAGTGCCAGGACATGCTCCCAGGTCTGTCCGCCGTCGGTCGTCTTGAACACGCCACGCTCGGGGTTCGGACCCCAAAGCCCGCCCACCGCGGCGACATACACTGTTTCCGGGTCTCTCGGATGGATGCGGATGCGAGAGATGTGCAAGGTCTGGCGCAGGCCCATGTGTCGCCACGTGCGGCCAGCATCCGTCGACTTGTAGACGCCGTCACCCCAGGGTGAACTCTGCCTGTTTTGGGGCTCGCCCGTGCCCACCCACACGATGTTCGGGTTGGAGGGAGCGAGGGTTATTGCTCCGATGGACGCCGTGGATTGCCCGGTGAATACCGGCTCCCAGGTAGTACCGTGGTTGGTGGTCTTCCATACGCCGCTCGTTGCGGTCCCCACGTAGAAGACGCGAGGGTCCGACTCGTTCACGGCCAGGTCGCTGACCCGGCCACCAACCACCGCTGGCCCGATTTCGCGCCAGCGCATGATCGCCATCGGATCGGACGGGCCTGCCTGCGCGACGGCCGGCGGGGCGGGAAACGCTACCATGGCCAGGACGGTCAGGGCCAGCTTTTTCCCGGTGCAGGGACTCTTCATCGTCGTAACGCCTCGTGGTGCCGGATGCGGTATTTGTCAGGTCGTAACATGGGCCGCCGATCGGGCCGGGTACAGCTTTCTACAGGAATTCGCGATATTCGATGAGGCCAGTTCTTCGCGGACCCGCCCCCGTGGTCCCATGACATCTTCAGGAGGTAGCTTTGTCCCCCGAAGTTTCCCCCAAACAGAGCGAAGAGGCGGGTCGCACGAGCGAACCCCACCACGAACCCGTAGGAGCCGACGGGCACGAACCCATCACGCTCGAAGGGTTCTTTCGCCACTACCTCGGGGACCTCGTCTACGGTGCCAACGACGGCATCATCACCACCTTTGCTGTGGTCGCGGGTGTGACGGGCGCGGCGTTGCCCGTACGCACCATCCTCATTCTCGGGATCGCGAATCTGCTCGCCGATGGATTCTCGATGGGCGCGAGCAACTTCCTTTCGATCCGGTCCGGAGAGGATGCGCGGGCTGCCGTGGGGTTGGACCGAGAAGAGCCCTACGCGGTCCGCCATGGTATGGCGACGTTCTTTGCCTTCCTGGTCGCGGGATCGGTCCCCCTCGTCGCGTATCTCTACCCTGGTGACGCCGCCGGGCGATTCCCGATTGCGACAGCGCTCACGATGATGACGCTGTTCGCTGTAGGCTCGCTGCGAACGCTGGTCACTCACCGGGGATGGCTCCGGAGTGGCCTGGAGATGTTCGCGGTCGGAGCCGCGGCAGCGCTGGTGGCGTACGGCGCCGGTGGCTTCATTTCGGGTCTGTTCTAGCTCCCGACTCCTCTTCACGGGCCAGTTTCTGGCCGGCCGGGACGTTGACGCGCGTAAGTAGGGCAGCCCCCACCCCGAAAAACACCACGAGCGACAGGATGCCCCAGGTGCTGGAGCCCATCGCCAGACCCACCGTCGCGAAGACCAGCGGACCGGCGATGCCCGCGAACTTCGAGCTCACGCTGTAAAAGCCGAAGAACTCCGTAGATCGGCCAACCGGGATCATGCTGGCATACAGCGAGCGACTCAAACCCTGAATGCCCCCTTGCACCATGGCCACGCCCACTGCGAGCGCCCAGAACTGCCAGGCTTCGCTCATGAAGAAGCCGAAGACGGAGATCACCGAGTAGGCCACCAGACAGACGAAGATGCCGCTCTTGGCGCTCACACGGGCGGCGAATTGCCCGAACGCGAACGTGAACGGGATACCCACGAACTGAACCAGCAGGAGGGCACCGATCAGGTGTCCAGGCCCGATCCCAACCTCCGCGCCGTAGATGGCCGCCATCTTGATGATCGTGCCCACGCCATCGTTGTAGATGAGGAAGGCCAGCAAGAAGAGGAAGAGATCCGGGTGCCCGCGGATCTCCCTCATGGTGGCTGCGACGCGAGAGAATCCCACCCTCGCCGGGTTGAGACCGACCGCTTCTCCTGTTCGCAGCTGCCGGTCGGGCTCCCGTACCGTCCGGAATAGAGGTAGCGAGAAGAGGGCCCACCAAACTGCTGCGCTGACGAACGATGCCCTCACGGCCTGACCGGCGTCGGCGAATCCGAAGCTCTCGGGGGACAGGTACCAAGCGGCGTTGAGCGCCAGCAGAACCCCGCCACCTACGTATCCGATGGCGTATCCCGCCGTGGAGACACGATCCACGTCATCCATTCGCGCCACGGAGGGCAACAGCGCTTCGTAGAAAACGTTGGCGCCCGCGAATCCGATGTTGGCCACGATGAAGATGGCCGAGGCCAGGCGCCAGTCGCCTTCTCCGACGAAGTAGAGGAGTGCGGTGAAGGTGGCGCCAAACGACATGAAGACCGCGAGGAAGCGCTTCTTGGCCCCCATGTAGTCCGCGATGGCGCCGAGCACGGGCGAGAGCACGGCAATGATGGCGAGCGCGATGGCCGTCGTGTATCCCCAGTAGGCAGTAGCCACCGTAGCGGGGAGTTGGGAAGCCGCGACCTGCGAGTAGTAGAGGGGGAGGAACGCCGCCATGATCGTCGTGGCGAACGCCGAGTTCGCCCAGTCGTACATGGCCCACGCACGGAGTTCCCTGCTTCCGAGGCCGAGTCTCTGGGCCCAGCTGGGGCGATCGATCAGCGCTGCACTTTGGCTCATGGAGTGACTAGGCGCACTTGGGCGACTGCCCTAGATCAAAATCGAGGCGACCGCCGTCATACGCTCCGTTGGTCGCGCTCTAACGACCGGATTCGCGATACTGTTGCGCGTCCAATCTGTCGACCGCAAGCGGAGTGCGCGAGCCTGATGCATACCGAGACTGCAGCAATCGCTTGGTAGACGGCGGCAGGTACTTGGAAGGCTCCGGTCAACGACAGAACCACGGGCGGGCGCGCCGGGCGTCGGCCCGAGCGGACCCTACCAGGCCGCTGATCTCACGGAACAGTGGCTCCGGCGATCCCACGCGTTCGACAGCGCCATTGGCGGGCCGTACTCTGGTCGAGAACCCATCTCGAGAAGCCTGGCGCAAGGGTCGGTTGTCAGCTTCGCAGCAAGAACTCCTTACGGGAAGGTACGGGATCCCCATGTCGACGGCGCAATTGACTCGCAGGCAACTCGTAGCGCGGCCACTCGTGGTCGGCGTTTGCGCATTGGTTCTCGCTTGCTCCGGAGGCGGGGACGAATTTCCCGAACCGTCAGCTCCCCTGACCGGGTCATATGAGGACTTCACCTCGGAAGAGCTGGTTCAGGCTTTCGGTCTTCGCGAGAGCGATGTGCCAGTTCGCGAGCTACCGGGGTGGGCTCCCCCCGAGAGAGTGGTGGTCGTTGTGCCCGAGGAGTGGGATCGACACGAGGAGCGGATCGCGTTCCTGCAGGAAGTCGCTCCCGGGGTCGAGCTCATCCCTGTCAGGGACCGACGAGATGCCGTCGATCGAGGCGTGCTGGCCGATGCACAGGCGGTGATCGGACTCGGATGCGGTGCGAGTACTGTTGCAGCGATCGGTCCGGAGGTCCGCTGGATTCAGTCGGGTAGCGTCGGAGTCGCGGGATGCTTCACGAGCGGCACGCCGCCTGGAGAGACCAACCGGATTCTCCGGGAACGCGACATCGTGGTCACCTCGATGCGTAGCATGACCGCGCGCGCTATTGCCCAGCATTCTCTGACGCTCATGCTCTCGTTGATCGGCGGTATGGACATCCACGCCGAGAGACAGAGGAACCATGTATGGGGGAGAACGCAGACAGACGTCGTGAAGGACAAGAACCTGGATAGGGAGTTCCAGGATCAGACGTTGTTGGTTGTCGGGCTCGGGAGTATCGGCACGGAAGTGGGTCGACTCGCTCACGCCCTGGGCATGCGGGTGATCGCGACTCGGAACAGCAGCACCTCCGGACCGGCTTTCGTCGACTACGTCGGCCTCTCGGATGAGATGTACGAGCTCGCCGGTCAGGCCGATGTGGTGTTCGCCTCTGTACCGAACACCCCCGACACACAAGAGATGTTCGACGCGAAGTTCTTCGACGCGATGAAAGAGACCGCGTATTTCGTCAGCATCGTGCGGCTTCCGGTCGTGAACTGGGACGACTTGAAGGATGCGCTCAGGTCAGGGTCGATCGCGGGGTTTGGGGCGGACGACTTGCCTCAGAGCGACTTCGAGCTCTGGGACATGCCCCGTGTCATCATGACGCCGCATGTCTCGGACTACTCCAACCGGTATCGCGACAATCAGTTCCTCATCTATCGCGAGAACCTCCGCCGTTATGTCGCGGGCGATAGAATGTTGAATGTAGTTGACCTTCAGCGTGGATACTGAAGCTCACCAGTCATGAGCGGATCCCGTGCGAGCCAAACGTGGTGGGCCGATTCAATCTCCGATATCCCGCCGTCGGATTTGCGATTCTGATGCGCGACCAAGATGTGGACCGCAAGCGCACGGCGCGAGGCTGATGCCTACCGCGACAGCAGCAACTGCTTGTGCGGAATTGCGACGGGCCCACGCGACGTAGCCTTCTAGGTTCGGGGGGCTACTCCGTCCGCAGCTTCCCCCGGTCGACCTTGCCCAAATGCGTCCTCGGGAACGTCTCCAGGAACGCCACCTTCCTCGGGTACTTGTACGGCGCCAGGCGATCCTTCACGAACAGGGTCAGCTCGGTGGCCAGCGCGTCGTCCGGCTGGCACACGGCGTCCGCATTCTTCACGATGAACGCGTGTGGCTTGGTGAGCCCGTTGTCGTCCACGACGCCGACTACGGTGACCTCGCGCACGCCTGGGTGCTGCAGCAGGCAGTTCTCCACCTCCCTGGGCGAGAGCCACTTGCCCGATACCTTCATCATGTCGTCGTCGCGGCCGTAGTACGTGAAGATCCCGCTCTCGTCCCGGCTCACCATGTCGCCCGAGAGGTACCACTCGCCTCTGAACACCTCTTTGGTCTTCTCCAGCTGCTGCCAGTACCCGATCGCCCGCGACCGGCCGCGCACGTGCAGCATGCCCACGTCGCCGTGCGGGACCTCTTGGCCCTCTTCGTCGCACACACGCACATCGAACCCGGGCACCACCTTGCCCAGAGTCCCCATGTGCACCTCACCGGGGCGGTTCGTGATGAAGATGTGCCACATCTCGGCCGTGCCCAGGCCGTCGAGCAGGTCCACGCCGAACATTCGGTTCCAGCGCTCGTGCAGGTCCACGGGCAGTGCCTCGCCCGCCGACGTCGAGAACCTCAGGCACGATAGGTCCTGCTCGTCCGCCTCGGGATGATCCAACAGGTGGCCGACCATGGTGGGCACGTTGATCAGGATCGTCGGCCGGAACCGCTTGATCTTCTCGAAGAGGACGTCGGCCACGCAGCGCTCGGGAAACAGCGCGACCGTGGCGCCCACGCTGAACGGGAAGAACAGGTTCGCTCCGGTCGCGTAGCCGAAGTAGAGCTTGGGCACGGACAGCGTGACGTCGTCCTCGTTGTAGCCGAGCACTCCTTTCGCGTAGCACTCGGTGGAGTTGGCGAACGAGGCGTGCGGTTGCACTACCGCCTTGGGCTCTCCGGTCGTGCCGCCCGAGAACAGCCACACGGCGGCGTCATCCCGGTGCGTGGGATAGGTCTCCAACTCCTCCGAGGCCTCGGCGAGCGCCTGGTCCACGGCCACGTCACCCACCACCAGCAACCGTTTCAGGTGCCTCGCGTTTCGTGCGGCATCCATGAAGCCGTCCATGGCGTCCTTGTGGACGATGGCCACGGGAGCCCGCGTGTACTGGAAGAAGTACGCCACCTCATCGGGCTGCAGGTGCGGGTTGACCATCACCACGACGGCCCCAATCTTGAGCACGCCGAAGAGGGCGCCGACGTACTCGGGACCGTCCGGAAGCGCGATGATCACGCGTTGCTCCGGGTCGACTCCGATGGACGCGAGCAGGTTCCCGAAGCGGTTGGCCAGACGCTGGACGTCCGCATAGCTCAACGATCGCTCGTCGCTGAGCAGCGCCGTTTTCTCGCCCTTTCCCTCGCGGATGCGAGCGTCGAGGAAGTAGTCGGCGATGTTGAACTCTTCCGGGGGCACGAAAGTCATGAATCGATGATAGACGGTTGGCCGAAACGGGGTCAAACCCTCCCGGGTGATGGCCACGTCCCCGTACGGGCTCGCTGAATGCCGGTCCATCAGTTCTCCGACCTCACCTGGCGGGACGTTCGGGCGCTCGACGCCGGGCGGTGGGTTGCCGTCCTGCCGACGGGCGCGGTCGAGGCGCACGGCCCTCATCTTCCGCTCGACACGGACGGCATCATCGCACGAGCCATGGCGCGGGCGGGAGCGGAGCGGCTGGCCGAGTGCGACCTGGATGTGGTGATTCTGCCGACCTTGGCGTACACGTCCGCGCCCTTCGCGCAGGCGTTTGCGGGCACGGTCTCGGTGAACCCGATGGCCGTGACGTCGATCGTGCTGGATGTGGCCCGCGCCGTGGGCACACAGGGGGCGGCGGTCCTCGCCGTGGCCAACGCGCATCTGGATCCCATGCACGTGGGCTGCCTGGCCCACGCGGTAAAAGAGGCCGAGGCCGGCCGCCTCGTGCCGATCGTCTTCCCCGACCTGACCAGGAAACCGTGGGCGCTTCGCCTCACGGAGGAGTTCCGCTCCGGCGCCGCCCACGCCGGCCGCTACGAGACTTCGGTGATCATGGCGGAACGGCCCGACCTCGTGCGGGACGATGTCCGCCAGGCGCTCGCGCCCAACCCGGCGTCCCTGTCGGACGCGATCCGAGAGGGCAAGCACGACTTCGAGGCGGCGGGCGGACCGGATGCATACTTCGGCTATCCTGCGGAGGCCACTTCTGAGGAGGGGCGCGATACCGTTCGAGTGTTGGGCGAGATTCTGGAGGAGGCCGTGATGGCGGTCCTGGATGATGGGGGACCTGCGTGAGCCTGAAGGGAAGGGGTGCGGTCGTCACCGGCGGAGGCCGAGGGATCGGTGAGGCTGTGGCGCGCGCTCTGGCCGAGGCGGGTTGCCGAGTGGTCGTCACTGCGCGGTCCACCGATCAGATCGGGGCCGTGGCGGGCTCGCTGGTGGAAGCGGGGCATGAAGCTTGGGCGGTCCCGTGCGACGTCTCGGACGAGTCTGCGGTGGCCGAATTGGCACGGCGGGCCGAGGAGCACCTGGGCCCTGTGGACATCCTCGTGAACAACGCGGGTGTGGCCCCGACCGCACCTCTCGCTCGCTTGACGCTGGACATGTGGAACCAGGCGCTCGGCGTGAACGCCACGGGCACGTTCCTGTGCACGCGTGCGTTTCTGCCTGCGATGATGGCGCGGGGTTGGGGGCGCGTGGTGAATGTCTCGTCGGTGGCGGGCTTGTTCGGAGCCAAGTACATGGGGGCGTATGCTGCGTCGAAGCATGCCGTCATAGGGTTCACGCGCTCGGTGGCGCCGGAGGCCGCGGAGGGCGGGGCCACCGTGAACGCGGTGTGTCCGGGGTTCGTGGACACCCCCATGACGGATGAGGGCATCCGCATGATCGGGGAACGATCGGGCAGGAGCCGCGAGGAAGCAGTGGACGCGATCCTCGCGGACACTCCCCAAACGCGCCTCATCCGCCCTGAGGAAGTGGCCCAGGTCGTGCTCTCCCTGTGCGCCGAGGACGCGGCGGACACCAACGGAGAGGCCGTCGTCTTGGACGGAGCCCCGGACCCGGGCTGACGGCAATGCACTGGCCCCCACGCGACACGTCCGCCAGGTTGAGCCCATGAGTTACGAGATCATCAACCCCGAAGACCTGGGTGCCCCCAAGGGCTGGAACAACGGCATGCTTGCACCGCGGAACGGCCGCATCCTGTTCGTGGCGGGGCAGGCGCCCTCGGATGAGACCGGCGCGGTCGAGGCGGCCGACTTCGTCACTCAGTTTTCTCTTGCCCTGACGCGGGCGATCCGGGTGGTCGAGGAGGCCGGCGGAAAGGTCGAGGACATCGGCCGTCTCACCATCTTCGTGAGCGACATGGATGCGTACCGTTCCAGTATGAGTTCGCTGGGTACAGCCTACAGGGCGCTCATGGGCCTCCATTATCCCGCCATGTCCCTGGTCGAGGTGAGCCGCATGGTCGACGACAACGCGATCATCGAAATCGAGACGACGGCGGTCATTCCGTAACACCCGCAGGCCCGCGCCAGCCGGTCGCACGAGCCACAATCGAGATCCGGAGCACGAACCGATGACGTTGGCACCCGAATCCTTCCTCTACGAGCACGACACCGAGACATCGGTCGCCACGATCACGCTGAATCGCCCCGACCGGCTGAACGCGCTCACGTTCCAGGTCTACGACGAACTGAGGAACACCTTCCGGGCGCTGGACCGCGAGCCGGGCGTGCGTTCCGTCGTAATCACGGGAGCGGGGCGGGGGTTCTGCTCCGGGGGGGACGTCGAGGACATCATCGGCAAGCTGTTCGACCGCGACTTCGAGGGACTGGTCGAGTTCACGCGCATGACGTGCGACCTGATCCTCGCCATCCGGCAGTGCCGCCGGCCGGTGATCGCGGCGCTGAACGGCACGGTCGCCGGAGCGGGCGCCGTGATCGCCACCGCGTGCGATATCCGCGTGGCGGCCGAGTCCGCGAAGATTGCCTACCTGTTCACCAAGGTGGGTCTCTCCGGCGCTGACATGGGCGCTTCGTGGATGCTGCCCCGCATCGTCGGGTTGGCCAAGGCGAGCGAACTGCTGATGACGGGTGACTTCATCGATGCGGCCGAGGCCCACCGCATCGGCCTGTATAACCAGGTCGTTGGCGAAGACGAGGTGTTGCCCACCGCGCGAGCCCTGGCCGAGAAGCTGGCGCGCGGACCCTCCTACGCGCTGGAGGTCACCAAGTTCGCGCTCAACCGTGAGGCCACCATGGACCTGGCGAGCGCGCTGGACGCGGAGGCCGAGGCTCAGGCCGTGTGCATGCTGAACGCCAACTTCCGTGAGTCGTACGATGCGTTCGTGGAAAAACGGGAGACCAAGTTCGTATGACCGACGCGCACGCCGTCCGCGCACTGCTCGAGCCAGAGCACCTGGAGCTCGCCGCGGCCGCCGAGGCGTTCGCGACCGAAACGCTGGCCGGACGACGCCCCCCGGAGGACGATGCGGAGGGCCGCACCCGCGCGCGTGAATACCTCGTGAGCCTTGGCGAGGGCGGCTGGCTCGACAGAATCGAGAGCCAGGACCTTCGCGCCTGCTGCCTCGTGCGTGAGGCGTTGGCCGCTGCCTCGCCCCTGGCCGACGCAGTGTTCGCGGTTCAGGCTCTGGCGGCCACGCCCATCCTGCTCTTCGCGAACGACGAGACACGTGAGCGGTGGCTGTCTGCCCTGATTGCGGGGGATGCCATGGGCGCGTTCGCGATGACCGAGCCCGGCGCGGGCTCCGACGTTCAGTCGCTCGCGACCACGGCCGTGAAGGACGGAGATCACTACGTGCTGAACGGACGCAAGTCGTTCATCTCGAACGCCGGCATCGCGGACGTCTATATCATGTTCGCCTCGACGGATCCGGGGGCTGGCAGCCGCGCCCTCTCGACCTTCGTGGTTCCGGCCGACGCCGAGGGTTTTTCGTTCGCGGGGGCTCAGGTCATGAGCGCACCGCACCCTCTGGGCGAGCTCGAGCTGGACGATTGCCGCATTCCGGCAGCCGCTATGCTCGGCGAGGAAGGCGACGGCTTCAAGATCGGCATGGCCACGCTGGACCGGTTGCGCCCCACGGTGGCCGCCGCGGCGTGCGGCATGGCGGAGCGCGCCCTTACCGAAGCGATCGGCCACGCGCTCGAACGCCACCAGTTCGGCCAGGCGCTGGCCGACTTCCAGCTCATCCAGCAGAAGCTCGCCCGCATGGCCACCGAGCTTGCGGCCGCGCGCTTTCTGGTCTACCGGGCCGCCTGGGAGAAGGACCAGGGTGCCGAGCGCATCACGCTCGAGGCCGCCATGGCCAAGGCCTACGCCACGGAGGCCGCCCAGCGCATCGTGGACGATGCCGTACAAATCCTTGGCGGGCGGGGGGTGCTGGCCGACTCGGTGGTGGATCACCTTTACCGCGCTGTACGGGCTCTTCGGATCTACGAGGGCACGACGGAGATCCAGCATCTGGTCATCGCCGGGCAGGTACTGAAGCGCTACCGTGAGAGAGGCTCCGCAGGGTGAAGGTCAACATCGTGGGCGGCGGCCCTGGAGGGCTCTATTCGGCCATACTTCTCAAGGCCGCGGGCCCAATGCGAGAGATCGTCGTCCACGAGCGTAACCGGCCGGACCACACGTTCGGATTCGGCGTGGTGTTCTCCGACGCAACGATGGCCGAGTTGGAGAGCGCTGAGCCGGGCACGTACCGAGAGATCGTGGATGCGTTCGCCCACTGGGACCACATCGATGTCCACTACGGCGGAGAGGTGCTCCGATCCGGTGGGCACGGTTTCGCCGGCCTCTCTCGTATCCGCCTGCTTCAGATCCTTCAACGACAGGCCATCGACCACGGCGTCCAGCTCCACTTCGAGTCCGACATCGAGGACATTGAGACGCTTCGCGACGCAGACCTCGTCATCGCGGCAGACGGCGTGAACAGTGCCACGCGCCACCGTTATGCAGAGCACTTCCAACCCGACGTCGACTTCAGGCCCAACCGCTTCGTCTGGTTCGGCACGACCCGTCCCTTCGACGCGTTCACGTTCTTCTTCCGCGAGACCGAGCACGGCCTTTGGCGCGTTCACGCGTACCAGTACGAGGACGGCCACGCCACGTTCATCGTGGAGGCCCGTGAGGAGACCTGGCGGGCCTCGGAACTTCCCGAGCACGACGAGGATGCCGCCAGGGACTTCTGCGCGAACCTGTTCGCCGAGGAACTCCAGGGCCACCCGCTCCTCACCAACCGTTCGGTATGGCGCCGGTTCCCCAATGTGCGGAACGAATGTTGGAGCCACGAGAACGTGGTTCTGCTCGGAGACGCCGCCCACACAGCCCACTTCTCGGTGGGGTCGGGCACTCGGATTGCGATGCTGGACGCCATCGCGCTCACTGAGGCGCTGGACGGAATCGGGGATGTGCAGGCCGCACTCGCTGCGTACGAAGAGGAACGGCGCCCCCAGGTAGAGAGCCTCCAACGCGCTGCGCAGACGAGCCTCCAGTGGTTCGAGGACACCGAGCGCTACATGAGCCTCGCGCCCACGCAGTTCGGGTTCACGCTCCTCACGCGCAGCCTCCGCATCACGCATGAGAGCCTCCGTGCTCGTGACCCGGCGTTCGTGGACCGGGTGGACACGTGGTTCGCCGGTGAGTCGGAGCGGCAGTCGGGCGAGAAGGTCCGTGTCGATCCCCCTCCGCCCCCGATGTTCACCCCCTTCAAGCTGCGCGACATGATACTGGCCAACCGGGTCGTGGTGTCGCCCATGTGCCAGTACAGCGCGGCCGACGGCACGCCCAACGACTGGCACCTCGTGCATTTGGGGAGCCGGGCGGTCGGTGGCGCGGGTCTGGTGATCGCCGAGATGACCGACGTGAGCCGGGACGGCCGCATCTCGCTGGGATGCACCGGCCTCTACGAGGACGAGCACGCCGGTGCCTGGGGGCGCATCGTGGACTTCATCCACACGCACAGTCCGGCCAAGGTGGGCATCCAACTCGGGCACGCCGGTCGGAAGGGAGCCACCAAACTGATCTGGGAGGGGCCCGACCTGCCGCTGGAGACCGGGGCGTGGGATATCGTATCAGCATCGCCCATTCCCTATCTGGCGCAGAGCCAGGTGCCCAAGGAGATGACGCGGACCGACATGGACGAGGCCAAGGCCGACTACGTGCGTGCGGCCGAAATCGCCGACGAGGCCGGCTTCGACATGCTCGAGGTGCACATGGCCCACGGGTACCTTCTGGCCACGTTCATCTCGCCGCTCACCAATGAGCGCGACGACGAGTACGGGGGCAGCCTGGAGAACCGCATGCGCTTCCCGCTCGAAGTGTTCGACGCGGTGCGCGCCGCATGGCCCGACGAGAAGCCGATATCGGTGCGGATCAGCGCGGTCGACTGGAAGCCCGGAGGCATGCAGCCCGAAGACTCCGTGGAGGTCGCTCGCATGCTCCGGGCGCACGACTGTGACATCGTGGATGTCTCGGCCGGCCAGACGGTGTCGGACCAGCAGCCCATGTACGGCCGACTGTTCCAGACCCTGTTCAGTGACCGGATCCGCCACGACGTCGGCATCCACACGATGGCTGTGGGCAACATCTCGTCGTACATGGACGTGAACACGATTCTTGCGGCGGGCCGCGCCGATCTGTGCCTGCTCGCGCGCGCGCACCTGTTCGATCCCTATTGGACCCGCCATGCAGCGTACACCCTGGGCTACGACCTCGAGTGGCCCGACCAATACAAGTTGGTAAGCGACTATACGGCCCGCTTCGCATTCGATTTGGGTGCAACGGAGAGCACATGAAGAAGGCGCTTACGTACGGGAGTTACCTCAGGCTGGACGAGCTTCTCTCGCTTCAGGAGCCCCTCTCGGAGGGGCCGGAGCACGACGAGATGCTGTTCATCGTCATCCATCAGGTCTACGAGCTGTGGTTCAAGGAGGTGCTTCACGAGCTGGACTACGTGGATCGCTTGCTCGCCCAAGGTGACCGGCCGCGCATGCTCCACACCATGAAGCGGGTGCTCACGATCCTGAAGGTTCTCGTGTCCCAGCTCGACATCCTGGAGACCATGACGCCCGTGGAGTTCATGTCGTTCCGCTCGCGCCTGGAGGCTGCCAGCGGCTTCCAGTCCTATCAGTTCCGCGAGCTCGAGTTTCTGCTGGGGGTGAAGGACGAGCTCGCGATCCGGCGCTTCCAGGAAGGGAGCACGGGGCGGCTGGCGCTCGAGAAGCGCTACGGCGAGAGGAGCCTGTGGGACGCCTTCCTGGGATTCCTGCATGGTGCGGGATACAGCCTCTCATCCGAGACCCTCGGGCGTGACGTGACCCAAGCGGTGGAGCCGTCCGAGGAGGTTCAGGAGGTCCTGCTGAAGGTGTACCGGGACGATCCCGAGATCGCGGCCGTGTGCGAGCGGTTGATCGACCTGGACGAGGGCATCCAGGAGTGGCGCTACCGCCACGTGAAGATGGTGGAGCGGACCATAGGCATGAAGCGAGGCACCGGGGGCTCGTCGGGTGCGGAATTCCTGCACACCACGCTGAACCGGCCTGTGTTCCCGGACCTGTGGGCAATTCGGTCGCGCTTGTGAGGCTCGACCCCGAAGCCCTCGCACCCCACTACTCCCGGTTCCGCGTCTCCCAACGTCTGCTCCTGACCGGCCACTCGCACCAGGCCTGGCCGGACGTGGCGTTCGAGAGCCAGCAGCAGGCGTGGCTGGACGCGGCAGAGTTCGCCGACCTCAAGTGGGAGAAGGCGGAAGCGAAGGCCGAGCGTTTCCGGCGGGGCGTGACGAAGTTGCTGGACGACCCCGGCGGCCACATCGCGCTGGCCCCCAACACGCACGAGCTGGTGGTGCGGTTCCTTTCGGCGCTATCGCTCCGCGAGCGACGACGACTGGTCACCTCCGACGGAGAGTTCCACACGATCAGGCGCCAGCTCGACCGCTTGGCCGAAGAGTCCATCGAGGTGGTCGAGGTGGCGGCGCTTCCGGCGGCCACTTTGGCCGAGCGGCTGGTCGACGCGGTGGACGACCGCACGGCCGCGGTGCTGGTCTCCAGCGTGCTGTTCCAGAATGCGCACATCGTGCCGGGTCTGGGTGGTGTCATGGAGGCCTGCCAACGCGCCGGCGCCGAGCTGCTCGTGGACGCGTACCACAACGTGAACGTGGCGCCGTTCTCGGTGGCCCAATGGGGACTGGTGGACGCGTTCGTGGTGGGTGGCGGCTACAAGTACCTGCAGATGGGGGAGGGGAACTGCTATCTGCGCTTTCCCCTGAGCTGTGAGTTTCGCCCCGTGATCACCGGGTGGTTCAGCGAGTTCGAGATGCTCGCGGACGAGGGCGCGACGAGCCGGACGCCTTACGGCCGGGGCCCGGCCCGGTTCGCCGGCGCCACGTACGATCCCACCAGCCACTACAGGGCGGCGGCCGTGCTCGATTTCTTCGAGGCGCAGGACATGACGCCCCAGGCGCTTCGGGAGACCAGCCAGCACCAGGTCCGGCTGCTGGCCGAGTCGTTCGATGGGCTGGACGCCGACCCGTCGGTGATCGACCGGGATCGTTCGGTACCCCTGGACGATGTGGCGGGCTTCCTGGCTCTCCGCTCCCCCCGGGCCGGCGAGCTGTCGGCCGCGCTGTCCGAGCGGGGGGTCATGACGGACTACCGGGGTGACACGCTCCGCTTGGGGCCGGCGCCCTACCTGACGGATGCGCAACTCCAGGACGCGGTGGTTGTGTTGGGGGAGGTGGTGGTGGGTTAGGCCCTACCCCCCGCTATTCATCCAGGCCGTATACCAGACACTCCGCAGCATCTCCGCCCCGGCCGTGAGGCGCTCCAGTGCGAAGGCCGAAGCTTCCGGATGCGGGTTCGCGGGGTCGAACCCCACGTCTTTCTCCAACTCGTAGAGCCGCTCAACCAGATCGTTCGACTCGTCGATGTATGCCCAGACCGCGCGCCGGACGTCCGCCAGGACCTCGGGTTCACTCAGGATCCCATCCCTCACCTGGTCGGGCGTCACAGCCGCAGACACGAATGCCGACTCGAAGCGCGAGTGGAAGTCCCTAGCGGTGGAGAAGTCACGCGGGTTGGGTGCGTTGGCCGACCAGCCGTTGAAGTGGATGGTCGAGTGGTGCGGCTGCGAGCCGTCCGCCACGTAGTGCCCCAGCACCCCGGCGTCGTTCACGATGCGCTCCTCGATCCACGCCTTTTCCTCTCCGGACGCTGCCCTCCACCGTCTGAAGCCCGTCTCCAGTCGCTGAGCCAGCTCCACGATGCGGAACGGCAAGAACCCCGCATCCCTCTCGGGCCGGCCCAGCGTGGTTTCCCGGTAGAGGACCGCGAGGAACTGGTAGCGGTCGCGCGCCTCGCGGGCCGCCGCGGGCACGTTTTCCAGGTCGATGTAGTGGTCGTACCGAAACGCCTCGTTCATCTCGGCCATGTCGTTGTCGCGCCAACGGTCCGGCTCGAAGTTCAGATAGCTCAGCCTTTGCACCTCACGCCGGAAGAACGCCGGCATGTCGCGCGGGACGTGCGCGGCGGCCGCCCGTCCCACCATCAAATGGCCGTCGCGACCCCATGGAGTCGGTGTGGCTCCGAGGGTCACCACCAGGGCAAAACCCATAAGCGGCAGCCTCATCCTGTTGCTACTCATCGATCTGTGCTCCTCATCGTCCGTTGGGAAGGATAGGCTTCTGGCCCGGAGGAAGCGGCGACTCGTAGGGCTTCCCTCCGGTTTTCTCCTGGAAGAACGCATGAGCCCGCTCCACCAGATCGGGGTTGGTCAGGATGTCCACGCCCGTGAGCGCCAGGATCTGGGCCGCCCTCTGTGCCGCCACGATGGAGCCCTCAGTGCCGTGCGAGGCAGACGTGGCCCAGCTGTGCCAAGGGATATCCGCGGCCGCGCTGGTCACGCTGATCCCGGCGGTCGGCACGATGCGGCTCACCTCGGCGACGTCGGTGGATCCGCCCGTGGCCTCCTCCTCGCCGTCGGCCAATGGCTTGATCGCAGTATTCAGACCCTTTTGCTCGATCTCCAGGAAGTCCTGCAGTTGCCTGGCGAAGTCGTGGAAGGCTTCCGGATACTCGGGCTCGCCGAGCGCCTCCAAGTTCGCTTGGAGCGCCTCCTGGAGGGGCCGGTTCAGGTTGTACGCGTGCACGCCGGTGATGAGCGTGACTTCGTGCGTGGTGCGGGTGCCCATCGCCGCGCCCTCGGCGATCTTGAGCAGCCAATCGTACCACTCCTGCACCTTCTCGCGGTCCACGTCGCGAACGTAGTACCATACCCTGGCGTACTCGGGCACGACGTTGGGCGCCTCGCCCGCGGAGGGGATCACGTAGTGGATGCGTGTGGAGGGGAGCACGTGCTCTCGCATCAGGTTGGCGCCGTCGTTCATCAACTCCACGGCGTCCAGAGCGCTTCGCCCATTCCACGGATCGAACGAGGCGTGGGCGGCCTGACCATAGAACTCTACCTGGAAGTTGTTCATGGCGCGGCCGGGGTTGTTGTTCACCTCGGTCTCGAGCCCGGGGTGCCACTCGAGAACGGCGTCCAGTCCGTCGAAGAGTCCGTCCCGGGCCATGTAGACCTTGCCCACCACGGTCTCCTCGGCGGGGGTGCCGTATAGCTTTATCGTGCCCGTGAGTCCCTCGGCGTCCATGGTGCGCTTCAGCGCGATGGCGGCGCCCACCGATCCCGCTCCGAACAGGTTGTGGCCGCAGCCCTGTCCGTGCGGGTGGTCGTCGTCTCGCGGCGTGCGCTCGGGCACCGCCGCGTTGCCGATGCCCGGAAGGGCGTCGAACTCCGCCAGGATGCCGAGCACGGGCTTGCCGGACCCATACGTCGCGACGAACGCTGTGGGCATGTCCGACACACCACGCTCCAGCGTGAAGCCTTCTTTTTCGAGCAGGTCCGCCAGGTACTCCGCTGATTGCGTCTCGAGGAGGGCGGTCTCCGAGAAGTCCCACAGGGTCATGGCCATACCCCTGATCTCGGTGCTGAGTCCGTCCACCTGTTCCAGCGCCGTGCGTTTGGCGCCCTCGAAATCCTGCGCCGCAGTAGGGGACGTCGCAGCGGCTACGAGCACCAATGCAGCAGTTAGCGAGCGAAGGGATGTTGGTGGAGACAGGCGATTCATCATCATCGTCCTCATTCATCGAAGTCCGAGTCCCGACCGGTTGGTCATGTCCCGAGTGATCGAAGAGATTGGGGGCCGTCCCATGGTGTGGGCAAGGCGTGCTTCAGCTTCGTACAGCACCAAGTTCCGGCGGGTCCGTGGCGTCGAACACCTCGGATAGCCAGGTCACCACGAGCGCCAACTCGGCCCATAGGGTGATGAGGGCCGCCACAACGGCAATTGCGATCGCCCCAAAACTCAGCCCGATGCGAAGCGTAACAGTCGCCGCTGCCATCAAGGGTGCGAGCAAAGCGAGCAGCAGCACACTGCCGGTCAGCGCCACGAGGATCATCTGCTGACCCATCACCTCCAACCCGCCGGCCTGCTTCGGGCCGAGCGGTGTCCAGGCCGGCAGCAGCAATGCCTGGGCGTTGTGGATGGAGAGCGACACGCCGTTCACCGGTGGCAGGACGACCACGGCCCCCGCGAAGCCTGCGGCCGTAAGGGCCAGATGCTCCCGCAACGGCCCCGACACCACTAGGATCGCCAGTCCCACACCCACCATGGCCAACTGCGCCAGCGAGACCGCGAGTGTGGACGAGGCGAGTTCGGCCAGCACGATGTCGCGGCTCGCCAGCGGGTAGCTGCGGAGAAGCGGCAACCGGCGCAGGTCGTCACGGAAGTCGTTCCTGATCGCCAACGGCCCGAGCACCGTGAGCATGCCGCCCAGGACCAGGAATATCCCAGCGATGGCCGTGGCCGCCGTGTCGGGCTCGCCCGACACGTAGAGCAGCACGACGTACAGGAACACGGGTGCCACCGGCCAGAAGATCGGGCTGCCCGATTGGAGTTGCCGGACGAACGACACGGAGTTCTTCCAGAGCAACGCCACGGCAGGGCGTCCTACGGGCCGGAGCGGGAACGGCGTGGCGCCCACGCGAACGGTGACGTTTCCGGTCATGGCGAGGCGTCCATCCTTGACCGCCTCCACGAGCCCGGCCTTGTTCCGGCCCGCCTCGGCGGCGGCTTCTTCGAACGCGGTGTCGGTGCGAAGGATCCACACATAGTGCAGCGCGAGGAGCGCCACCGCGCCGGGCAGCGCCTCGGCCCACTGCGGCAGGCTGAGTGAGAACGTGGGCGCCAGGACGAGGTCGAACGGGAACAGAACGGTGTTGGCCACAGGTGTGTCCAGGGCGGCGGCGAAGACGAGTCCCAAGGCCTGAGCGGAATCCACTTCTTTCAGCTGCCGAAGCAGCGCCGCGAGTGTCCAGACGAAACCTGCTAGTGCCGCCGAGAAGACCGTGATCGGCAGCCACATCCTCTTGAGGCCCGTGAGGCCCTTTTCGGTCGCGCCCGCGTGTGTCAGCGACGCGATGATCTGGTGTAGGTGCAGGGTGGTGAAAAGCAGCCAGATCGTCGGCACGCGCAGGGCCCAGGGGAGCGGCGTCCCCCCCATGGCCGTGCCGATCAGCAGCGCTGTGAGCCAGACGGCCGGCTGCGCCTTGAGGAGCTTGTAGTTGATCAGGTCACGTCGGGTGAAAGGGCCCGCGACGAGGTGCTGCACTTCGGCTCTGTCCAAGCTCAGCGCGAACCGGTGCCCGCCCCAAAGCCACCACCAGGCTACCACGATAGCCAGCATGATCGGAACGGTCAGTGCGATTCCGCCGAGCAGGGCTGTGCCCGGAGCGTTGTCCTCGCCACTCCAGGCCCAAAAACGGAGTATCATGCCGAAGTACGCGAGGCCCAAAACCATCGCGATCGCGTATTGGGGCTTCTTCATCCTGGCCAGGAAGCCGCGAGCGCGGTTTCGGGCCTGCATGCGGAACAGGTAGACGAAGTGCCCGAGTGCCTCCATCACGAGTCGGTCTCCGTAAGCGCCAGAAAGACCTCCTCCAGGCCCAGTCCTTCAAGCTCGGGGCGGTGTGAGACGATCTCGGAGATGGATCCAGCCGCCACCTTCTTTCCGTTCCGGAGCACGAGGATTCGGGTGCACAGCTCCTCGACCAGGTGCAGCAGGTGCGATGAAATAATGACCGTCGTACCGGCCTCTGCTCGGTCCTGTATGGTAACCTTCATTCGGCGGATGGCCGCGGGGTCGAGCCCCGTTAGGGGTTCATCGAGCAGCAGCACCGAGGGCTCGTGCAGCAGGCCGCACGCGATCGCGAGCTTTTGCTTCATTCCCCGCGACAGCTCACTCGGGAGTTTCCGACGATGGTCCTGAAGTTCGAACTCGTCGAGCAGTGCCTCCATGCGGGGTTGGGTATCGCTGACTTGGTAGATTCTCCCCACGAACCGGAGATGCTCTTCCAGGGTGAGGTGGTCGAAGTGCTCGGGGTCGTCGGGGATGAACGCGAGGGCTGCCTTGGCCGCAACCGGTTGGTCGGCCAGGTCGTGCCCCGCAATCGTGATGCGCCCCTTCGTTGGGCGGATGATTCCGCACAACGCCTGAAGCGTGGTGGTCTTGCCCGCCCCGTTGGGGCCGACCAGGCCGAGCACCTCACCCGGCGCCGCCTCGAAACTGAGCCCGGAGACGGCCAGGACGTCACCGTACGACTTGCTGAAGTCTTCCACTCGGATCATCAGGGGCAGCCGTTGAGGCAGACATGTGGAAAGGTGCGATAATTGGTGGCCCGGCGGCGAGGCGGTCAAGTCCGTGTGAGGGTAGGTATCGATCCGTCCGATGGACCCTCATCTGCTCGAAGCGG
Source organism: Gemmatimonadota bacterium (assembly GCA_022571515.1). Classification (GTDB taxonomy): domain Bacteria; phylum Gemmatimonadota; class Gemmatimonadetes; order Longimicrobiales; family Gaopeijiaceae; genus JACZXQ01. The sequence goes on from JACZXQ010000008.1 coordinate 103,144, forward strand.
TATGGGTTGGTCGAACCTTGTCATGATAACGGGAGTGCCAGACGCTTGATGATGATGACCCCATGGGTAAAGCGACTTCTCATCGCCAATGTGGTCCTTTACTTCTTGGCGGCGCCGGGTAGTCCTCTCTACCACCTCCTCACGTTTCATCCGGCCGCGGTATTCGGGGTCGATCAGTCCTATCTTCCGGGAATCCCGTTCCGGCCGTGGACGCTCGTCTCGTACATGTTCCTGCACGCGGGCTTCAGCCACATCCTGTTCAACATGATCGGGCTCTTCTTCTTCGGCCCCCGGCTCGAGACGAAACTGGGCGGCAAGAGCTTTCTGTATCTGTATTTCCTGAGTGGGATCGGGGGCGCCGTACTGTCGATGCCGTTCATGTTCAACGCCCGCATCGTGGGCGCGTCAGGGGCGGTCTACGGCATCATGCTGGGCTTCGCGTACTTCTGGCCACGCGAGCGCATCTACATCTGGGGCGTGCTGCCCGTGCAGGCCTGGTTGCTGGCGACCTTCCTGGTGATCAGCAGCCTCTACAGCGGAATCGCCGGCACCAACGCCGGCGTCGCTCACTTCGCGCATCTCGGCGGGCTGGCGGCCGGCTTCGCCTACCTGAAGTGGTCGGAGTGGCACACCGGCAAGGATCGGCGTGTGTTTCAGCAGAAGCTGTGGCACACGCCATCGGTGGACACGAGCGACAAGGAGACACGACGTCGCTGGGCCACCATCAGGCTCGATGGCCTGCACGAGTTGAACCGGGGGGAAGTGGAGGAGCTGCTGGCCAAGGTCGAGGCGTCCGGAGTGCGCAGCCTCTCGTCGAATCAGCGCATGTTCCTCGACCGTATCGCCGGATCCGTCTAACTGCCATCAACGGCTTGCGGCGGGCACTTCTTGGTTGGCTCTGGCCTGGCGGGGCCGTGGTCGCGGCCGTGGCCGCGCTCACCAGGTTCGCCCGCGAGTCTCCGTGGCTGATCGACGCCTCCGCGAGCTATCCTCCCTTGATCTTCGGCGCCGGCGGTCTGCTGGCGTGGCGGTTTCGCCGCAGCCGGGCCGTGGGCGCGATCGCCGCCCTCGCGCTGGTGCGATGGTTGGGTGCGGAGGCCAACCCGGCGCTGCTGGCGACCCTGGTACCTCTCTCGCTTGCCGCGCTCACCAGCACCAAGGACCGCGGTGCGTTGGCCACCCGAGGACTGGGTCAAGTGGTGGGCATGCTGGCCGCGGTCTCACTCGTGGTAGGTCTTCCCACGCTGCTCCCCGGGTTGGCCGCCGGCATCGAAGCGTGGGACTTCATCCCGGGCGTGGGGGGTGGGACTTCCGGCGGCACGGCGCCGTCCGGAGCGTTCTCCGACACGGGCATCCTGGCGGCCACCCTAGCGGGTGCTGTGATCGTAGGGTTCGCCTGGTTCAGGGACGATCCGGTGGACCGCGGCATGGCGTGGTGCCTTGTGGCCCTCTTGCTGGCGCTCGCGACGGCCCACGACCCCGTGGCATCGTCGGTTTACCTGATGGGGGCCGGTGTGGTGCTCGCGACGGCCGTGGTGGAGAAGTCCTACGCCATGGCGTATCACGACGAGTTGACGGGCCTTCCGGCGCGCAGGGCGCTCTGGCAGGACCTCGAGGCGGCGGGCACGACCTACTCGGTCGCCATGGTGGACATCGATTACTTCAAGAAGTTCAACGATCGCCACGGCCACGACGTGGGTGACCAGGTGCTGATGATGGTGGCAGGCCAACTCGCGACCGTATCCGGCGGAGGGCGAACATTCCGCTACGGGGGGGAGGAATTCGCCGTGGTCTTCCCTGGGAAGAGCCGCAAGGAGGCCATGCCTTATCTGGAGGAGTTGCGTGCCAAGATCGAAGAAAGCCGCTTCTCGGTGCGCCGACGCGGCCGGCCGCGGAAGAAACCGTCGGGGGCCAAGGCCGCCAGAGCGAGCAAGCCGGCCGGGAAGCTACAGGTCACCGTGAGCATAGGAGTGGCGGAGCGGACGAACAAGCAGTCCACCCCGCAAAAAGTGGTCAAGAGCGCGGATCGTGCGCTGTACCGGGCGAAGCAGGACGGACGGAACCGAGTGGCGAGATAAGCGGAGGCGATGGCGGTTGCCTGGATCCACCTGCTCACCAAGGGCTCGGTGTCCTTCCCCCCCACACCGGGGTTTGAAGTGGAATCGTTATTGGCGTCGCTGGAGAGAGAGCACGGTCGAATTGTCGACTGGCTCGAGGCCTCGCCGATCGAGCCGTCGACCAGGTCCGCCATCCGTCCGTCAGTGTCCCCAGGGATCGCGATATCAACCTCCACCGACCGCGGTGCCTCCTCGTGGAGTGGGCCGGAGACGGATCCGTGGAGAGCCTGGCTACCGATCACCAGAACTTCTTGCACTCTCAGCACGGCTCCCGCCGCACGGATGGCGTGCTCGAACTCCTCGCGGGTCACGAGGTCTCCTCCTCCGAGGCGGCAAACGCCCGATAGACCTCTGCCCGCTCGGCGGCTGAGAGAACGCCCGCGAAGGGGGTGACATGGCGTAGCTCTCTGGCCCGGGGACCCGGATCCTCCAACACGGGGAGCAATTCGGGTAGGGGCCGGTCCAGGAGCACGTCCCACTCCCGGAGGAGTTGGCTGGCACCGGGATGCTTTCGGCGCATGAGCGCGAGCGTCGACCTGGCCCGTGCGACGACACCCTGCGGGTCTTCCATCAGGTGCCGGGCAATCGCCTTGTGGAGGAAAAGGCTCCGCCGGTCTTCTCGCGTCAGGGGCGGATAGAACTCGAGGCTGACTTCGAAACCCACGGACCTTGCGAGACGACGGACCGTATCCAAAGTGGGGCTCTTCCGGCCGCCCCTACCTGAAGCGGATCGGGACCGAGAAGCGGGTGCGGTCCCATTCGAGGTGCATGACGCCACCGCCCTCCATTTCCTGGAAGGAGATCGTGAATCGCTCCACGACGTCACGGAGTTGGTCCACGGTCATCACAACCCGCCCGAAGTCCTGCGACTCGTCGTATGCGGTGCCCCACTGCCCGGTCTGCCGGTTGACGATCAGCTCCTGGGATGACTCGGTGAAGGTGGTCCAAAGCGTGTACGAGCCTGCCGGCAGGTTCAGGTCCCTAAGGATCAGGTCCGTGTCGGTCGTGAAGACCGTCGCCGAGTTGGCCCCCGTGCGCCAAACCTCGCCGTGCGGCACCAATCCACCCCAGATGTGCCTGCCGCGTTTGGCCGGCTGCGAGTACGTCACCTCGATTCGGGCTCCTTCGAGGGTGGCCGTGGCTGTGGCCGCGGGAGAGGGCACGCCGAGTCCTGTGCCGCTGGCGTCCCGCGCTGCGAAATCGGCCGCGAGGGTCGGCACATCCAGGTCGTCCGCGGCAATGGCGGTGGCCTTCATGGTAGTAGCGTACCCGGTGGCGCCTACCAACTCACCGTCGTCGTTCAGCACCACATACATGGGGCTGCCGAAGAGGTCGTAGGAGACCGTGTCGCCCGTGGCGGCCGTGATCGCGTTGGCCGCCGGCTGTGGGCGTGTGGAGCTGACCAAGGACAGGGCGTATTCGTCGGCGCCCGCGTCCCTTGCCTCACGCGCCGCCTGCTCGACGACGAAGAGGGCCATAGGCATCCGTCCCATCGTGGGTATCGCTCCGGAGCCCACCTCCATCTCCATCGTGCCCTCGGCGCGGCCTCCCTCGTTCACCACGGTGGCGGTGTTGCCCTCCACGGTGATGACAGACGACCAAGGCTCAATGCCGTCCGGGTTGGTGGCGGGAGTGCTCCACTTGATCGAGAGCCGGCCGATGCGGCCCTCGGGGGTCAACTCGGCCGTGTAGCGCCCGACGAGCGTGACCGGATTCCGACTGACGTAGATGCCCTCGATTCGGTCCTCGGTCCGCACAAACGACTCGATGGCGATGGTGTCCACGCCGAGCAACGTCACGAACTCGCGCTGTCCTTCCGGACGGACCGAAGGCGCCACGTCGCCCTGCGCTCCGTCCCTGTCTCCGCACCCTGCCACGAGCAATGCCGAGGCAAGAACCGTCATCCAATGTGTCACGCCTGCACGGGCCATCGATCTGTCCTCCGAGAGTTCGGCAACGCGATCTGAGGGGGCAGCGCGCACCCTCAGTCCGTCACTGGCTTGGAAGCATTCTTCACGTATTTGTCGTACCACGCCAGATACCGCTCGAGCCGGTCCTTTTGATACGAGGGCACACGGAGGCCGTGTGGCTGGCCGGGATACACGACCAGACGCGTGTCGATCCCCCGTCTGCGCAAAGCCTGATAGAGCTGCTCCGAGTTCACGACGGGCACATTCCAGTCCTTCTCGCCGCCCATGATCAGCGTCGGGGTGGTGACCTTGTCCACGTCGTTGAAGGGAGAGAGGCGTTCCCAAACGTCCCGGCTCTCCCACGGTAGGCCCCACTCGGCTTCATTGCCGACCTGGTAGTGGTCCACACCGTAGTTCGCGACCAGCAACGCCATGGACGCCCCTGTCGTCGCCGCCTGGAAGCGCTCCGTCTTGGTGATCACGTAGTTTGTGAGGATACCGCCGTATGACCAGCCGCCCACGCCCAGTCGGTTCGGATCCGAGTATCCCTGCTCAATGGCGTAGTCGACGCCGGCCATGACGTCTTCGAAATCTGGAATGCCCCACTTCCGCCAAAGGGCCATACCGAAGTCCTGGCCGTAGCCGGATGAGCCGCGCGGGTTGGTGATGACCACCACGTAGCCGTTGGCCGCGAAGAGTTGGGCGTCGAAGTTGAACCCCACGCCATACTGTCCGTTGGGTCCCCCGTGGATGCGCAGGATCGTCGGGTAGCTGAGATTCGGGTCGTAGCCCGGGGGGGTGAAGATCCAGCCCTCGACCTCCGTGCCGTCCCGGCTCGGGAAGTGGATATTCGTTACCTCTGCGAGACGGAGTTCACCCATGAGCCCGTCGTTCACGTGGGTCAGACGGGTGAGCTCTCCGTTCTTCACCAGGTGAACCTCGCCAGGCATGTGTGGTGTGCTCAACACCGCGGCAGCCACGCCGCCCGCGCCGATGGAAAATCCGGACATCGTCACCTCTCCGCCGATCGGGCGGGTGACACGTCCCGACTCGAAGTCGATACGAGCCAGATGCCCCTCACCGCTGTCCTGCAAGCTGACCAGGATTCCCCTGCCGTCGGCCGTGAACTCGGGGTTGCCTATGTTGCGGTCGAGGCCGTCGGCTAGGATCCTGCGCTCGCCACCCTTCGCCGATACCACGGCGAGCTTGCGCGTGGCGTACGCGTTGAATTGGGGATCGTGGGTCCCCGTCACGTAGGTGATCCAGCGCCCGTCCGGGCTCCAAGCCGGCTGCGAGTCCCCGCCCGGGTAGTCCGTCAAGCGAAGGAGCGTATCGCCCTGATCTGTGTTCTCTGCCGAGACCACCCAGAGGTCCGAGTTGGAGTTGGCATCGGGGTCCTCGGTGCGGTTGCTGGAGAACGCGACGCGCTTGCCGTCGGGGCTCCAGGCCGGCGCGGATTCGTCCCACCGGCCCGACGTGATCTGGGTCAACTCGTCGGTGGCAAGGTCGAATACGTACAGGTGTGAGTGCCGGTCGCCTGTCAGGTAGCCTTGCCGGTCGCGCTTGAACTGCAGGCGGTCGATGACCCACGGATCCTGCGGCTTGTTCTCCTTGGCGTCCTCATCCTTCTCCTCGGGGTCGCGGATCGTGAGAAGGAGCTTGCTACCGTCGGGTGACCACACGTAGCCGGAGATGCCCTGCTCCACCTCGGTGAGTTGGCGCGCCTCGCCGCCTCTCCGGTCGAGCGCCCAAACCTGGTTCTTCCCATCGTTCCTCGACGCCGTGAACGACAGATACTTCCCGTCGGGACTCCACCGCGGGTTGGACGCCGACGCGGCCTCGCCCGTCATTGGGAGGGGATCGCCACCCTCCGACGGCACCATCCAGATGCGGGTCGTGGACTTCTCGTCCTCGAGGCTCGTCGTGGTGACGGTGTAGGCCACCCACTCGCCGTTCGGGCTGATCTGCGGGCTACCCACACGCTTGATGCCGAACAGGTCGTCGACCTCGAGGGCTCTCTTGCTCTGGGCGGCGGCTGGCAGCGCCAGCGCGCCGGTGACGATGAGTCCAACCATTGCGATGGTTGCAGTACGAAGATGCGTGCGCTCCATGGCGAACTCCACGTGGGAGTGAAATCTTCGGCCGTGCGCCGGTAAAGTGCCGTGCGGGGATTGATTCTGCCGGCCGGCTGGCTCACCGGTCAAGGGGCGCGGTGAAGGTAACACGGGCCATCGGCGTCGCGGCCCCATATATATATAGCGCGAGTTGACCGTGGCCCTACGCACCAGGCCGTCCCCTCAAGGAGGTACCCATGCGACTCACGCGCGCCCTCGCCCTTGCCCCGCTCCTCCTGGCCGCCTGTGTGGCCCCCGAGACCGACGTGTCGTACCTCACGACGCCCGGCCAGGAGTCACTGGATCTGCCGTTCTCGGAGGCGGTCCAGATCGGCGACTTGATGATCCTGTCGGGACAGGTCGGTGTCTTGCCCGGCACCCTGACCCTGGTGGAGGGCGGAATTCAGGCGGAGACCCGCCAAACGATGGAGAACATCAAGGCCGTACTGGAGCGCCACGGGTCGTCCATGGAGCGCGTGGTGAAATGCACGGTCATGCTCGAGGACATCGACGAGTGGGGCGCGCTGAACGAGGTCTACCGCGAGTACTTCCCGGTGCTCAAGCCGGCGCGCAGCGCGTTCGGGGCCGACGGGCTGGCCCTTGGCGCCAGGGTCGAAATCGAGTGCTGGGCGATGGCCGGCTAGGGTGGTGACGGCATGGGATTGGGTCTTCGGGTAGCCAGGCAGAGGTTGATCGAGGGACATGGGAACCGTCCGAGATCTCTCCGGGTTGTGAAGGTGTAACCCGCCACCCGCTCCCGAGAGGCATTCATGCTGATCGATTCGATGACCCGACGAAGGATGACTCTGCCGGCCCTGGCTCTGTCGGGGCTTCTGACTCTCGGGCTGTCAGCGTGTGGAGATGGAGAAGGCATAGTCGATACGCCCGGCGACGCGGATCTCCAGTGCACGATCGACATCAACGAGATCCTGGAGACGGGTCTCGGGCGTGACAATATTCCCGCGCTCACCAACCCCAAGTTCGTATCCGCCGGCCACCCGGAAGCGTCCTATCTCCTGCCCCTCGACCGAGTGATTGGGTTCCTCGTCGGCGACCGGGCGCTGGCGATTCCGCACAACATACTCTGGTGGCATGAGATCGTGAATCTCGACTTGCCCGAGGGGCAGTTTCTCGTGACGTACTGTCCCTTGACCGGGTCGGCCCTAGCGTTCGACCGGAGTCCGGCCGGCGGGATCGACTTCGGGGTGTCGGGGCTCCTGTTCCGCAACAACCTGATCATGTTCGACCGCTCGAGCCCCGTGACGCTGTGGCCCCAGATGATGGGAACCGGCGTCTGCGGCCCGAGAACAGGAACGGTGTTGACTCGCCTCACGGTCACCGAAATGACGTGGAGAGCTTGGCTCGAGCATCATCCCGACACGGAGGTCATATCATCCGAGACCGAATGGGATCGTGACTACACGCGGTACCCCTATGGTGACTACGAGGACCTGAACAGCCCTCCCTTCTTCCCCCAGCAGTTCAATCGCTCACGGCAGCCCAAAGAGAGGGTCATGGGGATCGAGGGGCGGGACGGCGGAATCTTGGCCCTCCCCTTCCTCGAACTCGACCGATTGGGCACGCGCGGGGTCGTAAACACCGAGGTGGACGGGGAACCCTTCCTGGTGGTTTGGGACCGCCAGGCCCAGTCCGCCGTGACCTTCTCGCGCGTCCCGGAGAACCCGGCGGGCGCCTCGGGCGAGCCGCTCACCTTCCGCGTGGAGACGGGCAGGATTTTCGATAATGAGACCGGCAGCGAATGGACTTTCACGGGCCGAGCGGTGGCCGGCGAGCTGACCGGATCCGTGCTCCCCGGACACCCCGAGGCGATGATCGCGTTCTGGTTCGCCTGGTCCGCCTTCCACCCGACGACCGACGTCTGGATCGCTGACTGACTGACTGACCGGCACGGGGCCGGCGGCGATCATGGTGTGGTGGTCAACCGTGGGGAGCGAGGGCGTCGTTCAGGATCGTGCGGAAAAGCTCCACCGGAAGAGCTCCCAAAACCATGCGGCCGTTGACGAAAAAGGTCGGCGTCGCTCGAACGCCGGCCCGTAGCGCCGCCTCCGTATTCGCGGCCGTCCGCTCCTCGGTCTCTTTCCCCCCGTAGCATCGCCCAAACCGGTCCGTGTCCAGGTCGAGGGCCTCGGCGTACCGCTTGTATTGCCTCTGCGGGCGCCTCTTGGTCCACCACTCCGTCTGGTGCTCGTACAGGGCGTCGTGCATCGGCCAGAACGCGTCCTGATCGGCGGCGCATTCCGCGGCGCGAGCCCCTTGCTCGCCGTTGGGTTGGAGCCCCGATACATAGGGGATGACCTGCCAGTACACGCGCCCGGTGGACACATACTCCTCCTGGATGCTCGGGAAGGTCTCCTCCGAGAACCGCCGGCATTCCCTGCACCCCAAGTCCACGAACTCCACGACATGGATGGGTGCGTCGGGGTCGCCGAGGGAGTATCCCAACCCGGCGACCTCGAGCTTGGTGTTCGTAGGTTGGTCCTGGCTCATAACCGAGGCGGGTGCAGCGCCGAGGCCCACGACCACGAGCAACACCGCCGGAGAGACCTTGGACAAGGTCATGGCAACGCCCATGGCATGTGGAAACCGATCGTGATAGCGTTCGCGGCGGCCAGGTTGCGCCCCAGGAGCGGGAGTGTCATGGCCACCTGCACCTCGTTTCCCCCCAGTTGGTATGCGATCGAGGGGTCGAGCTGAATGAGCTTCCGTTTGCTCGTGGGGAGCCGGAGACCGTGGTCTTCCGGCGCCTTTCCCCAGAGTCCCTCTACGGCCACGCTCCAACGCCAGCCGCGTTGCGGCCCGCCGACGGACAGGTAGGCGAACCTCTCGTCTCCCGGCTTGCGTCCGTTGTCCGCGTTCAATTGGCGCCACCTGTATCCGAATGATCCAATGATTTGAAGCGGGAATGCTCCCGAGAGGTAATACCCCGATTCCAAGCTCACTTCCCAATCCGTCTGCCCTTCGGACAAGGGGATGATCGTCGCGTCTACCGGGAAGCTCGTCCCGGCGAACTTCACCCCGCCTCGCACCATCAGGGGGAAAGAAAGCCCGAAGAACTCCGATCCCACCCGCACCGCGAATCTCGGATCGCCCACGCCACGCCGGTCCGCGTCGCCGGCGGTCGAGGTTGAACTCAGGTCGTGGATAGGGACCTGGGCCCAGACCTCCAAGCCTTCGGTTATCCCGAACCCGCTGGTGACGAAGACCGAGTTGGTGGTGATGGCCGTGTTGGCCAAGAGCGGCTGCAGATCACCGAGTTGGTTGTAGAACTCGGTGGAGCGCTGCCGGAAGTACGTGAACTGGACCCAGCCCGTCAGTGGCTCGATCGTTCCGATCGATCCCGAGGGCTGCAGGGACGGCGACGAGTGTGGCGCCGCACAGATTGCCTGGGCACCCAAGCCGCCGGGTAGCAACAAACCGGCAGCCAGGACCAGGATTCCTTTGTTCGAATACCGGCGCCTGTTCGACGTGTGCATGCGCCAACCTCGCTTGAAGGGAGCCACCCTGTTCAACCAGAATAACGGACTCGGCCCCGACAATGTTCCCGGTTCCGATTGCTCGAGCGGCCGGAGAGGCTACGCGCCGAGCACGCCCTGCATGATGCGGGCGACGGCCAGGCCGAGGTAGTTGCCCGCGGCGTACCCGAGCAGGCCCACCGCCACACCGGGAAGGAGGCGGTCGGCGTATCCTCGCGCGCTCGCCAACGCAATCGCGGAAGCTGGTCCACCGATGTTGGCCTGCGAAGCGACGGCCAGCGTACCGGCGTCGATACCCACGAGTCGCCCTACGCCGAAGATCACCACGCCATGAATGGCCACGGTCGTGGCCGCGAAGTAGAACACTCCGGGGCCCACCTCGAAGATCTTCGCGATCACAGAGCTCGCGCCGTTGCTGGCCAGGAAGAGGAGCACGAGGTAGTTGCCCAGCATGGCGCTTCCGCTCAGCCGCCCTACGGCGGGCACCTGGGCGAGCAGGAGCGCAATGGTCGTAAGCCAGAGCACGCTCGGAACCGCCGGCCACAACTGGCCGAACCACCCGGCCGCCCACGTGGTGCCGATTCCCAGCGTGACGAGGCCGGCCACGTCGGCGAGCTTGAGGGGCCTCGCGGAGGCGAACAATGCGCGATGGAGTGAGTCGGGGCTGTCGTCAGGCGCGTCATCCTTGTCGGCCTGAGAGGGCTCCGCAGTCACGGAGGCTCCCTTGCGGCTGCTCCCGCCAAACAGCAGCGGCGCGGCCAAGCAGGCCGCCATCCAGAACGCCGTGATGATGACGTCCGCGGCGATGCCGGCCGTGAAGAGGTCACCGCTGGTGCCGACAGCTTGCCCGACCGCCGCGAAGTTGACGCCTCCCCCTGTGTAGGTGCCGGTGAATTGGCCCGACAGCTTCCAAGTCTCAGGGCCCACCATGCCCGACCACAGGAATGCGCCGGTCACGGCTCCGGCTATGGTGCCCACGGCACCTATGGCGAAGGCCCCGAGCATCGTGGGGCCGGCGGAAAATACCGTGCGCACGTCGACGCTGAAGAGGATCAGCGCGATGCCCACGCTGACGCCGGGCCCGACGAGGAAGACGTAGGCTGGGGATTCGCCTGGAATGATGCCCACGTTCGAGAGCACCAGGGCGATCAGGATCGCGACCAGCGCGGAGCCCAGGGAGCGGAAGAGGTGGTACTGTTCTTCGAGCCTGATCGCCACGTAGACGACCGCGGCCAGCACGACGAGCACGGCCATGGGATCGGAGATCATGGCGGAGGACGCTAGGTGGGCGAACCTCCCGAGGCAACCGTGGGGGGCCTAACCAGCAATCACCAGAACGACCCCGAGCAGAACCAACCCAAGCCCCAGCGCTCGACTCACAGCCGGTCCGCGAGGCGCCAGATTCTCGATGCAAACGACCACCGTGAGGACCGCCATCCACGCCAGGTTCATCAGGCCCAGCACGAAGCCGAGCAGCATCAGCGCCCAGCAGCAGCCCACGCAGAACACGCCGTGCGAGAGGCCCATGCCGAGGGCGCCGACCGGGCCGTTCCGCCAGCGTGAGAGAAAAAAGCTCATCGGGTTGCGGCAGTGGCGGAGGCAGGCGGCCTTGACGGCGGACATCTGGTAGAGACCACCGGCCGCCAGTGCCAGCCCCCCGAGAGGGGCGGCCAGTGCCAGCTCGGAGCCGAGGAGGCCGGCGCCCCGCAGCCCGAGCTGCAGGGCGGCGCCCAGTACCGCGAACGCTAGCCAGACAGCGAAGTATCCTGCGGCAAAAAGTCCTGCGGAAGCGCCCGGAAGGGAGCCTCCGCCTGAAGAAGGTTTGGCGAGCGTGCCCATGGCCAAGAGCCAGGGCAGCGTGGCGGGCATCATCATGGCCACCATCATCAGGAGCCACATCCCGGTGGCCGTGACGACCGATGGGGAGCTCCCCGCCACGCCGTTCGAGAGGACGATCCAGGCGAGTCCGCATACGCCCAGGGCGGACCCTACCAAGATCCACCGCTCCGCGCGGGCCAGGCCCGAGACCGAGACGCCGGCCGGCCCGGCTTCGGCGATCCCTACGCCGGCCGAGCTCACTCGGCGTCGACCCGCCGATCGAACGTCGAGTGGAGTGCGTGTGGACCCTCGTCCTCATCTGCGGTGTCGCAGTTGAAATAGGTAGCGACCAGGCTCTGGGCCTGCACCGCGGGGGCGAGGAGGAATGCGGTTATGGATACCGGGAAAAGGGTATGCCACTTCATGGTGGACTGCTCCTTTTCGGGGTGCGTGTGCTGAAAAGCTATACACGCGCCCTCCCGCGGCAAGGAATAATCCTGATGAACTTGGAGGTCCGGGCGTGAGCAGCGCACCCACCCGCGAAGAGATCGTCGCACTCCAGCAGACTCTTTACAGCTCCAAGAATCCGACGCGGCGCTGGCTCCATCTCACGCGGAAGGCCTGGATCGAGGCAGCGCTCCGGGCCTCCGGTCCGGGACACGCAGCGCTGGAGGTCGGACCCGGCTCGGGTGTCTATCTTCCGACCTTGGCCGCGCACTTCGAGTCGGTTACCGCATCGGACATCGCACAGGCCCACCTCGAGCACCTCGCCCCCCTCTTCCCCGGCGTCACCATCATGCGTGACGACATCACGTCGAGTGCGCTCGAGCCCGGGAGCTTCGATCTGATCCTCTGCTCCGAGGTCGTTGAGCACATCCCCGACTCCGCGGCTGCGATCAGGGGGATGTATGCGCTTCTGCGTCCAGGAGGCGCGCTGGTCTTATCCACTCCGCAGCGCTACAGCCCGCTCGAGTTGGCGTCCAAGATCGCCTTCTTGCCGGGGGTGGTTCAGGTGGTTCGGTGGGTGTATGGGGAGCCGATCCTCGAGCAAGGGCACATCAACTTGATGACGCGAACCACGGTTCGGGCCCAACTCGAGGCAGCGGGCTTTCGGGTGGAGCGGGAGCACTTTACGGGCGTCTACCTGCCCCTCGTCGCCGAATTCACAGGTGGCATCGGCCTGCGCCTAGCGAAGGCCATCGAGCGGGTGCTCCGCGGTACGGTACTCCAGTGGTTACTGTGGACCCAGTACTATGCGGCCAGGAAGCCGGAGTAGGCGTCGGGCTCGTTCAAGGGACATCTCCCTGGGTGGTCCCGATGGCGTCAGGGGTTGCGATGTGGCGGTAGAGCGTTACGTCGGGCCCAGGTCGGGCAACCGATCCGATCCGCTTGAAGGGAAGATAGAAAGCGTCGTGCTGGTCGTACCACCCTGCAGAACCCGAGCGCCCCCCCAAGAATTCACGGGCGATCTCGTAAGTCGCTTGGAGCACGGATTCCAGCTCGGGAGGCACATTGGAGTACTGCTCGAGCGGACTTCGCATGACGGCGATCCAATCCGGCACCGTGTCCCCGTCAAAACCAACTTCGGGTGAGTACGAAATCGTCCTAAAGCCGACGGAGCCTCCTCGGGCTCCAGCGACGCGGGCTTCGGCCTGCATGAGGGTGTAGGCGCGGAGGGTCTCGAGGCCCTCAACGGGGCGTGCCCGCGCTGCGATGTCTCGCAGGACGACCAGGGAGTCAGCGGTAAGAGGCAGCTGCAGGTTTCCCCATTGTGCTCCCGTCTGGTAGACGCTGAAGGTGCCGGGCCCTACCTCCTGAAGTAGCCAGGCCGCGGCTTGAACGCGCGTGTCGGTTCGAGCCAACCTCAGGTTGGTCTGAATCACATTCATCAGAGGGCCGGTGCCCAGCAGCATTGCAGCCAGCACAGCGAGCTGAAGACGTCGTTTCTTCACGCGGGGGAACCACTCCGCAATCCACCATCCCGCAGCAACGCACAGGAAGGGCAAGAGCGGGAGCATATACCGTAAGAAGACGGTTCGCCCCGTGGCCGTACTGATGTAGAACAGCGTGGGAAACAAGAACAGGACGGCCGCACGGCGCGTGTGCGTCAGTGTAGCCCATGCGCCCCCGGCGACGGCGGCGGCGAAGAGGGGCCATCCCAGGCCCTTGGGTAACGTGTGGCGCAGATGGTAGATCCCACCGAGTCCGAGGTCCAGGCCGTGCCCACCTGCCAGGTGATTCATCTGGAAGCGGAAGTGCATTGTAAACAACCCCCAGTCCAGTACGGCGTAGGGACTGGTCAAGACGAAGGTCGCCACCCCAGCCCCCAGGTAGGCCCACGGCAGTGGGTCGCGCGCGGCGTTCCGGGCGCGGTCCCTCCACAGCTGGTCCGAGGTCCCGGAGTGGCGCATGGCGTGGGCGAAGACCAGGACCCCGGGCAGGAGGAGTCCGACGTACTTCGTCGAGACGGCGAGCCCCGTGAAGACGCCGGCCCAGATGTACGAACGGAGCGTGCCGTGCTCGGCCACATCGATGAGATGGAGGACCGCCGCCGCGAGAAACAGTGTCAGCGTGACGTCTGTTGTCGCGAAGTGGGAGTCTCGAACATGGAGGTGCGCGACGGCCAAGAACCCCGCAGCCAGGAGGCCGGCCGGGGCGCCCTGGACCCGCTTGCCGATCCGGTAGACCACATACACTGTGGCGACGCCCGCGATCGCAGATACGTAGCGCGCGACGAGAATGAAACCCCCAGGTTCGACCGCCGCCTCGCGAAGAAGCCCCGCCCAAGACCCGCCCAGCACGGTCGAGGCGGCACCCCAAAGCGCATAAAGAAGCCCGAGGGTGTAAAAATACAGACTGGGATAGTGGAAGAAGTGTGGGTTGAGGTCTCCGGAGAGGAGCCGAATCGCTCGCCTGACAACCTCGAATTCATCCGGGCGGGCCTCCAGATGTGGCAGGCCAAAGTCGATACCCCAAAGGCGGGAGCCGAGCGCCAGAAAGAGGATGGCCGCGAGGGCCAAGCGCTCCCGCGCCGCCGTATTGGAGCTGTGGAGAGTCACCTACGCAACGTAGATGGCACCTGCGCTTGGCGGCAATACAGCACGCTTCCCGTCCCGGCTTCGGCGATCCCCACGTGCGTCGCGCTCACGCCCCGTCCACTCGCCAGTCGAAACTCGAATGGAGCGCGTGTGAGCCCTCGGTCTCGACCCCGATGTCCCCGTCGTCATAGCGGGTCTCGCCCGTGGCGATCACCTGTTCGGCCGCGTGGATCTGGTTGAACATGTTCTGGAACGTGACGGGGCGGCTCCGATCGCGGCCGTGGAGGTTCTCTATCGTGGCCTCCAGCAGGCCCTCCACCCTTACCCGCTTCACGGCGCCCTCGTCGGTGATCTCGATGGACTCGATTCTTGTCGGAAGGCGAGTCCCAACGAATCGCCCGAGCACTTCCCACGGGCCTCCGGCCCGGCCCGTGAGGATGTTCTCCACGGCCTCGACCTGAGCGGGGCTCGCCGCGTCGTCCACGATCAGGACTTCCGTCCAATCACCCGCGATCATGTGCTGCGGCGCATCGTATACGATTACGACTCGTAAGCCGCTCAGGTCGATGCCGCCGTATGCACCCTCGTCGAAGCGGAGCGCCCAATAGCCTTTGCAGCGCTCGTGGGTGCAGTTCTGGCTGAAATGCACGTGGCCTGGGCAGATGACCGTGCAGTTGCAGTTCTCGAAGAGCAGGCCTCGGGCCCACCAGGAAGGTGTGTCGGGCGCTTCGGTGTTCATCGGTGTCCTCATGTGAATGTGGCAGCGTCGCTTGCCTGGCTTCTACACCCCTTCTCTCGACGAAGTTGTGCCGCCGGGGCCGACAGCGTGCAAGGGGGTTGCGCCTACCGGGGCGGAGCGAGCCAGTCGACGACGCCGAAGCCGCTCCCGGGGTGTGGGGCAATGGAAACGACGGGGGCGCTGCCGGTGTAGTAACCGGATGACGGGCTTCCTGGCCGATTTCGTGGTCCTGCTGCATCTCTGCTTCGTCGTCTTCGTCGTGGCCGGGGGATTCCTGGCGCTGCGGTGGAGGCGCATGGCCTGGGTGCACGTGCCGTGCGCCGTGTGGGGAGGGTGGATCGAGTTCGCGGGATGGATCTGTCCGCTGACGCCGCTGGAGATCTGGCTGCGGCGGCGTGCCGGCGAGGTGAGCTACGAGACGGGCTTCATCGAGCACTACGTTCTGCCGGTGCTCTACCCGAGTGAGCTGACACGGTCGACGCAGGTGGCGCTGGGGATCATGGTGGTGGTCCTGAACGTGGCCGTGTACGCTTGGGTGTGGAGGCGGTGGAGGGCGCGCGCTCGTGCTCTTGGCCCCCACGGCCTCGATCGATCGACCGGCAATGTAGAATAGTGAGGCGTGGATGAGCCTCATCGACAGCGTGCGCCGGGCCCGCATCGTCCAAGTGATGGTGGTATACAGCGGAACGTCCTGGGCCATCCTCGAGTTCGCCGGGATGCTCCACGAGTTCTTCAGGATTCCCGGCTGGCTGAGGCACGGGAGGCGGTGCGGCGCCTCGGGGGGTGAGACGCGCGGAGCGCCAGCCGAACCGGAACTACCTACGACCCTACTCGTCGCCGAGTTCGCTCCGTAGCTCTCCGAGGACGTCGGGGAGACCCTCCCGGCCCGGGACGAGCGCAGAACATTGCACGCCACTGGGTGCAGGCGAACGCGGTTGTGGGGGAAGATTCCCCTAGCCTGGATTCTTTCGCTGGAGAACCCCGCTCACCCTGCCCCAAAGACGCCGTCCATCAATTCGGTAAGCCGACGCTGTACGGTGTCGGTCTCGCCCGAGAAGGACGAGGCACCGACACGGAGCGCCAGGTCATCGCCGGCGGCCAGCGTTTCGAACGAAGACACGTCCAGTCCAGCCGGTCCCAGCAGCGCCGCCCAGACCTCGTCGCACGGGCGTGTGGTCTTTCGGCGATCCGAGATCATGGTGCGGGGGGTTCCCGGATGCCTCCCCAAGTAGTGGCATAGGTTCCATAGGAAGTACGTCCATCCGGCTTTGGTCGCGTCGTAGTACTCGTCCCAGTCGGCCGAAGCCGAGAAGCCCGAGTGCACCAAGCGCACGACGGTCGTGCCGCCTCGGGTCCCGATGTGGAAATCCACCACCGTCAGCGTAGCGCCGCCCTCGTCCTCCGAGGAACCCCACTCCTCGATCCAGCGAAACCGCTTGTTGGGCTCCCAGATGTCGATGGTGGCTTCGCCCTCCGCACCCTCACCCCAGGAAAGCCAGATCGACCCTCCCACGCCCGGGCTCACGCGCGCCTCGGGTGCGAACCAGCGTCGGATTCCCTCGGCCTCAGAGATGGCCTCCCACACGTCTTCGGGAGAGGCGTCGACTTCGACCTCGATCTCGATTGCGCGGGTGCGATCCTGCGGCGCGTCGCTCACGGGGCCTCCCCTGCCGCTGGTCTAGAGGTGGAGTGGGGTGCGCCGTCCTCCTGTGGCAGTGCCGGGTACCCGGCGAGCATGAAGCGGAAGCTCCTTCCGCCCAGACGGCGTTGGTGGTGGTACTTCTTGGTGAGTCTGGTCATGCACGTGGCGAGTTCTGCGACGAAAGCGTTCTGCGCCGCGGGGTCAGCAAAGTGCACCTCGGTCTCGAGCGAGAGGGTCGCGAGCTTCTTTCCGGCGTGATCGGCGCGTTGCCTCAACGTGCATACGTCACGTATCGCTTCGGACACCATTCCCACCAGGTACGCGCTCGACAACCGGTCCTGGGCCGCGTCGAGGCTGGCGCCCAGCTCGCCCAGCGCCTGAGGGGCGATCAGGTAGTAGCGCCCGGTCGCCTGGACCAGCTTCTCGACGAAGTTGCCTTTGCGCCGTTCGCCCACGTCGCGGAGCAGGTCGGCGTCCTTCAGCGCACGCACATGATAGCTCACCCGCTGGCGGGGAAGGTCTAGGCTACGTGCCACGCCCGCAGCGGAGTCGGGCTCGCGCAGCAGCTTGAGGATTTCCATGCGCACGGGGCTAAGCAGGGCTGCCGCCGATTCGGTTCGGTCGATGATCGATATGGCTTGTTGCATGGTATCAACTTCGTGGCGTAAAAATATTTTGCCAAGTCAGGAAAAACTGACAATGTGGACAACAGCCTGGCCCCTTACCCTCAGGGTGGTTCGTGGCCTGGCCTGGCTTACCGGCCGGAAGAGTCCCCGATCGGGTTTGCGTTCCGGTCGATCAGGATGGGTCGGCCAAAGCCGACCGCAGTCAGCCGCTCGAGCTGGGTGCCGGCGTCACCCACCACGAGGTAGATCATGCGGTCCGGGTCGACGTAGCGCTCTGCCAACTCCTTGATCCGCTCGCGGGTCATCGCCCGCACGATCTGCTCCCGCCCGACCACATAGTCGTGGGGGAGTCCATAGGCGCTGATGTTCTGAAGCATGTTGATCTTGGCGCCCAACGTCTCGAAGGCGCGCGCATTGCTCTTGAGCAGGAAGCCTGTGGTGGCCTCCAGGTCGCTCTCGTCAAACCCGTCCGCGTACTCTGCCATGATGTCACGGATGAGGTCGAGGGACTCGTAGGTCACGTTCGAACGCACGCCCGTGCTCACCGTAAAGGGGCCCGCGATGTCCGTGCCCGAGAACCCGGATCCGATGCCGTACGTATACCCCCTCTGCTCGCGGAGGATTTGGAGCATCTGCGAGGCGAAGCCACCGCCTCCCAAGCGGAAGTTCATGACAGTGGCTGGATAGTAGTCGTCGTCGGTCTGCGCGAGGGCTAGCCGGCCCACCCTGATCACCGACTGGGCGGCGCCCGGGACGTCCACGAAGTAGATGCGCGACCGATCGACAGGCTCGGGCAGCTCGTACTCGGCGAACTCCACGTCCTTCGCTTGCCACCGACTCTCGAGGCCCGCGAGGGAACTCATCACGCGATCCGGCGAGACATCGCCCACCACGTGCATGCTGGCGATCGAGGGTGACAGGTTCCGCTCGTAGAAGGCCTGAAGGTCGTCGATCGTGATCGATTCGACGGACTCGATCGTTCCCAACGCGTTGTTCGAGAGGATATGCCCGTCGCCGTAGAGCAACTTGTTATATGCGTTGCCCGCGATCGCGTTCGGGTTGGCCTCCTGTTGTCGGAGCGCGTTGATCGTGCGCTGCTTCACCAACTGGAACTCGGTTTCGTCCCAGCGTGGCTCGAGGAGGATCTCCTCTACCAAGGCCATGGTGGCGTCGTAGTTTCTGGTGAGTGTGTTGCCGGAGATGGTGACGGTCTCCCGGCCAACACGCACGCTGATGGAGGCCCCGAGGATGTCGATGGCCTCTTCGAGTTCGGCCGGTGTCCGGTTCACCGTACCCTCGGTCATCAAGGTGCCCATGAGGCTGGCCACCCCGACCTTGTCCGGATCGTCGAGCAGCAGGCCGCCCTTCATGCGGATCGTGAACCGTACGAGAGGCAGCTCGTTGTTCTGGATCCCGTAGACCTTCATTCCGTTGGCGAGCCCGTCGGTCCACACGTCGGGAATGGGCAGAGACGTCGGCTCGCCGAAGGGCGGCTCCACACCGCGATCGAACGACGAGGGCGTAGGTTCGATCTCGCGATCTCCGGGGAGTACCAACTCGGCCTCGCGTCCGACCACGATGGGCTCTTCGACCACCTCGGCTTGAAGGGACCCCTCGAGGGCCAGGGCCAATTGGCCCCGCGGAATGAAGCTGGTCGCCACGTAGGGCTTGTCCTTCATGTATCGCTCGTACACCCGCATGACATCTTCGCGCGTGACGTCCAGTAGGCGGGCGATATCCTCTTCGACGTATCCGGGCGATCCGGCGAAGATGTTGTACTGGGCCATCTGGAACGCCTTACTCAGAACGCTGGACATGCTGTTGTAGAAAGCGGTCTCACGTCCGGCCTTCACCCGGGACAGGTCGGTGTCCGAGAAACCCTCCACCTCGAAGCGGTCGAACGCGGCGTCGACGGCCGCCAGAACGTTGTCCAGGTCCGTGCCCGCGAAAGCCCGGATCGACGCCCGGAATGTACCCGCAAGCTCCGATCCCCGATTGAACATGTTCACCCGCGGCGCCAGTTTCTCCTCCTCCACGATCACCTCGTAAAACGGCGATGTCTTGCCCTCGGCCAGCAGTGCGGCCAACAGCGTGAGGGGGTAGGAGTCCGGGTGATACTGTGGTACCGCAGGCCAGGCCATGGTCAACGCGGGCAACCGTGCGTAGTTGTCCTCGTGGGCCAGCCGTGTCGTGGCCGGCAGCTCGACGGGCGGGACCTCCGGAGCAGCCGGCAGCTCGACGGGCTCGATCTCGCCGAAGTACTTCTCCACCCACTCCTTCGCCTGGGCTACGTCGACGTCGCCCGCGATGACCAGGGTGGCATTGTTCGGTGCGTACCAGGTGCGGTAGAACTCCTGCACGTCGGCCAGCGTGGCGCCGTCCAGGTCCTCGAGCGAGCCGATCACCTGCCAGTTGTAAGGATGGTTCTCGGAGTAGAGTGCCTTTGAGATCACGAAGTTCGTGTGGCCGTACGGCTGGTTATCGACGCCCTGCCGCTTCTCGTTCTTGACGACTTGCTTCTCCTTCGCGACGACCTCTTCGGTGACCGTATTGATGAAGAAGCCGAGTTTGTCGGCCTCCGCCCAGATGATCTTCTCGAGGGCGTCGCTGGGTACCGTCTGGAAGTAGTTGGTGCGGTCGCGGTTGGTGGAGCCGTTCAGGGAGCCACCCACCTTGTTGATTAGGATGTCGAGCCCGCCCTTGCCCAGATTCTCCGACTCCAAGAAGAGGAGGTGCTCGAAGAGGTGAGCGAACCCCGTCTTGCCCTCGAGTTCCCTCGCCGAGCCCACGTGGTAGGTCATGGCCACGGCGACCACCGGATCGGATCGGTCGATGTGAATGACGACATCGAGGCCGTTATCAAGCGTGTACTTCTCGTAGTCGATGGAGAATCCGCTGGAGTTCGCCGCACTGCTCGTGCAGCCGACCAGTAGGAGTCCCAGGAGAGCGCGTTTCATGTCGAAATCCTTCCGCAGAATCCGATGAGGCGAAGCCTCGCCCAAACCCTTCCGACGTTGTGATCCTAAGCCCTACCATATCCGTTGCGCGAGGGGTCCCACACGGGCCCTGAAACCTTCCCGCCACAGCCTCCGTAGGCCCCGCGATCACCCTGCGCGTTCGCCACACTCCACTTCCCAAGCCATCGGAAAGCAATACCATGGACGCCCTGTTCCAGGACCTCCGTTTCGGCGTAAGAGCGATGTTCAAGAACCCGTCGTTCGCCGTCGTGGCCACCACCACTCCCTCCCGAGCTCCGCTCGAACCGCATGGCCTCCCCCGCGGCAAGAAAGTGGAGATGGGTGAGCACGACTTCTCCCTCCCTCACCTACCGGAGCTTGAACCTCTGGATCTTCCCAGTGGCGGTCTTGGGAAGCTCTTCGAGAAACTCGATCCACCTCGGCCGCTTGTAGGCCTCCATCTCGCTGATACAGTGCTGCGTCAGTTCCTCGGCCAGGTCGTCGGAGGCGTCGTACCCGGGGCTCAAGACCACGTAGGCCTTTGGCTTGATGAGGTTGGCCCGGTCGCCGATTCCCACGACCGCACACTCGAGCACCGCGTCATGTTCTATGAGGGTGCTTTCCACCTCGACGGGAGAGACCCAGATGCCTCCCACCTTGAGCATGTCGTCCGAGCGGCCGGCATGCCAGTAATACCCATCGCCGTCGATGTAGTACTTGTCGCCAGTGAAGAGCCACTCACCCTGGAACGTCTCTCGGCTTTTCGCCGAGTCATGCAAGTAGGAGAGCGCGGCGGTTTCGCCCTTCACCAACAGGTTGCCCACCTGACCCTCTTCCACGGGGCTGCCCGACTCGTCTACGATGGCGAGATCGTAGCCCTCCATCTTCCGGCCGGTGCTGCCTGGCCGTATCCGGCCGGGGCGGTTCGACAGAAAGATGTGGAAGTTCTCGGTCGACCCGATTCCGTCGATGATGTCCACGCCCACGATGCCCTGCCAGCGGTGCCAGAGTGCGGCCGGAAGGGCCTCGCCCGCGGACACGCATACCCGCAGTGTGGAAAGGTCGTGGTTCGTGGTGAGGCCTTCCACGGCCAGCGCCGCCGCGTATCCGGTGGGCGCGCTGTACAGGATGGTCGGCCGAAAGCGCTCGATCATCCCGAGAACGGTGTCCGCCTCTCGCGGGCTCTCCGGGAATAGCACGGTCTGTGCCCCCACGTACCACGGGAAGATCAGGTTGCCTCCGAGACCGAAGGTGAAGAACAGCCGGGCCACCGACAGGGTTCGATCGGCGGACTCGATGCCCAGCACGTTCACTCCCCAGAGCTCGGCGGCGAGCAGGGGGTCCTTGTGCGAGTGGAGGATCCCTTTCGGCTGCCCGGTCGTGCCGCTCGAGTAGTTGAGGATGGCGAAGTCGTCACGGTGCGTGGGCGCGGCCTCGGCGGTCTCGGGTTCGTCGGCGATCCACTCGCTGTAGGAGCGGTCGCCTTCCCGTGTGGCATTCCCGATCACGACCACATATTCGAGGAAGGGGAGTTCGTCCCTTACCTGATTGAACGTCTCGAGAAGCCCCTCGTGCACGATCGCAACGCACGCGCGACCGTCGTGGAGCACGTAGCGAAGCCCTTCGGGAGTAAGCAGCGTATTCGTTCCCAGCGCGACCAAGCCGCCCTTGACCGTTCCGAAGAAGCACGTCGCCCATTCTGCACAGTCGGGCGAAACGATCGCGACCGTGCCTCCCGCCTTCATGCCCGTCGCGCGAAGCGCGTTGGTTACCTGGTTGGCCTCGGCGGAAACCTCGGCGAACGTCATCTGGCGATCGGGTGAGAGCAGGGCGAGGCGATCGGCGGACTCGGCCAGGTTCCGCTCCAGGATCTCCACCAGGTTGTAGTGGAGGGGAACGTCGGCGGTGCGGCTTGCTCGTACGGGGGCGCTCATGCCCGCAGCCTACGGCGGATACCGCCGTATCGCTAGGATTTTAGGACGGCGGCGGACGGAGCCAGTGCGAGAACACCACCGCCCGGCCTGGCTCCACGACCCTGAGGAGCACGGAGTCGTCGGTCATGAAGTCGATAACCATGAAGCCCGGGCGAGCATCGGCGAACAGGGTTTGGTCGTTCTTGTCCACCGGTGTCGCCTTCGAGGCGGACCCGGCCCCGCTGACCAGCACGTACCGCGCGGATCCGGTACCCTCGAAAACCTGAAGCGAATGGTCGTGCCCGGCCGCATAGACCAGCGGGCGGCCGGCCGCCATGGCCGCGTCGAGCATGCTCCTCATATCCCGATTCTTGGAGTGCTGGAGACTCTGTCGGGTGCGGGTGAGCGGCTTGTAGATCCAGTGGTAGAGCGATCCCAAAACGGGCAGTGGGAACCAGGCGCGTCCACGAGCATTCCGGAGCGGGAACAGGTGGTCCTTCCACGAGGGGCCGTCCGCGTGTATGCCCTCGCTCTGAAGAGGATGGTGGGCCACGACCACGACGTCCCCGTCGGCCTCCGCGAGCATCGACTCCAAGCCGCGGGCGACGGCTGCCGTGTCGCCGGCCGAGCAGGCCGTCGTGGGCTTGGCGTATCGGTGGAGCCACCATTGGGTGTCCAGGGCCACGACCGACACGCCGGCGAGTCCCGGGACCAAGGCCGGTCCCGGGCATCCATCTTCCGGAAGCCAAAGCAGCCGCTCCGGATCGGACTCTGTGACGAGGCGGGCCTGGCGCAGCACGGCCTGATGACCGTCCGGCCCCGATTCATCCCAGTCATGGTTGCCGGGTACGAACAGCCCGCGCGCTCGATCACCCAACGTCGCGATCAGTGCCGCGAGCCGCCGCTCGGCCTCGGCCCTACCGGGGCCTCCGGGCGGAAGTCCTCGCTCGTAGATGTTGTCGCCCAGGAAGACGACCAGGGTTCGGTCCGGCACCGAGGCCACGGTGTCGGCGAGCGCCTCGAGTACCGGTTCGCCTCCCTCGGCCGGCGCGCCCGCGTCTCCCAACAGCACGATGCGCTGTCGCACGCTCCGCGGCACGGGGTGGGTGACCGGTTGCGGGGAGCTATCCGAGTAATACGGTCGAGCCGGCACGCACGACACCGTGACCAGCACGCTCGCCAGAATCCAGGGGACTCGGGAGTGGGTCGTAGGTAGGGGTCGCATCAGAATCGCCGTGCTCTCCGGTCGCAGGTGAGGTCCATCTGCGTTGCCTGTGAACGATCCAATACCACGAGGCACTCGGCGGTGCTCCGCACGTGGCTGGCCCGGGCCGAAAAGCTCGTCGGGTCCGCATGGTCGACGACCATGAACACACCCAAGGCCGGGAAGAAACTGATAGACCGAAGGTCGGCGGAGAAGGTCGCCGAGCGAACGTGCTCCCGTTCCTGAGCCTGCACGAGCGCGACGAGATCGGACCAGGCCATTGCCTGATAGGCGTCCGCTGCACGCTCGGTCCGCATCCAGATGGGGTTCGAGACGCCGGAGAGTGCGATCGTGCCGGCCGCCAGCCAGGGAACGAGCCGGGAGTAGTCTATGGTGGCCGATGCATCCCGCCGGGCGTGCGCACGAGCCTCCGAGAACAGGCCTATCCCGCCGCCCACGCCGATCCCGGCCACCAGGCCGTAACGCACGAATCTTTCGAGGAGCCAGCCGGCGTATCCGGCCCAACCTGGCAAGGGCTGGAGGCCGGTGGGTTGCACCAGAGCACCGAGGCCACCTCCCAGCGTGGCCGCGAGCAATACGGTGCGCCATACGGGGCGATCTTCCTGCAGGCTGCCCCGAACCGCGAGCAGTGCCACGACCGATCCGGCCGCCGGCCACCAGGCCCCGATTTGTGGAATCACGGACAGGGTCGCGAGTCCGGCCGTGACGCACAGGACGGCGTAGAGCGTGAACAGGACTCTAGGGTGCCGGAGGTGTGGAGCGGACGCGGATGAGCCGCACGTGGCCCTTGCCGAACATCTCCTGTAGATCGTAGAGCGTCTCGTTGCTCGGATCCACCTTCAGGCTCCGCGACCGGAATCGCGATGCTTCAACTCCGTTGCCGCTTCCAAGGCGGAGCTCGACCGGCGCGTCACCGGGGTGGGCAGCGAGCACCTCTTTCGCGTCGTGAAACACGGTGTCCGCCCACTTGGAGTCTTCCGGCAACTCGATCTCGAGGGCGAGCTGGCCGCTGTTCGGCACCCCGTCCAGCGACACCGCCTCGTCCAGGAAGATGGGTGGGTTCTCCTCGTCACGCTCGCGGCCGCTGACCTTTCCGTTGATCAGGACGACCGCGTCCTGCTGGAGAACCTCCTTATAGGTCTGCCAGGTCTCTTTGAAGGCGAGCACCGTGGCCGTCCCGTGAAAGTCCTCCACTATGATCTTGCCCCACTCCGAGTGATCGCGGCGTGAGATCTGCCGTTGCACCTTGGTCACGACGCACGCCAACTCGACCGCTTGCCCGGCCCGGTCCTTGAGACTGGACGTGTTCACGGGAGCGAACGCCCTCACCACCTCGCGGTGCCGGTCGAGTGGGTGGCCCGAGATGAAGAAGCCGAGCGCCTCTTTCTCGCGTACCAGGCGCTCCTGCTCGGACCACTCCGGAACGGCGGGGAGTTCGGGGTCGTTCGCCTGGAGGGAGGTATCGGCTCCATCGAACAATGATCCCTGGCCGGCCTCCTCGTCGGACTTGCGGGCTTGGATCTCGGAGTAGGCCGTGTCGAGCCCGGCGAGTAATTGCGAGCGATGTCCGAACGAATCCAGTGCGCCCGCCGCGATGAGTGCCTCGGTCGCCCTCTTGTTGAGGGCACGCAGATCGACGCGCTCGAGAAAGTCGAAGAGCGATTCGAACGAACCGCCGGCACGGGCATCGAGGATCGACTTCACGGCCGAGGCGCCCACGCCTTTGACGGCTCCCAGGCCGAATCGGATCTGTATCTCGCCCACGGGTGTGAACTTCCAGCCGGACTCGTTCACATCGGGAGCGAGAACCTCGATGGCGTCGTCCATCTGAGGCAGACAACGCATGATGTCGCGACATTCCGCGATGTACTTGACCACGTCGTCCGTGCTGGAGAGCACGGCCGACAGCATGGCTGCCATGAACTCCGCGGGGTAGTGGGCCTTGAGCCATGCCGTATGGTAGGACAGCAGGGAGTACGCCGCGGAGTGTGACTTGTTGAACCCGTAGCGTCCGAACGTCTCGATCTGGTCGGCGAGTTCCGCCGCCGTGCGCTTCTCCACTCCGCGCTCCACGCATCGCTCGGTGAACCGGTCCAGCTCCGCACGGATGAGCTTGGCGTCCTTCTTTCCCATCGCTTTCCTGAGCACGTCGGCTTCGCCGAGGCTGTAGCCCGCCAGGATGTTCGCGATGCGCATCACCTGCTCTTGATAGACGATGATGCCGTGGGTCGGCTTCAGGAGCTCCTCGAGGTCCGGGTGAGCGTAGCGGATCTCTTCCCGTCCCAGCTTCCGGCGGATGTAGGCGTCGGTCATCCCGCTATCCAGCGGACCGGGCCGGATGAGCGCGTTCAACGCCACGAGGTCGTCGAAGCGGTCACATTTCATGGCGCGAAGCTTGTCTACGGCCAGACTGGACTCGAACTGGAACACTCCGGCGCTCCCGCCGCGCGCGAGCATGCGGAACACCGCGGGGTCGTCCAGCGGCACGTCGTCCATCGACTCGTAGACTTCACCGGTCTCCGAATGTTTGAGCGCCCCCACCCTGGCCTTCACCGACTCGACCGCGTCGTGGATCACGGTCAGTGTTTTCAGGCCGAGGAAGTCCATCTTGAGCATGCCCACATCTTCGAGGCAGTTCATGTCGTACTGAGTGACATAGATCGCTTCGGCGCCGCTTCCACCGTTCTTTCCGGTCTGAATGCAGATCGGCACGTAGTCGTCCAAGGGACCGGGGGCGATCACGACGCCCGCTGCGTGCACCGAGGAATGTCGTGAGAGACCCTCGAGTGTCATCGAGTAGTCGAAGAGCTGCTGGTAGCGTCCGCCCTCCTCGTAGAGTTCCTTCACCTCCTTGAGTTCTGTGACCGCCTGCTCTACGGTGAACGCCTGGCCCGGCGTGTTCGGAATCATCTTGGCGATGCGGTCGGTTTCGGAGGGCTCGAACCCGAGCGTCCGCCCGACATCCCGGATCACCGCTCTGCTCTTCATGGTGCCGAACGTAATGATCTGCCCGACTGCGTTCTGACCGTACTTCCGCTTCACGTAATCGATGACCTCGCCGCGCCGCTCATAGCAGAAGTCGATGTCGATGTCGGGCATCGAGATCCGCTCTGGATTCAGGAATCGCTCGAAGAGCAGGTCGAAACGCATCGGATCGATGTTCGTGATGGCGAGTGAGTAGGCTACGATGGACCCGGCGGCGGACCCGCGCCCCGGTCCCACCGGTATCCCATGCCGCCGCGCCCAGTCGATGAAATCCCAGGTGATCAAGAAGTATCCGGTGTATCCGGTGTCCGTGATCACGCCCAGCTCGTAGTCCAGTCTCGCCTGGATCTCAGGAGTCAACGTCTCGCCGTAACGGACCTTGGCTCCCTCGGTAGCGAGATGAATCAAGTAGGCGTTCTCATCCTTGCGGTCTTCCGGGAGAGGGAAGGCCGGCAGGTGGTAGCTACGCTCGAACGAGAGATCGACCTGGTCGGCAATCGCCAGCGTATTCTCGAGCACGTCGGGCCGGTCTGGGAAGCGCTCAGCGATCTCCTGCGCGCTCTTGAAATACAGGCCGTCGTCGTAGCGCATTCGGTTTGGGTCACTGCGATCTTTACCCAGGCCGATGCACAAGAGCACGTCGTGGGCTTCGTGATCCTCTTTCTTCAGGAAGTGCGAGTCGTTGGTGGCGACGACGGGCAACCCCATCTCGTCCGCGAGGGCGAACACTCGTTCGTTCAGTTGCGCCTGGCCGTCGGTGTCGTGCGCCTGCACCTCCAGGTAGTAGCGGTCCTTGAACGTTTCGGCGTACCAGGCGGCCGCTTCCCGGGCGCCCTCCGGGTTGTCGGCCGTCAGGTGGCGCGCGACCTCACCCGCCATGCAGGCGGAGCTCACGATCAACCCCCCCGAGTGGCGGGCCAGCACTTCCCGGTCCACACGCGGGCGGTGGTAGAAGCCCTCCGTGTATCCGATGGAAGACAGCTTTACCAGGTTCTTGTAGCCCTCCATGTCCCGGGCCAGAATCACGAGGTGGTAGTAGGCCCTTTCTCCCTGACCGGCTTTGGAGCGGTCTCGGCGGTCGCCGGGCGCGACGTAGGCCTCCATGCCGATGATCGGCTTGAGGCCGGCGGCGCTGGCCTCTTTTTGGAAGGTCCACACGCCGAACAGGCATCCGTGGTCCGTGAGCGCGAGCGCCGGCATCTCGAACTCCTGGGCCTGCCGGATCAGGTCCGTGATGCGATTCGCGCCGTCGAGTAGGGAGTATTCGGAGTGGCAGTGGAGATGGACGAAGCTCACGGATTCCGCTTGTTCGGGTACTCGTTTCGTTGGGACGCAGCCCGCTCGACCCCCATAGTAATCAGCCCGCTGGTGCGCTACAAATCGAGGCGCTCCCGGATGGCCTAGCGGCGCGGATTAGCGACCTCAGTCGGTGGCAGCGCGCCCCGGTCGCCGCGCGGCGCAAAGACCCCACCCGTTCGCACGTCCACCGCAATCGCGCCGATCAGGCGCTCGAAAGCCTTTTCAGCCCGGCGGAGCGCCCAGCGATAGAACAGCCTGAAGGCGCGGGTCGCACCCAGAAAGCCGCCGCCTCCCCCAGCAGCGGCCAGAGCCAGAACGGGGATTATCTCGAGGCCAAGGACGGCGCCGGTGAAGACGGCGGTGAAAAAGAAAGCCGGCATAAAAGCGACCGCACCCACCCCTTGGGCCGTCATGAAGCCCACGCGCCGAGCTCGGACGAGGTGGGCGGTGATCTCGAGTTCGGTCTGCGTGCCGTCTTCTCCGACGGCCCGGAGGGACACCTCGATCTCGAGGATGCCCGCATGGTGGCGGATGTCGAAGACGGTGCTGTTCCCCTGGGTCACGAAGCCGACCTGGTTGGGCACCTCGAAGATCAACCGGCCGCCCTCGAGCGGAGATGCGCCCCGGGTACCGATCAGGTTGAACTCGTAGGGGGAGTTCGGCAAAACACGCTGCAGTGAGGCGTAGGTCTCCTGAGGAGAAGCCTCCAGCGTGCGACGCACCGTGAGCCATTTGGGGGAGTCCTTCAGGAATCGATCGGCCCACCGGTCGAGGCGTCCACCCTCGGCTTCGGTGCGCACCTCAACGAGCGCCTGGTCCACGAATTCCGGATCGATGCCCGCATCGAGTGCGGCCTGGCGCACTACGTCTACCGCGTAGCCGGGGGTCGCGGTATCGGCCGGCACATCGCTATCCCCGTCGGACAGGTGCCCCTGGGGGTCCGCCTCAGCCTGAAGCTCGGCTGCACGCTCCCAGAGTCGGCGAGCTTCTTCCTCCGTCAACTGCCGTTTGGACGTGCTCAAGGGTCTCCCGCCGCCCCGGAATCCGCATCGGAGTCGATGCCGGCATGGTAGTGCGTTAGAATGTCGAACTCGAACGCCACCTGGTTGGTCTTGCCCTTGAACAGGCCATAGTCCTCGGTAACCGGTACCTGTATGATCTGATTGAGGAGCTTGCCGGGCTCCTTCGAGTCGGGACCCGGGCACTGCACGACCTTGGTGTGGAGTCGCGTCACCTCCGGGTTCTCGTCGTCGAACACCAGATCCTGCTCCACGGCCCGGATCGTGATGTCGAGGGTCAGACGGTCCCCGCACGTGGGCGTGACCAGCGTCCAACGAGGGCGCTTTCCGGCGGCGTAGATCCGGTCCTTTCCGTTGCCGCGAATGGTGCCCCGGCGGCCGTTGAGGCCGATCACGTACAGCCAGTCCTCACCGATGAACTTGCCGGTATGACGGATCGCCTTCAGGTCCACGACACAGATGCAGGCTGCCATTGGAAATCCCGAGCGTTGAAGGTGTTCTACGGATAGGAAAGCGTATCGCATCGAACGGGACGCTGGCAACCCGGCCCGAACAGGAGCACTGAATGAGACCCACCCACCTCGCGGTTCTCGTGTGCATGCTGCTCCCGGCATGCGGGGATTCGGGAACGAACCCCGTAGATCCTCCCGGCCTGCCGGGCCCGCAGCCTCCACCACCCGGGTTGGAGTTGGCGCTGGAGGTCGTGATCCGGAACATGGATCAGCCCGTGTTCGTCACGGCGCCTCCGGGCGACGCGAACCGTCTCTTCGTGGTCGAGCGTCCGGGCCGAATTCGTATCATTCAGAATGGCGCACTCTTGCCGCGTCCCTTCCTCGACATCGCCGACCTTACCAGCCTCGAGGGTGAGCGTGGGCTCCTCGGGATGGCCGTCCACCCCGACTTTGCCCAAAACGGCCGGTTTTTCGTGCACTACACGGATCGCGCGTCGGGCGGCACGCGCATCGCCCGCTACAACGTGTCTGAAGATCCGGACGTGGCCGACCCGGCCTCCGGCACGATCGTGCTGGAGGTCTCGCAACCGTTCAGTAACCACAATGGCGGCGCGATCGCATTCGGTCCGGACGGGATGCTTTACGTCGCCCTCGGCGATGGCGGATCGGGGGGTGATCCGCTGGGCCATGGGCAGAATCGGGGAACCCTCCTGGGGGCCGTGCTCAGGATCGACATCGACTCCGGCGATCCGTTCCTGATCCCCAGGGACAATCCATTCGTCGACACTCCGGGGGCTCGTGCAGAGGTGTGGGCGTACGGCTTGAGAAACCCGTGGCGAATGTCCTTCGACCGCTCGACCGGTGACCTGTACATCGCGGACGTGGGGCAGAGCCAGGTCGAGGAGGTCAACGTTCAGCCCGCCTCGAGTCTGGGGGGAGAGAACTACGGCTGGAATACCATGGAGGGCAGCACTTGCTTCGGCGGAGGCGGTTGTGAAACCGCTGGCCTCACCCTCCCGGTCGCCGAATACGGCCCCGGCGAGAGCATCGCCTCGTTCGGGGAAGATGGTGTGGGGGAGCTCTACATCGTCACCATCGTGGGGTCCATCCTTCGGATCGTGGGTGCGTAGGGGGGTTGTACCGAGCTTGCTCTAACGGAAAAACCTGCCGAATCCCCTTCCCCTTCCCCCTCCGCCTCCGCCGAAGCGGTTGTTAACGACGTTGTTGAAGATCGAGCCGAACTGGAACGAGAACCCGAAGGAGATCCCGTAGTCGAAGTCGGTGCTCCGCTGCGCGAGACGAAGCAGGATCTCTTCGTCGGTCTGTCCTTCAGCGGAGAGGAAGACCTGGTCGTTCACCCAGCTCACGTCCGCGTCAGCGTTGAGGCTCAGGCCGCGCGTGATGCGGAAGCTGATGTTCCCGTCGAGCGAGATCGTGCGTAGGCTGGTGTCGTGCAGGAAGTGTGACCACTCGACGCTCACTGAAGCATCGCCCCAGGCCTGGCGCTGGGAGAGCTCGACTTCGAGAGACTGCTCGAAGAGCGTTTCCTCCAGCTCGCCGAAGACCGTTTCCTCGATGTAGTTTCGGTAGGTGGGCCCGATCTCGTAGGAGGCGGTGAGCGAGCGCCTGGTCGCCTCCTCGTAGGGGAAGAAGCTGAACTCGATGGCCGGTGTAAAGGCGAAGCGGAAGTCTTGATTGAACCTCGTCAGGCGACCCGATAAGGACCGAAAGCCCACCGACCAATGGTCGGCGATCGCATAAACCACGAGGGCGTTGAAATTCCAGTCGGTGCGTTGGTCGACGAAGATGCTCGAGTCGCTTCGCTCGAATTCCTGCCGGCTGAAGTTTGCTCGACCGCTGTAGCTCTGCTTCCAAGTCGGCGTGACCCGGGACACCGACCAGTTGCCGTTGACCCGTATGGTTTGGCGTGTCGTCTCGCCGTCCAGGTTGCCGCTGGCGCCGACCCGGAACGACCAGAGGTTCCACGGGTCGTCCACCTCGCCGGCCGACACGACCCTATCTAGCGAGCCGCCGGCCCCGGCCTCGACACGCTCCAAGCGCACGATGCCTCGGTATCCGGCCTCGTTGGCGAAGCGCGCCAGCCCTACGCCCAGGGCGTGTGCGATCCCGTCCAAGGCCTCCCGCTCGGTGTCGGTGACGAGTGCCCGGTAGAAGATCTGATCCTCGTAGGATTGATCTTGGTCGCGGCCCATGAAGTCCATCTGGTACTCACGACCGCCGGAGCCCGTGGCCTGGCTCGTCATGATCACGTGGACGTTGGAGTCCTCGCGGGCACGCACCCAATTCACCCATTCGATTTCGGTACGGAAGTAGGTGTTGTTGCAGTTCCGCCCTTGGCAATCGAAGAAGACGTTGGGCCTGGACGTCTCTCGCTGAGAGGGCTCCTCCTCCTGGGCGCGCGCGGGACGGACGCCCGCAGCGAGGGCGAGCATGAGCACGCATAGCCCCCGGAGGGCAAATATCGGTTCTCTCATGTGCCGCGGAATCGTGTCTCCCGTAGTGAAGCCCCACTCAGCCGGCGCCCGATTCTGGTGTAGTACCGCCTCGTTCGCAAGCTCCATATACGACACCTGGCCACGTGGATTCGCTGAGTGCACGTCTCATCCCAACCCAATGCCCTCGGGGGTCGTCCAAGGGTTGTGCAGAGATGGACGGATACGAGTTGGGGGAGGCGGTGGCGTGGCCCGATGTTGGCAGTGGGAGCATCGACCCCGGCCAGCATGCTGGCCAGGGCCCAATGCTCCTTGCGCCGCTCAGTTGTCGGCGTCCACCAACTTCACGTAACGAATCTGGCTCGAGATGATGCCCGAGAGGTGTCCGTCGACCGTCAGTTCGACATAGCCTTGTGCCTGCACTTTCATGTCGTCAGCCCGGAACAAGACCGTAGTACCGTCATGATACACCATCTCGTAAACGTGGGCTGCTTGGTCGGTTTTCCGCACCACGTACATCACCTGATAAGAGCCGAAGACCGCCACCGTCCGGTCGGTCCTTTCGAGTGTCACCCAGCCGTTTTGATGCCGGGTGATCCTGTCCGCGCGGAGCTCGATGGGCGCCTCGTTCTGGATCTGCATCACGTAGATGTCGCCCTGGGCGCCGGCCAGTTGGGCCTGCACAAAGGGCGCCGTGGACACGAGGGCCAGTGTCGCGGCGAGGGCGATCAGGAATTGAGGTGAACGGGAATAGCTAGCCATGGTGTCCTCCGATTCCAAGAGTGTCTGTCCTGTCATGAGAGACGGAATACACGATCCGTGCCACACACGGTTGCAGGGGGATTCGGCGCTGGAGCTTGCGGCCCGGACGCTCCGGGCCTCCTCTTTAGTGGGACACGCAGCCGAAGAAAGAGTGGCAGGTAACCCGCGAGGCCGGCATTCATGACTGTTCTGATCATCCTTGGAGCCCTGGTCGTGCTCGTGGTCATCTACGACGTCACGCAGAAGCGGCACGCCATACTCCGGAACTACCCGATCATCGGGCACTTCCGGTATCTGCTGGAGACCATCGGCCCGGAACTCCGCCAGTACATCGTGACGTCGAACGACGAGGAGCTGCCCTTTTCGAGGGATCAGCGCCGCTGGGTGTACGCCTCGGCCAAGAAGGAGAACAACTACTTCGGATTCGGCACCGACAACGACATGGAGCGGTCTTCCAGCTACGTCATCATCAAGCACTCGGTGATGGGCGTGAAGGAGAAGGCGGGAGACACCGAGGAGAATCCCGACTACCGCGTGCCGTGCGCGAAAGTGATGGGCGGCGCGCGTGGGCGAGCCAAGGCCTTCCGTCCGGCATCCGTGGTCAACATCTCGGGCATGAGCTTCGGATCGCTCTCGGGTCCCGCCGTGGAGGCCATGAACCGCGGCTGTGCGATCGCCGGGTGCCTCCATAACACGGGTGAGGGGGGCATCTCTCCCTATCACGGGCATGGTGGGGAGCTGATCTGGCAGCTCGGCACCGGCTACTTCGGCGCCCGCTCGCCGAAGGGGTCCTTCAGCTTGGAGCGGTTCCTCGAGGCCGTCGAGGCGAGTCCGGTTCGGGCCATCGAGATCAAGCTGAGTCAGGGGGCCAAGCCCGGCCTGGGCGGCATGCTCCCAGGCGCCAAGGTCACGCCCCGGATCGCCGCGATCCGCGGTGTGCCCGTGGGGAAAGACGTGCGCAGCCCCTCCGGGCACGCCGAGTTCAGCACTCCGGACGAGATGCTGGATTTCGTCGAGATGCTCGCGGAGGCCACGGGCCTGCCGATCGGCATCAAGTCGGCCGTCGGCCAACACCGCTTCTGGGAGGAACTCGCCAACCTCATGAGCGACGGCGAGCGTGGTGTCGACTTCATCACGATCGACGGTGGGGAAGGGGGGACCGGTGCGGCGCCGCTCTCGTTCACGGACCACGTGGCGTTGCCGTTCAAGATGGCGTTCAGCCGTGTCTACGGGATCTTTGCGGAGGCCGGCGTACACGAACGCGTGGTGTTCATCGGCAGCGGAAAGCTCGGCTTTCCCGCGAGCGGCCTGCTCGCCTTCGCGCTGGGGTGCGACATGATCAACGTGGGCCGGGAGGCCATGATGGCCGTGGGCTGCATCCAGGCGCAGCGGTGCCATACGGGGCACTGCCCGACGGGAGTCGCGACGCAGAACCGCTGGCTCATGCGTGGGTTGGACGCGAGGTCCAAAGCGGTCCGCCTGGCCAACTACGTGGTCACCCTGCGCAAGGAGCTTCTCCAGTTGAGCCGCGCGTGCGGCGTGATCCATCCCGGCCTTCTCTCGAGCGATCACATCGAGATCCTGAACGACCACTTCGGATCGTCCAGCGTAGCCGAGCTGTTCGGCTACCGTCCCGAGTGGGGCTTTCCGTCGCCCGAGGATCGCCGCGATATCGAGCGCATCATGGCCGACGTACCTTGAGGCATCGGTCCAAGCCCACCGGACAGGGAGCGTACAGATGAGCATTCGCAGCCGTCGACGGTTCATTCGCCAGGTCGTGGGGGGTGTCGTCGCCTCCGCGAGCCTGCCGATCTCCGCCTCAGCGTGGTCCGGCCGCCGTGGTGAGGGGAGTCGGCTCCTCGCGGATATCACCGACGTGACTCGCGGCCTTCCCACCTACCAGGTGGCCGACGAGCACTTCTGGCGCCTCGTCAAGCGGTCCTTTTCGCTGAGGCCCGGCCTGATCCTCATGAACGCCGCGAACCTCTGCCCGTCTCCGGCCTCGGTGCAGGAGCGCGTCTTCGAGCTGACCCGTGACGTCGACCGGGATGCTTCGTTTCAGAATCGGGCGAAGCTCGGCGGCCTACGGACCGACGCCCGCGAGGCTCTGGCTGCCTTCATGGGCGCCGACTCGGGCGAGATCGCGATCGTCCGGAACACCAGCGCGGCGAACGCCACCGTGGTCAACGGCATGGAACTGGGACCCGGAGACGAGGTGGTGCTCTGGGACCAGAACCATCCAACCAACAGCGTTGCGTGGGATGTGCGGGCCGAGCGCATGGGCTTCACCGTGAAGCGGGTGTCTACGCCTCCGAGCCCTCGCACCGCCGAAGTCCTGGTCCGGCCGTTCCTCGACGCGTTCACCTCGCGTACCAGGCTGGTGTCGTTCAGCCACGTCTCCAACGTGTCCGGCGTGGCGTTGCCGGCGGCTGAGTTGTGTCGAGCGGCCCGAGACCGCGGCGTGATGAGCATGATCGACGGAGCGCAGACGTTCGGAGCCATGCTCGTCGATGTGCACGCCCTCGGCTGCGACTTCTACACAGGGAGCGCCCACAAGTGGTTCGTTGGCCCCAAGGAGGCCGGCCTTCTGTACGTGCGGACCGAAGCCATCGACGGTCTGTGGCCCACCCATGTGGGGGTTGGCTGGGAGAGGGCGCGGTCGGCCGGCGCGCAGAAGTTCGAGAACCTCGGGCAGCGCGACGACGCGGCGGTGGCCGCGGTAGGCGATACGGTCGAGTTCCACGAGGCGATCGGCCGCGAGCGGGCGCACGAACGGGTGAAGGCGCTGGCCGGCGCGCTCAAGGCGCAGCTTCGTGATGGGGTCGCCGGAGTGCACTTCCATACACCGCTCGATCCCGAGCTCAGCCACGGTGTGGTGGTGTTCCGGGTTGCCGGGTTGGACTCGCGCCAGGCTTTCGGGCGGCTCTATGCCGACCACGCGATCGGTGGCGCGGCCATGGGCGGTGACTTCGAGGGCATCCGGCTCTGCCCCCACATCTACAACACGATGGACGAGGTGGAGAGGGTCGTGCGGGTCATCGCCTCGATGGCGTAACAGTCACACGGTCGATTCCCGCTGGAAAAAAAGGTGGGGGATGGGTGGCCCGGCAGAATTTCGCCGGACCACCCAATCACCCCGATCGGAAGGTTCCCCTGGAAAACATGTGATGCCGCCAGTATGGCCCTTCTGGCACGCATCACTCAGGAGATGCAGAGTGCTGGCGACCCGGTGAGTCGTCGGGCCGTCGTCCCAGCCCCTGCCCAGTAGCGCGTTCGCAACGAAGCCTTGGTGTGTCGCCCGAAGGCGTAGACTTGTTGCGACGATAGATAGTGCATGGACCGTGCCAGAGGGTGATCCTGGTCGTGATTGTGCTGTAAGTTGTGGTGGCGCTGTGGTTTATGGGAATCACGCCATGTGCGGAGTATCGTTACCGTCTGGTAACGTCGTTACGGAACGGTAACCATTTGGGTAACCACACGCCCACTCCGGGCGGCTCACTCCAGGAGGCCGTGCTTCTTCCGCTTCTCCCAGAGGTTCTTGCGGGAGATACCGAGGCTCTCGGCCGTCTTTTGGATGTTGTCGTCGAACTGCTCGAGCGTTCTCCGGATGTACTCCTTCTCGACCTCCGGAAGCGTGAGGCCGTCCGCCATGCGTGGGCGGGAGTCGCCCGTTGCCGAGCCTGGGGTCTGGATGGGGCCGAGTCCCAGCGGAGGTAGATCGCCGAGCGTGAGCTCGGGTCCGGAGGCGAAGATCATGGCCCGCTCGATCACGTTTCTGAGCTCTCGGACGTTGCCCGGCCAACTCCACGCCTCGAGCGCTTCGAGAGCCGCGGGCATGATGGTGGCGATCTGCTTGCGGAATTCTCGATTGAAGGCCGACCTGAAGTGTTCGGCCAGGATGGGGATGTCCTCGCGCGTGTCGCGTAGCGGCGCGAGCGTGTGCGTCGCCACACCGATCCGGTAGTAGAGGTCGGCCCGGAAGGAGCCGCCCCCGATCAGTTTGGTGACATCCCTGTTGGTCGCGGTGATGAGGCGGAGCTTAACCTCGATCTCATCGGTTCCACCCAACCGGCGGAACCTGCGGGACTCCAGAAAACTGAGGAGCTTGGCCTGAACCTCGGGAGGAAGGTCGCCGACCTCGTCCAGGAAGAGCGTGCCGCCGTCCGCCAACTCGACCAGCCCGCGCTTGGATTCGCGCGCGTCGGTGAAGGCGCCGCGCATGTATCCGAACAGCTCCGCCTCGAGCAACGCGGGGGGCAACGCGGAGCAGTTGATCTCCACGAAACGCTTGCCCGCCTGCGCGCTGGAGTAGTGGATCGTCTGGGCTACGAGGTTCTTACCGGTCCCACTCTCGCCGAGAAGTAATACCGTGGCGTGGGGGACATCGGCCACCTGCCTGACGAAGGCGCGTGTCTCCTCGGTCTTCGGATGGTTACCCAGGATGGCCCCCGGCGAGTACCTGGCCTGCCGTTCCTGGTTCAGCGACTTCGCCTCCTCCCGGAGCGGACGCTCCTCGAGCGCCCGGAGCATCAGGGTCTCCAACTCGTCCAGGTTGGGGGGCTTGAGCAGGTACTCATTCGCGCCGGCCTTGAGGGCCTTGATGGCCGACTCGATGTGGCCGTGGGCGGTGATGACGAAGATGGGAAGCAGGGGCCACGACGCGCGCAGCCGCCTGCACACCTCGATGCCGTCCATATTGGGCATACGGAGGTCCGTGAGCACGACGTCCGGAAGCTCGGCGGTGATCGCCTCCAGCGCCTCCTCCGGGTCGGCGAACGTGCGCACGCGGAATTCGTCGTTCCGCATGAGAAAGGCGGACACCATCGTGCTGAAGACGGGGTCGTCCTCGATGACGTACACGCGTGGTCCCATGCCCGCGAATGTGCTGCCGATCAGGTCCCCTTCACAAGGAGGGCCTCAAAGGAGGGCCATAGCGGCCTGCCGAAATCAGTACCGGTAGTACTCCGGCTTGTACGGCCCGTCCTTCGGCACGTTGATGTATTCGGCCTGCTCGTCGGTCAGCTCGGCGAGCCTCTCGGCCCGGGCACCGGACGCGCGGGTCCTGCCCATGAACCACATCTGGGCTAAACGGGTAGAACGGGAGTAGCTTAGAGCGTGACACGCATCCAGCAGACACTGTTCCAGGTGCTCCGCGGCACTTCGGACGCCAACATCCGGTTCGGCGATCTGAGGAAGCTGCTCGAGGGCTTCGGCTTCGATGAACGCATTAAGGGCAGCCACCACATCTTCACCCAGGCCGGCATCGCCGACATCCTCAACCTCCAGCCCAAGGGCTCGAAGGCGAAGGCGTACCAGGTGAAGCAGGTGAGGCAACTCATCAACAAGTACAAGCTGGCAGGCAGGCTTTATGAAGAAGACTGAGCACCGCTACGAGATCATCCTGTACTGGAGCGACGAGGACGACGCCTACATCGCCGAAGTCCCGGAGCTCGCGGGCTGCGCCGCCGACGGCAGCTCGTACCAGGAGGCGATCGCCAACGTGGAGGTCATCATCGACGAGTGGATTGAGACGGCCAGGGAGCTCGGGCGGCCTGTGCCCGAGCCCAAGGGCGGACGGCTCATCTTCGCCTGATCCGGTAGTACGACGTACTGTGGGTGGCGAAAACCTCATCCGAGGGACGATGGATGACTCAAGAGCGGCATACGGATGGGTCAACCGGCTGTCCATAGGTGGTGTCAGGTAGAGTAGGCATCTGGCTGGGCCTTTTCAGACTTCAGCACAGGACGATCGGGATTTGAGCACGTAAAAGGATGTCCGTCCCGCCCTGAGCACGCGACGTGGGATCAATCAGCCTCGGGGAGGTGGGAGATCAGGCAGCGAGCCGGCGCGTGTAGCGGTGATGAAGCCCGCCAACCTGGGCGATGGCTACCACATCGCCCATCTCGGGCGGCTCCACAGGACGCGGATCAGGGCAGTCGTCGTCCAATGACCGATGAGTTCGCGACGAGTGGTAGTAGAACGCGTAGCTGCGAAGAACCCGCATGAGGTAGCGTTCGTTCAAGACGATGACATGGTCGAGGCACTCTCGCCGGATCGATCCGATCAAACGTTCACAATAAGGATTCTGCCACGGCGAGGCGGGGGCGCGCGAAACGGTCCGCCGTCGCGCGGCGTGGTACCGGCTTGGAAATAGGGCAGTGGGAAGGAGAAGTCTGGCGGCAAACGATCGGAGATACCGATCCTCGTCGGCCCCGGCCACATCAAGTTGACAATACCCCCACAGCGGCTACGCCCAGTCGAGCTCCAGCATGCGATTCCACGGCACCACCCGCGCGTCGGTTCGGTCCTGTGCCTCGCTGCCCCCGTAAACCAGGCGGCTTTCGACACTGACCCCAGCCACTTTGTCCTCGACTACCTCCGCAAGCCGACGCAGGCCGTGGAAGAAATCCGAGGCTACCGTGGCGCCGGATTTTACCTCGGTCAGGATCAGTCTGGCTCCCGTATCGACGACGAGATCGACCTCCGACCCCTGCGCATCACGGAAGTGGCTCAACCGCGCCTCCAGGCCAGCGTGAGTCCGTGGTTTGTAGATCTCTGCGGCCACCCAACTCTCGAAGAGCTGACCGCGCAGGGGATGGTGTCGAAGCTCTTCCGGTGAGCGGATACCCAGCAGATAACAGGCCAGTCCCGAGTCCAAAAAGTGGAGCTTGGGTGCCTTGATTTGCTGTTTCTTGAGATTTCGATGCCACGCGGGAGCCCTGAACACGAGGAAGCTGGTCTCCAGGACCGACAGCCAGGCCCGTGCCGTATTGTGCCGGACACCGGCGTCTCCACCCATTCGAGACAGGTTCACCTCCGTTGCGGTGCGACCGGCGGCGAGGCCGACAAAGGTCGAAAACGCCTCCAGGTCGGTCACATTCAGTACCTGCCTGACGTCGCGCTGCACGTAGGTGGCGAAGTAGTCGCGGATCCAAACGTCAGGGGGGATGCCCCGGTCGTGGATCCGGGGATATGCACCCGACCAGATCACTTGGAGCAACTCGGTTGGAGGGTCGTCGAACCTCTGGAGTTCGTCGAAGCCCAGCGGGAGTAGGTGAAGGAGTCCTACCCTTCCCGCGAGCGACTGGCTCAGGGCCTCGCTGAGGCCGAAATGCTGCGAGCCGGTAAGTACGAAACGACCGGGCGTTGGGTCCTCATCCACTACGCCCTGCAGATAGGACAGGAGGTCGGGCGAGCGCTGCACCTCATCGATGATCGCCCCTCCACCGTATTCCTGAAGAAAGCCCCGAGGATCCCGGTTCGCATAGTCGCGTGCATCGATAGGCTCGAGCGACACATACCGAAGGCGATCACCGAAGACGGCTTTGCATAAGGTCGTTTTCCCCGATTGCCTCGGGCCGGTGATCGTTACGACAGGGTAGTGCCTTGCGAGCTCTCTGAGAGGCCCCGCCAGGTTACGTTGGATCATGCCCAAGCATGCACGAGTGTACATGATCTGTCAATGCCAGTGCCACTTCATGTAGAAGCAACATTGAAATCCTTGCGGGTGGTATTGTCAACTTAAGCCCGTCCTCGGCTTTGGTGCATGGCTCCTGATCTAGATTCATGGTGACGGGGAATACCAGACCGGGAGTCGGCACCGATGAAGTATCCGAAGCGCAGCCAGTACAAGCATGCGAAGTCTCGGTATCGGGTACGGAATTGGTCCGAATACGAGGCCGGCCTCCAGCGTCGTGGTGACGTCACCGTTTGGCTGTCCGATGCAGCGCTCGATGCTTGGCGAGCTCCCGCCAGCGGCAAACCCGGCGGCCAGCGCACCTATGCGGACATCGCGATCGAGGCCGCGCTGACGATCCGCATGGTCTTCCATCTTCCGCTTCGCCAGACCGAGGGCTTCCTCCGTTGCCTGGCAGATCTCTTCGAGGTCGATCTCCCGATCCCCGATCACACCACGCTATCTCGGCGGCTCAAGACGCTCCGTGTCACTGGATTTCGCAGGCTCGCCACAGGCCGACCGATCCACCTGCTCATCGATAGTACAGGACTCAGGATTCACGTCGGTCATATGCAGAAACCGCCTAGGAACAGGGCTTGGAGGAAGCTGCACCTCGCTGTTGACGCTGCTTCAGGTGAGATCGTGGCATCGGATCTGACTGCTCGCCGGACGCATGACTGCACTCAGGTTCCGGCCCTGCT
Organism: Gemmatimonadota bacterium; assembly: GCA_022571515.1. GTDB lineage: Bacteria > Gemmatimonadota > Gemmatimonadetes > Longimicrobiales > Gaopeijiaceae > JACZXQ01. The sequence continues at coordinate 143,865 of JACZXQ010000008.1, forward strand.
TGAGCAGATTCCTGACCCCATTGCATCGCTCTCGGCAGACGGTGCGTACGACACCAGGGCCGTTTACGAAGCGGCCCATGAACGAGGCGAAGGACGAGCGGTGCGAGTGCTGATTCCACCTGGACGCGATGCCCAGCTCAGCCCGCAGCCTTCGGCCGCGCTCGAGGAGAGAAATCGCAACATCCGCTCGATCCGAGAACTCGGTCGACGCGAGTGGCACACGTCCTCAGGATACAGCCAGCGCAGCATGGCCGAAAACACTGTCTTCAGATACAAGACGATCATCGGCCGAAGTATGCGAAGTCGAACTTTCGATGGACAACGAGTTGAGGTACAGCTGGCGAGCAAAGTCCTCAATACGATGACCCGTCTCGGGATGCCTGACAGCTACCGAGTGGCGTGATCCCGGCTCTGGGGACGGGGGATCTGTCCTCAGTTCGGAGCCATGCACCAAGGCCCCGCGCTCTCGGTCGGCACCCAGGGCGATCTCACCTGCGCTCTGCTATCCGGGGTTGTGGAGCTGGGGGCCGAAGGGGCTGAGATCGAGAGCCTGATGGGGATTCAGAACCTCACCAACCTGACGGACCTCCGCCTCGGTGAGAACTCGATCGCCGACATCAGCGCAGTGAGCGGACTAACGAGCCTGGAGAACCTCGACCTCAGCGACAACTCAATCACCGACCTCACCCCACTGAGCGAGCTCACCAGCCTTTGGGAGCTCTGGA
>JACZXQ010000071.1 GCA_022571515.1 Gemmatimonadota bacterium
TCGGTTGATGCCGGTACCGCATCGTCCTCAACCGTTCGTGCAGCCCCAGGAGGTTCCCCTCCAGTTGCTGTCCGTACTGCTCCTTCGTGATGCCATCGACCCCCACGGCCGCATCCTCGCGGATCCAGTGGAAGGCCCGCCCCAGCGCCGCCTCATCCACGAGGTGCGCCAAGGAGTTGAATCGAGCGTCCGGTTCTCGCTTCGCTCGCTCCGCTACCTTCAGAAGTCCCGTTGACATGTGGGACCCTCAGTCTGAGCTCGAGGCCATGTTTCCCTCCTGAAGTTCTGTCTCAACACTGGCCGCCTTTGCTCCGCTGGGTCCGGGTGCCGAGCCCGTTCCCCACCATCATCGCTCGTACGCGGCCATCCGACTCCCCTGCCGCTTCGGCACGCCTTCGGTTTGCCCTCGGTCGTGCCTTACCCGTTGGGCAAGCGTTGTTTCTGTGCCCGGTGGCGTTTTCCGCCACGTGGCCGGCCGTCGCGCCGCTTGCCACCGACGGCGCGTCGGAGAGGGTCACCGGTTCTCCGTCGCCCGGATCCTCCGACTGGACGGTCAGGGGTCTCCCAGGTTACCGGGCCGTCCTCTTCGGCCGTGCCGCAGTCGTCCACCCCGCCGGTCCCCCTTCGGCTCGCCCTTAGCGCCTCCGGCAGTGCTGCTTTCAGGGTTGGTGAGCCCTTGAGCATCCGGAATTAGGATTTCGAGGCTGCATTCCTGCGGCCCACCCGCTCGCCTGACTACGCATCAACCGCCCCCTTACGGAGACAGCTGCAAGTCTGGCTACCAGCCTGCTGGCTATGCTTTGACTGGGTGGGGCTCGCACCCACAGGACAGCTCATCAAAGTTTCAGTCTACATCCCGACCTCCTCTCCGACCGGCATTGCCTGGTCGCTTCCACCAACGCCGGTCTCTGCTCAGGATGGGATCGGCGCTCAGGGCGTCACCCAGCCCGTTGAGGCCCGAGAGAGTGGGAAGGAGCGCGTGGCCGGAAATGGAGACGTCGGATCCAGACAAGCGATTGGGGTCCGCATCAACCCGTCGTCGAGACTTCCTCGTAGTCAATGCCGAGTTCGCCGTAGTACTCTTCGAAGCACTGTGGGCACATCCCGTGACTGAACTGAGCAGAAGAACGTCGGCTGATATAGACCTCGACTTGCTCCCAAAACCCAGTATCGTCGCGCACCTTCTTGCATCCCGCGCAGATTGGAATGATCCCTCTCAAGGTCTTGCTGCGCATTCCGACGAAGTGGGCCACCCAGTCCGCTGCAAGTGGACCACCCATTCCAGAGCAAGTGGACAGGGTGATCGGAGCGAAGCGACGCTGGTGTGATCAGGTGGTGGTTTTGGGTGCGTGACGTCTCATGGACCCTCCTTTGAGATGGATGGAGTGGGCATGGTGTACGAGCCGATCGAGGATGGCGTCGCCGAAGGTGGCGTCGCCTACGATATCGTGCCAGTGCTCGAGGGGGAGTTGACTGGCGACGAGGGTGGCTCGGCGAGCGTAGCGGTCCTCGAGGACTTCCAGCAGATCTCTTCGTTCGACCTCATTAAGCGGCTGGAGCCCGAAGTCGTCAATGACAAGGAGTGTCGTTTTCAGGAGCCGATTGAGGAGTCGCGGGTAGGTGCCGTCGGCCCGTGCGAGCCGCATTTCATCGAGCAGCCTCGAGAGTCGAAAGTAGCGGACGCTGAGACCGTGACGGCAGGCATGGTGCCCGAGCGCACAGGCGAGAAAGGTCTTGCCGGTACCTGTCGCTCCGGTGAGGAGCGTGACCTGATGGCTGTGGATCCAGTCGCAGCCAGCGAGGCGGAGGATGACGGACTTGTCGAGGCCACGAGGCGAGCGGAAATCGAGTTCTTCGATGGTGGCTGACGGGAGCCGGAGTTTGGCCTGGCGCAGAAGACGGGTCCTGCGGCGATTCTCACGCACGGTACTTTCGCGGTCGAGGAGCAAGGCGAAGCGATCTTCGAAGGGAAGATCCTGGACGTCGGGCACGCCACGCTGTTCTTCGAGCGCAGCGGCCATTCCAGTGAGGCTCAGTTCATGGAGTCGAGTGAGGGTCTGTTCGATTAGCATGGGTCAGTTCGTCTGCTGTTGAGGATTGGTGTAGTAGGAGCTGCCCCGCAGATTCTCATGCTGCTGGGGTAGGGCGAGCGAAGTCTGCGCTTCTGAGTCAGGGACCTGGTCGAGCCCGTTCTTGAGGATGGAGCTGATCGTCCGGTAGCGGACTCCACCGATCTTGAGGGCTACTTGGCAGGCCACCTCGAGGCGCTCAGGCGTGTAGCGCTTACCGAGACGCATGATGCCAAGACAGGGCCGGTAGCCCTGCTCGGGATGCGGTCGTTCCTCGAGGAGGCGGGTGACGACGGTGGCGGTATTGGGGCCATTCTTCTCGGCCCACCGGATGAGGCGAGAGGGCGTCCATTCGAGATGCTCGCTGTGGGCCTTGTTGGGCCGGTGCGCCGCGTCGGTCGTGAAGCCGCCTTTGCGCCAGCTCCTCACATGGGCCGCGATGCGACGGCCGTCGTGGAAGATCTCCACTGTCCGGGCGGCGATCCGTACCTCGACCTGCTTTCCGACGAGCCGGTTCGGGACGCTGTAGAGATGCCCGTCGACCTGGACATGGTAGTCGATGTTTACGCGGGCACTTTTGCGATCGGCAAACTCGTAACGGGTGGCGGGCAACGCACCCAGGACAGGCTGATCGAGCGCCTCAAATAGGGACAGACGCGTGCCCTCGATCTTCTGAAATGGACGATCGTTGAGCTCGTCGAGCAGGCGTCGGATTTCACGATTGAGCTCGGCGAGGCTGAAGAAAGTGTGGTTGCGTAAAGGCGCCAGCACCCAGCGCTCGACGATCTGTACAGCCGTCTCGACCTTCGCCTTGTCCCGAGGCTTTCTCGGACGGGCTGGCAGCACGGTCGTGCCGTAATGCGTCGCGAGTTCCTGATAGGTCGGATTGATATCAGGGTCGTAAATACACGCGCGTTTTACCCCGCTACGCAGATTGTCGGGCACGAGGGCCGTCGGGACACCCTGAAAAAATTCAAACATGCGGACATGGCTAGCCGTCCAGTCGGGCAGACTCTGCGTCCAGGTCGCTTCGGCGTAGGTGTAGTTGCTGGCGCCCAGTGCCGCGACAAATATCTGCGCCTCACGGACCTCGCCTGTCTTGCCGTCCACGACCGATACCGTGTGGCCCGCGTAGTCGACAAACACCTTGTCGCCCGCCCGGTGCTCCTGACGCAGCACCACATCGAGCGTGCTACGCCACGCTCGGTACAGCTCGCAGAACCGACTGTAGCGGTAGCTGTCGTCGTGGGCCGCCCTGTATTCGAGCCAGAGCAGTTCGAGCGTCACACCGTCGCGGCGCAGCTCCGTTTGTACATGCTCCCAGTCCGGGAGCGGCCTGGGCCGTAGCGACCGATCCAGCGGCGGGAAGAGCCGGGCCTCGATATCACTTTCCGTCAGCTCCGTCGCAGCCGACCAATCAAGACCAGCCTCGTCCGCCCGCCGCCGGTATCGCCGTACTGTGCTGCGTCCAACGTTTAGGCTCTGGGCAATCACTCGGTCCGAATGACCCAGTGCGCCCAGCCGAAGTACTTCCTTCAGTTTTCGCATGGACAACCGCTTCGCCGCCATCGCACCCCCTCGTTTGAATCGCTTCTACGAGGGGCCGAAGTGACGGCCTAAGATTCAGGTTATCCAGCGTCTCCTTCCTGCTCCCCGAGGGGTGGCCCACATCTGTCGGAATGACAGGTCCACATCCTCGGAATCCCTGGCCCACTTGCTTCGGAACAGGTGGCCCACTTCAATCGGAATGGGT
>JACZXQ010000072.1 GCA_022571515.1 Gemmatimonadota bacterium
GGCCCCATCACTTTCGTTCCCAACACCTTCTTTCTTCGCTCAAGCACTTCTGCTCACCGACTCCCCCAGCTCGTGGCCGGTTGGGTCGGAGGCCCATTTGTTAACTGACGTCCCTCTCCCCTTCTCGGACCACTACCCTGGGCCGTAGAACCACAGGTCGTTCCAGCCGGCGTGCTCAGAGCCATATAGAACGATCCGGCCAAGCTGGGGCACATACATGACTGAGTCGTATACCCTGGCCCCCCCAGGACTTCGGACAGGTGACAGCAACCACGATCCGTTGACCAATTCCCATACGCCGTCTGAGAGGCCATAGCCGCCGGACCCGAGAAGGGTGCCACCGACCAACACGAGAGTCCTTCGCATCTCCTCGAAGGCCATTCCGAATCCCGCAAGCGGGGACGACAGAGTCGCCACCTGCTCCCACTCCCCGGACGCCCGAATCACCCACGTGTCCTGCACAGCAACCCCTCCAGTGGGGTTACCGAAGTTCGTCCCTCCGTGAACGAAGATTTCCGCGCTCAGCGGGTCGTAGGCCATGCCGTGTCCCCCTCGCGGTCCGGCAGGTGGATCGGCCAAGCGGGTCCATTGTTCACCACTCCAGGCGAACAACTCAGCCACGGGGTTGCTTGACCCACCTGCTACCACTCCCCCGTAGAGAAGCACCCTTGAGTTGGCTGCATCGTAGACCATGCCTGGGTAGGATCGCGGACCGGGAGCGTCACCCTCACCCGCGTCGACCCAGGTCGAGGTCTCGTAATCGAAATAGGAGGGACCCTGGGTCTCAGAAATGACCAGGAGTCTCTGGGTCGCCTCATGGACACTGGCATAGATGCGGCCCGCGCCCGGAACGGTAGCAACCAGTTGGGTCCAACTGCCGCCGCCAGGATCGAGCTCCCACACTCCCGTGTAGGGATTAACCAGCGCAATGGTCCCCCTAGTTCGATTGAAGGTCACGCCCGTGGCGAAGGACGGCTGTGGCCCCGTGGTTGGCACCTGCGAGAACGACGGGAATGCGTATGCATTGAACGCCACGGGGCTCCCGGTGACTCCAGGCGCATCGACTGCGGCCTGAACGGCGTTCATCCCCACCGCAGAACCGAGAGTCCACTCCGATACTCTGGCGATGCCCGCGACGTCTGTGAGCGCGGAGGTCTCCGAAAGGGTCCCACCACCCTCTATCACCGCGAACGAGACGCGCACTTCAGGGACCGGGTTGTCATCTTGATCTGAAACCAACACCGCCGGCACCTCATCCGTCGTGCCGCCAGGGACACCGGATAGCAGACCATCAGTGTTGGCAACAACCGTGGCCGGCATTCCAGCCGACAGCTCAACTGCCGCTGACGTCGATCCGATACCGTCCGATGTAAAGGTGAGTGTCTTCTGTCCGACGGGGCCAGCTACCGCCAAGTCGGTGTAGACGGCCACACCTGATGTTGAGGTCACCATCGCCGTGGTTCCCAGTAGCTGTCCGTCTCCACTGGTCATCGCAGCCTCTATTGATATCCCGGCCTCGGCCACAGGTGCTCCGGAGACGTCTACCACCTGCACCCTGGGCTGCAAGGCAAACGGAACGCGACTTCTGGCGTCCGTACCTATACCCGACACCTGGAGCCCGCCGGGAGTCGTCGGCTGAGAAGGCCCAGCATCCGACCCACAACCGTTTGAACACAGGACGCCGGCTACAGTCGCGACGGTGATCAGAGTTCGTGCCATATCAGCCATCTTGCGGGTGTCTCTCGTTGCCCCCGGTCATCACTCCACCGGGTGGATGTCAGTTAACGTTCAGGGCCTCCGAACCGGCCCAAATCACTTCTGTTTCCAACACCTTCTTCCTTCGTTCTATCACCTCTGCTGACCAACGCCCGCCTCGATGGGCCGGTTGGGTCGAGGGCCGCCCGTGGCGGCCCGAGCCGGAGGCCCATCTGTTATGTGCTGTCGCGATTCCCCCCAGAGCACTGGCATCAACTCAACTTAGGGAGCCCCGCCCGGGGAGATCGGAGTCCAACAAGCGATGGTCCACGGCTCGGGCGGGCTCGCTACGACGAGCCAGGCACAGTCACCACCGCGGATCATCGGGCCGGGCATTCTCACATCCTGCCACACCTTCCTACCGGAGTGCACCTGGTACACGTCGGCTCTGATGATATCGTCGCTCGAGTACTCGCCTACGGGATCACGATGCGTCACCACTAACCAGTCTTCACCCACGGTATAGAGCCCGTCGATGAGCGTGAAGGAGCGCATCCAACCTTGGCCCCGCCTCTGACCTTCGGGCGTAGCGAATTCGCCGACTTCGGGCTTGTCGGCTTGCCGCCAAGAGGGAGGAGCGAACCCAAGGGTGTCGCGCAGCTCCCCTTCGAGGCTGAACCGTCGAAGCGGGTACACCATGTTGTCGGCTACGAACAACTCCTGATGGCCGACAGCCAGCAGCGTCTCCCAGGTGGCACTCCAATACGGCACAGTGTGACGCAGCTCGCTGACTGCATCAAATGACTCCCCCAGGCCCGTTTCGGGGTCCCACCAGACGAAGTTGTCACTGGCGGTTCGGCCGGAGGGCTGATACAGCAGAGTCCGTTGCCCCACGTGGGCAAAGCCCCCTATGGGGACAGCGACACGATAGACGTCCACCAGCTCAAGCTGAGGAGACAGGCGAGTCAGCCGCCCCGAGACGTCCGTGACCAGAATGGAGCTATCCACGTCGATCAGGAGCGCCAAGGGCGTCTTGAACTCACCGGGTCCATCGCCGCGCCGACCGACCGCGCCCTCGAAGGCCCCATCTGACGAGAATGCCAGCACGCGGTCTGTCATGCCGTCTGCGACGAGGAAGCGATCGCCATACGGAACGAAGTCTCGCAGCTGCCCAATAGTCGCGATCGGTGAGTCTTCAAGGGCAACCCGGGCCCGCTCCACAAAGACATCCTCGGCCGCCCCCGTTTGAGGCGGTACGGGAGTCGCCTCGCATGCAAGACTCAAGGAACTCGCGATCAAGGCGATTCGAGTCAACCCGTTGCTTCGGCGTCGCATCCACACCTCCGGAACTCGCTCACTCAGTATTCTATCGCTCGTCTAGCTATTCGCTCCAGCGATTGCACATAACGTTCAGGGCCTCCGAACCGGCCCTCATCATATTCTCTAACTCCTGCCTCGATCCACCGCCACATTCCTCGACCGAAGCCCGCCCCGTTGGGCCGGTTGCGTCGAGGGCCGCGTATGCGGCCCGAGCCGGAGGCCCCGTGTTAGGTGCTGTCGCGTCACTACGAAAGAGGCCACGACACCTTGACTTCCTCTACGCTCTGGAACCGGGCGGCGAAGTTGGCATCGGTTATCGCCCGCACGAGGATGGAACGCAGCAGATTCTCAAGGCTGATGTACAGGGCCCGCGTCTCATCATCATAGGCACCGAGCCCTCGACCATGGGCCAACTGGGATCGCCGATCATACATCTCCCGGAGTTCCTCCTCTCCGGCCAAGTCGACTTCCATCGTAGCCTGTACTCCCAGCAACCGGTCAACGAATTGAGCTGTTGACCGAGCCCGATCCGTATGGACGAGTGACTCGAGACCCATCGTCATGACGGGCCAGCGCACGTCGACATAGAACGCCTGGTGGGCGAATTCGTGATGCCACATCGCTCGCGTGACACGGTCTGGCAACTGATCCGGTCGGAAGGCGACCAGAAGGCCCTGGATCGGGGTAATGTCCTCGTCTCTGATCCAATTCTGTGTGGGATCAGCGACAGACGCGGTTTCTCCGCATCCCGCACGCCTCGCCGG
>JACZXQ010000009.1 GCA_022571515.1 Gemmatimonadota bacterium
TGATGAGCCTCATCTTCTATCCCAGGGGCGGGAGCGCGCAGGTGGCCCGCTATCTGTCGCGCGCCCTGATCGAGCTGGGCCACGACGTGCATCTGATCACCGGCACGCTGCACGACGGCGACCCGCAACACGACGCCAATGTGTTCTTTGCGGGCATTCCCCTGACCTTGGTCGATTATACCGACGCGTGGCGCGGATTCGAGCAGGGGGAAGATCCGCTATCCGACGAGTGGGACATCCCCTTTCACCCGAGTTATGAAGACAAATCCGGCGTACCCGACCGTGTCTTCTACAAGCTCACGGACGCCGAGTATGCAGCACAGCTGCGGTGCTGGACCGGTGTATTCGAGGGCGTGAGGGAGCGCTTCCAGCCCGACCTTCTCCACCTCCACCATCTCACTCACGCGCACGTCGCCGCGGCGCAGATCTTCCCCTCGGTGCCCAAGCTGACGCAGCTGCATGGCACGGAGATCAAGATGCTGGAGCGTCTCGACGAGTCGAGCGAGGAGTCGGGCCGTCCCGATGAGCTGGACCACGTGGGGCGTGGCATGCTCACCGACGCGGTCGACCTGACGAACCACTTCGCCGCTATCAGCCCGGACGTTCGTGAGCGGGCGATCGCACGCCTCGGCATCGACGAGAAACACATCGCCACGATCCCGAACGGCGTGGACACTGCTCTGTTCCAGCCGCTGGATTGGTCCACGGACGACAAATGGAATTTTCTGCGGAAGATCCTGGTAGAGGAGCCGCAGGGCTGGGACGAAGGCGGTGTCCCGGGCAGCGTGCGGTACGAGCGGTCCGACATCGAGAGGTTCAGGGACGCAGCAGGCGATTTGAAGCCGCTTCTGATATTCGTGGGTCGCTTTCTCGACTTCAAACGCGTTCCGTTGTTGATCAGGGCCGTCGCGCGAGTCAATCGATCGTTCGACGGTGATCATCTCCCGTTCAACCTGCTCGTCTGGGGAGGGATGCCCGGTGAATGGGAGGGAGAACATCCTCACACCCTCGCCCGCTCGCTCGACTTGCCCAACGTGTTCTTCTGCGGGTGGCTGCCACACGATGTCCTGTCCCAAGGACTCAACCTCGCCGCGGTCATGGTCGCGCCGTCCTACAACGAGCCGTTTGGCCAGGTCTACCTCGAGGCGATGGCTACTGGAGTTCCGGTGGTCGCGACCCGAAGCGGCGGACCCCTCGATTTCGTGGTCGATGCCGGAGAGCGTGCGAACGGCTGGCTTTGCGAAGTCGACGACCTGGATTCCCTGGCGGCGACACTGCACCAGGCGTTAGCTGATGAGACGGAACGAAAACGCCGCGGCGCAAACGCGCTGGCGCTCGTCCGTGGCGAGTACGACTGGAAGGAGATCGCCCGCCGGTACGCCGAGATCTACAGGCAGGTGATCGGGTGAACGTGGCGGGACGCCGAGAGCGGCACGAGCACGCCTGCCTCCACGAGCTCGCCGAGGCCCTGGATCACAGCGGCGTTTGGTTCGGCGACCTGCGCTTTTCACGAGTGCGCGCGATTCGCGGCACAAACATCGGTACACGGTGCCTGTACTCTCGGTAGCTCTCGCCGAACCGTCGTTCGAGTTCGGGCTCCTCCACCAGCTTCAGTTCACCTGCGTTGAACGCTACGAACGCTGGCGTCCACATTTAGCGCCCCCGATTTCACTGGACAGTAGATTGGCGAGACAGCCGGGGTCCCATCACCACTGCGCAAGGTCGTACGGCACCACCGGAACGTCGAGGTGCTCTTCCAATAGCTGAAACCGCCGCTGCTCCTCCGCCCTGAACGTCTCCATGTCGGGGTACAACTCGCGAAGGATCGGCTCCGTGTCACGCTCCGCGTGCGCGACCTCGGCGTTCCGCCACACGATCGTGAAGCGGAAGTCCCAGCGCGTGCCCTCCCCGGCGTGGTAGAACGGGGACGCGGCCGACATCTCGACGATGTCGCCCATCTCCTGGAGCCTCTCGAGGACCGGATAGTGGTTCTTCTTGTACAGCTCGATCCACTCCTCGAAGTGGCCCCAACGGACCTTGTAGTAGTACTCGACAGGGAACGGCCCGTCCTGGGCACTCGTCGGCGCGGTGTCGGGACGGGTGACGAACGCCGTGAGGGTCAGGACGAGGACGGCGGCGAAGCCGAGCGCGGCAGGCGTGCGCAGGGTCGGTGCTGACATGGGGTACCTCCGTGGTTGGGTTCCTCTTGGACCAGAATGCCGTGAGCTCGCGAGCGAGCGCGGCGCTATGGGCCCCATGGGCCGTGCGTGCGGAGAACGGGCCTTCCCCCTCACCGGGACAGGATGTAGAAGAGGATGCCGACCGGGAAGAGCACCGCAGTGCCGAGTGCAACCGAGCGCGGGTGGCCATGGCCATGCTTTTTAGCGTCGCGGTAGACCCATGCGGCGGACCCCGCCACTCCGACTAGATAGGCGAAGTAGAGAATAATTGTATCCATATCTGGTCCTCTCCTAACTTTCTTCGATGGTCAGGCAGAAGTTCGTTCCATTCCAGGCTCCCGAAACGTGAGCGTCCCGTGGGCCTCGATTCGGGACAAGAGCGAGGGCTCTGAGATATCTGGACTCCATGAGCAATGGCTCTCCTGTGGCCGGCCAGCCTTTCGTCATATCCCCCTGACGGTCTTCGAGTCCTCGAACGCCTCGCGCACGTGTTCGATGGTGTACTCGCCTCGTTTCCTGGTCATGTTCAGAAGACCCTCCCAATGGAGCTGAAGACCGAGGTCGCTACGGCTCATATGGCTTGGCTCAACCCCGTCCCCGAGTAGCCGGAGAAGCTCCTGCGCAAATCTGCTCGGGTACAGAACAAGGTCCCGGTCCGCACCCGAATCCGCCGGAAGTTGGTGCATCCGGAACGCGGGATCGGGCGGTTCGTCCTCGCCCCAGGTCACTCCCGGCGGGTAAAGGAAATAGAAGTCCCATGCCGTGGACTGAAGTCCCAGAGTCTTCGAGTACAGATTGCCGACCCGACGCTCCGGATCCCAGACATGGACCACCGGTAGGTCCTGGAACGGTGCAGCCTCGGCTTCGGCCCGCTCGAGGCTGTCCTTTCGCATCATGGGGAGCCAGACAGCGAAGCCTTTCAGTTCGTGGGCCTGGAATTCCTCGAGCAGTTTTCGGACAACACCTTGTCCGTAGATGCATACGGGTCACGTAGGCGAGTAGACGGCGACCAGCCTGACGGACCCACTGCTGCTGTTGAATTCCTGCCTGAGTTTGTCGAGATCCAGAGTTTGCATCGTCCCTGTGCCCCCTTTCGTCAGTTCGCTGCCCGGGCAGCTGCCTTCACCATCTCGCTCAACGTGGGATGGGCGTGGATGGACTTTGTGATGCGCTCGATGCGGCCGTGGTCGTGCATGGCGGCCACGACCTCGTGGAGCAGGTCGTCCGCGTGAGGTGCCAGGATGTGAAATCCGAGGATTTCGCCGTCGGCTCGATTCACCACGGCCTTGAGCCGGCCACGTTGATCACCGATCGCAAGGGGCCTGGCACCCTGGACGGGGACGCTCCCCACCGCAACGTCGTAGCCCTGCTCACTCGCCTCGGTCTCCGTCAGACCCACGGCGGCGAGCGCCGGATCGCTGAAGATGACGCGTGGCACCACCCGATAGTCGACGCTGCGCCCTGCCCCCTTCACTGCATTGAGAGCGGCGATGCGTGCGTCGTAGGTCGCCACGTGGGTAAACATCCACCCACCCTTCACGTCTCCGATGGCATAGATGTTGGGCTGGCTGGTGGTCAGCCGATCATCCACCTGGACGAAGCCCTTTTCCAGGGCCGCTACTCCTGCCGCCCCCAGGTCGAGTCGGTCGGTGTTCCCGACGCGGCCGGCCGCCAGCAACACGACCTCAGCGCGAAACTCCTTCTCTTCTCCATCCACCACGGCCGAGGCCACCGACTCATGCCCATCTTTGCGCAGCGAGGTGACGGGAGCATTCGTATGCACTTCGATGTCCTCTTCTCGAAGATACCCGGCCAGGAGCTGCGCCAGATCCGGATCCTCCGTGGGCGCCAGCCGGCTGTTACGGCCGAGGAGAGTCACTCGAGTGCCGAAACGACCGTACATCTGGGCGAACTCGATGCCGACATAGCCGCCGCCCACGATGATCATGCTCGAGGGCAGATCAGTCAGATCGAGGGCGGTCTTGTTGGTGAGAACCTCGACCTCGTCGAGGCCGGGAATGGGCGGTACGACTCGACGCGCCCCGGTGGCCACGATGGCCTTCTCGAAGCTCAAGCGGCCATCCCCCGTTTCGATCTCATGCTCGTTCAGGAAACGAGCTTCCCCTCGCAGGAAATCGATCGCTTCCTTTCGCCGCTCGAGAGCGCCATGGATCGACTCGTGGATGCCTTTGACGATCGAGTCCTTGCGGCCAACGGCCTGATCCAAGTGGAAGCGAACCTGGCCCTCGACTTCGACTCCGAATTCAGCTGCCCGCCGGGCAACCAGATGCATGACCTCGGCCGAACGCAGTAGGGCCTTGGTGGGAACGCACCCTTCGTTGACTCAGGTGCCGCCGACCTCGTGCTCCTCGATCAATGCGACCTTGGCTCCCAGGTTCGCGGCCATGTGGGCAGCCGGAAGTCCACCCTGTCCGGCTCCCACGACCAGGACGTCGTAGTCGTAGGCTGGCATGTACCGCTCCTTTTCTGCTGGAGACTGGGCAAGAATTCTCTCACGCGATTCTCCAACGTACCGCATGGTGACCATGCCGTCGCCCTCGGCGAGTTCACCCTTCCCTATCGTCTTCCGGGTTGACGAGGCCTTTGAGCCCCGGTGCATATTGGGGGATGCGCGCCGTCCTGCTCTTCGCGTTCCTGTGCTCCGGCGCCGCCGGACTCGTGTACGAGCTCGTGTGGAGCCGATACCTGGCGCTGTTCGTGGGACACAGCGCGGTCGCGCAGGTGCTGGTCATCGCGATGTTCCTGGGCGGCATGTCTGTGGGCGCCCTGACGGTGGGGAAACGCTCGCGTCGGGTGCGCCGTCCGCTGCTCGCCTACGCCTCCATCGAGTTGGCCCTCGCCGTGGTGGGGCTCGCGTTCCACAGCGGTTTCCGCGTAGTGAGCGCCTTTTCGTACCAGACGATCTTCCCTGCGTTGGCGTCGCCCTGGGCGATCGGGCTCTGGAAGTGGAGCATCGCGGGACTGCTGATCTTTCTGCCGTCCATCTTACTGGGTGCCACCTTCCCCCTCATGGCCGCCGGCGTGATCCGGGCCTTCCCGCGGAAGCCGGGCGGGACGATCGCGGCGCTCTATTTCGTGAACAGCCTCGGTGGCGCCATCGCCGTGCTGGCCGCCGGCTTCGTGTTCGTCGCGGCCTTCGGGTTGCCAGGAACATCCGCCAGCGCCGCGGCGCTGAACCTCACCGCGGCGCTCCTGGCGGCTGCCGCGGCCTTGGCCATGAAGACACCGGGGGGTGCCCCTGCGGAGACAGCCGCCCGAGACGTAGTGCCCAGCGGGGCGGTGCCCCGGCGGATTCTTCCGATCTGGCGACTCCTGCTCGCCGCAAGCGCGCTCACCGCGGTCGCGTCGTTCGTGTACGAGATCGCCTGGATCCGAATGCTGTCGCTCGTCATGGGAAGCGCCACCCACTCGTTCGAGCTGATGCTGTCGGCCTTCATCCTCGGACTGGCACTGGGGGCCATCGCCATCCGGCGACAGGCGGACCGCTCCTCCCGGCCGTTGGCGCTCCTCGGTGGAGTGCAGTTGCTGATGGGACTGCTCGCGCTCGCGACGCTGCCCGTCTATGCCCAGTCGTTCGGGTGGATCGCCAGCCTGGTCTCGGAGCTGCCGGCCACCGAAGCCGGGTACCGGACGTTCAGCCTGGCGCGATACGGTCTGGCGCTGGCGGTCATGCTCCCCGCCACGGCGCTCGCCGGCATGACGTTGCCACTCATCACGAGCACGCTGCTGCGCGTGGGCGCGGGCGAGCGGGCCATCGGATGGGTGTACGCGACCAACACGGCGGGAGCCGTGGTGGGCGTCATGCTCGCGGGTCTCGTCCTGATGCCTGCTCTGGGCCTGAAGGGGATGCTGGTCGCGGGGGCGGCCCTCGACATGGCGCTGGGCGTCGTCCTTCTCGGAGCGGCACGGCGCGGCATCTTCCACGCGGCCGGTGAGCTTCCGGCTGCGACCGGCGGTGAGTCCGCCAAGGGACGGGCGCCGCCGTCCGTTCCGGCATGGTTGGCTCCTGCGGCGGCCGTGGCGGCGCTGCTCGTGGCCGTCGGAACGGCCACCGGAGTGCGTCTCGATCGGGCGACTCTAACGAGCGGCGTCTTCCGGTCCGGCGAGACGGCCGTCGAGAACCGGCCTGTGCTGTACTACGCCGACGGCCGCACCGCGACGATCGGTGTGCACGTCATGGGCGCGGACACCCTGGTGGTGCTGACGTCGAACGGGAAGCCGGACGCCTCGCTTTCCTGGCGCTGGATGCGGGCCGCGCGCGAACCCGTGGAACCCGCACCGATCACGCAGACGGACGAGTCCACCCAGATGCTTACCGCCGTGATCGCCGGAGCACACGCGAGGGGTGGGCGGGCCGCCGTGATCGGGCAGGGCTCGGGGATTTCCGGCCATTTCCTGCTGGCGGATCCGACGCTGGAATCTCTCGTCACGATCGAGATCGAGCCGCGGGTCATTGACGCGTCGTACGTCTATTATCCAGCCAACGCCCGGGTCTTCGACGATCCACGCTCTCACATCGTGATCGGCGACGCCAAGTCCTATTTCGCGCATGCCGGCGTCCGGTACGACCTGATCCTCTCGGAGCCGTCCAACCCCTGGGTGAGCGGCACGGCCAGCCTCTTCAGCCTCGAATTCTACGACCAGATCCGACGCTACCTGTCCGAAGAGGGAGTGTTCGGCCAGTGGTTCCAGTTGTACGAGACCAGCGACGAGATGGTCACCAGCGTTCTGGCCGCGCTTCACGCCAGCTTCCCGGCGTTCCGTGGATATCTGGTGGGAGAGCACGACCTGATGATCGTCGCCACGGTGGCCGACAGCTTGCCCGACCCTGATTGGAGCTTGCTGGACGATCTCGGCTTCCGGGCGGACCTGGCACACGTGCCGCGCATTCGCGCAGAGCACCTCGACGCGCTGCAGGTCTTCACGCGTGCCGAGTTGACGCCTCTGCTCGAGGGTTGGGAGACTCCCAACTCCGACTACCGCCCCGTGCTCGATCTCGGTTCGGAGCGGACGCGCTTCCTTGACACCTCGGCCGAGGGCGTGTCCGGGCTGGTTTCGAACCGGTTCCGCATCGCGGCCGCTCTCGGGGGGTGGCGGCGTCCACTCGCGAGCTTCGAGGACACCCCCATCACCGTGTTGGGCCCGCTCATGGCGCGCTCCCGGGCCGTCCGGGCCCGTCGAGCCGTCACCGCTGCGGAAGAAGCCGACGACCCTGCCTTGGCCGGGTTCGCGCAGGGTGTGGCTCGGGCGCTCACCCTGCTTTGGCAGCCGCCGGCCGAAACGACCGAGACCGACCGGTGGGCCGCCTGGGTTTATGCGTTCGTGACGACCGAGGCCATCCTACACGCCGGCAGCGCTGGGTACGAAGACACGGCCTTCTATGCTCGTGTGCTCTCCATCCTCGAGGAGGCCGAGGTCCCCCCGGAGGTCGAGACAGTCGTGGCGTTTCTGCGAGGACTCGCGGGGTGGGACTTCGAGCAGGCCGCGCGCGCGGGTGCGAGCCTGATCGCGGCGGGCTCACCCGGCTCAGAAGGCGGGGGCTGGACTCCACCTCCCACGTTGGCGCAGTTCCCACCATCGTTGTTGCTCGACGGCACCGTGGTGGCCGCACTGAGAATTGGTGATACCGTGTTGGCCGCAGACGCCTACCAGCGCCTCGCACCGGTAAGCGGGCGCGGCGAAGCCGACTTCAGGATGCAGCTCCTGCGCGCGCACATCAGCCGCGCCCAACGGGCCGGAGGCCTGCCGTAGGGAGAGAGACGCTACCGGGTTGAAATCCGGAGCGGCTCCGGCTGATTCGTCGGCACCGATCCCCGAACGGTGAACGTCCCGGGCGGCACCGGCGCGCCCGCCCTGGGACCTGGCTGCGGGCGGGGATTTCAGCGTGACGACGGGTGCGGAAGCCCCAGCGGGCGCCCTCCCCGAAGTGGCCCCAAAGGCCTCACTACCCCCCTCCCCTCCCCTTGCGCGGAATCCTCTCGTCGCTCATGGCCGCGTGGTACACGAACGTGGCCAGGATGACGGCGTTCTTCATCAGGTCCTCGACGGGGATGGTGTCGAAGAAGTCCAGGTTGGTGTGACCGCCGGTGCCGCCCACGCGGGCCTGTAGGAACTGGAAGGCCGGCAGACCGACAGCGTCGAACGGCACGTGGTCGGTGCTACCCCTACTCTGTACCGAGATGGTCGTCATCCCCATGTCCCTGAGCGGCTCCATCCAGGACGCGAACGTCTGACGGACGTGCTCGTTGCCCTGTAGGAAGATCCCACGGTACTGCCCGGGCCCATAGTCCTGGTTGAAGTACACCGAGAACTTCTCGTACTCGGGGGTGACACCCACGGCGGGGTCGTTCGGATCGCCGAAGTGCTTCTTCACGTACGCCCGGGAGCCGTAGAGGCCCTGCTCCTCGCCCGACCACAGGGCAACGCGAACCGTGCGACGCGGCACGGCGCCCACGGCCCGCAGGATGCGCGCGGCCTCGAGCATCACCGCCACGCCCGACGTGTTGTCGCTGGCGTTGGGGCTGGCGTGCCAGGTGTCGAAGTGAGCGCCCAGCATGACGACCTCGTCCGCGAGGTCGGTGCCGGGGATCTCGCCCAGCACGTTGCTCGCCTGCTCCACCGTCTCGCCGTGCCGGTTCCGAATCTCGACTTCGATGGTGACGGGGATGTCCCGCCGCAGGATGCGGTACATCCGGTTGTAGTGCTCGGGCGTGACGGCGACGATGGGCAAGGAGGAGAGCGTCACCTCCCGCGCCCAGAGGTCGGCCTTGGCGCCCGGACGGGCGAAGCCCCGCACCGCTCCCGGCCAGCCGCTCCTGGACTCCAGGACCACGGCGACGTCCTCGGCCACCCAGAAGGCCAGCCGCTCCTCGGCCGTCAGCAGGTCCGGGTTCCGCCGCGGCGGATCCGATAACAGTCGGGACAGGTAGCGGTCCGGGCTCGCCGCCGGCAGCACGACGTCCTCCTCGAGCGCCCGCAGCTCCTCGTCCGTCCGACGCGGAGTACCGGTGGCGAACCGGGTCAGGTCGATCCTGGGCGGGGGCGTCCCGAGGACGGCCATCCCGCTGAGCCGGCCCCGGTATCGCTCGAGGTCCTGCCTGGTCCGAACGTCGGCGATCACCACCTGGAGCCGCTGCTTCCCGTCCGTTCCCGGCGTGTGGGCGATCGGGTAGCCGACCATGGGCGTGTAGTCCGGCTCCATGAGGTGCAGGGACACGTACTCGTTGTCCCAGCTCACCCCGTAGTCCATGAACGGCTCGCGAGCCGTGTTGACCAGACCGATCCGCTTCATCTCGCCCAGGACCCACTCCTGCGCGCGGTCCATGTCGCGGGAGTTCGTGAGACGGGCACCCAGCACGTCGGTCATGTAGGAGAAGGTATTCGCGAGCTGTGAGCGCTGCAGCCCTTCCTCGCGGATACGGGCCACCATGTCGAGGTCGATGGAGGTCGGCGAGGTCTGTGCTGCGGAGCCACTCCACCCCAAGGGTAGGGCGGCGACGGAGAAGACCAGGGTGCGGAGCAAGGAGCGCATGGCTGAGTCGATCCGGGTTCGGGGCGTTACGGGCTGGTAGGGCCAAGATTGGAGGCGTGGGATGTTCGAGCAACTCGGCGGGGGCGGGCCCTGATTGCCCACCTCTCCTCAGGTCCGCTCCAGGTACGACACCTTCACGAAGAACTGCCGCGCATCGCCGCGCAGCCGTCCGGTCCGCTGCAGCTCCCGACCCACGCCCGGCGTATCCACCAACTCGAGATTCTGTGCGTTCGAGTTGACCCCCGCGTAGACGGCGGTCCAGGGATTGAGGCGGAAGCCAATGCTGGTGTTCAGCCACATCCAATCGCCGGTCTCGGGCTGTTTGCCCTCCACGGGGTTGAAGTTGGTCTGGTGCCCCCAACCGAAGTTTCCGTTCACCGAGAGCCAGTCCCAAGAGTTGGTTCGGAACTCGATGTCCCAGAAGCCCACGTCGTAGGCTCGGATCTCAGTGATGGCAGGGTGATCCTGGGGCCGGAGCCGCTCGGTGGCCTTCCGGTAGTTGACCTCGAAGCCCGTGTTGCTGAGGAAGACAACCGACGGTCTTGTCATGGTTCGGTGCCCACGTCCTCGATCCGCACGTCATCGATCCAGAGCGTTCCCGGCTGTAGGATGTTCACTTCGAACCTGATGTTGCAGTACGTCTCCGGAACCGTATAGACGTATTCGAATCGGCGCCATTCGTTCGTGCCCAATTCCCGCTTGCCGAGAACCTCCAGTATTCCGGGTGGTGCCACCTTGGGCTTCTCGCTTCGGATCCTCAACCGAACCTCGCACCCGATGTTCTTCAGCCAGAAGCTCACCTTGTAGGATCGCTGCGCCTCGGTGGGAGTGACTTGGAAGATGCCCGCCGTACGCCATCCGCCGGAAGGACAAAATGGTGCCGCGTACGTCGATAGTCCACGGCAAGACCCCCCGGCAGACCGCAGCCTGCCGGGGGGTTCGTCGGTCGGGCCTTCCCGAGACTTAGGGACAAGTCACGCTGCCGGCCTCAACGACTTCCAGCAACCTTCCGTCGAAGGGGAGATTGTAGGTCGTCCAAGAACCGAATGGAGTGCGGCATCCGGTGATGATTGCGGCGCGTCTCGTCATGAGGCTTGCCCGGTGCTGAGCGGCGGCCGACGAACAGAGTCAGCTCGCCGCGATGCGCTGAGGGCGGCGGCGCACCACCACCGAAGCGGAGCCGTGAAGGTGGTTCGGCAGCCCTGACGGGGGAGGCGATCCCTCGGGCGGCGGGGCCCTCGTCGCGTCTAGCCATGTTCATGCCACGGGACCCGACTCACCGTCCGGGATGCGCCTCACCTCACGCCGTGTACGAGTCAGCCCTCGATCACACCGACCCCTTCGGCCCACCGCACCGAACTGTGGGCCCGTCTACCGCCGGCGCCGCCCTACCCTGACGCCGCTCTATCCGCTGGTCCAACACCACCTCGAGACTTTCCTCGCACAGGCCGCCGAGGCGGATCCCATGGCGGACGGCGTCCCCTCATGGGTCGAGCGTGAGTTCCGGGACCACGCTTCGCGCGGTGCCCTCTGCGTTGCGGTATTCTGGCGCACGGATTCGCTCGCGCCCGCTGCTCCGGTTGTGGCTACGACTTCTTGGTCGCGTTCAGTTGCAAGGGCCGCGGTGTGTGTCCCTCCTGTAACGCTCGCCGTATGGTCGAGACCGCCGCCCATCTCATCGATAACGTCTTGCGAATAGCGACGGTAGTAAAGACGAAGTCTTCTTTCGGTGGCACGTGCTGGAGAAGAGCCACGCACCGCCTGGTTACCTTGGAGTACAGCCGCCCATCCTTGCGGCGGCTCATCGGCTCGAAATCGGTCATGACCCCTCCCCGGTCGGATTAGGGTTACTATCTTCTGTGGAAGGTGCAGTGAATCTTCCGAGACGGACGGGCATGCCTCGATTCCTGGGAGGGGACCGTATTTTACTGAGCTACCAGCCTAGGCACAAGCTTTCTCGGGTCGTGCCGCCGCCACCACCGGGCGCTCACGGATGCGGTTGCCGGAGTCAGGCATCAGTGATACTCAACATCCACCTTATCGCAATTTTTTGACATCACTTACGTCCCTTTCCTTTACCCCTCCCCAGCAAGAATTTGTTGACCAGTTGATCGTTGATACCGAGCGCTGAAGTAGCGCTGGCCACCAGTCCAGCCAACACGATGAACACCCACTCAAACATCGACCCGTGCTCGACATCGGGGGTCACAGCGGTGACGTGTAGTACGTCCATGCCGTGCAGCGTCATAGCGAATCCGACGCAGAGCACAGCGTTGATCGCAAGCGCCCAGCGCCCGCTCAGATTGCCCTTGACCGAAATGCCCTCGGCTACCATCCAACAGACCGCCGCGATGCCTACTATCTCGCCAAGAAACAACACGACTTCGATCATGGCTCCTCCTTTCTCTCCTGTCTCCGCTCAACCCTAGAGAGGCATTCAGCGATGCCCTCTTGCGTTATGCTGAAGGTCCCCAGGAAGAGTCAACGTGGCTAGGTCTTTCTGCTTCGCCGCCGGGGGGGAGAGCGGCTGGATACCCACACGTCGATGTTACCCTACGGAAAGGTTAGCCGCAAGCCGGTGCTACCCCACCACCACCCGCCTCACCCTCTCGGGCCGGAGCCCAGCGGAGTGAGGGCGGGCTGAGCTGTCCCCAGGGATCCCACCATCAGGGCTCCAGGTCCGGGTGAAACCCTCTGCGCCGATCAGGGCCTGGCAAACGCAGTAGCGAGAATCCTGTGCACGGGACGGATGGGTGGGTACATTTGAAATGGCGCTCTCACTGGGTTGTGGCCTGCCTGGAACCACCTACACCCGGACGGAAGACGCCCGGCCTATTCGGCCGGTCACAGGATTGGTCACGAAGTAATGAGCCTAAGGGGTGCACAGGTGAGTAAAAGGATCGCTTCTCGTATCTCGACGATGTTCGTGCTGGGCGGCCTGGCGAGCTGCTCAGGCATTACGGCCCCGGCGGCCGGCCCGGACACGACCAGCTTCGAGCCCGTGTGGATCTCAGCGTCGTGGGGCGGTGGTGCCGTGACGCCGACCGACCGCACGAATCGCGAACCGACACCCTTCAATGGAGCACGGTGTCCCGCGACCTCGGTGAGGCTCGAGAACTATATTTCGGGAAATGACGCGCCCAAGCCGTCGGCCGTACCTGGCCTCTACCTCTGGAACAACTGCACCGACATCATCAGCGTCGGGATCTGCGTAAGAAAGGGCTCCGCCGCCCAACCCGCTGGCAATTTCCACCTCAGTGCCTGCGCAACGGATCCCCTGTTGACGCCGTTTCTCGACCTGAAGATTTTCACCATCAACAGTGGTAGGTTTCCCGGGGTGTTCATCCCGACGAGCGGATCGCCGTCCATCGAGGCCTTCTTCTGCAGCGACCGGTCCTGGCTTCTTGCACCGCCAGCCGCTGCGAAGGTGAGCTGCGTCGCATTTTAGGGGCACGCCCTCGTTCGGCCACGCTCCCTGACGACCCCCCTCGGAATGGAAGACCATGCGGATCGTTAGCGCGGCATCGAGCGCTTCATCCGAAAGCCAGACCGTGAGGTCGCCACGCTTCTGCAGGCCAGCCTCGTACGCAGGCCAATTCCGTACCCGATACTGAGACTTCGCGTGCTTGTACTGGCTTCGCTTCGGATACTTCATCGCTGGCGGCTCCGGGGGCTAGGGCTTCACGTCACTTTGAAGCTACACTCCGGAGCCATGCACCAACGCCCCGTGGAATGGCCGAACGGAGCCGACGTGGCCCCGAGTTTCCTTCACGAACGGGGTGTCACAGTTTAGAGTTATCGTTGACATGCCCCACAGCTTCGCTATCGTCCGTTAAATAGCCTTTTCGACGATTTCAACATCTTTTCGACCACTTAGACCGGACCGACCGTGAGCCCGCACGCACGACCGCGACGCCGACCGCGAATCAGCCGTCCACTTCCGAGGGAGCGGGCGCGTCCTGTCTTGCGTGGGGAGATTCGATAGAACCACCTTCGATCCCCGAGACCTGACGTTCGCCGGCCCCGTTTCCAGGAGCCGGTTTTTTTGTTTCCGAGAGGTTTCCGATGTCCGAAAAACCAACGTCCGATTCATCACCCGCCTCATCATCTGCCTCATCGTCCGTCAGCCTGGCCATTCTCGGCGGCGGAAATCTGGGCCGGGCCCTCGCGCGTGGCTTGGTGCGCAGCGGGACGCTGCGGCCGGACCAGATCCACGTCACCCGCCGGCATCCGGATGGGTTGAAGGAGTTGGCTGCCGAGGGCTTCCCGGTCGGGACCGATAATCTGGCGGCCATCCAGGCGCCCGGTACCGTGCTGATCGCGGTTCAGCCCCAGCAGATCGCGGATCTTCTCGACGGGATCCGGGGCGAGCTGGATCCCAACCGCCACAAGGTGATCTCGGTGGTCTCCGGTGTGACCGTCGCCCAGCTTCGGGAGATGATCCCGGCTCCGATTCCGGTGGTGCGAGCCATGCCGAACACGGCCGTCTCGATCGGGGAGTCGATGACCTGCCTCTCGGCCGATCCCGAATCGATCGGCAGCCTCGAAGAGGCAGAGGCTCTATTCAAGGGCGTGGGACTCACGCTCCGCATCGAGGACGAGATGATGGTCGGAGCCACGGCACTGTGTGCATGCGGCATCGCTTTCTTCCTCCGATCGGTTCGGGCCGCCTCCCAGGGGGGCATCGAGATCGGATTCCACCCCGAGGACGCGCTCCTGCTCGCGGCCCAGACCGCGAGGGGCGCCGCGTCGCTCGCGCTGCGCGACAACCATCATCCGGAGTCGGAGATCGACCGGGTCACGACGCCACGGGGCTGCACGATCGCGGGGCTCAACGAGATGGAGCATCAGGGCTTCAGCTCAGCGATGATCAAGGGCTTGGTGCTTTCCGCCCGAAAGGCCGGTGTGCTCTTCGACGACGGGGACGCTGCGTGACTTCCACGACGGGCACGCCGGGCGGGGGCCGGGACTTCGGCGAGATCCTCCGGGTCGTCGTGAAGGTCGGGAGCGGCATCGTCGCCCCCACGGGACGGCTCGATCCGCTCGTCATCGAGCGCATCGCCCAGGACGTTACCGCGCTGCGTGACAAGGGCCTCGAGGTCGTGCTGGTCGTGTCGGGTGCCGTTGCGGCGGGTTACCTCGGGATGGGAAGGGATCGGCCCCCGACCTCGGTCGTAGAGCGCCAAGCAGCGGCAGCGGTGGGGCAGTATCAACTCATGACGATGTTCGCGAGCGAGTTCGAGAAGTGCGACACGGTGGTCGCGCAGCTCCTCTAGGTCTGTAGCTTGATGGCGGTCTCGCCGTCGGTTCTCACCATGCGGAGTGGTGAGGAGTACCCGATCTCTTCGACGAAATCGGCTCCTTCTCGCCAGGCTAGGGCACTCCCTTTGTATTGGAACGGGAGCGTGAACCCCGACGTTTCGCTGGTCGGGAAGATCTCCACCAGCCGGTCGGCATCCGGAAACGGCCCGGGCCGAATCAGCACCGCGTCCACCACCGTGAAGATGGCCGTGTTGGCGCCGATCCCGAGCCCGAGCGTCAGCAGCACCGTAACAGCGAACGTCGGGTGCTTCCTCGGGCCCCATGCCTTCTTCGATCATCTCATCGACGCGCATCTCGACGTGATGCCGCATCTCGAGATCGACCGAGTCTTCCCCCCAACCGCTTCGGGACCGTAGCCGGAAGAGTCGCTTGAACCGACCGGTGCGGCTCACCTCAGTCGGCTCCCGCAGTGGCGATGATCCGCCCCACGAGGTCCACGTATTGGCCCCAGTTCACCTCTTCCCGGGCCAACTGCTTCTCGCCCGCCGAGGTGAGCGTGTAGTACTTGGCCTTCCGGTTCTTCTCGCTGAGGCCCCATTCGGCCTCCACCAAACCCTTCCGCTCCAGTCGGTGAAGCGCCGGGTAGAGCGCACCTTCCTCGATCTTCAGAGCCCCTTGCGAGGCGTCTCGGATCCACCGTAGGACCCCGAAGCCGTGCTTGGCCTCACCATCCTTGAGGGTCTCCAGGATCAGGAACTCGAGGGTGCCTTGAAGCAGATCGATGCCACGCTTCGTCATGATTCTGTTGCCCGTCTGTGGTTCCCCTAAATGCTCTAGGGAACCTAGGCACGCTCCCCTAAACGCACAAGGGGAAGGAGGCTATGACTGTGCGAGGAGAAACGGGGGCGGCGAAACCCGCCTCAGTCTCCGGCGACCCCCACTTCCGCCAAAGCAGAAGTGACCTGGCCCGCCCGTCGCCCCGCCCACCACTCCGCCACGTTTGCCTCTACCATCGCCAGCGCCGGCACCAGCAGCATCAGAATCACCGTCGCGAACAGGATTCCGAACGCGAGTGATGCGGCCATCGGAATCAGAAACTGCGCCTGCAGGCTCCGCTCGAACACGAGCGGCGCCACGCCCAGGAAGGTCGTGAGCGAGGTCAGCATGATGGGGCGGAAGCGCGACTTCGCACCCTCGACGATCGCCTCACGCGCAGCCACGCCGTTACGGCGCCGCTCGTTGATGAAGTCGATCATCACCAGGGAATCGTTCACGACCACGCCGGAGAGTCCGATGATGCCGAAGAGCGAGAGCAGTCCGAGGGACAGCCCCATGACGAGGTGAGCCAGGAGCGCCCCGATGATGCCGAAGGGAATCGCCGCCATGATGATGAGCGGTTGGACGTAGGAGCCGAACGGGATCGCCAGCAGCGCATAGATCACCAACAAGGCCAGGATGAATCCCCGCCCGATGGAGGCGAACGACTCCTGCTGCTCCTGCTGCTCGCCGCCGAAGTTGAAGCCGAGGCGCGCGTCCTCCGCAGCGAGGCGTGGAATGATGACCTCTTCCAGTTCGCGTGTGGCCACCTGGCCGGTCACGATGGCCGGATCCACGTCGGCCGTGATGGTGAGAATGCGCACACCATCCTTGCGGCGGATCTTCGTGGGAGACTTGCCGAACGAGACCCGCGCAATGCGACTGAGCGTCACCTCGCCACCGCTCGGCGTGCGCACGATGTAGTCCTCGACGTCCACGATGGCGTCACGCTCGCTTTCGGGGAGCCGCACGTAGACACGCATATCCTCGCGTCCTCGCTGAACCCGCAGCGCCTCGTCCCCGAAGAACGCCGCGCGTACCTGTCGCGCGACGTTCTCCAACGTCAGCCCCAGGGTGTGGGCCTCGGGCTTCAGGCGAAGCTGAATCTCTCTGAGGCCCTGATCCTGGTCGGTCTTCACGTCGAACACACCCGCCAGCGACTCCAATTCAGCCACCACGCGACGCCCGACCGCTGCGAGCCGCTGCGGGTCGGGGTGCGACAACTCCACCTGGACGGGAGCCCCGATGTTGAGGACGTCGGCCGTGAACGTCAGGGAGCGCACCTCGGGCACGTCTCCGACTTCTTCGCGCCACACCTGCTCGAATCGTCGGGAGGTGACCGTGCGCTCCTCCGCGCTGAGCAGCCGCACGTTCACGTAAGCCCGGTTCGCTACCGGCGCGCTCGTGGTGATCGCGGCGATCGGCCCCCCGATGGGTGGCGCGTTGCCCACGACGCTGTACACTCCCCGCACCAGCGGAGGGGAGCCCTCCGGCCGCTCGGATTCCAGGCGCTCGACGGCGCGCTCGGCCGCGAGCCGAAGGTGCTCGGCAACCGCACTCGTGCGCGACACGGACGTGCCCTCGGGCATTTCGAGGTCGGCGATCACGTTGTCGCCCTCCACACCGGGAAAGAACTCCACCTTGATGAGGCCCGCGGGCACGAGCGCGACGGACATGATGATCAGGGCCACCGCCCCCGCGATTATGATGCCCGGCTCCCTGGTGGTGAAACGGAGCCCTCGGTCCAGAGGCCCCTGAATGAAGGCCTGGAGTCGTGCGTCGACCGCGGTTTGAACCAGCATGATCCGACGGGAGATGCCCTTCTTCCGCTTCTGCGTGTGCGGCTCGGGCAGGTGCGAGAGGTGGTGGGGGAGAATCAGGAGCGACTCGATGAGCGATAGGATCAGCACCGAAATCACGATGACCGGGATCGCCCCGAGGACCTTGCCCATCACGCCCGGCACGAAGAGCAGAGGGGAGAACGCGGTGATCGTCGTGAGTACGGCGAAGATGACCGGGCCCGTGATGCGTTTGGCACCGCGCACTGCAGCGAGCAGGCCGGGCACTCCCCTCTCCCGCTCCGAATAGATGTTCTCCCCGACCACGATGGCATCGTCCACCACGATGCCGACCGCCAGGATGAAGCCGAAGAGCGACATCACGTTGATCGAGACGCCGAGCACCATCATCACCGCCAGTGTGCCGATGAACGACAGCGCGATCCCGGCCGCCACCCAGAGTGCCAGCCCCAACTCGAGGAAGAGCGTCAGCGCGATCATGACGAGCAGCAGTCCGAGCGCCGCGTTCTTCAGCATCAGCTTGAGACGGTCTGCCAGGATGTCGGCATCGTTGTTCCACACCTCCAGGAACACGCCCGCGGGCAACGCCGGAATTATGTCGTCCGCAAGCGCGGCCTCGACCGCGTCCACGATCTCCAGCACGCGCTCGTCCGACGTCCGGTAGACCTCCACCAGCGCGGCGGGCCTCCCGTTGTAGCGAGTGATCAGGTCGGCGTCCTCGAAGCCGTCACGCACGGTCGCGATCTCACCGAGTCTTACGACCGTGCCGTCCGGACGGCTGATGACCACGATCGACTCGAAGTCCTGCTGGTCGTAGTTCTGCCCGAGCGTGCGGATGCGCACCTGCTCGTCGCGCGTCTCGATCCTTCCCGCGGAGAGGTCGAGGCTGCTCTGTCGAACCGCGCGCGAGACGTCGCCCAGCGTGAGGCCGAGGGCGCGCAGCGTGTTCTGTTCGACTTCAATCGAGATCTCGTACCGCCGGATACCGCTCGTCTCCACGTACGAGACTTTGTCGAGTGCGGCGAGAGCGTCCTCCGTGCGGTACGCGATTTCCTTGAGAGTTCGCTCGGAAACGTCGCCGAAGACCGCGAGCTTGATCACGCTTTGGCGGTTGGTGAGCTCGCGGATTTCTGGCCGTTCCGCGTCGACGGGGAAGGTCGTGATCCGGTCGACTTCGGCTTTCACGTCGTCGAGTACCGCACTCAGGTCCGCGCCCAACTCGAGTTGAAGCGCGACCGTAGCCAGGCCTTCGGCGGCGGTGGACGTGATCTCGTCGATGCCATCGATCGATTGTACATGCTCCTCGATCTTGAGCAGGATCGACTCCTCGATCTCGTCGGGAGTCGCACCCGGGTACTGCACCGAGACCAGAACAGTGTCGAGGCTGAACTCCGGAAAGACCTCTTGGACGAGAGCCCCCAGCGACACGAGTCCCGCCATGATCACGAAGATCATGAGCAGGTTTGCGGCCACCTTGTGCTTGACCATGTACGCGATCGGACCATGGAGGTCGTCGGGTAGGGGGGTCATGACGCTACCGCACCCCGGCGTCGTTCACACGCACTTCCATGCCTTCCGTCGCCACGTTTGTGCCAGCCACGATCACGGACTGGCCGTCGGCCAGGTCGCCGATGACGTAGATCTTTTCGTCGGATTCCTGGAGCACATCCACCACTACGATCGTCACTCGCCCGTCGGCGCCGATCGCCCAGACTTCGTTTCCCGGGCGGAGCGCACGGCGCGGCACCACGAAGTACTCTTCCGGCTCGATGCCTTCGATCGCCACCTGCACGAACTGTCCCACGAGAAGGGGCGGCGGCGTTCCGACTTCGGAGTCGCCGTCTGCCGGACGCCCGTCGCTGAACGGGTCGGGGACACGAACCACGATGTCGATGGTGCGGCTCTGTTCGTCGAGCGCGGTCTCGGCCCGGTCGACGTAGCCCTCCCAGGAGAAGCTCCGGTCGCCGTACTCCATGGTCACGACCGCCGCGACGGAGCGGTCATCGTGCCCGGCCTGGAGCGACCACAGGCTGGGGATCAGGACGGCGTCGCCGTCGGACACCGGGATTACGACCTCGACCACGTCCGAAGCGTAGATCCGACCGAGACTCTCACCCGGAGCGACGAAGCGACCCACATCGGCGCTCTCGTTTCGGACGCGCCCGTCGAACGGGGAGGTGACCTCCGTGCGAGCCAGGGCCAGTTGCGCATCGCGAAGTTGGGCCTCGGCTCGGGCGAGAGCGGCCTTGGCCGCCTGGAGTTGAGGCTCGCGCAGCGCCAGCGGACTCGGCGGTGGGGATCCGTCGCCGCGGCGACTCTCGCGAGCCCGAAACTGCTCGTATTCGGTCCGCGCAATCTTCGCTTCTTCCTCGGCCTGAAGCAGCGCGACGCGCTGTGTGGCGACGTCGGCCTGAGCCTGTTGCACCCGGTTCTCGTAATTGGCCGGGTCGATCCGAACGAGGACCTCACCCAAGGACACGTGGCCGCCGCTCTGTAGGTTCGGGCTGACCGCTACGATCTTCCCGCCCACCTCGGCCGCGACGTCGATTTCCGAACGCGGCCGTACGGTTCCGCTCCCGAAGACCGGAATCGGACCGGACCCGGCTACCACCGTCTCGACAGACACGAGCGGCGCCTCGGGCTCCGGGGGGCGGCGAGGTGGTTCGGGCCGCAACAGTATCATCACCTGCGCGACAATGACCGCGCCAATGACAATCCCGGCCATGGTGAGAAGGCTCCTGCGATTCGTCATCGAGTGGCCTCATGTCCGGCATCCGTGGGACGGAAGCCGAGAACGGGTTGAGAGTCGTCATCTGTCCACCCACCACCCAAGGCACGGTGAACGCCCAGCCGGGCGAGCGCGAGATCAGTCCCGGCCGCCGAAAGAGTGGACTGCACGCCGAGCAGAGTCCGGAGCGCATCGAGGTAGTCTGTGTAGCCCGCCACGCCCGCCGCATACCGTCGCGACTGCAGGTCTGCGGAGGCCTGCGCCTCCTCCTGCTGCGAGGTCAGGAGCCCGTAGCGCCGCCGTTCCTCCTCGTAGCGCTTGAGCGATATCTCCACTTCGTAGACCGCGGTCAGGACCGTGCGGCCGAAGGCTGCCGCGAATTGGGTGTACTGCGCCTCGGCGAGCTTCACGTTGTCGCGCAACCGGCCGCCCTGAAAGATGGGGGCCGTGAGGCCCGCGATGAAATTGGTAAACCACTGGTCGGCGTCGAACAGGCCACCCACGTCACTACTCTGCCGCCCGGCTGATCCGGAGAGGGTAAGCGTGGGAAGTAGCTGCGCTTTGCGGGCTCCCACCCGGAAACGGGCTGCCGCAAAGCGTTCGGCCGCGGCGCGTACGTCAGGGCGCTGCAGGAGCAGGTCGGCCGGAATGCCCGTATCGATCGGAGCGGTGACCTGGACAGGGTCGAGCATCTCACCCAAAAGACCTTCGATGCGTCCGGCGTACCGTCCGAGCAGCACGGCCATGCGGCCTTCGGCGTCCGCCAGTTGGGTCTCGATCTGTGGTAGGCTCGCCTGTGCGGTTCGGAGGTCGAGACGCACCTGGTACAGCTCGAGCGAGGAGACGAGTCCGCGGTCGTAGCGGGTAACGGTCAGCGCTTCCCGCTCCTCCAGCACCTCGGCCGTCTCACGCGTCAGTCCCACGCGCTCCCGCAGATCGCCGATCTGGAAGTACGTGGAGATCGTCTCGGAGAGCACGCCCAGCCGTGCGGCGTCCAGGTCCGCGCGGGAAGCCATGAGGTCCGCGACGGCCGCCCGCCCGTCGTTGCGGGCTCGGCCCCAGAAATCGAGTTCCCAGGAGAACCCCAGCGAGGCCGAATACGTGGTGAAGTCGAACCTATCGAGCGTGGGGCTGGCCAGCGTGGAGTCTGGAGTGAGGTCACGGAAGGCTCCACCGATGCCCGTGTTCGACGGTTGGTTCGTCTTGCTGGCGTCGGCCCCGGCCTGGATCTGGGGGAAGAGGTCCGCCCATGCGATCCCCGATTGTGCCCGGGCCTGCTCGACGCGCGCGACGGCTTCGACCAGATCGAGATTGGAAACGAGCGCCGAGTCGATCAGCGCATCGAGGTTGGGGTCCTCGAAATCGCGCCACCACTCCAGGGGGGCGTAGTCGCCTCCGCCCTCCGATTCCAAGAAGGTCTCGGGGAGATCGGCGACCGGCTGCGGCACCTGGGGCGCGGGAGCGAAGGAGCACGCCGTAGCGGCCAGAAGGGGCAGTACGGAGGCTTGTCGAACCCGGATGCTCGGCTGAATGCGTTCCACGGTAGACGATACCGAGGGGTGTGAGAGGCGGCAAGACAGACAGGGCGTTCGCCGCCGATCGCGCCGAATCCGGCCGCGTGCCGGTCGCCCTCACAGCACCACGACGTGCTCCGTTTCCGCACCGTGAACAGCCTCGAGCGGTAATCCCCGGTCGAACGTGACCACGTATCCGTCGTTCGAGACCGCCAATGCGAGCAGATACGCGTCGGTGATCTGACGGTGGCCGGACAACCGGCCACGCTCGATGATCGAATCGTCCAGGAGGGAGATCCGGTCGGTCCAGAACGCGTGGCCACCGGCTTGCGTCAACCTCTTCAGCCGATCGCCGGCGTCGGCCACGGTGGTTCTCCGACCCGGATACGCCGGATTCGAGAGCACCCGCACAAGCCCGTTTTCGGTGAGAGGGCAGGTTGCCCATCCATCGTCCCGACCCGCTCCGAAGCAGGAGTTCAATCGGCTCGAGGCGCGGGTGGAGGAGGTGCAGGAAGGCATCCGCCAGATGGCGGAAGGCCTGGTGGCGGTCAACGAGCGGCTGGACCGTGTGGACAAGAGATTGGACGGCATCGAGTCGAGGCTGGGAAAGGTGGAGATGCGGCTCATCGCCCTGGAGATCCGTGTCGGTGGCGTGGAGAACCGTGTCGGCGCCCTGGAGACCCGTGTCGGTGGCCTGGACGGCCGCTTCGACCGCTTCGAATCCCTCTTCCGTATCGACCGTCTCGATGTCCAACAGAGATTGAATGCACTTGAGAATTGAGGAGCAAGGTCATGGGCTGGACCCCGATCCATTCAGGCCCCCGCCATGGGCTCCGCTCTCCCCCTTGCCCACCACCACCACTCCATAGTACCCATCAAAGCCGCTGGGCCCGTCCGGCCCCGCCTTCACGTCGGATCCGCGCCTAGGAGGTCACGATGACGACGCCTCGTTTCCGTTCCCGTCACGTGGTGGCTGCCTTGAGTGCCCTCCTCCTCGCCGCCCTCCTAGGCACATCCCCGCTCGTCGCGCAGGGTACTGCCCAGTGGAGTCCCCTGAAGCGTGGGAGCGACAACATCGAGGTGCTGGGCCACCTGCCGCTGGGTGCGGACGAGAACCTGGCGGATATGGACATCGAGCAGGAACTCAGCCGGCCCTACGTCTATGTGGCCAGAGCCCGTTACGCCGGGCTGGGCCCCGTGGGCCTGGCCATCATCGACATCTCGGATCCCACGCACCCGACGAAGATCACCGAGTGGCAGATCGAGAATCAGGATCTACACATCGGCGGAGCCCGGGACGTGAAGCACTTCAAGTGGAACGACCGTTACTACGTGGTCCAGAGCCTTCAGTTCAGGCAGGGGGGCCCGGACTCGGATCTGGGCGCGGTGGTGCTGGACGTGACCGACCTGCCGGATCCGTCCTCGGTGCGGGAGGTGGCCCGCATCCGGGAGCCTGATCTGCCCGGCGGCTTTCACAACATCTTCATCTACAAGCACTCGAATGGACGGGTCTATCTGCTGACCACCGTGTCCGGCCCTTTCGCCAACATCTACGACTTGGGCACGCTGGTGGAGGACGGACCGGAGCACGCGTTCGCCGGGCGGGTGCCCGTTCCCGAGGGAGCCCAGGTAGCCCCGGGCCGCAGCGCCTACCACGACTTCTATGTCGGCTACCATCCGGACACCCAGCAGGACCGCTTCTACGGCGGCGGCACCGGCGGTTACTACGTCTACAACATCACGGACCTCGAGAACCCGGAGCTGCTGGTCACGCTGACGGGCATAAGTGGCATCAGCCGCGGCCACACGTTCACGCCCACGCCCGACGGGCGTTACGTGATCGCGGAGTCCGAATACCAGTACGCACCGCTCCGGATCTTCGACTTGAAGCCGGCCTTGGATGGGGACGTCACCAACATCCGCCGGCCCATCAGCGGATGGACCGCCGACTGGAACAACCTGACCCACAACCACGAGGTGCGCTGGCCCTTCGTGTTCGTCTCGGGCTATTTGGACGGACTCCAGGTCTTCGACATCTCGGATCCCACGAACCCCGTCACGGTGGGCTTCTACGACACCTACCTGGGCAGCATGAAGTCGAACGAACAGTCGGTCATGCGTGGCGCTTTCGGCGTCGACGTGCGTAACGCCGACGGCCTCATCGTGGTCAGTGACATGAGCACCGGCCTGTGGATTTTCCGGATGGAGGGCTTCCAGGGATGGAACGGCGAGGACTGGGGCATGCCCGACATCTCGAGCGCCCAGAAGTGGGACTCACCGCTGCCGGGGCGGCCTATAAGTTAGCTGGCAGTTAGCGCGGCGGGGACTCCCCTACACCACATCCCTGACGACACCCGCCCGCAAGAACATCAGCTTCCCGGCAACGTCGCCCTCGGCCAGCCGGTACTGCTCACGGACCACGTCGCAGTACGCTGTGATCTGCGGTCGGTAGTGCTCCGTGCGGGCGGCGAGCAACGCCTCGTCACCTGCCTCGATGGCGTCCGTTTTGAAGTCCAGGATCTCGGCCCGCACCACCTGCCCGCCGCTCTGGATCAGCACCAGGCGATCGATGAACCCCTCTTGGATCTCGTCCCCCAGTCGTCGCGCGAACGGGTACTCGTTCTCGACGCGAACGACCGTGTCCGGCTCGGATGGGAAGGCATCCCGGCTCAAGGCGCTCCGGATCGGATCCATCTCGAGCCAGCCACGAAAATCCGCGATGAGCCTGGTAACCTGGGCGTCAGCCATGCCGGGTGCCGTCTTCCGAGCGATCGTCGCGAGCGCCTCGTCGGCGGCGATCCCGTCCTCGATCCATTCGATCTGCTCGCACCAGGCATGCACCACCTCCCCCCGCAGGAAAGCGGGGGCCGCATCGAGGCGGAGAGCAAAGGACAGGTCCACGTGGGCTCCGCCCTCGAGGCTCGACGGGCTGCGCCGGGCCAGGTTGCGGCCCGGTCCGGCAGTGGAGGGACCGAGGAGCGGGGCGCGAGGGTCGGCGTCCCCCTCCGATTTCGTCGCGTCCACCGGCGCTGGCAGTGGCTCAGGCTGGCCCTCCAGCCGCTCGAACCACCGAGGATCTCCGCGCTCCAGTAGTATGCCCTCGGCGCCGGCCTGCTCGTCCTCCAACCCCAGTGCCTCGCGGATCACCGCTGCGCTGTGCTTCGTGCTGCCGCCCTCTGGAGGAAGGATCACGTGGAGCGCGTACTTCGCCCTGGTAAGGGCCACATAGAGCACGCTGAGCCCATCTCGCAAACCGGCCGCCCGGCGTTCGCGCTCGGGAGCCACGACCTCGGGGAACAACGGCAGGAGGGCCTTCTGGACGCGCGGGTAGACACGCACCACGAGGCCGTCTTCATTGCGCTCGGGGATGGCCACGCCCCGTCCCTTGGGTTCCAGGGAGACGTAGAGCTCGGGGAGCACGACCGCGTCGAACTCCAGCCCCTTGGATCGGTGGACCGTCATCACCTGCACCCGGGCGGAAGAAGGATCCTCCACCGACTCGCCGGCTACGTAACGGGTGAAGTCGGACGGCCGCAGGGTCGGCCGCTCATCCCATCGGTGGCCCAACTCCACGAGCTGAAGGAGGCGTTGCACCTCCCTGGCGTCGCAGCGGGGGGCGAGGTCGTGGACCAACCCCGACAGGGTCGGACCGTAGCCCTCCCTGAGGAGCCGGATGCGGATGCGGGCCGCGACGGCCCGTGCGGCACCATGATCCTTCCTGTCCCGGAGCCCAACGACTTCGCCCAGGGGTGTGCTGGCCACGTGATAGAGGGCCGCCCGATCACACGGGTGATCGGCCAGGCGGAAAAGGGAGAGTAATGCGTTGGCCGGTGGCGTATCGGTCAGGAACGTGCCGCCCTCTCCGCTGGCCCGGACGCCGAGTTCCCGAAGTTCGTCCATGAGGTAGCCGACCACGGTATTTCGCCGGACCAATACACCGATGGTTTGGCCCGGCATCTGATCGTGCAGTTCCTTCACCACCTCCGCGGCGTGGCGGAGAAGGTTCGGTCGGATGGCGGCCCTCCCGGTGTCGGCCGGAGCCAGATGCACGCACACGTGGCCGGGAAGATCGCGGGCGGGCGAGAGTTCCGTGAAGTCCTCCATCCAGGCCGACGCGACGTCGGGGCCCACGTCGATGCTGGACACGACGCCATTGCTCGGCAGGCCACGGAAGACGTCGGCCACGAAGTCGAGCACCACCGCGCTCGACCGCCAGGACTTGTCCATGGTGGTCTCGGCCAGCCCATGGCGCTCGCCCACCTGGCGCACGAGTTCGGGACGCGCGCCCCGCCACCCATAGATGGACTGCTTGGTGTCGGCCACGATGACCCCTGCGCGCTCATCCAGGTGCCCGGACAACAGTTCGTGGGCGAGCGGCTCGAGAGCCCGCCATTGCTCCAACGAAGTATCCTGGAACTCGTCGAGCAGGATGTGACGTACCTGCTGGTCCAGGCGATAGTGCAGATCCTCCCGGCCCCCGGTGGGGTCGGGCCCGCCCAGCAGGTACGTGATGTCCTCGAACCTGTATGCGCCGGCGCGGCGCTGGGCACTCTCGAACGCGGTCTCCAGGAGCTCGGCCAGGCGGCCCATGGCCTCCGTCTCCCGGCGGAGCTTCGGGGCGAGGTCGATGCGGGCCAGCCTGCGTGCCTCGTCGAAGACGTCGACGAACTCCGAGGGGATGGGCTTTCTGCTGAACAAGTCCTCGCCCGCAATGATCTTGGTACCGACTCCCTTTCCGAAGACCGCGACCCAGTCGAGCGCCGCGATGGCGTCCGAGGTGCTATCCCGGGCGGTTTCCCAGGCCTTCATGGGATCTCCGGCCTGGGTCTTGGGGACCTCGAGCTCCCGCAGCCGGGTGGCTAATTCCAGCGCGGTCGCCTGGAGCGTTTCGGGAGACAGCTGTTCGGTTACGCCGAAGCTCGGACTCCAGGGATCGACGGCCTCCGGGTCCAACTGCCGGCGGATGCGGAGCAGCGTGTCGACGTTGTCGAGGAGGGCGTTGTGGACCTGCCGGTCGGCTTCACCTCGGTTGAGCATGCGAAGCAGCTCCACCAACTCCGCTCTGTCGGCGCCGGCCAGGGCGGCCTGTACGGCCTCCGTTTTCAGCCGATCCTGGGTGGGCCCGTCGGCAATGGTCCAGCTGGGCGCCAGCCCCAGTTCCTGGAAGAAACTCCGGGCCACCCGCACGAAAAAGGCATCGAGCGTACCCACGTTCATCTCGTGCAGATCGGTGAGCAGCCGGCCGAGCAGACCGCGGCACTCCTCCGGTTGCGCGAGGGATGCGTGGGCATCGCGGCCCAACTCCTGCGCTTTTTCGGAGTCCGACGCACCCTCGGCGAGCCGTACCAGCACCCTCTCCAGAATCTCGCCCGCCGCCTTGCGCGTGAAGGTAGAGGCCAGGACTTCGTCGGCCGGGGCCCCCGCCGCCAGCAGTCCGATGATGCGGCTGGAGAGGTGGTACGTCTTCCCCGAGCCGGCCGAGGCCAGAACCAGCTCTCGAGGAACCAGCGAGGAGGTCGCAGGTGTGTTCATTCTCCGCCCTCCTCTTCGCCGCTTACATCGTCGAAGGCCGCGTCCGCATCCTCGCTCGTGGCCTGCCATCCCACGGTAAGGAGGGGCTTCAAGGCATCCTGTCCGTGCCAACCGACCTTCGTCACGGTGGGATCGTACTCGAACCTGCCCACCCTCAGACTCCTGACCGCCTCCTGAGCCGTGGCCTCCGCCGAGGCAAAGTCATCCTCGCTCCAGTCGGCGAGCATGAACTCGCAATCCTCCGTGTTCTTGGGTAGAGAGACATAGCCGAAACGGACATGACCCTGCTCGACAGCTTTCGTGTCGACAAGCGGTCGGCCCTGCTCATCCACGATCCCCGGCAGAAGCCGTCGGTACAGTGGCAACTGGAGATCGACCCATCGGCGATCGCCGTCCTTACCCTTCCGATGGGTCCTCTCAGGAGGATCTACGGAGTTGCCGGTCTTGTAATCGAGCACCGCCCACTCGCCCGTGGAGGCATTGTGGTCGATACGGTCGATGCGCCCTTTGAGGAGGACAGGCGTGCCATCGACGTCGAACGGGACACCATCTCCGTCGGGATTACACTCCACCGCCACGATCCGCCATCCCTGCGCTGCCCACTTCGCCTGCTTCCCGGCGAAGGCCCGCAGCCGGGCCTTGAGCTGCTCGGCCTGAAGGTAGACCGCGGGCAGAGCGTGCTCGCCGTAGCGTGACACAACCTCCTCGTCGAGGAGGTCCGCCAGCGCACCGGCCACAGCCGACTCGTCCGCCACGTCGACCCGCGGCGGAGACTCCAGTGCCCACAACCCGAACTGGTGCAGGATATCGTGGGCGAGGGACCCGAACCCCATCGGGTCCAGCTCCCGAGCGGTGTCGTCAATGGTGGCGAGGCCATACACACGCTCGAGGACGAACCTGTAGGGGTCACTCAGGAGAGCCTTGAACGCGGTGACCGCTAGACGGTTAGGCAGCTCGTCTTCCCCCAACTCGATCACCGGCTCAGGCGGAACCGTGAACTCACTCTTCTCGCCCGGTCGCAGGCCGAGGGAGGCCAGGCTGGAGCCGCCCGAGCCTCCCCCATCCCTCTTCAAGAACTGAAGCACGCGCGCCGGCATCCGCTCCTCGAGGATCCGGAACATGAGACGGCTGGGGCGGAGGGGATCGCCCTGCGCGGTACGGCGTCCCGTGATGAGAAGGACCGATGCCTTCGAGTGCAGCACAGTGGTGAGACGGTATGCATCCCGCGCCAGCCTGCTCCGGTTGTCGGGCAGGCCGAGGCGGGTACGAAGTGCGTCGGGCAGGAACGCATGCCCACTCACCGACTCGGGCAAGAAGCCCTCGTTGAACCCCGTGAGAACGACGATCGGCGCGTCGTCCAGCGGAAGCTCGAGCCAGTCCAGCAACTCCACCGCATCCCGGCCGGGCTCGGGCGGAAGCGCCTCGTCCCGGAGCCCCAGGAGGAGGGTCCGAATGGCCCCCGTACCCGTGCACTCCTCGTCCAGCTGCGCCGGCATGGCCGCGAGTGCCGCGGCCACCGACCGGATGCGGACCAGCGTGTCCAGCAGCCGCCGATGCCCAGGCCGGCTCAGGTCCAACTCCAACTCGCCGTAGGCCACGAGGAGCACGTCCATCACCACGGGCATCCATTGCGACAGCTGCTTGCGGCCGCCGAAGGACTTGAGCGGCCCGTCCCACTCCAGGGCCCGAACCACATGAGGGAAGCGGGCCGCCTTGTCTCGCCCTACGGGCATCTCACTAGAAACCGTGAACGGCAGGTGGATATTGAAGTACTCGTCCGCCACCTCGATGGACTCGAGCCCGGCAGCCGCGGCATCAGTAGCCCTGGTCAGGGCGCCGGCATCGGGATGCCGCAGCAACGCGGCCAGCGCCTCGAAGCTGCCGCCGTCCAGGTAGTCGGCGACGGCCCGGAGCATGCGAACGGGGCCCGTGCGCGACAGAGGCGTTCCCGCAGCGTAGCGGGGGGGCACCCCGCGAGCCTCCAGGCGCTGCTCCAGGTAGGGCACTACTTCCGATTCGGGATGCACGGCCAGCACGACCTCGTCTGCCGAATACCTCCCACCGAGGCCGGCCAAAGCGTCGATGACCGCCTCCGCCTGATCGACCGGTCGCTCCACCACTTCGAGGACCTGGTCGGTCACCGGTACCAGTGCACTCTCCCAGTAGTCCGTGCATGGCAGGCCGAAGGTGTCGAAAGCGGTGGTGGCGTCGGTGCCGTCGTCGAGTTCCGCCGGAGCGTGGATGAGCGTGCGCACCGCCGCGCCGCTGGCCTCCACGAGCCGCCGGGTCACCGCCGGCAACTCCACGATAGAGACCAACCAGAGGTCACCCGTGAAAGGAGCGACATCGGACTCCAGAGCCGCCATTCGAGCCGCAAAGCGGTCCGCCAGCCCGGCCTTCTCCAGAAGCTGCGCGTAGCGTCGCTGCACCCGGCCCAGCGCCTCCCAGCGGGCTCCGTCGTCGAAGGACATGCCCGAACGGCAGATCTTCACCAGGTCTGCGAACCGGTGACCCTCCCGCGCCAGATTCTGGTGCAGCCCGGCCAGCAAGCCGGCGAGCTCATCCCACTCGGCGAGGCCGTCGCTCTCGGGGAGATGGGGGAAGACCTTCTCGACAACCGCGCGGTCCACGCTCCGAAGAGCTTGGGACCATGCGCGGCGCGATATCACCTCATCCGCCAGGGGCTTCGGGCTGGCATGGAGCAGCCCGGGTAGGCTGCCCACCGTGGTGGCCGTAGGTGGGATCAGCGTTACGCCGCAGGCCTCGGCCTCGTCCAGGAGCAGCTCGATGATGCGACGGCGAGCCCGCCGTCCAGGGAGGACGAGGGTGGCAGGCCGGAGGTCGGCCACTGCCCCCTCGGCATAGTGCTGGATGAGGTGGGACGCGGCGGACGGCAGCGCCGGTCGGTCCCACCCGAGGAACACGCGATCAACGGTGTGTGCCAAGGCTTGCTTTCGTCTACCGCACGAGGGGGCCCTCGCCCAGCAGGTCTCCCCCGGCACTCAGGAACTTCACAGCGGTGGCGTGCCCTTCCTCGACCACGAACTCCACGTTGATACCGATCTCGACGTTGAAGAGCTGGTCTCCTCGGAGGAGCCCGGGGTTGAAGCGCGGCCCCCCGGACGGAATGAGAGCGAACTCGAACTCGTCGTCCGGGTGAAGGAGGAACGGTAGACGCCCGCGTAGCAGACCGTCCGTCGCGAAGATCTCGAGGCGGCCCTCGGCAGGCCAGCCCGTCCACGGCGGGAAGCTCATCTCGTAATCGCCAATGAACTCAGCCTGTCGGTCCGCAGTCAGGACGAGGGGCCTCGACGGTTGAACCACGACCTGCAGCGCCACTGAGGTCGTGCCCCACTGCATGTTGAGCACAGCCCCGTCCCCTCTGACCACCGGAAAAGACCAGGTCAACATCTCGACATGAGACGCCTGGGTGGGCGCGGCGGCGATGTGGATCTGCTCCGAAGTCGAATCCGGCTTCACGAAGTGGAAGATCCTGGGATTCCGGTTGAGCGAGATCGTGAAGTGGTCCCGGTTGGGAATCGCCCAGACGGAGTATTTTCCGGCCGGGACCTCGACGCCGTTCAGGTGGATATCCTTGTCCACCTCCAGCGTGGTCGCCCAGTTCGCCCCGGGCGTCCACACCACGCCCCACGGCACGAGGGCCCCAAACAGCTCCCGGCCGCGGGCCACCGGGCGGCCATACTCCAATGTGAGCGTGGTGCCGTCCACGGTCTGAGCGACAACGGCGCGCTCGCTAGCCTGGATCTGTCCAAGAGCCTGCGTCGGGACGATCAGGGTCGACACGACGGCGAGAAGCCCCAGCGGGATTTTGGGTGACATTCAGATCTCCTCGAAAGAAATGGTCAAGCCAATATTGGGGTGACAGGGCTTCGTGAAAAGGGCGCCCATCGGATGCTAAGCTTCATCGTCCCGTTGCGCCTGTCCAGCCCACTCGCAGACTACGAAGCCGGATCCAGAGGAGCGACGACCTCGAGTGAGGGAAAGTACGTACGGTATCGGCCCCTATCTCTCGTCATGAGGGCCATACCCGCGACCGCCGCGTGGGCACCGATGTAGAAGGCGGGCAGCGGCGACTGCTTAACCCCGCCCCGTCGGCGGTAGCTCGCGAAGCACTTGCCGGCGAGAAACGCGGCCTCCCACGGAAGAGAGTCTCTACGAAACATACTCGCCGGCAGAGCTTCCTCGAGATCCTCGATTCGCTCGAACCGAATCGAGACTTCCGCATAGATGATCGGATCGATCACCAGCACAGACCTCTCCGCTCGCTTCTCGAGAGCGGCCGCGGACCAAGAAAACCACTCCGGGTCTTCCGTCAGGACGTCGAGCAGAACGTTGCTGTCGACAAGCGTAGCACTCACGACCCCTCGCCTCGTGTGAGAGCGAGGATCTCATCCGTACTCATCCGTACGGTGCCTCGACCCCTCATGTGCTCTACGATTCTCCCACCACGGCGGCCGACGTTCGCCTTCTTCAGCACGACCACGTCATCTCGCACCTCGAACTCGACCTCCGTGTGCGGCAACAGCCCGAGTCGCTCGCGAATCTCCTGAGGAATCGTGACCTGGCCTTTGGTCGTGATTTTCATCGAGTGGGCTTTTTTCTTAGATGTATTACTCCTACTGGTAGTAGTAATATCCTTAGTCCCAAGGCGCAACAGGATCACCATCCAGCGGACTCGGGAGCGTGGGTCCCCACCATCTCTGCAAGTCATCGAGGCATGCGCACAGTTCGCACTCGGGATCCTCGTTCCCTTCGAGCCGGTCCTCCACGTCCTCGATGATGAATTCGGCCAGGCTGTCCTGTTCCTCAGGACTGAGCGTCTCGACCGCTCGAAGGGCTTCTTCCCACCGCTTTGTGAGCTCACTCATGCGTACGACCTCGATTCAGGTGCGGGGGGTTGGTGGAGCTAGAAGATGATGCCACGAGCGGGGCGATCGAATGGTCGGAGGGGGCGGTGCAGCTGGGGGATAGTGCCCAAGGTCGATCAACCGACCTGGACGGCCCCCCAGGCGCACGACGGTGACCCATTCCTGACAGCGACGGATCCATGGCGGTGACCGATCCTCGAAAGCGTCCCATCCAGCCATTGACGGATTCTGAGCCGTGCGATGGTGGAGGTCCGGGGCCTGGTGCGGGCGAGTCACTGGGGCACCGCCACGGGCCGTCTCCCGGCCCACCCCGGCCACTGGCTCTTTGCAAGGCCTAGAACCCCGCCGAAGTACGCCCAGGACCCGCTCAGAGCTTCAAAAAACCGGCTCTTATATTAGATGATGGCGGGGCGGGTTGCGCCCCACAGTGATGACGACGGGAGGGAGACGCACGCATGATCCAGTTCGCCAACACCAGGCACACGAGTTCTTCCGAGGACACCGAACGCCCGGGCGACGAGATCGAACGGCTCGGAGACGAGATCGCCCGGCTCGCGGCTCACATCCATGCGGCCACCTACCGGCTGCTCGTCCTGATCCGTGAGTTCGACGAGCGAGAGGGCTGGGGCGGGGGCTTCCGGTCCTGTGCCCACTGGCTCGGTTGGCGTACCGGTATCGCCCCCGGCCCGTCGCGCGAGAAGGTGCGCGTGGCGAAGGCCCTGGCCGGGCTGCCTCTGATCTCCGGGGCGATGGAGCGAGGTGCTCTCTCGTTCTCGAAAGCCCGGGCGCTCACCCGCGTGGCCACGGCCGAGAACGAGGAGGCGCTGCTGGAACTCTCCGAGCACGGAACGGCCGCACACATCGAGAAGATCGTTCGAGCGTGGAGGAGAGTGGACCGCCAGGAGGACGCCGAAGCGGAAAGGGAGCGCCACGAGAGCCGGTACGTGAATCTCCACGTCGACGAGGACGGGATGTACGTGCTGCGTGGCCGGCTGGATCCAGAGGTGGGCGAATTGCTGGAGAAGGCCCTAGCCGCTGCGGCGGATGCGCTCTACCGGAAGTCGGAAGATGGCGCGGATGCCGCTGTGGCCCCGACGGCCGAACAGCGGCGCGCCGACGCACTGGGCCTCATCGCAGAGCGCGCGCTTGCGGCGAAGAGCGATGAGGATGGACGGCCGGTCGGCCGGGCCGAGCGCTATCAGGTGGTGCTGCATGTGGAGGCGAACACGGGCGCGTCCGTCCTCGAGAGCAGCGGCATAGGCGTTCCCGCGGGAACGTCTAGACGGCTCTCGTGCGACGCCAGCCTGGTGGTGATGACGCACGATGAAGACGGTTCCGTGCTCGATGTGGGCAGAAAGCGCCGTACCGTACCGCCCCCTATCCGCAGGGCGTTGGATCACCGGGACGGCGGATGCCGCTTTCCGGGCTGCGGGCTCACCTACACCGACGCGCATCACATCCGACACTGGGCCGAGGGAGGGGAAACGAAGCTGGGTAATCTTTTGTTGGTGTGCGCCACGCACCACAGAGCCCTGCATGAGGATGGATTCACGGTCGAGCTGGACGGAACCGGCCGGCCACAGTTCCGGCGGCCGGACGGCAGGCCGCTTCCTGCGGTGCCTCGGGCGCCCCGCCTGGGGAAAGATCCCGTCGCGGATCTAGAGCGTGAGCATCGAAGCCGGGGCGTCGCCCCCGGGCCCCACACCACCACGCCCCTCTGGCTCGGGGAGCCGCTCGACCTCGGGCTGGCGATCGATCTGCTGAGGGTGTAGCGATCGGCGCGGAGGCCAAGTGCCCGCGGAAGTGCTGGCGGACTGAGGCGCGGGGGGGCTCCGCCCCTGCCCCGCATGCTCCTGATTCCGCGTGCCCTTGACCCCACAGCCCCCGGTTTACATTATAAAACAGGTCGACAAAGTAGATCCGTACGTAAATGTAGACCAGGATGCTACCATGGCCACGAAGTCATTTCTGGGCGAGTTCGAACAGATGGTGCTGTTGGCTGTCATGGCGGGCGGGAATGACGCTTCGGGCGTCGACATCAGCCAGGAGTTGGAACGGAGTGCGGACCGAAAGGTCTCGAAGGGGTCCCTGTAT
Organism: Gemmatimonadota bacterium; assembly: GCA_022571515.1. Classification (GTDB taxonomy): domain Bacteria; phylum Gemmatimonadota; class Gemmatimonadetes; order Longimicrobiales; family Gaopeijiaceae; genus JACZXQ01. The sequence goes on from JACZXQ010000009.1 coordinate 34,367, forward strand.
ACCACGCTGGACCGCCTGAAGAAAAAGGGCCTCTTGAACTGGCGCATCGAGCCGGGTGACATCGCCCGCTCCGGGCTGCCCCGCCGCCACTTCACCGTGACCGAGCGCGGCGTCAAGGCCCTGAGAGAGAGCCGTAGCGCCCTCCTCAACCTGTGGAGGAACGCCGAGGACGTCCTCGGCGAGGCCGGCGGCTGACTCAGGTGCACGAGCCACCCATCGGACCGTCGCGATTCCTGCTGCGCCTGCTGATTCGGGCCATGCCGTCCGATCCGGAGAGCCAGAGCATGGTCGGCGATCTCGTGGAGGAATTCGAGATCCGGCGGCGCTCGTTGGGGCGGGACGAGGCACGCCGGCGCTTCCGCAGGGGCGCCCTGGAACTCCTAATACAAATGACATGGTATCGGCTTCGGTCCACAGTGACGCGTGAGCCCGCTCCGGTACTTCACGACGTTTCGCTTGACCCGGGGAGGGGCGGGGGTGGTGACATGTTCGAGGAATTGATCCATGACGTTCGCTTCACACTGAGAGGCTTCAGAAGAAACCGCGGATTCACGGCCATTGCGCTGCTTGTGCTGACGCTCGGCATCGGCGCGACTACCGCCATCTTCAGCGTGGTGGACACCGTCCTGCTCAAGAAGCTGCCGTACCATGAGCCGGACCGTTTGGTGACAGTGTCGCACATCGACGACGAGCGAAGCACGATGAGCGGCGTGTTTTCGCCGCAGGACTACGATGACCTGGTCGCGGCCTCCTCCTCCTACCAGCGGTTGGGCGCATACTGGTATACCGCGGGCCAGACGGCCATCGACCTCCTGAGCACCGAGTCGCCCACCGACATCGTCGCCACCTACGTGACCGAAGGTTTCTTTCCGACACTCGGCATGGAGCCGATGCTCGGGCGGCCCTTCGCTTCGGACGAGGTGGTACCGGGAGCCGCCCCCGTGGTGGTCATCAGCTATGGGCTTTGGCAAAGCCACTTCGGGGCCGAGCCGGGCATCATCGGAAGCACGGTCAACCTCGAGTCGAAGCCCTTCACGGTCATCGGCGTCATGCCGCCCGCATTTCGGTACCCCGCTTCAGAAGTGCGTGTGTGGCTTCCGATCTCGCTCATCACGGACGACGGGATCCCGCATATCCGGCAGGTCCGCTGGATGAGCGTCGTGGGGCGTTTGGCCGAGGGAGTGACTCTAAACATCGCGTTCGCCGAGACGAACGGGATCGTGGCCCGGCTGGCGCGGGAGTACCCGGAGACCAACACCGGGTGGGGAAGCGCGACGGTTTCTTCCCTGCGGGACTCCTTGGTGGGGCCCATCCGGCCGGCGCTCATGATCCTCATGGGGTCGACGATCATTATTCTCTTGATCGTCTGCACCAACGTCGGGAGCCTACTTCTCGCTCGCACCGCCGCCCGGGGACGCGAACTCGCCGTGCGCGTCTCCATGGGGGCAAGCCCCGGTCGGCTCATCCGCCAACTGCTCACCGAGAGCCTGGTGCTCTCCTTTGTCGGAGGTGTGCTGGGGCTCACGGTCGCGGCGCTGGGCGTTCAGGCACTGCTCAGCATGAGCGCGGGCTCCATTCCGCTTGCGGAGGACGTGGGGTTCGACGGGCGATTGGCCGCCTTCGCACTGCTCGCGTCCCTCGCGACGGGGCTCGTGTTCGGGATGATCCCGGCGCTGCGGATTTCGAAGCTGGCGCCGGCTGGAGTCCTCAAGGGAGGGGACTCGGTCACGGGCGGGGGCAAGGAACGTCTGCGCGGAGCCTTCGTGATCGCCCAGACCGCCATGGCGGTGATCCTCGTGGTAGGCTCGGGGTTGATGATGCGGAGCCTCTCCAACCTGCTTCGAGTGGATCCGGGCTTCCAGACCGAGAACGTACTGACGTTCTCCATCAGCGTCGCCAGCGACGTGGGAATCGGCGAAATAGTCCCCTATCGGAGGCAGCTGCTCGACGCGATTCGCGATGTCGCCGGTGTCGTGACGGTCGGCGGATCGAAGATGTCCCCGTTGGCGGGTGGTGGTGAGCCGTACTCGTTCACTCAGAGGGACGGCGACGGCACCGTGACGGAGGTTCAGCCCGAGTCCGGCGCACACATCGTGACTCCGGGCTTCTTCGAGGCACTCGGCATGGCGTTCGATCGAGGGCGGCCGTTCACGCTCGAGGACCCGGTGACCAGCCTCATCGTGAACCGCGCGCTGGCCGAACGTTATTGGCCGGGCGAGGATCCCGTCGGACGGTCGCTCTTCCTGGGCAACTTCGAGGGCACCGTGATCGGGGTGGTTCAGGACGTGCGCCACGACGGCCTGAATACGCAGCCACGTACGGCGATGTACGTGCTGGACCTCGGCTTTCCGCGCTCGCTCATGAACATCTTCGTGAAGGTGCAAGGCGACCCCGGCACGATGGTCGCCGCGCTCCGTGAGGCGGTCTGGTCGGTCAACCGCACGCAGACCATGTCTGAGATCATCCCGCTTGGCCAACTGGTGGAGCGAGAAGCGGCTCGACCGCGCTTCCTCACGACTCTGCTCGGGGGTTTCGCCGCACTGGCCCTCGGGCTGGCGGCGCTCGGGCTCTACGGGGTCATATCGTTCATGGTGAACCGGCGCCTCACGGAACTCGGCATCCGAATCGCCCTGGGGGCGCGCACCGGCGAGGTCATGAAGGTCATTGTGGCGGACGGGCTTCGCCTCAGTGTGGTGGGTTTGGCGGCCGGCCTGCTGGGGGCGTTCTGGCTCAGCCGTCTCCTGACCACCGTGCTCTTCGGCGTCGAGCCCAACGACCCGACCACGTTCGCGGCGGTGGCAGGCGTGGTGGCGTTCATCTCACTCCTGGCCACAGTCATCCCGGCGCTGAGAGCCCTTCGGATCGATCCGGTCACCGCTCTTCGAGCGGAATAGGACCCAAAAGAGGCTCACACCAGGCACGTTCCAACCTTTCACGTCGCCCAGGCGTCTCATCAAGTGCACGCCTATCATATCGAAATACGATAGGTCTACTTTCGATAGGATCGAATCCATGAAGGATGTGACGAGCCTGCTACCGCTCTCACGAAGCCTGGTCCACCTGTTGCTCGCCCTACACGAGGGTGAACGGCACGGCTATGCCGTGAAGAAGCGCGTGGAGGAAATGAGCGGCGGCATCGTCCGCATGGGCCCCGGCACGCTGTACACCACGATTCAGCGGGCAGAAGACCTCGGCCTGATCGAAGAGTCTGACGAGCGCCCTCCCCCGGGGGAGGACCAGTCACAGCGGCGGTACTACGAGCTCACCCCCTTCGGCACCCAGGTCTTGGCGGCTGAGGTGGAGCGCCTGGGTGCGTTCGTCGACCACGCGCGCACTGCGCTGTCGGGTGTGAGAGGAAAGTGAAGAACGTCCCGCGTGCCCGGGGCGAGCGGTTCTACGCTCTGCTCCTACGTCTCTACCCGAAGACGTTCCGGAGTCGCTTCGAGCACCAGATGCTCGAGGTCTTCCGTGAGCAGAGGGTGGACGCGAAGTACGCCGGGCTCTTCGGGAATCTGCGGTTTTGGTGGGACATGGTGGGGGATCTGCTGGTCGCGTTACCCGACGCGAAGCGGAGGTACACGGGAGTCACGAAATGGGAGGCGAGTGTGGACGGGATGCTACTGGACTTGAAATTCGCTGTGAGGACACTGCTGAGGGCGCCGGGATTTACGGTGATGGCCGTGCTGACGCTGGCGATCGGCATCGGCTCGACCGCGGCCATCTTCGGCGTCGTGAACAGCGTGCTGCTCAAGCCTCTGCCGTACGGCGACTCCGACGAGGTGGTCACGGTGTGGAGCAGCTGGATCGGATTCCCAAAGACCTGGGTGTCGGTCGCCGAGTACCGGGCCTGGCTGAACAACGCACCGTCGTTCGACGACCTGTCGTTGTACTTCAGCACCTCGGCCAACTTCAGCAGCCCCGAAAACCCAGAGCGCGTGAACGCCGTCGGTGCGACCGAGAACCTCATGGAGGTCCTCCAGGCGCCGATGGCTCAGGGCCGCTTCTTCACCACGGAAGAGGCGTTGCGGGCGGATACGCTCCCCAGTGAGGTCATCGTCATCTCGCACCAGGCCTGGGCGCGCCGCTACGGGAGCGACCCCGGCCTCGTCGGCCGATCCGTCGAGGTGAACGGGCGCGGGCGCGTGGTGGTGGGCGTACTGCCGGCCGACTTCCGCCTTCCGGTCGACTTCGGGACCGCCGACGTTCCGGACATCTACTTCCCGACATGGATAGACCGGAGCGACGTGGTGAGCTTCCCGGAAGCGGGTGGCTCGCACGGAGCCTTCGTGGTCGGGCGGCTCCGACCCGGCTCGACGGTCGAGTCCGCCAAACGCGACCTCGACAACCTCGTCGCGCGGCTCCAGGCGGAGCAGGGTTCGTATCCGCCTGAGCGGAACTTCGAGCCCCTCGTCTTCAGCGCGAAGGACGACATCCTGGGCACCATCCGGCCGGCGATTCTAGCCCTGCTCGGGACCGTCGTCTTCGTGCTGCTGATCGCGTGCGCGAACGTCGCCAACCTGCTGCTCACGCGAAGTCAGGTACGACACGGTGAGATCGCCGTGCGGGCTGCGCTGGGTGCGGGACGCTGGCGCATCGTGCGGCAGATGCTCACGGAAAGCATGGTACTCGCGACGATCGGGGGAGGCCTGGGTATCGCGCTGGCCTTTGTGAGCGTGGAGATCTTCAAGGGCCTCAACCCGGGCAACCTGCCTCGGATAGACGAGGTGTCGATCGATGGGGCGGTGCTCGGGTTCAGCGCGCTCGTGACCGTCGCGACCGCCATCCTCTTCGGGTCTCTGCCGGCCCTGCGGAGCGGGAGTTCCAACCTCCACGCCAACCTGGGCCGGCGGGGCGGGACGGGCCTTGGGAAGTCCGGATGGCAGGGCACGCTCGTGGCGTTGGAGATGGCGCTCGCGGTGGTCTTGGTGATGGGCGCCGGCCTCATGGTGAGGACGTTCGAGCAGCTCTCGTCGATCGACGTCGGCTTCCAGGGCGAGAACCTGCTCACCATGGCGGTCTCTCTTCCCACCACGACGTACCCGACCGCACAGGACGCGGTGAACTTCCATCGCGAAGCCATGCGAAAAATGGAGGAGATCCCCGGCGTGCAGATGGCGACCGCCGTGCGGATTCTTCCGCTCGACTCCCAGATCGGGGATTGGGGGCTGGCTGTAGAGGGGTACGTTCCGGCCCAGAACGAAGGCGTCAACGGTGACTGGCAGTTCGCGGCACCGGGGTACTTCGAGGCCATGGGCATCCCTGTAAATAGCGGTCGCCCCTTCGAATGGACCGACGACGAGAACGCCGCCTTGGTCGGGGTCGTGAACGAGGCCTTCGTGCGCCGCTACTGGCCCAACGAGAACCCCATCGGAAAGCGCTTTCGCATGGGCAGCGACGGGCAGACGAAGTGGATCAGCGTCGTCGGTGTGGTCGGGGACGTGACGCACAACGGCCTGACCGCGGAGATCAAACGGAAGTTCTACATCCCCCTCGCACAGTGGGAAGCAGCGTCGGGCGGCAACCGGCCGACCTCGGTGCGGTTCGTGGTCAAGACGGCCGGCAACGCGCTGGCGCTCACGGCGCCGGTGCGCAACGTGATTCGGCAGATGGATCCGTCGCTCGCCATCGCGCAGGTCCGGACCGTGGACGACATCAAGTCCGCCGCGATGGCCCAACCACGCTTCACGGTGGTGCTCATGGGCACCTTCTCACTGGTGGCGATTCTGCTCGCGCTGGTCGGGATCTACGGCGTCATCTCGTACGGCGTGAGCCTGCGCACCCAGGAGATCGGCATCCGCATGGCGCTCGGCGCCGAACCCGAGCAAGTCGTGTCGCTCATGGTGAAGCGGGGCATCACGATGGTCCTCGTCGGACTCGGTATCGGCGTGGTGGCTGCGCTCGGCCTGACGAGGTACATCGAGTCTCTGCTGTACAACGTGGACGCGCAGGATCCGGTGATCTTCGGCTCGGTAGCGGTGGGGTTTGCCGTGGTTGCCTTGCTCGCGACCTACATCCCGGCGCGCAGGGCCGCGGGGGTGAACCCCATTCAGGCGTTGAGGTCCGACTAGGGTTCGCAAGGGGGATCGCGGCTGGATATCCCTGCCTCGGACCGATCGATACCTTTTCCGGGATTCCTCCCCGCGAGAAAAGGAACTCGATCATGAAACGCCGCGTCTCCCTGGCATTCCTCACGTCCCTCGCCCTTCTGTCAGCGGGTGTGCCGTGACTACATGCGCAGCAACCAACCCGCATTGACGGTTTGGGTAGCCTGACGTTCCCCAACTCCGGGTCACCCAAGGCACAGCACGATTTCGTTCGTGGCGTGCTCCTGCTTCACAGCTTCGAGTACGCCGATGCGGCCACTGCCTTCCGGAAGGCTCAGGAGATCGATCCGGACTTCGCCATGGCGTATTGGGGCGAAGCCATGACTTACACCCACCCGGTGTGGAACGAGAAGGATCCGACGGCGGCGATGGAAGCGTTGGCCAGATACGCTCCTACACCCGAGGAGCGCGCGGCGAAGGCACCCACCGATCGCGAACGGGCGTATCTCACCGCTGCCGACGTGCTGTACGGTCACGGCATGAAGGCGACGCTGGACACGCTGTTTTCCTTCGAGATGGGAAGGCTGGCGGCCCGGTACCCGGAGGATCTCGAGGCCCAGACCTTCTACGCCTTATCGCTGCTGGGATTGAGCCAGGGTGATCGGAATGTGCCGACATACATAGAGGCCGGGGCGATCGCGCTGGCCGCCGTGCGGAAGAACCCCGAGCATCCGGGCGCCGCTCACTATGTGATTCATTCCTTCGACGACCCGACCCACGCCATTCTGGCAATGCCGGCGGCCCGGGCCTACGGGCCCATAGCACCCGATGCGGCCCATGCCCAACACATGACGACCCACATCTTTCTTGCCCGCGGTCTGTGGGACGATGTGGTCGAGACCAACATTCGTGCCGTTGCGCTGTCGGATCATAGCCTGGAGGCTCGGGGCCTGCCGCCTAGGAGCTGCGGCCATTACAACGAGTGGCTCATGTACGGGTACCAGCAGCAGGGCCGGTATGAGGACGCCGAGACGTTGCTCATGGGGTGCCATGCCCAGGTTCAAGACGAACTGCGGTCCGCCGGCCGTCTCACTTCCTCCGCCGGGTCCTACGCGCACATGCGCAGCTTGCATCTGGCGGACACTCGGGATTGGACTGGCGTGCCGGCCATCTCACCGATCGGCGTCGCCAGTGCACCGATGTTCGTGCAACTCGTGGAGGCGTAGGGGAGCGGTGTCGCCGCGGTACATCGGGGGGATCGCACTGCGGCAGAGAAACATCACGCGTTCCTTATGGACTACGGCGTAAACGCCGGAGCCACGTGGGAGAGTCCGTACGTACCGGTTTGGCAGGGTACGCTGGAGGCGATGCTCCTCGCCGACGCGGGGGATGGAGAGGGAGCACTCCGCGCAGCACATGAGGCTGCTGAGTACGAGGCATCGTTACCGGTGGATTTCGGCCCACCGAACGCCTTCAAACCCGCTCGGGAGTTGGAAGCGGAGCTGCTGCTCGATCAACGTCGGGCGGAGGATGCCATGCGGACGTTCGAGATGGCGCTGGCACGAACACCGAATCGCATTCTGAGTCTGGCGGGCTATGCCCGAGCTGCGGTCGCTGCCGGTCGGACGGACCTCGCCACTCAGGCGTATGGCAAGCTGGCGTACGTACTTAGAAATGCCGATGCGGGCATGAAGGAGGGACGGGAGGCGAAGGCGTGGCGTTAGCCCGCCAAATTAGACCCTTGCGGCACAATAACCGGCCTCTGACCTTTCGTGAGGTGTGCTGTCCCTTCCGAGGATGAGGATTCGGCCATGGCGCAGTCGAAGGAGTTGCGGGGCGCTGACGAACCGGATGCACCGCCGATCCCGGACCCGATCCCGGATCCGATCCCGACTCCCGAAACGGAAGAGCCCAACGGAGGCACCGACGAACCCTCGGGCGACGCCGAGTCGGTCGTCATGGACGATCCCACACTCGCGGACAGCGACGCGCCCGCCGTGCAGGCGGTCAACAAGCTCATTTTCGACGCCCTCACCGCTCGCGCGTCCGACATCCACCTAGAGAGCATGCCCGACCGGATCCGCCTTCGCTACCGGATCGATGGCATTCTGGAAGACGTGGAACCACCCGCAGGCCACCTCCGTGCAGCCGTCCTGGCCAGGCTCCGTGTGATGGCGGGACTCGACCTCGCCGACCACCGCACCCCGCAGGATGGACGCATGCGCCTGCAGTTCAGTGATCGGGCCGTGGACGTACGCATGTCCACCGTGCCGATTCTGCGCGGCGAGAGCGTCGCCCTGAGGTTGCTCGACCCTGGCCGCGGGCATATCGCCTTGGAAGATCTGGGCCTCAGGCCCAACGATCTGGGCCGGCTCATGGAGATCGCCCGCCGCCCACACGGCATGGTGCTCACCACCGGCCCGGGCGGATCCGGCAAGTCGACCAGCCTCTACGCCCTCGTACGGCGCCTGTCCACCGGGAAGGAGAAGATCTTCACGGTGGAGGACCCGGTCGAGTACGACTTCGCCGACATCTGTCAGGTCTCGGTCAACTACCGGGCGGGGCTGACCTTCGCCAACCTGCTCCGCTCTCTGGTGCGCCAAGATCCGGACATTCTGCTGGTGGGCGAGATCCGTGACCGCGAGACCGCGGACCTCGCCACGCACGCGGCGCTCACCGGCCATCTCGTGCTCTCGACGCTGCACACGAGGGACTCGATCGCGGCTCTTCCCCGGTTGGTGGACCTGGGCGTGCCGGAATACCTGGTGGCGCACACGATCGAGGCGGTCATGGCACAGCGGCTGGTGCGCATGATCTGCACCCACTGTGCCGAAGAGGTCGACTTCCGGGAGGAGGATCTGCTCGCCCTGGGTCCAGCCGCGCAGGAGTTCGCCACGGGTAAGGTCGGCAGGGGATGCGAGGAGTGCCGCGGAACCGGATTCCTGGGCCGGACCGGACTCTACGAACTGCTGGTCATGACCGACACGTTCCGAGAGGCCTTTCTCAAGAAGCAGAGCCTCCGGCAGTTGCGCGAGATCGCGCTGAGTGAGGGCATGGAGCCGCTTCGCCTCGACGGCATCTACAAGGTCGAGGCCGGAATCACCACGCCCGAAGAGGTTCTCCGTGTCACCTAGCCGGGCACTGATGGTGGCCCACGGAGCCCAGGCCGTAGCCAAGCGGATGCTGCGCTGGCTCTTCGGGCCAATGTGGCCGGAGCCCCGGGAGGTGTTCGAGCAGCGCTGGCAGCGCGTCTTCCTGCGCGGGCCGATCGGCGGGTTCGTGGGTGTGTGGTTCGGGACCCTTGCGACCATGCAGTGGGGGCTTCCGCCTGCCGTCTTCCCCCTGCTTTGCGGGGTGGCTGGGGTCCTCCTGATGTCCTTCGCGGGCCACATCGAGTCCTTCGTCCAGACGCGCACAGTCTCACCCTCGGGCAAGGTCCAGGTGGGGGTGGCCGTCGCCGCCGACCTGGTCATCGGTGCCGTGATGGGCACGATGATGTCGATCGTACTCGAGGCGGAGGCCGCGGCCCTGCTGGCGACGGGCGCCGCCTCGCTCGCCATGATCCACTACGTGGCCTCCCAGCTCTTCTGGGGTGACTGGGTGGAGCGAGTTGTCTCCACGCTCACCGGCCACGGCGGAGGCCCGCGCGACCCCGACTTCTCCCACGAGGCCAGCCTCGCCCTCGAGGGTTTCGTCGATGAAGCGCTCGCCTCCTATGAGAAGGCGAGTCTGAAGCCCGGCGGGAGTCCGGCTCCGCTCCTACTCGGAGCTCAGTTGCTTCAGAAGGAGCATCGCTACGAGGAATCCTTGCTCTGGTACCGCAAGGCATTCGACGCGCCCAGGGTCGATGCGAGGAGGGCCACGGTGTTCGTGAGGCACATCGTCGAGATCTGCCGGGACCACCTGGAGGATCCGTCCCGAGCACGCCCGGATGTCCAGGCTCTTCTGGAGCGCTACCCCGAAGCCCAAGAACTCGAGTGGGTCCACACCGAACTACGACTCATGGAACCCACTCAGATGTACGTCACCATGTCCGGCGAAGGGAACCGGGGTAGCGCGTTGAACGACCCGAGCACCAAGCGCCCGAACGGGTAGAGCAGCTCGGTCATCGACGCGTTCCGCATCACCCAGGTCAGTTCCATGGCCTTCACGTCGTCGAGCCCCAGCACCCAAGCGGCTCCGACGCAGGCCGGCCCACCCGAGGTGAACACGCCTACCGTCTCGCCGTTTTGGCTCTCGTCGATGAGCCGCTCGAGCGCGCCTTCGACCCGGCGCCGGAACGCCTGCCAGCTCTCCTCTCCGGACACTTCGGCCGAAAGCTCCTCTTTGGCCCACCGCTCCGAGATGACCCGGTAGGCCCGGAAGAACGCCATCATCCGCTCTTCCCCGCCGGCCCCTAGGTCCATGGCAAGCTCGGCCAGTTCCGGATCGAGGTCGGCCTGTTCCAAGGCGCGTGTCATGACGAAGGCGCCCTGGTGCTCGTCCAACGCATCGATCACCTGGGGCTCGGGCCAAGGCAGGCCAGCCTCCTCGTAGAGGGCCTCCACGATCTCGGCGGTCTGCCGGTGGCGCTTGGCCGGGCCCATCACGATCCGGTCGAACACGGTACCCGACTCGGCCAGCTCTTCTGCCAGGGCGGCGGACTGCTGATAGCCGAGCGGAGACAGCTGATCGTAGCCATCGGTAATCGACCCGCCGTCGGCGAAGGTGGCCTGTGCGTGACGCAAGAGGATGATTCTGCTCATGGCTCAATGAAAGCGCATGGGGCGAAGAGCCGCAACCAGTGTCCGAGTCACGAAGCTCCGGGAGGTCGGCACATCATGGCGTGACCTGGAACAACCAACCGCCCCCCCGTGTTCGCGGTTATCATGGCCGCCATGTTCCCCCAGTTGATTCAGGGCACGGGCCTCTCGGAGATGCTGGCCAACAGTCCGCTCCTGGCCCTCGCCACGCTCTTCGGTGCGGGCGTGCTCACGAGCCTGACGCCGTGCATCTACCCGATGATTCCGATCACTGCGTCCGTACTCGCGGGGGCGGCCACCGAGGACGCGCCCAAATCCCGCGTGATCGGCCTCACGCTCACGTACGTCACGGGGCTGGCCCTCTTCTACGCGATCCTCGGCCTGATCGCCGGCCTGACGGGCAGCCTGTTCGGCGCGGTGGGCGCGAGTCCTTGGGCCCGTCTGGCGATCGGCAACCTGCTGTTGGTGTTCGGCCTGGTGATGTTCGACGTGATACCGATGACGGCTCCCAAGCGCCTCGCCGCATGGGCCGGCGGCCTGGGCGGCGGCACCTACCCGGCAGTGTTCCTGCTGGGAGTCACTTCAGGCATCGTGGCGGCGCCTTGTGGAGCGCCGGCCTTTGCGGTGGTGCTCACCTGGGTGGCGGCCACTCAGTCCGGAGCCATGGGCTTTCTCTACCTGTTCGTGTTCTCGCTCGGGATGACGACCCTTCTGGTGGGCGTGGGCCTATTCTCGGGCTTCGCGTCGGTGCTTCCGAAGTCCGGACCATGGATGGTATGGATCAAGAGAGCCGCCGCGGTGATTATGCTTGGGATGGCGCAATATTACTTCATTCAGGTGGGGATGGTGCTTTGAGAACGCTGATCGTTGTGGCGAGCCTGTGCTGTTTTGCAACGCCGACGCTCGCGCAGATGCGCGGCGAGATCGGGATCGCCGTGGGCGAGGTACCCGAGCTGGTCGAGATCGAGGACCTGGACGGCGCCCCGATCGACCTCTCGCAGTTCGTCGGCGAAAAGCCCGTGCTGTTCGAGTTCTGGGCGCGCTGGTGCGAGAACTGTCTGGCGCTGGCGCCGCAGATGGACGCGGCCTACGAGGCCTACAAGGACAGAATGAACTTCGTGGCCATCGCGGTCGCCGTGGCGCAGAGCAAGCGCTCGGTCAAGCGCCACCTCGAGAGTGAGCCGGTGCCCTTCCCCACGATCTGGGACACGGGCGGGAGGGCCGTCCGGGCCTTCCTGGCTCCCGCCACGTCGTACATCGCCATCCTCGATGCCGACGGCCGCGTGGTCTACACCGGCATAGGAATGGAGCAGGACATCGAGGCCGCCGTGCTCGAGGCGCTGAATCCCGGCTAGCAGTCTCCTGCCGGAAGGAGCGCGGCATCTGGGGCCGTTTCTTCTTCCCGGTCCTGCTGCTCACCTTCGTCCAACGGCGTAGCCACCGCGGCTATCGCCGCTTCGAGTTCCTCGTAGGCCATCGGGTCGATCGCCCCGAACGGGAACGCTGTGTAGCTGATCCGGCCCTCGGGATCCACCACGATCACCGTACGGCGCGAGACCATGGCGTTCGCCCGCAGGCCCGTACCGAAGCTGTCGGCGGTCCGGCCTTCGATGTCCGTGGCGAACACGAATGGGAAGTCGGCGTCGGCCATCCAGGAGGCCATCTCTTCGGGCGGATCGTTGCTGATGCCGATCATGGTCACGCCCCGGCCCCCACGAAAGATGCTTGCGTACTGATCACGGTACGCTTCCATCTGAATTGTTCAGCCACGGGTCCTGACGCGGAAGAAAAACGCCAGAACTACCACCTCTCCCCGAAAGTCGGAAAGCCGTACGGGGTCTTGGAGAATCCCATACCGCGTCGCCCCTGTCAGGGCGAAGTCGGGCGCCATCTCGCCAATCGCCAGCAGCTCGGGCTCCGGCACGTCCTGTGCGGATCCCGGAGTGGCGAGGAAGAGTCCTGCCACGAGGGCGAGGACGAGGACGAGCGCGGAAGCGCTGAGTCTCATTCCTGCTCCTGGTCTGGTGTATTCGAGTCGCTACTCTCGCGCGGCAACATAGGTGTGTCGGGTGTTTCGCGCACATAGGTCGCGAGCCACTCGGCGAGCCCCGGTCATTGGAACCGTGCCATGAACGCGCGGTCGATGCGGTCCTTGAGGCGCATAACCCACTTGCCCTGGAACGAGAACCCCCACTTGGCACCGATCGCAGTGCCATCGCCCAGGTTCATGAGGGTGAGGAACTCCTTTTGCGGCGTGTACGACACGAGGGGCCGCCCCTCGAGCCAAGCCAGAAGGTTTCTGGTGATGATGGGACCCTGGCGCACCGCGTAGACACCGGCTTTGGGAGTAAATGGGAAGTCGATGAACGTGGCGCAGTCGCCGGTGCCCATGAGGTTGTCGTGGTCCTTGAACTGGAGCGTCGGCCGTATGAGCGCGAAGCCCCGCTCGTCGGTGGCGATCGCCGACGGCTCGAAGAGGGGATGGCCCACCGGACCGGCCACCCACACCAGGAGGTCACACGAGAGGCGCTCCCCTCCGCTCAGCACCACTCCACCCTCGTCCGCGGCTTCGACCAACGTGTCGCAACGGAGGGTGATGCCGCGGCGCTCGGCCGCCCGCTCGAGTCGCCATCGAACCGGGTCTGGGTAGTTGTAGACGATGCGTGGGCCACCCTCGATGAGCAGTGCCTCCACTCGCACGCCGGCACTCCGGATTCTGCTTTCGAGCGTGAAGATCAGCTCCATGCCTCCCGCCCCACCCCCCACGACGACCACACGGAATGGGTCGCCCCCTTCTGCCTTCAAGTCCTCGAGCAACGTGTCCACCCGGTGCACGAATTCGGTGATCGGCCGTGTGGGGAGCGCGTGTTCCCTCACGCCCGGAAGGTCGAGGCCGGTTACGGTGGAGCCGAGGTCGAACGCGGCCACGTCGTACGGGACCGGCGGTCCGTCCGCGACCACGATCTGCCGGCGCTCGGTATCCACCCGTACGGCGGGCGAGAGCACGATCCGAGCGCCCGCCTTCTCGGCCAGCGCAACGGCATCGATCGCGAGATCCTGTACACCGTACTGGCCGGCCACGAAGCCCGGGACCATACCGGAGTACATGGCGATGCGCCGGTCCACCACCAGGGTCAGCCTGGCGTTGGGCAGCCGGTTTCGCGTGAAGTGATCGAAGACCTGGATGTGGGAATGGCCACCTCCCACGAGGACGACGTCCCGCGTGGATTCTGAACTCATAGGCCGGACGATACGCCGCCTTGCCACGACGTGTCCACGCCGCGAAAATCTGGAAGGTTCACGTCCACGCCCGGCACACTGAAAGACCCATGACAGATCTAGTCCAATACAGCACTCGCGGCGCCGTGGGCGTCATCACGCTCGCCAACCCCCCGGTCAACGCGTTCAGTGCGGCCGTGCGCGCCGGTGTCCTGGAAGCGCTGGAGGGCATCATGGCGGACGACGCCCTGACGGCCGCCGTGATCACGGGCTCCGGCAAGCTCTTCAGCGGGGGCGCCGACATCCGTGAGTTCAACACGCCCGCCGGCATGCAGTCACCCAACCTGCCGGAGTTGATCGAGAAGACGGAGGCCTTTCCGAAGCCGGTCGTGGCGGCTCTGCACGGCACTGCGGTCGGAGGCGCACTCGAGCTGTCGATGGCCTGCCACTACCGCGTGGCCGCCGCCGGCACCCGCCTGGGCCTCCCCGAGGTGACGCTGGGCATCGTGCCTGGTGCGGGCGGCACGCAGCGCATGCCCCGCTTGGTTGGCGCAGAGGCTGCGCTCGACCTGATCGTGGGGGGCCGGCGCATCAAGGCGGAAGAGGCGCTCGAGTTGGGCCTCATCGACGAGGTGGCCGAGTCTGACGTGGTGGACGCCGCGGTCGCTCTGGCCGAGAAGGTGGCGGCCGAGGGTGGCCCCCCGCGGCGCACCAGCGAGCTGGAGGACCGTGTGGCCGCCGACCGCGAACGGCCCGAGATCTTCGAGGAGTACCGGAAGAAGATGGCCAGGAAGGCTCGTGGGCTCGAGTCGCCCTATGCGTGCGTCGAGTGCATCGAGGCCGCCGTGAACAAGCCGTTCGCCGAGGGCCTGGCGTTCGAGCGGCAGACGTTCGTGCGCTGCGTGGAGTCCGCTCAGTCCAAGGCCCTGCAGCACGCGTTCTTCGCCGAGCGCGAGTCCGGCAAGGTGCCCGGGGTCACGAAGGAGACACCCACCCGCCCGATCGAGCGCGCCGCCGTGATCGGTGGCGGCACAATGGGCACCGGAATCACGATGTGTTTCGCCAACGCCGGCATTCCGGTGAGCATCATCGAGGTCGCTCAGGACGGCCTGGACCGGGCCATGAAGACCATCGAGGGGACCTACGCGGGTGGCGTGAAGCGGGGACGGATGTCCCAGGACGCCATGGACGCCTGCATGAGTCTCATCACGCCCAGCTTGGGCTACGACGCGGTGGCCGACGTCGACCTGGTAGTCGAGGCGGTCTTCGAGGACATGGCGCTCAAGAAGGAGATCTTCGGCAAGCTGGACGAGATCTGCGCCGAGGGCGCCATCCTGGCCACCAACACCTCGACCCTCGACGTCAACGAGATCGCGAGCTCCACCTCACGGCCGGGGTCGGTGGTGGGGCTGCACTTCTTCAGCCCCGCCAACATCATGCGCCTTCTGGAGATCGTGCGAGGTGAGGCCACGTCGCCCGAGACGCTGGCCACGGCGATGGCGATCGGCAAGACACTCCGCAAACAGGGGGTCGTAGTAGGCGTTCGGCCCGGATTCGTAGCCAACGGCATGATGCTCCCCTACATCCGCGAGTCCGAGTTCCTCGTCGAGGAGGGCGCGACGCCGGAGCAAGTGGACCGGGTGATCTTCGAATTCGGGTTCCCCATGGGGCCCTTCCAGACCATGGACATGGCCGGACTCGACGTGGGCTGGCGCATCCGGCAGGCCGCGGCGGCGACGCGTCCAGAAGACGAGCGCTACTCACCCGTGGCCGACCGTATCTGTGAGATGGGCCGCATGGGTCTCAAGACGAAGGCCGGCTGGTACCTCTACGAGGAGGGCAGCCGCACGCCGGTACCCGACCCGGAAATCGCCGCCATGATCGAGGCGTCTTCTACGGAGCAGGGCATCGAGCGACGCGAGATCTCGGACCAGGAGATTCTGGAGCGCTGCCTCTACCCGTTGGTCAACCTGGGCGCGGGCATGCTGGAGGAGCGGGTGGCGCTCAGGCCGAGCGACATCGACGTGATCTGGATGCACGGCTTCGGCTTCCCACGTTACCACGGGGGTCCGATGTTCTGGGCCGATCAGATCGGGCTCGGAGAGGTCCATCGGGTGATGCAGGAGCTCCACGAGAAACATGGCGATCTGTTGAAGCCCACGGCCCTGCTCGCGCAATTGGCCGAGGAGGGTCGTAGTTTCGGTGATTGGAGCGCCGAGTAAAGTCGGAGCCGTTCAGATCATTCACTCAGGAGGCATCCCATGCCCCATTCGCACCGCCACGTCATGACCCCATCGGCTTGGGTCGTTTCCTTCGGCCTCGCGGGCCTAGCAGCTTCGGGGCCCGCACCAACAGCCGCTCAGGACACCGTCCGCTTCGAGCCGACGGTGGGATACCCGACGTTCGCGGTGCGCGAGCCGGTGCTGAGGGTCAATCCGGGCGTCACGCTCATCACCCGGACGAACTTCGGGGCTTATTACACGCCCGAGGGCGGCGCATTTCCGGGTGAGGTAGGCCCGATCTACGTGGAAGGCGCCACGACCGAGGACATCCTCGTCGTGCGGATCATCGAGGTGCGGCCGAACTACGAGTACGCGGCATCGAACATGCGTCCCACCTTCGGTGGACTCTCCGCGGACAACCGTGTGAGAATGCTGAACGATCCGATCCCGACGCGCCGTTACCTGTGGAGCCTCGACCTCGATGAGATGACCGGCACCACATCGCTGCCGGACAGCGACATGGGCGAGATCACCATCGACCTGAAACCGATGCTCGGGCGCGTGGGCGTAGCGCCGCGCGGTGAGGAGGCCTTCGCGGGACTGTGGCCCGGTGACTTCGGGGGCAACATGGACGCGCAGGAGGTCCGGCCCGGCACGACCGTGTACTTACCGATCTTCCACGACGGTGCCTATTTCTACTTCGGAGACGGGCATGCCCGGCAGGGCTACGGTGAAGTCACCGGCACCGGCCTCGAGACGTCCATGGACGTGGTGCTGGAGCTCGACCTGATCAAGGGCCGCACCATCGACTGGCCGCGCCTGGAGGACGACGAGTACATCATGGTCGCCGGAAGCGCACGGCCGTTGATCGACGCGTTCCGGCTGGCCCACGTGGAGCTCATCGAGTGGCTCGAGGAGTCCTACGGGTTCGGTCGATGGGATGCGTACCAACTGGTCGGCCAATTGGGCGAGAGCACCGTGGCCAATATCGTGGACCCGGCCTATACCGTGGTCGCGAAATTCCCGAAGCGGTACCTGCCGCGCTAGAGTCTCTTGGCGCCGGAGCCGACCGAGTGGCTCCGGCGCACTCGGCGTAGCACCTCTCAGCAACCCTCCCCGATGGTTTCCAACATCGAGATCGCCGACTTCCGCCAACCGTCGTCCGGCTCGTAGTTGTCGAGGAAGCGGTTCAGGTAGCCCTCCGCTTCCCCGTGGTCCCCCATCTCAAAACGGGCGGCACCGGCGTGGTAGAGCGCCATGTAGTGGTTCGGCCAGAACTCGACCACCAGCTCCATGATCGGGCCCGCGGCCTCGTTGTCTCCGGCGTCCGCCACCGGGTGTGCGATTCCGAACACGATCCCTGCCGCCCTCCAGCGGTCATCACCCGACAGATCCAGTATGATCTCACGGGCGCTGTCGATCTTGCCCGCCAAGGCAAGACAGGCCGCCGAGTAGGAATCTCCCTCGACCGAACTCGGCGCTGGCGTCTGGCGGAGCCGGGTCTCCACCTCCACAGCGTTGCAATACGGCTTCATGGATTGGAACCACGATTGGGTGTCGATCACGGGTGCCGGGCCCGAGGCAACCACCGGCGTCACCTGCACCGGAACCGTTACCGCCTGTTGGCCCTGATGACCGGCAAAAATTCCTGGAACGAGGCGAAAAATGCCGTACGCCAGGCCCACTAACATGATCGCCAGAATGTCTTGCTTGTTCACGAGAGACCGCCCCGTTCCGTTGCGTGTTCATTAGAGGGGACGTGGCAGTCAGGGATGCTTGCACACCGCTCTCCGGCCGGCCCGTCCTGGTCCTCCCGTACGTGCTCATTTGCAAGGGTGGTGCCAAGAAGTCTCAGCGGACCCGCTTGTGTCGCTTCGGTTGACATATCGTAGCTAAGGCGCAATCTACGAGAACATTCGTAGAGACTGTACGTCCACCGGAGATGAAACGCATGCGACGAGACGTTGTGATGAGGAGATTTCCCAAGGGTGGAGCGAGAAGGCGTGGCGGCCGCTCGGTGATCTGTGTGCTGGCCCTGGCGGCGGTCCCGGTGACGTGGAGCTGCGCGGGCGACGCCTCCGTGGAAGGGGCCTGGGGCGGGACGGTGGACACGCTCGCCGGTGGCGGCATCCGGGTGGTGAGTCCGGATAAGGGTCTCTGGTCCGAGGGTGCGGAGTGGAGGGTCGAAGAGGACCTACGTATCGGGTCGCTCCAGTCGGAGGGTCCTGACATGTTCGGGGAGATCGCCGATTTGGCCGTAGACGGAGCCGGAAAGATCTTCGTGCTCGAACAGCAGGCACACGAGTTGCGGGTGTTTGATGCGGACGGCTCCTACATCAGAACCATCGGACGAGAGGGCGCTGGCCCGGGCGAGCTGAACCTGGGGTTCGGCGGCGAGGTCTTCATCAAGGCTTCCGGCCGGATTTGGATCAACAATTTTAGAAACCGCCGTTGGGAGCTTTTCTCGACCGAGGGCGAGCCGATGGCTTCCACTCCCATGATGGGTCGGGTCATGGTTAGCAACACCGTCATGGGAAAGGACGGTGTCTTCCATGAACGCGGTCGAGTGCGCCCGACGAATGGTGGCGAGTCCCGGCCTGTGATCATTCGCAAACAAGTGCGCGGGGATTCTCTGGTGGTGCTCGATACGATCGACGCACCCCGACTACCAGAAGGGGAAGCGATTCAAGCGTCCCTGTCTTCGGGCGGCCGGATGGTCCAAATAATCCTTCCTGTACCCTTCGTGCACCAACCCCGCTGGTCCTTTGATCCTGCGGGGTATTTCTGGGTGGCGCCGGATGATGGTTACCGGCTTCTCGCTCTCAGTCCTGATCTCGACACGCTTCGCATCATCGAGCGCCTCTTTGAGCCCGTCCCGGTCACGTCAGCGGAGATCGACGAAATCACGAAGCGCTATATGAATGAGGTGCTCGCGGGCACCGGGGTCACCATCGACCGCTCACGCATCCCGGACCATCATCCGGCGATCGACACCTACCAAACCGATGCCGACGGCAACCTGTGGGTACGACGCTCCCTCGGAGGAGATCTCATCGCCTGGGAAGTGTTCGACGAAGACGGGCGGTTCCTCGGCAAAGTGGAAAGCGACCTCGACCTCGAGCGGCTCACGGTCCACGAGATTACGTCCGACGCGGTGTACGGCGTATTTCGGGACGACCTCGACGTGCAGTACGTGGTTCGCTTGAGGATCCGGAAGGGAGGCTAGGTCGCCACCGCCGAGTCTCGGCCATAGGGTCGTCTGTCTCAGGCGGGAGGCGCTCTCCGGTTTCGCCGCAGACGGACGTCACCGCTCACCGTCTTGAACGAGAGCTCTCTGCCACCGTCGCCTATCGTGGCTCGAATGGAGGAGCCGATGAAGCGGTCGCGGCGGCGCGTCACATCGAGATCGAAGTCCGAGTCGAAGTCGCCCGAGAGCGACTCGAAACGCACGTTCGCGTCGAGACCGTCGGGAAAGCTGAGCGTGATGTCTCCGCTCACGGTGTGGAAATCGAGGTCCCTCCAATCGGTAGCGCCCATCTCGATATCGACGTCGCCGCTCACCGTCGAGCCGTACCCCAGTTCCGAGGTGGACACGTAGATGTCTCCACTTACGCTGGAGACCGACACGTCGGAACGCACGTCTTCCACATCGATGTCACCGGTCACGCTAGCACCGATGAACTCGACACCGGCGGCAGCTGGACCTCGAAGTCCGAGCGGCGGCCGCGTTTCGCGGCCACGACACGCGCCTCGTTCCCGGAGGCCAATACGGCCATCATGCCGAACACCACACGTATCATCTTGCCCACCGTATCCTCCAATTGCCGTGCATTTCGTCGAATCGCGGCCGTGGTTCCGCCAGTGCGTCTACTAATGGGATGCCAACACCCACCAGGAGGTTGGGACGCGCGGCCTAAGTGAGCGTTGCCTCGGCTGGCGCATTCCGGCAATTTTGAAGCGTTGATCGATCGATGCTATCGCTCCCGCTGCGAGGCCAGACCTTTGCCGACCATGACACCGCTTACTGCCCGAATTCCTACGTCGAAGCTGCTCGCTGGAGCGGCCCTCAGTCTCACGTTGGCGTGCGACGACGACGGTGGTGGCCCCGGACCCACCGGGCCCCCGACCCTCGTGCCCACATCCATCGTGCTCACTCCAACCACACTGACGTTCACCTTCCTCGGGCAGAGCCTGACGCTACAGGGCTCCGTCCGAGATCAGAACGGGGGTGCGGTGGCCGGGGCGATCACATGGGTGTCGAGCGCCCCCGCGATCGTGACAGTCAACACGAGCGGCGTGGCCACGTCGGTGGCGAACGGCACCGCCCAGATCACGGCCACATTCAGCTCGCTCAGCGCATCCGCGTCCGTGACGGTTCAGCAAGTCACCTCCCAGTTGGTGGCTGCTGCCGGGGATGGCCAGGCGGGCACTGTGGGACAGGCTCTCCCGCAGGCTCTCTCCGTGCAAGCGAACGACCAGGGCGGCAATCCGGTCGAAGGAGCGGGCCTCACTTTCGCGGTCGGCTCGCTATCGCCGCATTCGACGACGCCGGTGGGACGGTCTACACCGGGAAGAAGGTGCCCGTCGAGAACCAACTCGGTCCCGGGTCAGGCGATGTTCATTTCAGGGAAACGGTTCTGAAAACGGAGTTGATGACACCGATCTTGAACAGCGGCACCTCGGCTCCCCTCAGCGCGATAAGCGCGGAGTCGCTGGCCGACATGGGGTATGTGGTGAACTCGGCTCAGGCTGATCCGTTCACACTGACGCTTCCGGCTGCTGCTGCTGCGGAGACGCCGGCCGGCAGTATCCTCTTCGAAAACGACGTGTTCGAGGGTCCTATATATATCGTGGACGAGAACGGACGCATCATTCGCGTCATCCGACGATGAGCCCTTGACTCGACATCGTTTCTTGGCACTTTGCGAGGTTGACCCAAAATCTCAGGGATGGGGGGATGTGTACATGAAGACCCGCACCGCCGTGATCTTCGGCGCCGTCGTCGTGGCAGCCTCTATGACCACGGGAGCACGCGCCAACCGCAGCGGTGACCTCGCTAGCCTCGGCGTTTTCGGGAATCTCTCCAACCTCATCGCACCCCAGCAGTCCACCGGCACCATTGCGTTCACCAACGTGAACGTCGTCCCCATGGATGCGGATCGCGTGCTGAGAAGCCAGACGGTCATCATCCAGGGCGACCGTATCAGGGAAATGGGCCCGACCTCCAGGATCAGCATTCCGTCGGGAGCTACCCGCATCGACGGCACAGGCAAATACCTGATGCCGGGTCTCGCGGAGATGCACGGCCACATGCCCGGGGGCGACCTCGAGGAGACGGTCATGTTCCTCTACGTGGCCAATGGCGTGACCACGGTTCGCGGGATGCTGGGCCAGGACTTCCACCTCGAGCTCCGGCGCAAGGCTCAGGCCGGCGAGATCATCGCGCCGACGCTCTACATGGCCGGGCCGAGCTTCAACGGCAACTCGGTCAACTCGCCGGAGCAGGCAGCCGAGATGGTACGCCGCCAAAAGGAGCAGGGCTGGGACCTCCTCAAGATCCATCCCGGGCTCACTTTGCCGGAATACGATGCCATGGCGAGCACTGCGGCCGAGGTAGGTATCCGGTTCGGTGGGCATGTGCCCGCCGACGTCGGCCTCCGCCACGCGATCGAGATGGGGCAGGAGACCTTCGATCACCTGGACGGCTTCATCGAATACCTGGACGCCTTCGACCGGCCTATCGACCAGGCGAAGTTGGACGAGTTGGTCGGCCTCGTGAAGGCGGCCGGAGCATGGGTCGTGCCGACCATGGTGCTGTGGGACATCGGCATCATTGGCCGCGGCGACACGCGAGCCATGGAGACCTACAGCGAGATGAGGTATTGGCCGGCCGAAGGCGTGCAGGGCTGGTCACGACGCCAAGCCGAGCGCTCGCGCGCGGCCTCACAAGATCCCCAGCGGGCGGACCTGTGGGCCAACAACCGCATGCGCGTCCTCAAAGCGCTCGCCGATGGTGGCGCGCGCGTGCTCATGGGCACCGACTCCCCGCAGATTTTCTCCGTGCCGGGCTTCTCTCTGCACAGGGAAATGGCGGCGATGGCCGAAGCCGGCATGACGCCGTACCAGATCCTCGTGTCGGGCACCCAAGCGGTGGGCGAGTATTTCGGGCGACAAGACTCGTTCGGCACGGTCGCCATCGGCCGGCGGGCGGATTTGATCCTCCTGAACTCCAATCCTCTTCGTGATGTCGGCAACGTGCAGGATCGAGTTGGCGTGATGTTGCGCGGACGTTGGCTTTCCGAGGACATGATCCAGAGCCGCCTCACAGAGATCGAGCAACGATTCGCGACCGACCGCTGACCTCCGGATTGAACGACATCGAAGCGCTCCTGGACCTCCTGCCCCGGTTGGAGGACCCGGAGCGCTCTTTTGCGCCCATCATTCACGAGCCGGGGGGTTCGACTAGGACCGACTCACCAGACGGGTTGGACGACCCCTGGGTCGAGTGGCCTACGATCCTGAGCGAGCTCGCCACCGCGATCCGCGCCTCGGGTTTGATTCAGGACTTCGACTGGATGGGCTGGGACGCGGAGGGACGCCGCTACTACGAAGAGCCCACGCTGTTGAAGGCCGCGGACCTGGACATCGTAGAAAAACTCCTCACCTTGCACCTCGGCATCAACCAAGCGGTCCCTGGCCATTTGGCAGGGGTGTGTCGCAACGGCCATATGCAGGCGGTGCTCCTTCGTCTCAGAGAGCTCGTGCAGCCGGACGCCTGAAGAGAGGACCCTCCAATGTCGGATCTCATTGGACCCGAAGAAGCAGGTTTGATTCAAGCCGCGCTGAGCGAGATCAACTCCGAGCCGCCGCCCACGGATTCAGGACCCTATGGATGTATGCTCGCGCTGGTGGCGCTCGTAGGGCTGGTGGCGCTTCCAATCGTAGCCGCGCGGGTCGGCCCTCACCGGTACCCCGCTCACCGTCGCCACCGCCTTTCTGCTGGGTTCGATACCGGGCGGATTGGTCTGGAGCATGTTCGGCGGAGCGTTCAGCCGGGGCAAAGTGATCAGTGCAGTCGATCAGGCTGCCACCGAGCTGATCGAGCTTCACCCGGACGGGCCCACGGACCGCATGTTAGCGCTCGCTACTCGCATCATCGCCAACGCCCACATCAGCACCGGGCCGTCCACCTCAACCGCCTACAAAGCAGAGGAGATGGCCGAACGCTGGGCCCGCCCTGCCCTACGTAGTCCGGGTGGAGCGA
This sequence comes from Gemmatimonadota bacterium, assembly GCA_022571515.1. GTDB lineage: Bacteria > Gemmatimonadota > Gemmatimonadetes > Longimicrobiales > Gaopeijiaceae > JACZXQ01. Next base: position 57,858 of record JACZXQ010000009.1, read on the forward strand.
TGGCTGGTGGCGCACAAGGGTGTCTACCCGGTGTTCACCATGAGCGACGACGCCGAAGACGAGGGCGACTGACGGAGCTGGACCTGTTAGTTCTTCTCCACACGCTCTGCATGTGACACTCCGGGGCGTTGCGTGCGGCGCCCTCGGCCCACACCATTCCGTCGCCCGATGACGATCACTCGCCCGCCCAACGGAGGAGGTATCCTGAGAATCCTCGTGTTCGCTGGGGCGTTTAGCGCGCTTGCGGCCGGCCTGCCGCCCGGGAGCGCGCAGTCGCCCGCACGGTTGGAGTACCTCCAGATCACCACGCAAGAGACCGGTGTCCGATCCCTCTTCCAGGCGATCAGCCCGGTGAGCGAGGAGGTGGTGTGGATCAGTGGGCATCGTGGCACCTACGGCCGCACGACGGACGGTGGTGCCACGTGGGATATCTCGGTGATGCCGGGCGCCGGCGATCTCCAGTTCCGCGACGTGGACGCCTTCGACGCACGCACGGCCTACCTCCTGTCAGCGGGAGCCGGACGACTCTCGCGCATCTACCGCACCGATGACGCCGGCGCCACCTGGGCGCTCCAGCTCCAAAACGAGGACCCCGAGGGCTTCTTCGACTGCATGGCCTTCTGGGACCGGGAGCACGGGATCGCCTACGGGGACGCGGTCGACGGTGAACTCTCGATCTTCCGGACCGAAGACGGCGGGTCGGGTTGGCGCCGTGTCACCGGGCTCCCCGCCCTGAACGGTGAGGGTGGCTTCGCCGCCAGCGGAACCTGCGCCTCGACGCGACCCGGCGGTCTGGGCTGGATCGCGGCCGGCAACGCCGAGCAGGCTCGCGCCCTGGTCACTCGCGACTACGGCGCCACCTGGGCGTTTTACGAGACGCCGGTCGTGGCGGGCTCGGCGGCGGGCCTCACCACGATCGGATTCTGGGACGACGATCGGGGCATCGCGCTCGGTGGACGGATCGGGCAGGACACGGTCTACACGGACAACGTCACGGTGACCTCCGACGGCGGCCGCACGTGGACCCTGGCAGGCCGCCCAAGCTTCCCGGGACCCGTATACGGCAGTGCGCTCGTCGTGGGTGCCGCCTCGCCGACGGTCTTCGCGGTCGGTCCGCGGGGCATGAGCTATTCGGAGGATGCGGGCGCAACGTGGAGCCACGCTTCGGACGAGACTTTCTGGGCCGTCGCCTTCGCGTCGGAGCGGCTGGGCTGGGCCGTGGGGCCGGAGGGTCGAGTGGTCCGCATCGCACTGGCGGGTGACCCTGTCCAGGAGGGCTACGTGCCCAGCCGGGGAAACGGCTGGGAGCGGCGGGAGCCTGCGCAAATGGGCTTCGACCCGAGCAAACTCCAGGCGGCCGTCGACTACGCGAACGCTCACGAGACCACGATGCCGATCGACCTGGGCCAGTACCTGCGGGACCGGTTCGAGGGGCAACCATTCCAGGAGATCGTGGGTCCCACTCGCAAGCGGAGCGGGGTGAACGGCATCGTTCTGAAGGGTGGCTACATCGTCGCGGAGTGGGGAGACACTCGACGTGCCACCATGACGTTCAGCGTCACCAAGAGCTACCTGTCCACCGTGGCTGGCCTGGCGTGGGACCGGGGTCTCATCGCCGACCTCGAGCACCGCATCGGGGACTACGTGCAGGATGGGACGTTCGACTCGGACCACAACCGTCCCATCACATGGCACAACCTTCTCCAACAGACCAGCGAATGGGAAGGAGAGCTGTGGGGCAAGCCCGATCGGGCCGACCGGCGGCGCGGAGTGGACCGCACGCTAGAACCGCCGGGCACGTTCTGGGAATACAACGATGTGCGCGTGAACCTCATGGCGTACTCGCTTCTCAACGTGTGGCGGGAACCGCTGCCCGCGGTGCTCAAGCGCGAGATCATGGATCCAATCGGCGCTTCCACCACGTGGCGCTGGCACGGTTACGAGACATCGTACACGACCATCGACGGCAATCGCGTGCAGTCGGTGAGCGGAGGGGGGCATTGGGGTGGCGGCATGTTCATCAGCACGCGCGACCACGCCCGTTTCGGACTTCTGTTCCTGCGGGGCGGTGAGTGGGGTGGCGAACGGCTCATCTCGCGCGACTGGATCCAACGGGCTGTCACGCCGACCGACGTCCAGCCGAACTACGGCTACATGTGGTGGCTCAATACAGGTCGAAGCCAGTTCCCAAGTGCACCCGAAGACTCGTACTTTGCTCTCGGTGCGGCCTCGACGAGCGTGATCTGGGTAGACCCCGAGCACGACATGGTGGCCGTCACCCGTTGGGTCGATGGTGGGGAGCACGTGGACCGTTTCATGGCTTTGGTCCTCGAGGCGTTGGAACGCTAACGAACCTGCCGGGTTACCTCGCGGCGCGAGGGAACACGCACACGACAGGAGCACGACGACACTGACAACTCAGCCGCCGGTCTCGACCCCTCCCTTCGCGGAAGAGGCCCTCCACCCGCTGTTTCGTATGCTAGTCGTTGTCGCCCTGCTCTTCGTCTTCCTGGTCGGCGTCAACGCGCTCGGGGACGGTTTCAAGTCGATCGGGCAGGACTTCATCGATTCGTTCTTCGCCGCGACCGAGAATCCTTTCACCGCGCTGATGGTGGGCATCCTCGCGACCACTCTCGTGCAGAGCTCATCGGTGACCACTGCGTTGATCGTGGCGCTCGTGGCTGCCCCGGAACACGCGCTACCGCTCGCGAACGCCGTGCCGATGATCATGGGCGCCAACATCGGCACCACGGTCACCAACACCATCGTCTCGATGGCGCACATGGGCCGCCCCGACGAGTTCCGGCGCGCGTTCGAGGTGGCCACGGTCCACGACTTCTTCAACTTCATGGCTGTAGCCGTACTGTTGCCGTTGGAGATGATGACCGGCTTTCTCAGGAAGCTGGCCACGTTTCTCGCCTCGGGACTGACGGGGTTCGGGGGCTTGCAGTACGAGAGCCCGTTCAAAGGCGCGTTGAAGGCGGTGATACGGCCCATCAAGGCGGGTCTAGCCGGGGTGTTCGAAACGGAACAGGCGCAAGCCGTAGCTCTGATCGTGATCGCCGCGGCCCTGATCTTCACGGCCCTGGTCCTGCTCGTGCGCGTGATGCGCACCCTCATGCGATCCAGGATTGAAGGCTACGTGTCCATGGCCCTGGGGAAGAGCGCTCTTCCGGGGATCGCGTTGGGGGTCGTGGTCACCGTGATGGTACAATCCAGCTCGATCACCACGGCACTTTTGGTTCCCTTGGCCGGCGCCGGATTGATCACGGTCGTGCAGGCCTTCCCGATCACCCTCGGGGCGAACATCGGTACGACGGTGACCGCGCTCCTGGCCGCACTCGCGGCAACCGGGGTGAATGCGGGGGCGGGACTGACCATCGCGCTCGTGCACCTATTGTTCAACGTGACGGGCACGCTCATGATCTATCCGGTACCCTGGATCAGGAGGATCCCGATCGAGGGTGCCCGCTGGCTCGCCGCGGCGGCGACCCGCTCCAGAAAGTGGGCAGTCGTGTACGTATTGGTGCTGTTCTACGGAATTCCGGCGCTGTTCGCGTTCTTGAACCAGATTCTCAAGTAATTGAGGTAACGAGATGCTTCGTGAATTACTCGCAATCTTCCGGTCCGGCGACCCTCTCGCGTCCATGGGCAGCGATTTCACGAAAATGCTGGCGCTCAGCCGTGACCTCACGCTCAAGGCCGGCGTTGTCTACTTCGGAAGCGAAGTCAATCCGGAAGAGCGCACCCGCTTGTTCAAGCAGGACGTCGCGATCAACAAGCTCGAGAGAAGGATCCGGAAGCAGGTGATCAAACACCTGAGCTTTCCGGGGAACCAACCCAGCGTGCCTTACTGCCTGCTGCTCATGAGCCTGGTGAAGGACGTGGAGCGCATCGGGGACTACGCCAAGAATCTCATGGAGACGGTCGACCTGAGAGGCGGCCCTCCTCCCTCGGACGAGATCATGGCTGAACTCGCCGAGATTCGCGCCGGAGTTGAGGAGACGTTCGCCGCCACACCCGATGTGTTCACGAAGTCGGATCGAGACCGCGCCGTCGACCTGATCGACGACAGCAAGAGCCTCGCGGGCCGTTGCGATACGCTGGTCCGACGGATCGCCAAGAGTGACTACGACGCTCGGGCCGCTACGGCCGCCGCACTCGGAACTCGGTATTACAAGCGGATTGGTGGACACCTGTTGAACGTGCTCACCAGCGTCGTCATGCCGTTGCACAAGCTCGACTACTACGACGAAAAGCACACCACGCCCGAGATGCCGAGCGGCGCCTAGAAGTTACCCCGCCGCACCCTCCGCCACGAGGTCCGGGCCCACCGGCTCGACCGTCGAGCGCTCGCCCTTGTCCCCGCGCTGCTTCAGCACGAACGCGACAAGATAGAAGACGGCGGCGGCCAGAAGCAGTGCCTTCAGCCCTAGGGACATCGAGAAGAACTCGAGCAGCCCTCCCGCCACCGCGCCGAGCAGGTTCCAGCCGAAGGCGACATCCACCGCCTTTCTGGTGGCAAAACGCAGCGCGAAGCACACCGAAGCGAAGAACACCGGACCCCCGATCATGAGCACCGACAGGAGGAGTCGGACACCCAGCGAGTGGCCGAGCAGCACGTCTTCCGGCACGAAGTAGATGGCGATGAGAGACGCGATCAATCCTGTCGCCGCCCAAGACCACGGCAACGGCCGGAGTTGCGTGAGTACGGTTCCCAGCAGGAGCATCGCCAGGATGGAGCCGAACACCACGGCGCTCGTCAGCCAGGTCGCCCCCCACACCAGGCTCATGGACGTGATGAAGCGCGTCTGGAGCAGTAGGAACGCCACGCCGAACAGGAACATCTCGACGTCCATCCCACCGCGTCCCGTGAGGCTCTTGCGCATCTCCCGCGACGCCAAGAATACGGTCGTGACCGCCAGTCCGAGGAAGATCGCCATCAGCGTGAGGTAGAACCCGCCCATGCTCCGCGACTTCAGGTACAGGAACGGCCAATCGTCGGTGGGGAGGTCGACGAACGGCAATACCTCGGCGATGTACTCCTGCTGGTCTTCGGATGAGACCGTGTTCAGATGCGCGAACGCCGGACCGGCCATGTACACCCGGTTGAACACCATGAAGTTGCCCGCGTGCACGGTGGGTGTCTCGCCGAACACCGTCGTGAGCATGCCGAACAAGTACTCGCCGATATGGGGGATGGCGACCATGAAGTACATCACCATGCCGCCGTCGGGGGTCAGGAGGTCCCTGGCCGCCTGGATGCCATCCACCGTGTACACGAAGTTGTCGAGCCGTACGTTGGAAAGAGCCGAAAGACGGGTCATCGAGTCGAGCGTACCGAACACGATGAGATCGTACATCCGGTCCGTATCGTTCAGGAACGAGCGGGCGTCCATGTTGAAGACCTCGACGCGCGGAGAATCGTACGGCCTGTTGGGGTGGTGGTCCCGCCCGAGTTGGATGATCACCGGATCGATCTCGACCACATCGATGTGCTCAGCCCCCTGGTCGAGCAGCACGGCGAGGTCGTTCCCCGTGCCCGCGCCGAGCACCAGGACGTTCCGGGGCGTCCGGGCCAACTGATCATAGGGGTAGTGATATGCCGCGCGGTTGGTCGCGTCCGCCTCCCCCAGGATGGGAGCGTCTTTGTCCAACCTGCGCGCGACCTGGTGCAAGGACCCGTTCGTGAGGACCTGGAACTCCGAAACGCTGTCGAAGTCACGCGTGGAGATGGCGTAGTACGGGCTGTAGTACTCGGCCTTCTCGTTGCCCCAAACCATCGCCACGATCACGATGGCCAGGCCCCCGTACACGGCCATGTTACTCGACTTGCTGACCACGAACGGAATGCTGCCGACGATCAGAACCGCGATGAACCAGTAGGCCGGAAAGATCCCCTGGAAGGAGATGACGGCGAACGCGATAACTCCCAGGAGCGACCCCAGCAGGTCCAGCGAGTAGCCCCACAGCGAGCTCGAGTCCCGGCGGTAGCGTTCCAGCCGCGTGGCGAGCGCCTGCCCCAGCGGCACGAAGGACAACGCACTCAAGACGAAGATCCCAACCAGGGGCGCCGTGACTCCCTCGACCGGCGTGGTCCCAGGCGGCAGATCCAAGTAGAGCAGCCAGAGGTGCACGGTCTCCGAGTTGTCGGTGAAGGCCACGCTGCTCAGGAGGATCGACGCCACGACCAGCAGCAGAACGGAGGGGAGCCACCAGGGGGCGAGGGATCGCCGGCCCGAACGCAGGCACCCGACCCCCAGCCCCAAGAAGGCGCTGATGAGGATCAGGTTGGGGAAGTAGGCCACCACCCTGACCTGGCTGGGGATCCAGCGGATGAAGACGAGTTCCTGAAACAGTACCACGAAAGAGATCGCGATCAGCTCGAGACCCACCATCCGCAGGGCGGTCTCCGCCCCTTGGCGGGTCGGTTGTTCCTCTGTTATATGCTTTCTGGAGTAGCTGAGTTCGTGTCGCTCGATACTACTCTACTGTGTCACCGGCGGCTCGCCTGCGTCCAGGTTCTTGTGGTGCATGAGCACGTTGAACACAAGCGCGTACGAGCCCAGCGTCTGGCCGCGCCAGAAAGGGTTGAAGCTGAACAGGACGACGTGACCGTCCCCGAGTGGGACGTCCACCAACGCTCTCGAGTTGGCCAGCGGCTGCCCGTTTCTGAGACCCCCGCTGATCAACAACTCCTCGAGGTTCGAGGAATAGCGGAGGACCGTCCGGGTGCCGGAGGGGAGGCTCGCCTGCGCGCCCCGCCTTCCCCGGCCTCCCTGACCGGCAGAGTCCGAGTCCGGGTTGGCCTCGCGGAAGGCGTCGACCCCCGCAACACCCATGTCGCGGGGGCGGCCTTGAATGATGTCCTCGTCGCCGAGGCCGCCACGACCCGTGCTACGGGCGGTGGTATTACCCGCTCCGCCGGCAGCCTCGCCACCCCGAGCCCCTAAACCACCACGGCCGCCACGCCTGCCACGGCCACGGCCACCGCCAAACACGGGGGCAGTGTTGAAGTAGACTCCCAGCTCGTCTCCGTAGCCGTACCCGATCGGACTCTGCACGTCATCCTTGGTGGTGCGGAAGACTCCACCCCGGGCCCACATGTCGGGAGTGCTCTGGATGGTGATGCCCTGCGCCAGGCCGAAGTGGATGGGCACGGACGAGGAGTTGCCGATTGCAACATAGGTCCCGCCCTGCTCCACGAACCTCTTGAGGTTCAGCACACCCTCGAGCTCGAGCCCGCCGCGCATGTCGTCCGTGGATGCCTGCCGGCCGATGTTCGGCGTGAGTTCGCTGGCCTTCCACGCGATCGGCTCGTCTCCGGTAACCCCACGCACCACGGACAGAGCGTTGGCCGAGGAGGGCCCGAAGATCAGCACGTCGTACGAGTCGATCAGGTTGGGGTCGTCCCGCACCTCGTGCACGGAAATGTAGTCGTAGGGCACCCCATACTTGTCCATACCGAGCCGCAGCCACCCCTCGGTCTGCGTGTTCTGCCACGTGTGCACGACTGCCACGCGCGGGGTGGCGAGCGGGTGGGTACCTACGTCCGGGAAGTCGGAGCCGTAAGCGACGAACCCGAACTCCTCGGCCGCCGCCTCGAGAACCCGCTTCAGGTTCGACGGGTTGCCCTCCTGCGGGATGACGAATGCCCCCGCACCGAAGTCACGGCCGTCTTCCCTGAACGATGCCTCTGCCGCCTCCATCTGGAGCTCCGGATAGGCGAAGCGGAATGCCACCATGGTGTTCTCGGCCTTGTAGTCGATCAAGTAGACGTCACCGCTGCCCCGCACGCGCCCCTCCGGTCGCACGGGCTCGGTCATGAGGCTCATGCGCTCGTCCAGGACCGCCGTGTCTTCCACTCGCACCGTCTGGACGTTGAAGAGCGGCCCCAGCGTCCAGCCCACGTCGTCGTAGGGCCGCGGGTCGTCCGGGTTGTAGTACTGGCGGTCGAGCAGCATGTCGGCGCCCCTCGAATAGGGCTGGTCCATACGAATGATGAAGCTGCCCTCGGCGTACTCGGTCCCCTCGACCTCGAAGTCACGATCCGCGCGTTGCACCTCGAACCCATGCCGCTGCAGCAGCGAAAGCAGTGCCGCCTGCTGCGCCGGACGCGGGTCGTCCGCCGGGAACACATAAGCCGCCGGACCCTCGGCCCTGGCTTTGGCCACCGAGCGCACGCTCTTCTCGTAGAAGTTCTGCAGAAACTCCCCACGGTTGCTCGCCACCTCGTTCAACGCGATGAGCAGCGCGCTCTGCTGCAGATTGACGTTGTTACGGATCGACCATACGACCTGCCCGAGCGGTGTGCTCGGACGGTGCCACTCTCGCTCTACGGTCGAACGGATGATGCGGGTCTCGCCGCTGCCGGCACCCTGGGTCTCGTAGAAACGGGCAATCGAGTTGTGGGTGTGAGCGACCCACATCATGTAGTTCGGCGCCCACCCGTCATAGAAGTCGTGTGTGTAGACGCCCGGCACGCCGAACGCCGTCATATCCTTCACCTCCTTGTATGCCAGCCGATTCCACTCGTTGATCACGATGGGATCGATCCAGGCGTTGTACGGCCCCCGCCCGGTGGACGTGTACAGGTGGGACGCGGACTCGTGCAGGTCGTGAACGACGATCGGGTTGTACTCCAGAAACGTGCGGACCACGTGCTCCGAGAGCTTGAGCGATAGGCCCATGCCGTCGCGGTTGTTGTCGTGCGCGACGTACTTGCCCCAATAGAGTGGCCGGGTCGGAAGGTTGACCAACGAGTCCTTCCGGGGCGCCATGTGGAGGTCCACGACCTTGGCGCGCCCGTCGACCTCGATCACGGGTGTCGTCATGAAGATCAGATTGTCGCGGATCTCCCGGATGAACGGGTCCTCGCTCACGGCCAGCCGGTAGACCAGCTCCATCAGCATCTCCGGCGAGCCGGTCTCCGGAGAATGGATGGCGCCGGTGGCCCAGTAGATCGGCTTCGCGGTCTCGATCAGCTCCGCCGCGGTCGCCGCGTCGGTGATTCGCGGATCGCTGAGGCGGGCCATCACGGCCTTGTGGTCGTCCAGGTTGGCGATCGTCTCCTCATCGGAGACGACGACGAGGATCATCTCGCGGCCTTCCTCGGTCTCTCCTATTGAAAAGACCTTCACACGCGGGGACGCGTCCGCCACGGCCCTCATGTAGGTGTAGATCTCCTCGGGATAGCTCAGCACGTCGGCCGCACCGGCGATGTGCCCGAGGATGTCGGCCGGCGTGGGAACCACGGTCGAGGCAGGCAGGTGATCCACGAGGGGCGTCAGGAAGAACGACTCCGTCGTGAATTCCCTGATCTTTGCCGTATAGTCCTCGTCGACGGCCTGCTGCCCGGAGGCGGGGCCGACCCACGCCAACACCACGGACATCACGAGGATCGAGACGACTTTGCGCATGGTCCGGCTCTCCTTATCGGGTGCTCAGCCCCCGGCGACTATCGATTGTGTTTGGGTCTGGCGTTGTGCTTTTCGTACAGGCGGGTGGCCCGGTCGTCCATGGGCACCCGCCGGCCCTTGATGAAGACCTCGTTCACGTTGGTCCTGATGTCGAGTGGGTCGCCATCCGCCACGAACAGATTGGCCAGCTTACCCTCTTCGATCGTGCCGATCTCATCATCGACATGCCAGATTTCCGCCGGCCAGATCGTCAGCGCCTTCCAAGCGTCCTCCGGAGAAAGGCCGTAGGCGGTCGCCAGCGCGGCATGATACGGCACGTGCCGCGCGTTCGACGCGCCACCCGTGGAGAAGGCGATCTTCACGCCCGCCGCGACCAAGACCCCCGGCTGCGCGTAGACGGCATCGTACGGCAGACCCGCCCCAGGCGTCGACCGGATGCTGCTGAGCACGACCGGAATGTTCTTCTCGGCCAGCATGTCGCGAACCTTCCAGGCCTCACGGCCACCGGCGATCACGATGTCGATGTCGAACTCGTCACCGAGGGCAACCGCTCCCTCGATGTCCTCCTGGCTATTGACCCTCATGATGGCCGGGACTTGGCGGCTGACGAGCGGCCGCATCGACTCGTAGACCAGATCCTGGTCCTCGAGGCCGCCCTCGCGAGCCATGTGGTAGGATTTGGCCCGGCGAATCTCCTGTTTGAGCTCTTCGAGCTGCTCGCGCGCCCGGGCCTCCCGGTCGTCTCCACCCCCACCGAAGCCCGCGAAACCGCCACCGCGCCGTCCCCCGCCCTGCGCCGACGGGTAGTTCACGACGTAGCCGGCGTTGGGGTTCACGGCCATGTCTTCCCAGGTCCACCCATCCGTGTTGATGAGCGCGGCCTGGCCGCTGATGATGCCGCCGGTGGGTGCGGTGATCGCGCTCGTTACCCCGTTCGAGCGGGTGATTGCGAGCATCACGCTGCCGGTGTTGATCGCCACGATGGCACGCAGGTGCGGGTTGAACTGCCCGAGCTCACCGCTCATCTGCATGGTCGAGACGCGGCCGATCTCCGCCAGCCCCATGGGCGTGTAGGAGTCGATCATTCCGGCGTAGACGAACTGACCGGTGGCGTCGATGACCGTGGCCCCCGCGGGGGCGCTCAGGGAGCTTCCGATCGCGGCGATGCGGCCATCTTGGATCAAGACGCTGGCGCCCTCGAGGCGTTCACCGGTCCCTACCACGACCGTGCCGCCGCGGATGAAGAACGTGCCTTCGACACCGACGTTGGCCTGGGCCGAAGCGTGCGCGCTTCCGAACGCCAACAGGGTCGCTACGGTTGCCGCACCCAATCCGAATCTGGAGTTGGAGTACCTCATCCCTGGTCCTCCGTAGTAATGTGTTGCCTCAGTAACTTCTCGAGCGTGTCAGCCTGGTCGCGGTCGAAATAGATGATGCCGTCCACGATGGTCTTCTCCACCCGCGAACCGGGCGCGAAGGGATGCCCATTGAAGATCGCGAGGTCGGCATCCTTGCCGACCTCGAGCGAGCCCACGTAATCCTCCACGCCGAGCTGGATGGCGGGGTTCAGCGTGATCATCTTGAGCGCCTCGGTCTCGCTCATGCCACCATACTTCATGCCGATGGCCGCATCCTGATAGAGCCGGCGGATGCGCTCACCCGAGTCCGAGTTCACGCTGACCACGACGCCGCGGTCCGCCATGATGGCCATGTTGTAGGGGATCGCGTCGAAGGCCTCGACCTTATACGCCCAGCTGTCGGCGAACGTGGACGCGTGAGCGCCGTGCGCCGCGAGTTCGTCGGCCACCTTGTAGCCCTCGAGCACGTGCTGGAATGTGTTGATGCGGAAGTCGAACTCCTCGGCCACGCGCATGAGCATCAGGATCTCGTCCGCCCGGTAGGAGTGGGCGTGGACCCGGATGCGTCCTTCCATGATGTCGACCAGGGCCTCGAGCCTCAGATCGCGCCGGGGCTCGAAGCCTCCGTCGCGCTCATAAGCGGTCCACGTGTCGCGGTACCCCTGAGCCTCGGTGAACCACCAGCGCAGGGTATGCTCAACACCCATCCGCGACTTGGGGAACCGCCGAAGCGAGTCGGGCGCCGTCGAGCTTGCGCGGGTGACGTTTTCTCCCAGCGCGAACTTCACGATGCGAGCCGCCTCCTCGAACATGAGCTCCTCGGCGGACTTGCCCCAGCGCATCTTGATCACCGCCGACTGCCCGCCGATGGTGTTGGCGCTTCCGTGTAGGAGGTGGGCGGCCGTCACGCCGCCGGCCAACGCCCGGAAGATGGTCTGGTCGTCATTGCGAACCTGGACTTTGACCTCCGGAGTCACCGATTCGCTTCCCTCGTTGATGCCGCCTTCCAGCGCGGCGTGCGAGTGCGCGTCGATGATTCCCGGCATCAGGAACATGCCCGTGCCGTCGATCACCTGCACGCCGTTCGGAATCGATACGTTCGTGCCGATCTCGGCGATCTTGCCGTCGCGCACCAGCAGCGTGCCGTTCTCGATGGTACCGTTGGTGACCGTAAGGATGGTGGCGTTCGTGATCGCCAGGTCCTGGGCATCCACGCCCCGGGGGGCGATCAGGGTCAGGAGCAGGCCACCCACCATGCCCGCCGACTTCATGCATGACGTTCTCATCGTACGCCTCCTCCTCTTCTTCCTCTCCCTCGACGCGGCGTCTCGTCCTCGTCGTCCTCGTCGTCCTCGTCGTCCTCGTCTACGGGGTACACGAAGCGCACTCCCTCGACGAAGACCTGAAGGACGTGGGTATCCTCGCCGAAGAGATCTCCGTCTGTCACGATCAGGTTGGCCAGCTTGCCCTTCTCGACCGTCCCGACCACGCCGTCGATTCCCAATAGGCTCGCCGGAGTGGTCGTGGTGGCCCTGAGCGCCTCGTCAGGATCCAGTCCCGCTTCGATCGCTCCGCGAACCATCTCACGGAGGTCACTCACATCGCCGCCCCGGCTGGAGAGCGCGATCGTCACGCCCGCACCGGCCAGCGCAGCGGCGTTGCCGCGAAGGTCGCGCGCCACGGTCGAGTCGGCTTCCTCGTCGAGCACGTCGTCGCCGGAAATCGGTGCGATGTGGTATGCCAACGCCCGCCCGGTGACCTGATTCGGATCGGGATAATTCAGGCTCACGATGACCGGGCGACCGGTACGCACCAGGAAGTCGATGGCGCGGTAGCCTTCCTGCCCGCCCAAGAACACGAAATCCTGCACACCGATGCGCCCTATCAGGCTCGCGACACGCGGGAAATCCCGTTCGCGCGAGGCGGCGATCCACACCGGCATCCGCCCGTTCACAACGGGCTCGAGCGCTCGATGCTCGGGGTCGAACGTCGGGCGCGGGGCGGACGTTGGATCGCGCTCGAAGGCGGCGCGCACGCGCATGTCGTAGCGCGTGTCCTCGAAGCTCTGCTCCACGTAGGCCAGCGCGCCCATGAGCGTGGAGGGGTACCCCCCACGCGTCCCGTTCAGGGCGATCTGGAGCGCCACGGGTGTGCGCAGCACCTGCGCCTGTACCGCCCCCGCTCCGGTGCTCACCGCGGCGGTCTGGCCTGGAAAAAGCCCGCCCTGGAAGGCCAGGCCAACGGTGGTGATCCCCGCGCGGCGGAGCATCTCCATGTCGGACTCGCCGGGAGTAAACGCATCGCTGGCCAGGCGGGCCGGCTGGATTCCGGGTGGGGCCGGATCGTTCGGTCCGCGCGGTCCCGGCCTGGCACCCCCGCCTCTTCCGCGGCGGTCGCCGCGTCCGCTCACCGCGGGAAGGCCAACGCTACTCGCAATCTCGACGAGCCCCGGGTAGACCGTCATGCCGGTCAGATCGATCTCCACTGCGCCCGCCGGCGCCGTAACCCGCGAGCCCACCTCTTCGATACGGCCGTCGCGGATGAGCACGGCCCCGCGCTCGATGACGTTGCCCGGAGCGACCACGATGCGCGCGTTCATGAGCGCGAACGTGGAGGCGGGAACCGCAACTTCCTGCGCGAAAAGAGTGGAGGGAGCCAGCAGCGCCAGGCACGCAATGATCTTCGTCGCCCGTACCATCATCATGAACTCCGACAAGGGTGATTCCTTAGGCAAGGGAGTGGATTGTACGCCGCTCGCCGTGAAGTCGTCAACGAACTCGGAGGCCGGTCTCGCATGGTCATCAGGCTAGCCTCCTACCGCTGGAATGAGCCTTCCAGGTGTCCAGGGGACACCGGCATCGTCCAAGGCGTTGAAGAACGCCGGCAGGCGTTCGGTCAGGATCTCGTTGATCCGTTTCACCTCGCGGTCCAGATGGACGGGCACACTCCTCAGGGCATCCATCTCCTGCCGTGTCGGCATCGCGGTGGCCCGATGCACGCCGGCGGCGGTCTGAAGTCTCCGTTGCACGGAGCGCGGCTCCTGGTCGGATGGGTCACCGCCGCCACCGCCGCCACGACCCCCTCGGCCACCTCGGCCACCTCGGCCACCTCGGCCACGTAGCACGCGGATCACGTCACCGATATCATCACGGATGGCACCGGCCTGGTCCCTCAGCGGCTCAGGTGCGTCGATTTGGTCCATCGCATGCCTAGCCTGCGTCACCTGCTCCTGGATCGCGTCCGCGGCCCGGAGAGCCATCTGGTGCCGCGCGTTCAACCGCAGATGCCGCATGCGGACGTCGAACAATTCCTCGAGGTCGGCGTCGGTCAGCACGACGTTCCGGTCCTTCATCACGCGGAGCGGCCGCTCCAGGACGGTGGGGCCGTCCTGCCCTCCCGGAATGGTCAGGCGGGCCGAGTACGTCCCGGGAACAGCCGGCGCGCCGCCCTGTGCCGCGCCGCCACCCCGGCCGCCGCCACCACCACCGCCGCCACGGCCACCGGAACCACCGGCGCGGGCCGGAGGACCGGAGTAGGGAGCGTCGACGCGCAGATCCCAGCGCACGTGGTGGAAGCCGCCGCCTTTCGGTACCTCGAGCTTCCGAACCACGTCACCCGAGCGGCCGACGATTTCCAGCGTCGCATCGCCGTCGCTCGGAGCCTCGGGCATCAAGAAGGAGATCGACGCGCCCACGGGGGGATTGGGCGCTCGGTAGTTCCGGTCGGCCGACGTGCCGCTCGAACGCGACCTGTCGGGTCTGAAGGACAGCGTCGGCGCGACCGGAAACAGGAACGGGACGCCGGAGTCCTTCGCCTCCGCGAGATACTCGAGCGGAAGGAGATCATCGATGAGGAAGAACCCCCGCCCGTGCGTCGCGATCGCGAGCGCGTTGTCGCGCGCATGCACCTTCATGTCGTGCACGGGCGCAGGCGGCATACCGTTCCGGATACGCGTCCAGGACGCGCCCCCGTCGATCGACACGAACGGGGCGATCTCGGTGCCCACGAACAACAACTTCGGGTTCCTCGGGTGCTCTTCGAACGCGCGCACGTTGCCGAAGTCGGGGAGGTTCGAGGCGATGTTCTCCCACGACCGGCCGTAGTCTTCGCTCCTGAGCACATAGGGCCGGAAGTCGTTGCTGCGGTGCCCATCGAACGTGGCGTACAGCACGGCTTCGGCGTGCTTGGACCACCGGACCCTACTCACGTAGGTGGTGTCCGGTACGCCGGGGAAGCTCGTGCGCTTGGTCCAGGTCACACCCTCGTCCCTGGACACCGCGACCGTTCCGTCGTCCGAGCCCGTGACCAGCAGCCCCTGCGTGAGCGTCGAGACGTCGATCGTCGATATGTTGCTGAACACCGCGGTACCCTGATGCCTCGAGACGGCGTCGTCGTCCGGGGTGGAGCCGAACATCGGCAGGTCGTCTCGGTCGATCGCCTGCGTCAGGTCCTCACCGAGCACTTGCCAGGAGTCACCACGGTCGGGGCTCTTGAAGAGGTGGTGCGCCGCGAAATAGATCGTGCGGTGGTCGAAGGGAGAGACCATGATCGGGGAGCTCCAATTGAAGCGGTACGATGGCTCACCCTCTCCCGGCTGCGGCCGTATGGGCTTGCTCTCCCCCGTGCGCCCGTCGAAGCGTGAGATATTCCCATTCTGCGACTCCACGTACGCGATGTTGTGATCCGTGGGATCGATCGCCGCGTAGAACCCGTCTCCACCGGCCAGGCGGCGCCAGGCTGCGTTGGGAATGCCGAGCGAGGTACGCGTTCGGCTCGGACCGCCCCACGTGCTGTTGTCCTGGAGTCCGCCGTAGATCCCGAAGAACGGCTCCTGCATGTCGAGCCCCACCGTGTAGAACTGCGAGATTGGCAGGTTGGGCGCGAAGTCCCAGGTCTCGCCGCGGTCGTACGACTGGTAGAGCCCCCCATCGTTCCCAAGGATGATGTGGTGCGAGTTTTCGGGGCTGATCCACATGGCGTGCTGATCTGCGTGGACGGAGTTTGCCGCCCGTTCGAAGGTCACGCCGCCGTCCTCAGACCGCTGTAGCCTCACGCCCAAATGGTAGACGACCTCGGCGTCGTTCGGGTCCACACGAATCTGGCCGAAGTACCAGGGGATCGATGCGATGTCGCTCGTCTTGCGCCATACGTTTCCGCCGTCGTCGGTGCGGTAGACGCCCTGCTCACTGCCCTCGATGACCGCGTACAGCGTCTGCGGCTGCGACAGCGAGACGGCAAGCCCGATCCGGCCCATGTCCGACGTGGGTAGACCGTTGGTCAGTTCGGTCCAGGTGTCGCCACCGTCCGTCGACTTGTGGATCCCACTACCCGGGCCGCCGCCGATGTAGCTGTACGCGCGCCGCTGGCGCTGGAGCGTAGCCGCGTAGAGCACATCGGGATCCGTCGGGTCCATGACCAGATCCGTGACGCCGGTATGCTCATCGACCGAGAGGACGTTCTCCCAGGTCTCTCCGCCATCGGAGGTGCGGAAAAGCCCGCGCTCGCCGCCGGATGCCCAGAGAGGCCCGACGGCCGCCACGTAGACGATGTTCGGGTTCTCCGGATGGATCACGATACGGCCCACGTGTTGTGACGTGCGCAGGCCCATGTGCCGGAAGGACTCACCTCCGTCGACGGACTTGTAGACACCGTCTCCGTACGATGAACTCCGCATATTCTGCGGCTCACCGCTGCCCACCCAGACGATGTTCGAGTTGGATGGCGCTACCGCGACAGCGCCCATGGAGCCCACGCCCGCATCGTCCAGGATCGGCGCCCAGGTCACTCCGCCACTCGTGGACTTCCACACACCGCCTGTCGCCGCAGCGATATAGATGACCGATCCGAGGCTTCCACCCCTCACCCCCGGGGACGAAGCCACGGCGATGTCTGCAACACGCCCGCTCATGACGGCCGGCCCGATGGAGCGCACCGAAATCGTGGCCACGAGGGCCGAGTCCGAAAGGTCTACGGGAGGCGTGTCTCCGGATCCGCCGCTCCCCCCCCTGCGTTGAGCCTCGGCGGGAAGCGCGAAGGCCGCAGAAACCACTAGGGTCGCGAGCAAGTGAGCAGACGTTCGACGCATCATGATCCTCTTGAGAAAGGGCCCAGATCCGGTCGCGGCGGCGCCCGGAACCTGCATCCTTCGGGAGAAGGGCCAGGCGCGCAAGAGTGCCCGCTTGCGAAGGTGGTGCCTGGGGGGCGAGATTGAGAGTACTGCCACGCCCTGTGGGCCGCATCGGGACCCCGCCCAACAGGGAGCAGGTTACACCGCTCTCATGACCCTTACCTAAGGGCACGCGGGTCGTCCGCGGCACGAGCGAATGGCAGCGCGGTTCAGGATGGCCTCCGCAAGCGTTGCGGACGCCAAGCACGGTGCGCTGACGCCGTCACCGAACCGCAGCGAACGGTCGGCACTTCTCCGAGGAGGAGGCAATGCCACCCGGCCAGTTGTAGCCCGGGGCTGCTTTACGGCGGTCCCGGGCTTCGGTTTTTCGCAGGCACCTCAACCCTGACCAGCCACCAGGTCGATGGCCTCCGCCACCAACGTCCACTGAAGCACCATCTGGTCACGGATGGGCATTGGCTGGAGCCCACTGGTCGCGATCTCCGCCTCGACCGAGGCGACCTCGTCGTCGGCTCCCGATCTGAGCACGGACACCCAGCGGTTGCGGCGCTCCAACCAGGCCTCGCGAACCGGATCGGGCGGGCCGAGCGTCTCGCCCACGCCCGGTGTGATGAAGAGGGGCATCTCGCTGACAACCGTCAGGCAGTCGCCACCGAAGGACCTCACCGTTTCCATGGAGCTCGGGCGGAAGCGGTCGGCGGTGGCTTCGTCGCCAAGCGCCAGAAAGTGCTCCCGCATGGCCTCGGAGTCCGGGCGGGTGCCGAACCCTCGCTCCAGCCGGTGGAAACCCTTCTCGCCGTGCCGCTCCACGTCGTGCAGCGTGTATCCGAGTCGTTGGGCCTGAGCGGCGCAGCGCGCCTTCAGCGGAGCACAGCGGTCGGCCCACGCCGCGTCGAGCAGAAAGAACGGTCCCGCCGACATGGCCATGCCATGGAGCGACGCGTGCACGTCGAACGGTACGCCGGCGGAGCGCCACCAATCGTAGATCCCCCGATTCTCGGGTCGCGCCTCGTGGTCATCCACATCCCTCGGGAAGCAGAACTCCACGTCCTCGCCCGGAAGCTCCCGCATCATGTGGGTGAGGAAAGCCACCGGGTCGTACGCTGCTCCGGTGGCGCCCGCCACCGAACCCGCGAGCCCTCGCTCCCAGGTGTGGTTCACCAACTCTCCGTCCGGGTTGGCATGAGGGATGATCCACCACTCGCAGCGCTCGAGCAGAGGATGAGTTCCCGAGTCCATGAAGTAGCAAGCGAGCCTGCGTAGGAGCGCCGGACCGACAGGCTCGTCCGAGTGGCATCCGGCGATGAGGCTCACACGGATCGGCCCGTCCCCGAAGATGAAGCCACGTACCTTGCGACCCTCCCGCGAGCGGCCGATCTCATCGCCATCTTCGGTCGAGACAGGAGCCGAGGCCAGGATCTCTTCGATCAATGTGGAACCGTCGAACATGAGCGAACCATCGGTGGGACGCCCTGGGCGAGCAAGTGCCAGGCCTGGACCGAAGGGTCCCTGAGGCGGCACTGTTGGTCCTGTGACCTCCTCCCACACCGGAACGAACATGCCCACGGGCGATCCGAAACCCAAAGGCCTCTCGCGCAACGTCTGGGTGCTCAGCGCCACGAGCTTCCTCACGGACATCTCCAGCGAGATGATCCAGAATGTGCTGCCCCTCTTCCTGTCGAACGTCCTGGGTGTGGGCACGGCGACGATCGGGCTGATCGAAGGGGTCGCGGCATCCACAGCCAGCTTCCTCAAGGTCTACTTCGGGGCGCTCTCGGATCGCCTGCGCATGAGGAAGCGGTTCGTGGCGGGCGGCTACGCGCTTTCAGCCATCGCCAAGGCCGGGTTCTACTTCGCGAACAGCTGGGGCGTGGTGGCCGGCGTGCGCTGGGCGGAGCGCACCGGCAAGGGCATGCGTACCGCACCCCGCGATGCCATGCTCGCCGACTCCGTCGATCCCGGCCGGCGGGGGCTGGCGTTCGGCCTGCATCGAGGGGCCGACACCGCGGGCGCAGTCCTGGGCCTCCTGATCGCGATCGCCGTGGTGTCCGCCATACAGAAGAACGCCAGTCTCCTGGATGAGCAGACGTTCCGCGTGCTGGTCATGCTCGCTCTGATTCCAGCCGCCCTGGCGGTCATTACCGTGACGTTGTGGGCGAAGGACGTGAAGGGCGCGACGTCCGGACCCCGTCCACGCATCAGCTTCCGAGGCCTCGGAAAGCGGTTCGGAGTCTTCCTCGCGATCTCGGCGCTGTTCGACCTCGGCAATTTTTCGGACGCATTCCTGGTGCTCCGCGCCCAGGAGCGTGGGCTCGGTGTAGTGGACCTGCTCTGGACGCTCTTCGCGTTCAACCTGGTCTACGCCATCGTCTCGACCCCCGCCGGCTCTCTCTCCGATCGATTCAATCGCAGGGTGGTCATAGGAACCGGGTGGATCCTGTACGCCGCCATCTACCTCGGCTTCGCGCTCGCCCAGACCCCGACCCACGTGGTCGCGCTCTACATGCTGTACGGCGCGCACTACGGACTCGTGGTCGGAACCGGTAAGGCGTTCATCGCGGACCTGGTGGCTCCGGCCTCGCGCGGAACAGCCTATGGGGCCTACCATGCGACGCTCGGTATCATCGACCTGCCGGCCTCCCTGATCGCCGGTGTCTTGTGGCAGGGGGTTGGGGGATGGCAGGGTTTCGGGCCGTCGGCGCCCTTCTATTTCGGAGCGGGCACCGCGCTGCTTGCGGCCGTGCTTCTCTGGACTCTGGTCCGGGAGGAGGCTGATATCGAAGGAGCGGGGTCGCCCGCGGGCGGGTAGGGCGACCCGAGCCCTGGCCCGGCGGCCTCGCCCGGCCCTATTCTTTCGGACACGTCCCAGACCTCTAGCCGGAGCAGGACCGATGCGCCCAACGTCACCCCTGCGCCTCTCCTCCCTCACCGCGCTCGTGGCCTTGGCGGCTTGTGCCCAAGGTTCGGCGTCGACCGCCGAGGAGTTGCTTGCCGCGGTAGAGGCCGTCATCACCACAGAGGGGCTGGATCGCTTCGCGAGCGCGATCGTGCGCTACGAGCGACCCTCGGGAAGCCCGGGCGAGAACGCCGCCATCGACTCGATCGTGGCCGGGCTCCGGGAGGCGGGCGTGCCGGTCGAGGTGCACACCTTCGACACCTACGCCAGCGATCCCGTATCCGCCACGGTGGAAATCCCGGGTGCGGGCATCAGCTTCGAAGCGATCACGATGGCGTACTCCGGCGAGACCGACGGCCTGGTGGCCCGCTTGGTGGACATGGGCACCCTGCGGGATCTGCCCGGCCTCGAGGTGGGAACGGGGCAGCGGCTCGCGCTGGAAGGCGATCCCCGCTGGTACGGCAATGACGGCGCACCCGACCTCCGGGGCGCGATCGCGATGGTCGAAGGGCAACCCCGCAACGTGCCGACCGCGGTGCTGGCTCTCATGGGCGCCTCCGGGATCATCTTCGTCAACCCCGAGGAGCGTCTGAACGATCTGATCGTCACGTCCACCTGGGGCACACCGTCGCTCCAGACCTACCAGCGCCTCCCGACCATCCCCACGGTACAGGTGGCCAAGAGCGCCGGTGACGCGCTGCGGGAGCGGATGACTCGGGGACCCACCAGAGTTCGCATCACCGCAGACGTCAACACGGGCCGCAAGCCGCTGCGCCTCGTCGTGGCCCGCATCGAAGCGCCCGACCCGGACGCGCCGTATGTGCTTCTCGGTGGACACATCGATGGCTGGTACCACGGCGGAACGGACGAGGGCGCGGCGAACGCCGCGATGGTCGAGCTCGCGAAGGCGTTTCACCAGAACCGCCACATGATCCGGCGTGGCTTGGTGGTGGCATGGTGGCCCGGCCACAGCAACGCCCGCTACGCCGGGTCGACCTGGTTTGCCGACCACTTCTTCGAGGAGCTGCGGGACCGGGCCGTGGCCTACCTGAACATCGACGGCGTCGGCCAGATTGACGCCAAGCGCTTCAGCCTCTCATCGACGGCGGCGCTGCGGGGCCTGGGGCGTGAGGTGGTGCGGGCACAGGCCGGGGAGGACGACATCCGCGGGGGCACTCCGGGCCGGAACTCGGACCAGGCGTTCAACGGCGTGGGCCTGCCCCTTTTGCAGTTCAACCATAGCCGCTTGGGGGAGGACGGGGGATACTGGTGGTGGCACACCCCCGATGACACCTACGACAAGATCGATTTCGAGATCCTGAAGACCGACGCCCGCCTCTACGCCGGGGCGCTGGCACGCCTCCTGGCGGATCCCGTCCTCCCGTTGGACCTGGTCGCCGAAGTCGAGGCGCTCGGCGTTCTTATTGAACGTCGGGCGGAGGGCTCCCGCGGCCATCTCGACCTCGACGAGGCCAGCGCCAGACAAGCGCGGCTGCTCGTCGCGGTTCGGGAGGTCCAGGACGCGCTGCCCGGCCACGAGGGGACCGACATCGACCGCGCCCTGCTCCGTATCCTGCGCCCGCTGTACCGCGTCACCTACGATCCGGTGGACCCCTACCACCCGGACCCCGGCTTCGCGAACGGCCTGCTTCCCGGCCTTGCGCCCGTGTCGATCCTGGCGGAGGAGGATCCGGGAAGCGCCCGCTACCTGTTCGCCGAGACCACCCTGGTGCGCGAGCGCAACCGTCTTCTCGAGGCGCTCGACCTGGCCACGGATGAGGCCATGCGGCTCTCGGCCCGCCTCCGTTAGATGGGCCGGGCTCGCCACCGTTTGCCGTGGTGGATGGCCGCCACCGGGGCCACCATGGTGGCCCTGGGGTGTGTTCCCGACCGGGTGGGTCCGTCCGGGAGTACCTCGATGGCCGAGGGCGATTGGCCGGCGTACGGGGGAGACGCCGGCGCCATGCGGTACTCGCCCCTCACGGAGATCAACCGCGACAACGTGGCCGAGCTGGCACCGGCATGGACCTGGGAGACGGGCGAAGAGCCCCTCCCCGGCCCCCGTCTACCGGTACCCGGCGAGCGCGTGAGGCCGGGCAACTTCCAGAACACGCCGGTCGTCATCAACGACACGATGTACGTGAGCACACCGTACAACCGAGTCGTCGCCCTGGACGCGCCGACGGGCCGGGTGATCTGGACCTACGATCCCAAAACGACCGACTGGGGCCAGCCTCCCAACGGTACTGGCTTCGTGCATCGCGGAGTCGCAGTGTGGAGTGGATCGGAGGGGCGGCGCATCTTCCTGAACAGCCGTTGGCGCCTGATCGCCCTGGATGCCGCCACAGGCCGCGTCATCGAGTCGTTCGGCGATGGCGGTGAGATCGATCTCACCGCGCAACTCCTGTGGCCGACCAACCGCCTGCACTTCACGCAGACCTCGCCCCCCGTGGTGTTCGAGAACCTGGTAATTCTCGGCAACGGGGTGTGGGACGGCTTTGTCTACGAGCGGGACCCTCCGGGCAACGTACAGGCCTTCGACGTGCACACCGGCGAGCTGGTTTGGAATTTCAACTTGATCCCACAGGACGGCGAAGTGGGGGTCGAGACCTGGGAGGACGAGTCTTGGAGCCGCGTGGGGCACACCAATGCGTGGGCGCCTATGTCAGTCGACCGTGAGCGGGGCTTGCTCTACGTGCCGGTGGGCACTCCCAGCAACGACTACTACGGAGGGGACCGCCTGGGCGACAACCTGTTCGCCGAATCGCTGGTCGCGCTCGACGCGCGAACCGGTGAGCGGGTCTGGCACTTCCAGGCGGTGAGGCACGGCCTGTGGGACTACGACCTTCCGGCCCAGCCCTCTCTCTTCCCCGTCACCGTGGACGGCCTGCGGATCGACGCGGTGGTGGTCTCGTCCAAGATGGGCTTCCTCTACACATTCGACCGCGTGACCGGCGAGCCCGTCTGGCCGATCGAGGACCGGCCCGTTCCGGCGAGCGCCGTGCCCGGCGAGCGAGCGGCCGAGACACAGCCGTTCCCAACCAAGCCGGCGCCCTTCGCCAAGCAGGGGTTCACCGAAGACGATGTGATCGACTTTACACCCGAACTCCGCGCCGAAGCGCTCGGGATCGTGCGACGTTACCGACTCGGTTCCCTCTACACACCCCCCTCTCTAGAGGGCACGGTGACGCGCCCCGGGATCATCGGCGGCGGCAACTGGGGCGGCACCGCAGTCGACCCGGAGACGGGCTGGCTGTTTGTGAAATCCACGAACAACCCGGCCGTGCTGAAGCTGGCCGAGGCCGACCCGTCCCGCACAGAAGGGAGCTACGCGATCGACCGAGGCCGCCGCTCTTTCCGGCTGGCCAACGGGCTACCCGTTCACAAGCCGCCCTATGGAACGCTTACCGCGATCGACATGTCGACCGGCAACCTGGTCTGGCAGATCCCGATCGGAGACACCCCCAACGTCCGCAACCACCCTGCCCTGGCCGGCATCGACCTGCCCGACCGCCTGGGCGTGACCGGCGCGCCCGGCCCCATCGTGACCCGGGGAGGCCTGGTGTTCCTTTCGGGGGGAGGTGATGTGCTATACGCCATCGACAGCGAGACGGGCGAGGAGCTCTGGTCCGCGGACCTGGGCCAGGCGGGGTACGCCAACCCCATGACGTTTCGCTCCGGAGACGGACGCCAGTTCGTCGTGATCGCCACGGGGCGCGGAGCGGGAGCGAGCCTACAGGCGTTCGGGCTGCCCCGATGACGCTGACCAGAAGGAGAGCCTGATGGCCAAGAGCGATCGTCGCACTTTCCTCAAGCGGAGCGCCGCGGTGGTGCCCGCGATCGTACTCGGGCCGGAGGCGGCAGCCTCGCTCCACGCCCGGCCGCAGAGCGAGGTGCCTCCTGCGGCGTCCACCACGCTGGACGCGGGCCTGCTGGGCGCGGTGGGCGCCGCGGTTCTCCCGGCCGCCGAGCTGGGCAAGAGTGGAGTGGACCAGGCCGTCCACGGCTTCCAGGGATGGCTGGACGGTTACGAACCTGTGGCCGAGCTGAACCACGGCTATTTCTCGGCCGAGATCCGCTACACACCGGCCGATCCGGGTCCGCGATGGCAAGCCCAGTTGGAGGCCCTGGACGCCGAGGCCCGCAAGCGGCACGAGGCAGGATTCACTGAGCTCGGCCCCGCCGACCGGCGGACGCTCCTGGCTCGCCACATCGGCCGAGAGGGAGCGAACGGGCTTCCTGGGCCGGCCCGTGCGGACCACGTCGCGGTGGGCCTGCTGGCGTGGTTTTACGCCACCTCGGAGGCCAACGACCTCTGCTACCGCGCACGCATCCGCAAGCAGGAGTGCCGGGGGCTGGAGGGTGTCGGCCGTCCGCCGGAGTCCGCCCCGTGAGGCTGCGTGTGGTTGAAGCCGATGTCTGCATCATCGGTGCGGGAATCAGCGCGGCCATGGTGGCCGAAAAGGTCTCCGAGCGCACGGAGTCCCGCATCGTCGTGGTCGAGGCGGGCGAGAAGATCTTCAACTTGGAGGATCGCTTCGAGCACCGTGCGCGCTATCTGGCGTACGGCGAGAACCCCTGGCCCGACGACCACATCCGCGGCCAGACCGCCGAGGGCATCCAGTCACGCTCGATGTGCGTGGGGGGGCTGGCTCTCCATTGGGGCGGCACGGTTCCCCGCTTCACGCCCGAGGACTTCCGGCTGAACTCCATGTACGGCGTGGGCGACGATTGGCCGTTCGACTACGACGAGCTGGAGCCGTTCTACCAGGAAGCCGAGGAGCGCATCGGTGTGGCGGGCGAGCGAGGACCGGCCGAGTTGGACCTGCGCTCCGAGCCGTACCCTATGCCTGCGGCGCCACTCTCGTACAACCTGCTCGAGCTCAAGGAGTGGGCGGAAAAGAGCGGCATCCCGTTCTGGGCCAACCCTGTCTCGAAGAACACGGTGCCCTACCGCGGTCGCAACGTCTGCCAACGCTGTGACACCTGCAACATCTGTCCGACCGGGGCCAAGTATTCGCCCGACTTCACGTTTCGGCAGTTGCTGGCGGACGGACGTATCGAGTTGCTGACCAAGACGCTGGTGCGCCGGTTGGAGCTCGAAGCCGACTCGGATCGGATCGAGCGTGCGGTTGCCGTGGATCGCGAGCGCCCGGGCGAGCCGGTGGAGATTCGGGCCCGCGAGTTCGTGATCGCGAGCGGCTACGTGTGGAGTGCACATCTGCTCCTGCTGTCCGAGAATTCCCGCTTTCCCGACGGGCTGGCGAACCGCTCGGGTATGGTGGGCCGATACCTCACCGGCCACAGACCGGCTTCGGCGTTCGTCGAGGTGCCCATCAAGCTCTATCCCGGCATGTACTCGTCGCACAGCCTGCTCTCGAAAGCGTTCCAACGGCCCGGGACACTGGACCGCTACGTGAGGCACGACCTGCGGATATGGACCTCCACGACAGGCCGTAGCCCCCGCCTCAGAGACGACAGCGGACGCCTGCTCTTGGGGGACGAGGTCATGGCCGACTGGCGCGAGCGGACGAACACCGGCGCCGCGCGTCTTCGTGCCTACTACGACGTGATCCCCGACCGGGATAGCCGGCTGACCCTGGACTCGGGTCTCCGGAACCAATGGGGCGATCCCATGCCCAAACTCACCTTCGTGGACGCGCCGGAGTCGCTGGACCTCCGTGAGCACACCGAAGCGTCGATCCACCGGGTCTTCGACCGGATCGTCCAGGCCGGGGGCGGACGCGTGCTCCGCCAAGGCGTCCAGAACGTGTACGACCACCCGGGTGGCGGCTGCCGCATGGGGAACGACCCGACCACCAGCGTGGTGGATCGTTTCGGGCGCTCGCACGATCACGAGAATCTCTTCGTGGTGGGTGCCCCGACGGTGGTTTCGGGCGGATGCGCCAACGGCACACTCACCTTTTCGGCCATGGCGCTCCGCTCGGCCGAGGTCATCGGAAAGGCGGGGTAGGCTCCGTGGCTGGCCTCTTGGGCAAACCCACGAAGGAAGGCGCCTCACGGGCCTTGAGCTCGGGGCGGCCGACCGAGGCCGCGGAAGCCTTTTCGGATGCGAACGACCTCCGGGAGAACGCCATCCAAACCAACAATCTCGGCCCTGCCACGTCTAGCATGGGCGCACACGCGGCCGCGCACGGAGACTTCGCCCTGCACTGCGAAGACCGGCAGGACATGGATCGGGCCATTTCACACTGTGAGCGTGCTCTGACACTCGATGCCGGGTACGCCCCGGCGCGCATGAACTTTATCCGCATGCTGTGCGACGCGGGCAGGTATCCGGACTCGTTGCCGCACCTGGAGGCGGTGGCGGAGCAGGGAGCCGAGGTGGTCGTGGCGGCAGTGGCGGAACGTCCGCGTCCATTTAATGCTTAGGGTCGCCATCCTTGAGGTTCGAGTGTCGGGCCCGACCGGCCGAGCATGGGGAATCAAACATGACTGATCGCGTTCTGCTCACCCTCCTGATCTCTGTGCTCACCGCAGGGTGCGGCGCTGGTGAGCCAGCGCCCCGGCGCATCCCTAAGGTACTGGTGATCGGCATCGACGGAGTGCGGCCGGACGTGCTCGCAGAGGTGCCCACCCCCAACCTGGACGCTTTGGCCACCGAAGGAGCGTTTACCGCACATGCACGCACCGGTCTCCCTTCGGTGAGCGGCCCTGGCTGGTCGTCATTCCTCACCGGCGTGTGGCCCGACAAGCACGGCGTCACCGACAATGACTTCACCGGCAAGCGCTACGAGGAATTTCCCGACTTCCTCACGCGGATCGAGCAGGTGCGGCCGCAACTCAACACGTTCGCGGTGGCGGACTGGCTGCCTCTGATGGAGCAGGAGGACGAGCGGCCGACGCTCGGCCCGGCCATCGACGTGAGGCACGCCCTGAACGGCTCGGAGCTGGGTTGGGCCGAGGCGGACGCCCGCTCCGTCGAGCTCGCGGTCGAGCACCTCGGGTCGGCCGACCCGGACGCGCTCTTCGTCTACCTGGGCAATCCCGATGAGACCAGCCACCACTTTCGGTCCATCGGCGAGGAGTACCGGACGGCCATAGCGCTGGCCGACGCACACGTAGGCCTTCTGGTGGAGGCGGTGCGGGCACGGGCCACCTACGCCGAAGAGGACTGGCTCATCCTGTCGAGCACCGATCATGGCCGGCGGCCGAACGGCGGCCATGGAGGCGACACGCCTGAGGAGCGCACGATCTACTACCTGGTCAGCGGACCGTCCGCGAGCCGCGGTGAGCTCACCGACTCCACGTATATCGTCGACCTCCCGGTCACGGCGCTTGCCCACCTCGGCATCGAGGCCGATCCCGATTGGCGGCTCGACGGAAAGGTGGTCGGGCTGGCGCGCTGAGGGCGCGCCGGCCGGCCTCTAAAGAAACAACCCCCACACTCGAGCCACCATGAAGCAGACCACCACGCCCATCGCTACCGGAAGGAGCGTCGCGACCGTGGTCCACTTCGCGCTCCCGGTCTCGCGGTAGATGGTATAGATGGTCGTAGAGCATGGATTGTGGAGGAGGCTGAAGAGCATGACGTTCACACCGGTCAGGAGCGTCCAGCCTCCGGTGGTGAGCACGTCGGCCGTCCGGGCCACGCTGTCCAGCTCGAACATGACTCCCGCTCCCGCCCCTACCCCGCCAAGGCCGGCCAGCGCCACGGTCAGCATCAAGATGGTCGGCACGACGATCTCGTTGGCGGGGATCGCGACCACGAACGCCAGCAAGATTACTCCGTTCAGGCCGATCAGCGCGCCCACCGGGTCGAGCCAACCCACGAAGTGATACGCCAGGCTGGCGCCTTCCCACTGCACGTTCGACACTACCCAGATGGCCATCCCGGCTGGAATGGCGAAGACGACCGCCCGCCGCAGCACGATCAGCGTGCGGTCGATGAGCGAGGTATATAGCGTGTGCCACACCTGCGGCGGCCGGTAGGGCGGCAGCTCCAGGCTGAACGTCGTGGCCTCGCCGCGCAGCACCGTCCGTGACAACAGCCATGACGAGAGGAACATCATCATGATCCCGAACACGGCGATGCCGACGACCGCGCCGGCGGCCACGATTCCCGCGAGGTGGGAGGGCGCGAGGGCGCCAATGAAGATCGAGGCCAGCAGAATCTGCGTAGGCCAGCGGCCGTTACACAGCGAAAAATTGTTCGTGATGATGGCGATGAGCCGCTCCCTGGGACTGTCGATCACGCGCGTCGCGACCACGCCCGCGGCGTTGCACCCGAAGCCCATGCACATGGTCAGCGCCTGCTTGCCGTGCGCCCCCACACGCCGGAACATGTTGTCCAGGTTGAACGCCACCCTGGGCAGGTACCCGAAGTCCTCCAGCAGGGTGAAGAGCGGGAAGAAGATGGCCATGGGCGGCAGCATGACGCTGACGACCCATGCGGTCGCCAGGTAGGCGCCGTCCACGGCGAGTCCGTCCAGCCACCAGGGAATCCCCACCGCCGCGGTGAGCCCCTTGAGCCAGGTATGGCCGTGATCGACCAACAGGACAGATAGGAGGCGCGATGGCACGTTTGCGCCGGCGATAGTGATCCAGAACACCACGGCGAGCATCGCCAGCATGAGCGGAAACCCGAGCCACCGGCTCGTGAGCGCGCGGTCGAGCGTTCGATCGAGGTCGAAGGCCGCTCGCTTGAGCCCTTGCACCTGAGCGCTCTGCGCGATGGCGCGCGCCGCGCCGTACGTCCGCTCCACGAGTGAGTCGTGGAAGTCCGGGGGTAGGTCCCAGCGCAGTGCCACCGCCCGCTCGAGGACGGCTTCCCCTAAGGCCGTGCCAACACCCCCTAGGACCTCACCATCCTCCGCCTCATCCCCTTCCAGCAGCCCGAGCTCCCCGGAGCGGACCGCCCCTCCCACGACCTCATCCGCATTCAGCAATCGGAGCGCCACCCAACGGGCATTCGGTACGTTCGGGTAGGCGGCTCGAATCGGTGGCACCAACGCTGCGATAGCCTCTTCGACCGCCGGCGCGTGCCTCTCGATACGGTGGGGGGTGGTCACGATCTTGCCGGCAGCGACTCTTGCCACGACATGCATCAACTCGTCGATCCCTTCCCCCCTGCGAGCGACGCCCGGCACGACAGGCACTCCGAGTTGCCGCTGGAGCTCGTCCACGTCGAAGGCCACTCCGTGCCGGCGGGCCTCGTCCGTGAGGTTGAGGAATACGACGACCCGATCCGTAATCTCGAGGATCTGGAGCACGAGATTGAGATTGCGCTCCAGCCGGGTGGCGTCGACCACAACTATGGTCACGTCGGGCCGCCCGAACAGGAGGAGGTCGCGGGCGACCTCCTCGTCCACGGAGCCGGCCTGGAGGGAATACGTCCCCGGAAGATCCACGACCTTCACCCTCTTGTCGTCGTGCAGCACCACACCCTCAGCGCGCACAACCGTCTTGCCCGGCCAGTTGCCCGTGTGCTGGCGCAAGCCCGTCAACTGGTTGAACACAGTGCTCTTGCCGACGTTGGGATTGCCGGCGAGAGCCACCAGATAGTCCCACCGGTCGGGACTCAGCCCAAGCCGGACGAGCCGCTCATCTCGGCGCGCCTGCCGCGTGGGGCTACGAGGCGCACGTACGGCCACTCAGCCCGCCCTCTCGGATGAGGCACGCTGGACCATGATACTCGACGCCTGACTCCGCCTGAGCGCGATCAGAGCGCCTCGAATGCGGTAGGCCACGGGATCACCCGAGCTGCTTACCAGCTCTGGCGTGATCTCCGTTCCGGGCACGACGCCCAGGTCCAGAAGACGATGCCTTTGGACGCCCTGTAGCGCGGGCGAGATCTCGAGCACGTGGGCCGTTTCCCAGGGTCGCACGTCGACGAGCGTCACTCTGGAGCCATCCGGGGAGTCCGCATCCAGCACCGGCTGCACCGTCACGTTGGCCGCGACCACGGCGTCGAGAGTGATCTCCTCGTCGCCGGCCAGCACACGGACGGCGGCATCGGAGCGCCCCAAGACCCGTAGCTGCTGACGCAGCCCGAAGCCCAGCCCCTCGAGTTCGACGTACACCTCGACCGGCTCATCCTCGAGGTGGACGATCTCCACGGTATCGCCGACCGTGGCCGCCAGTAACGGGACACCGATCGGCGCCGGAAGGGCGCCGCTGGCCGTGGGGATCGGGTCACCATGCGGGTCGTAGGTGGGGTGTCCGAGCCGGGATGCAAGCGCCTCGGTGTCGTCCGCGCTGAGGATGTGTTCCATGCGCTCGGCCCGTACGTGCCACTCGCTGGCCGGCACTCCGGTACGATCGGCCAAGTAGCGCTCCCAAAGACGGTGGGACCGCACCAGCCGGAGGGCGTACGCCTCACCCGCCTCGGTCAGGGTGAACTCACCATCCGCGGCGCGGATCAGCCCCTCATCCGCGAGCCGTGTGAGGAGTCTTGCGGCCATTCCAGTCGGCACGGACAACCGGCCCGCGAGGCTGTCCACGGTGCAGGAGTGATCCTCCTGGTGGCACGCGTGCACTTGCTTGATCGCGTCCTCGAGCCGGACGCGTTCACTGCGATGACGGCTCGCCGCCATCCGTGCTAGAACGCCTCGCCGAGGCCACACGATCCCGGCGATCACGAGACCCGCCAGCGAGAGGGAAAACAAAAAGAAAATGGGATCCATGATGGTGCACTTAGAAGATTTAGGTTGTCCTAACTTTAGCGTGATTTGGGTCTGCCGAGAAGCCCTGAGGATGTCACCACCACATACCCTGCCCTACTGCTCGCGCGACGTCCCGTCCAGATCGTCCGGATAGGGCACCCGCGCGAACCTCGCCAACGTCGGCGCCACGTCCATTGGAGACACGCGCTGGGCGTCGATGCCGGCTGCGATCCCCGGACCCATGAGGATGAACGGCACCCGGCGGTCATAGAGGTAGGGCACGCCATGGGTCGTGCCTCGGGGCACATTCCAACTCAGGTGGTTGGGCTCCATCAGGATCTCGACACCGAACCGGCTGAGCAGGCTGCCCGGCCGCCCCGGATAAAGCGAACGGCGCACGTAGACGGACATAGAGTCCGTGAGCTCACCGCTCAGCAGATCTTCGTGCGTCCATGCACGTGCGACCCACGGCAGCTCGAGCATGGCTTCCGCGAGGGCGTTCGGCACGGCGTTTGCGCCCTTCCCCGCATACTCGCGAACGACCTCGTTGAATTTCGCCTGCAACTCCCCGAGCGCCTCCCTCGTCAGCCGAACACCAGGCTGGTCACCATCCCGAATGAACTCCGGAATCCCGAGAACGCCGTGATCCGCGGTGAACGCGACGACATAGGCCTCGTCACCGATCTCAACGTCCAGGTACTCGAAGAACTCTCCCAGCTCCCGGTCCAGGCGAAGGAGGTTGTCGAGCTGTTCGCGGCTGTACGGTCCGAACGCGTGCCCGATCTTGTCGGTCTGGGACAACGAGATGGCGAGCAGGTCCGGCGTCTCGTCGTCACCGAGGTCCTCGGCGTCGATGGCTGCTCGAGCCATCTCGAGCACGAGAGCATCGATGGCAGGCGTGGTCACAAGCCACTCCGAAAAGCTCTGAGGGGGATCCCTCACCGGCCCCTCGGGGAAGATGTGGGGGAACGCGGTGCTGATGCCATCCGCTTCGTAGACCGTCGTGTCGGGACGAGACCGGGCGATCGCCTGCTCCGGAATCTCGCTCCACCAGATGGAGTCACTCTGAAACTCGGGGATCATGCCTTCGTTGAACCGCCGCACCCACCGTGGATACTTGTCCCTGTAGTAGACAGACGTGACGAAACGGCCGAGCAGCGCGTCGAACCAATACACCTGCCCGCGGTGGAGAGACGCCATCAGGATGGCGGAGCGCTCCTTACCTGCGATAGAGACCACCTTGGTGTCGTCGTCGTACTCGTGCATCCAATCCGCTAGTCCGGGACGCAGCAGAACCCGCGGGGACGCGCCCGCGTACCCCGGGAGCTCGATAAGCGGCGTTTCCGGGTCTATGACGTTGATGACCTGGTTCCATTCGAGGTTGTCGTCCTGTTCCCACCACGCGTTTCCGACCACTCCATGCCGGGAGGGATACACCCCGGTGGCCATCGTCGCGTGTCCAGGAGACGTCTCCGTTATGGCATAGTCGTATGTCGCGTTGGGATATACCCGCCCTCCGTCGAGAAGCCTGCGAAATCCGCCCGTGAAGAGGTCCTGATAACGCTCGAAGAGATCGGCGCTCAGCTGATCGACCACCAGGAGAAGCACCAGCCGAGGCGGGGCCTCCTGCCGGACGGGAGCATCCGACGGGGCGGGGGGCGGACCCATAGCGAGCATGGGCACGGCGAAAATCGTCATCCCCAATGCGAGGCGGGCTCGGCTCATCGGTCACCCATGCAACAAAACTGGAAGAAAAATCTCTGGTGTTTTCATGAGATTCGGAATAGTGTGGTACACGGTTTTTTACAGAAGGATGCCTGCCATGCCCACGCGTGCGGTTCTCTCAGCTCTGGTCATTTCGGCTGCCCTGCCGATCCCCGGATCCGCACAGCAGGCCGTTCCGCCCCTGTTCGCCTCGCACGAAACCCTCGAGTTGAGGATTGAGGCGAACTTCAACAAAATCCACAAGGAGCGGAAGGAAAAGGCCAAATACTACCCGGCCACGCTCCGTATGGAGACTTCGGACGGAACCGAGCAGGAACTCGGGCTGAAGATCAAGACGCGTGGTATTTTCCGACTCAAGAGGAGCATCTGCCCGGACCCTCCCCTGAGGCTCAACTTCCCGAAGTCCGAGCTGGACGGAACGGTCTTTGACGGCCAGGACAAGCTCAAGCTCGTGACGCACTGCCGGGACAACGACGAATACGAGCAGAACACGCTCGAAGAGTACTTGATCTACAGGACGTATAACCTACTGACCGACTCGAGCTTCCGGGTTCGGCTGGTGCGGATTACGTATGTGGATTCACGCGGGAACGACGATGACATGGTCCGATACGGGTTCCTGATCGAAGACGAGGACGCGATGGCCGCTCGCCTTGATGGCAAGATCGTCAAGGCAAGGGAAGCTCCTCCGAACCTCCTGAGGGACGAGGAGTCTGCCCTCGTATCGGTCTTCCAGTATATGATCGGAAATACCGACTGGTCCCTCCAGTTCTTCCACAACATCAAGCTGGTTCAGCTAGCCATGGGCGCCTACGTGCCGATACCCTACGACTTCGACTGGGCGGGGCTGGTGGAGGCCGACTACGCCAAGCCACACAGCCAATTCGGCACTCGCTCGGTGCGGGACCGGATCTACCGCGGCTTCTGTCGGCCGGCGGTGGACTTCGGGTTGATCTACGATCAGTTCCAGCAGCGTCGCGAGGCCATCCTCAGCCTGTTCGCTAACCAGGAAGGCCTCCGCGCGCGTAACCGGGAGCGAGCCGCACGCTACCTCGGGGACTTCTTCAAGACTCTCGACGACCCGTCCAAGGCTGCCTGGGAGATCGCCGGTACCTGTCGGGCTACTTGACCTACCGCTAGTTACTCCTCCCGTAGCGCGACCACCGGCGCGATCCGGGCCGCCCGGTTCGCCGGTATCAGTAGGGCCACCACGCTCACGGCTGTCAGCAACAGCGGAATCCCGACGAAAGTGACCGGGTCCATTGCGCTTACGTTGAACAGGAACGAGGACAGCGCCCGGCCGAGTAGCACCGCCAACCCCAGGCCGAGGACCATGCCCACGGCGAGCGGCCAAACACCCTGCCTCAGGATGAGCCGCACGATGCTGCCACTGTCCGCTCCGAGTGCCATGCGGATGCCCAGTTCCGCGGTGCGGCGGTCAACTGAGAAGGCCATGACCGCGTAGAGGCCGACTGAAGCGAGCAGCAGCGCCACCACGCCGAAGATCGCGAACATACCGCCGATGATCACGAAGTCCGCAGAGGCCTCTTTGATGCGCTGCTCGAATGTCCCTACACGGCTCACAGAGATATCCGAGTCGATCCGGGTGATGACATCCCGAACCGGCATCGCGGCCGCAAGCGGATCGCCGTTCGTCTTGAGCATCACGGAAAGTCCGGCAACAGGGTTTTGACCGAGTGGAGCGAACATGTTCTCGGGTGTCTCGGCCGCGAACTGAAGGGGCTCGAGCATGTCGATCGTGCGGACCACACCCACGACCGTGTGCCACGGGTTCTCCGAGTCCGACCGGCCCAATCGGACTTGCTTGCCGAGCGCGTCCTCTCCAGGCCAGTTCTTCTCTACGAAGCGTTGGTCCAGAATCACCACGCGCTGGCTTCCCAGGACGTCGGTCTCGTCGATCCCCCGCCCCGCCACGATCTCGGCACCGATGAGGTCGAAGAAGGTGGGCGACACACGCGTGTAGCCGCCGAAGCGGTACTCGCTGTCATCCGCGTAGTCGTGGTCGAGTACGCCATAGAAGTACAGACCCGTTCCCAGCACCGGCATATTCGACGTGATGGCCACCTCGGTCACTCCCGGAATGGCCCCCAACTCGGTGCGAAGCCGATCGGTGAC
Organism: Gemmatimonadota bacterium; assembly: GCA_022571515.1. Classification (GTDB taxonomy): domain Bacteria; phylum Gemmatimonadota; class Gemmatimonadetes; order Longimicrobiales; family Gaopeijiaceae; genus JACZXQ01. The sequence continues at coordinate 92,144 of JACZXQ010000009.1, forward strand.
GTCCCGGCGGGCGAGCGAATCCTCATACGTCGCGCCCGGTAATAGGAGCTGCGCCGTCAGGATGCCCTCTTGCTCGATACCGAAGTCCGCGTTGGTGATTTCCAGTGTGCTTCGGATCGTCAAGCCAGCGCCCACGAGCAATGCACACGAGAGTGAGACCTCGAGTACTACCAAGGCCGCCGATCGCTTGCTGACACTGCGGCCCGAGCTTCCCCGCGATTGATCCTGCAATATGGAGTGGACGTCGCCCCTGGTGGCCTGCAGCGCGGGCAGGATGCCGGACACCAAGGCGGAGAGGAACGTAATGCCGATCACGAACATCACCACGGCCGGGCTCACCTCGAACGTCATCCATGGTGGTATCTGGAGTGGCGTCACGACCCTGGTGAAGAGGTCGAGAGAGAACTTGGTCAGGACGAGCCCAACAACCGCTCCCGCCGCCGCCAGGACCAGGGTCTCACTCAAGAGCTGGCGAAGGACTCGGAAGCGAGCCGCGCCCAGCGCAGTACGGACGGCCAGCTCTTTCCCACGTGCCACTGTCAGTGCGAACAGCAGGTTGGCGACGTTCGCGCACGCGATCAGCAACACACCGATCACTCCCACGAACATCGTATAGAGGAGGCCTCGGGTCTCGTCGTCGACGAATTGGGCCTCTGTCCACAGCTCCATCACGGGGACGATGTCCTCGTTGGTGTCCGGGAATTGCTGTGCGAGCCGGCTGGCTATGGCTGTGATTTGGGCGAACGCCTCGACCTGCGTGGAACCGTCCGATAGCCGCCCCAGCACCTGAAGCCCCGGCCCTTCACGCCGCTCCAACTCAGCCAGGTCGATGGCCAAGGGCAGCCACATATCGTGCAGTTCCGGAAAGCGAAAACCATCGGGCATCACGCCGATTACCGTCGTTGGCCTGGCGTTTACACGGATCGTCTTGCCGAGGATGTCGGGATCCGCGCCATAGCGGTTGTCCCAGATGTGGTAGGCGAGGATCACCTCGTTCTGATCCGGCAGGAGGTCCTGCTCAGGTGTGAAGGGACGTCCGATGAGCGGCTGCCTCCCGAGCAGATCGAACGTGCTCGCCGTGATGCGCGCAGCGCTATAGGTCTCCGCCCGCACATCGTCGCCCGAGAGGTTCACCGACGTGCTGTAATAGGCCGCCATCTCCTTGAAGACCGTCTGCCCCTCCCGCCAGTCGAGGTAGTCGTGAATCCGCACGGACTGATTGAACTGGCTCAGCGGAATCGTGGTCTGCACGTACACGATGTCCTCAACCGCATCATAGTCGGGTGCGGAGAACAACACGCCCTTGATGATGGCGTACATGCTCGCTGTCAGACTGATGCCGAGCGCCATCACGATCACCGCGACACTCGTCACGCCGATTCGGTTGCGGAGGATACGAACAGCGTATCCGATGTCTTGGAAGAGCAAACGCATCGTGGTGCCTGGGCCGAAGGTCAGATTTCCGGTACCGGAATTCGGGTGACGCTTGGCCCTACGGGTGTGCGGCGGGTTGGGTTTCGGTACTACCCGAGCAGCGGCCCTACTGCCTGACCCCGATTCGTAGCGGCACGATCGTGCGTCCCCAGTGCATGCGAAGCGTGCCCTCGTACGGCCCAACCACCGGGAAGTAGAACGCCAGGGCCTCCATGTGGGCCCCTTGCTCGGAGGCCACCTCGATTCGGAGCACCTCGCTGTCGAAGGGGAACATGCCGTGGTGCGTGTCCCACTCGCTTACGAAGATCACCTCCCACGGCCCGTTCTCTTGGGGGACCATCCAAATTGCGTAGCGTCCCTTGGGCACCTTGTGGCCGTTAACCGTCACGGGTTCGGAGAACTCGATCCACGTGGCGCGGTTCGCACCCGGAGTCCAGATGGCGTCCCACTCCACGAGCTCACCGAACAGCTCACGTCCGCGGGCCACGGGCCGATCGTACTCCAGCCGAATCTCGGTCTCGTTCACCGTCTGGGACACGAGGCCGTGCTGGCTCGCCCGCTGGGCGGAAGCCGGCGTGAAGGTCGAGACCGTCGCGGCCGCAACGAGCAAAAGGGTGGTGCGCATGGAAGCTTCTCCGATTCGCTTTCGTAGATCTGAATGTTCTCAGAACTCGCGGGCAGCGCAATGCGTTCCTGGCGCGGGATCTACCGGACCAGCACCTCTCGACGGCCGTCGGTGGACAACGGTGGCGCAAGGATGTTTCTTGCGGTTCCTTGATCGATTCGAATCCAGCGCGCAAGGCGCGTTGAACGAGGACGCCAAAGCCATGACCCGAATCCCCGCACGAACAATGCTCTCCGCGAGCCTGTTGCTCACCGCTGGGTGCACGCCGCCAGCAGTCCACACGGCGCCCGTCAGACCCAGCTCGGTCATCGTGCTGATCGCGGACGGCGCCGGAGTCGCGCACTGGACGCTGGCCCGCTTCGCCGCAGACGAGCTCGCGATCGAACGGATGCCCGTCGCGGGGCTCATGGACACCCGCGGTGCGGATCACGAGGTCACGGGAAGCGCGCCGGGCGCGTCGGCCATCGCCACAGGCGTCCGCACGTTCATGGGCGCGATCAGCGTCGACATGGACAGCGTGCCACGCGAAACCGTGTTGGAGGTGGCTCACGAGCAGGGTTGGGCCACGGGCCTGATCACGACCACATGGCTCACAGACGCCACTCCCGCAGCGTTCGCCGCACATGTGTCCAGCCGGCGCCAGATGGCTGACATCTTCCAGCAGATGATCGACCTTCCGGTGAACGTGCTCCTGGGCGGCGGCTCGCGCCTGCTACTACCGCTGGCACAGGCCCGGGAGGGCTTGGACCTCCGGACTCCCGCCATGGAGCGTTACACGTTCGTCGAGACCGGGGCCGACCTCGAGAGAGTGAGCCACAGCGACGCCTCGATGGTGCTCGGATTCTTCGCCGAAGGTGAAATGCCGCTGGCTCCCGAGCGCTCACCCAACCTTGCGGAGATGACGTCTGCGGCACTCCGCATTCTGGAGAAGGACCAGGATGGATTCTTCCTCATGGTGGAGAACGAGGGACCGGACACCGAAGCCCATCGAAATTCGAGCCGCGAAATCATCACGGCCGAGATGTTGGGCTTCGATGCGGCGGTAGGAGTGGCTCTGGACTTCCAGGAGCGCCATCCGGAAACGTTGGTCCTGGTCACGGCCGACCATGAAACCGGGGGCCTCCACCTGACCCATGACGCGCATCGGGAGATCGTCATGGGATACGCGACCACAAGCCACACCGCCGCGCTCGTGCCGCTCTTCGCTGCGGGGCCTGGCGCGGAGCGGTTCGGTGGACTCAAGGGAAACGATGAGATCGGCCGTATTCTGATGGGGTTGGTCCGGCGCTGAGCGAGACCCTTCCTAGCGGGCCGGCTCGATGTCCACCTCGATGTTGCGCCACTTTTCCTGCCTGAAGCGCCCGACGCTCAAGATGCACCGCGTGGCGTGACCCAGCACGATCGCCAACCAGATGTCCGCCGGCTGAAGCCCCCAGATCGCCTGGATGATGGCACACATGCCGAGCGGCAGCACGATCTGTGACACGATCGAGATGTAGAGCGGGCTCTTCGTATCGCCGGTGCCCTGGAGCGCACCGGTATAGGCTAGCGCCACCGTGACGAAAAGGCCCGAGATGCTCAGATACCCGAGCAACTGCACGCCGATTCCGAGCACGATCGGGTCCTCCATGCCGAACACGCCGAGCAGCATGCGAGGGATCGTGATGAAGGCGGCACCGATGAATACGGCCACGCCAAGCCCGATGCCGGCCGCCACTCGGGCGGCCTTTACGGTTCGCTCGGGCTGGTTGGCGCCCAGGTTTTGCCCCGCTACCGCGGCCGTGGCCCCCATCAACCCGACCGACGTCCAGGTGATGAACGAAAAGAGCTGCACGTAGCTGACCGCGTACGCGGCCTGAGCTTCCGCGCTCAACTCTAGCGAGCCTATGAACCGCAACAGGAAAACGCCGGCTATGTTCATGGCCACACCCTGGACCCCGGTGGGCAACCCGAAGCGGAAGAGTGAGCGGATGATCGGCCAATCGGGCCGGTACGACATCGTGCGCTTGAACGCCACCACCCACCCACCGGAGAACAGCATGTACAGGGCCACGATCGCGACCAGCCCGGCCGCGAGTACCGAGCCCATGGCCGCGCCCGCAGTGCCAAACGCCGGAATCGGGCCAAGCCCCCGAATCAGGATGATGTTGAAGACGACGTTGAGGACGGTGAGGATGATGCCCAGGCGTAGCGGGGTCCGAGCGTCGCCCGCCGAGCGCAACGCTCCACCCAGCATGAAGAACATCAGCATGCCGAAGCTGAACACGAACATTATCCGGAGATACGGCAGCGCTTCCGCCTGTACCTCCGGAGCGGCGTTGACCAGATCGAGCAATGATGGGGCGAGCAAATACCCGATCGGGGCGAGAATTCCTACCGAGAGCACACCGGCCGTCAGGAAGGCCTGGTAGACGGTGCGGTTCACCTTGTCCCGCTCGCCCGCGCCGGCGAAGCGAGCCACCAGCACGCCCATGCCTGTGAAGAGCGAACTGATGAAGACCATCACCACCAGGAAGATCTGCCAGGACACGCCGATGGCGGCGTTGCCGGTGAAGCCCACATAGTGGCCCACCATGGCGTGGTCCACGATGCCTTGAAGCCCTCCGATGAGGTTCTGGAGCATCGTCGGCCATGCAAGGCGCCAAACCGCACGGCCGATGGGTCCCTCCACCAGGGAGCGGTCGAAAGGCTTCCCCGATTCGGTCTTGTCGGATGTTGGAGGTGCTTCGGTCAGGCTCGTGTCACCGTGCCCGTTCTGTGGCGGCGGCGACGAAGGTGAGGTCATCTACGGGATGGTCTTGGCAAGAGCATGGCGCGCAACATGCTGTCCCTGGGGTGGCCGTACAAGTCCGTTGACGCACACTGGTGATTCCAGAAGCTATTGCGCCCTAGACACTTGGCGGGCGGATGATCCTACCGACCCCCCAGCGGGGATGCGGAGTTCTGGCGGGCGAGGGTGCCCTTCTTCCCGAGCCTGAGGACCCTTCATGGCGGAAAGGCGTCGACGGGGGTGGCTGGACCCGGACGGTCCAGGACTAGACTCCGCTACCCATATAGTTCATGAGCACCAGGTACAGCGCACCGGCGATAAGAATGATCACCGCCACCTTGAGGAGCTTCTTGAGGAGGGCGTAGATGCCCACCGAAACGAGGAGCAGCAGCGGAGCGAGAAGGATCGGGTTCGCCATGAGATATTCGACAACGCCTTCCACATCACACCCTCCGCAAGAGTAACCATCCGGGACCCGGGCTTCTGCTCTCCACCCAAGCCCTATTGACTCTAACATACACTACGCAATCGTCGGAAGGCGGGGTTCGCTACCGATTCGACCGGGTAAACAGTGACCTTCTTCAACAAGCTCCTACAAGAGCGCGATCACCAGGCCACTCCTGAGCTTGGGCTCGAACCAGGTGGACTTGGGTGGCATGAGACCGTCCTGCATGCAGACGTCGATGAATTCCCGCATGGTCACGGCCGGGAGGGTCACGGCGTAGCCGTACTCACCCGAGTCCACTCGATCGCGCAGGTAGCGCGCGTCTCGGTTGCTGCCGACGTACCTCAGGCGAACGTCGCCTGAGTCCGGAATGCCCAGCACCTCGCTGAAGAGGTTCCGCTGCACGATCGCGGCGGCAATGGACTCGGCGGCGTTGGCCGCGTCATAGGTCCCCGGCTTCGGAGTCAGTGCGAGCCAACGCCCCGCGCTGTACAGCCCGATCTTGTCGCTAACCGCCGGCTGGTACGTGTCCACCCCCTCGAGCTCCCGCACGTCGAACGATGTCTCGAGACGTCGCAGATCCTCGGCAGAGCCATGAGGCTTCACGTCGACAAGCCGGTTGTACGGTTTGATCTCCATGGTGGTTGCCGGGAAAAACACGGACAGGAACTCCGCGTAGCCGAGCATGGCCGCGCCGGCGCTCCGGTGGTTTCCGTCAGCGACGTACGCTCTGGGCTCAGCGGCCAGGAGTGCCCGGAGCACGGAGATCTCCTCACCCTCGGTGACCAGCCAGACCCTGTGCCAAGTCGCCCGCTCGTCTTCGACCGCCAAGTCACACGGTCGGCTGTCGGCGTATTGCTCCAATGCCTCGGCGAATGCGCCCGTTGCGTCGTCCACCGCGCTGTTCACGGTGCCCACGATGGCGGAAGTCCGTTCGATGAGTTCGGCCCGCCCGCGCGCCTTCTCTTCGAGCACGCCCTCGTTACGGATGATGGGACCCGCAGGTGTGTTCGCGGTACGGATCTCATCGGTGCGGGCCATACCGCCAAGTCCGATCTGGCGGACGCCCGGCCTCGAAGGCCCGATCATCTCGACGACCCAGAGAAGTCCCTCGACCGTGCGGGTAAGGTCGCCGGCGGTCAGAGCCACCATGTTCGCGGCCGCCCTCGTGAGGGCGGCGTCAGAACCCTCCGGGAGCAGTCCAGCGGGTGTCGTCATGTCCGCGTGGGCCATGGTTACGCGCAGGATCGAGTCGGTATTGGCCTGGATGTAGGCACCGATCTCGTCGTCGTCCTGGAACTCGTCGTAGTTCGGGCCGCCGACGCGAGCGGCAGCCGCAGAGCTCACGGGCACCAATGCCCGACGCACAGGGTTCAGGGTGATCAACCCAAGACGTCCGTCAATAGACTTCCAGATCCCTCGCAGAGACCACTCGGCCGGAATAGCCGGCAGCTCGCACCTGACCCTCCAGATCCTCGTCGGAGTCTCCCCAGAAAAGCTGGTGGTACATGAGGAGAAGCCCGGGTCGGGCCGCAGTGGCGATCTCCGCCAGCTCGTCCGTGGAGGTGTGGAACTGGGAGTGATAGGTCTGCCATTCGGGCGGACGGCTGGGAAAGCGTGCGGAGGAGTAGACCTCGTGCACCAAGACATCACAGCCATTGCACGCCTCGATCAACGATGGGCCCGGGCGGGCGTCACCCGAGATGACGATCGTCCTGTCGGCAGTCTGGAAGCGATATCCGAACGAGTACGGCCAGGACCCATGTGAGACAGGAATGGCCTCGACCCGCACGTGTTCGTCCTCGTAGATGAGCCCACCTCGGCTCTCGTGAATGACGGCGCTGTAACCGTCCACGTACGGCTGGGGCTCGAGGCCGAAGAGCCGCATGTCGATGTCTTCACGCCAGGCTTCAAGAAGATGATGTGCCATGCGTTCCAGGCCCGGGGGGCCATACACCTCCAGGGGTTCCGGCCGCCCCAACACCCACGGCGAGAACATCAAATCCGGGAGGCCGAGGGTGTGGTCCGAATGGAGGTGGGTGATGAACACGCGCTTGAGGTCCAACTCCGTGAGCGGCAAGTCATGGATCCGCGCAGCGGCAGCGGCCCGCCTTACAACACCCGCACCGGCGTCCACCAGGTAGGCCTGCCCGCCCACAACTACCGCGACGGCAGGACCCCAACGATCCGGGTCGGAGTTCGGGTTGCCCGTGCCCAAGATCACCACGCGTGTACCGCCCTCGGGGTCCTGAGCCACGGTCGGCGTCGGCAAGCCTCCGAAGAGGGTCAGCACCAACGCCATTCCCCAAGCCGGCCGCGCCCGCAGTGGGCTGAGAGCCTGTCCGTTCATCTGTTCCTCACATGTGAGCCGTGATCTGAGTCCGCGCCGGCTTCGCGGAGCGGAGAACGGCGAGGGGACTGATTCTACAGCGTTCACCACCGAGGATGTCAACTCGATGTCGCCCGGACTCGGCGCCCGGAACCGCGTGTGGGGAATTTCCCCACAACCAAGACGGACGACTCCCCATGGCAGATGGAGCACGATTCAGGTTCTATGTATGTGTACGCCGAAGAGACCGGGAACGGCGTGCGAGCCTGGCTGGCTGTTTCCCTGATGTTCCCTCCGCAGTCAGATGTTCGGGCTCGGCGCCATCCCGGTCTTTCTCTTTGTCGCGATTCGCGGCGAGTTCACCGCGGAAAGATTCCCCAGGATGACGTGGTGATCTGATTCTGGATGTCGAGCACGATCATTTCATCGGCGGCCACGCGCATTTCACCGGTCAGGAAATTCTCGTCCGAACCGATCAATGTCACCTGTAAGCCTACCGATCCGTCGGCTCCCGTAAAGCCTGGCGGGATCTTCAGCGTGCGCTGTGACATGCTGGTCACCTCACCGATGCGAACCCTGCTTCCGAGACGGGTCGCGTAGACCACCGCGTCCAGCCAATTGTTGTTCGTCACCTCGACGCGCGGTGCGATTCTGACACCGCTTGTCCCGGCCCTGAAAGGATTCTGAGAGGATCCGCCTCCACACCCTGCAGCGATCAAGGCTGCCGCTACCGTGAGCAGGTGCCTTCCGGTGCGAATCATGCCACCTTCCTTCCCAAATGCTCGCTCAACGTGCTGCCCCAACCTACGTTGGTAGCCGGCGAGCGCTTACCTCTTATCGTCACAATAACCTGCCGCGATGAGGAAGGTCCGGACCGGCAAGGGCTCACCCCTCCCGGACCGCCATCCGGGCCCACATCGCATGCGGAGACGGCTCATGAGGGGGAGCAGGAAATTCCATTGGGAGGGGATCCACGGAAACAAGGAGCCGGACCAGGCGAGCTGGTGGCAGCCTGAGCCGACCCGCTCGCTACAGCTCATCGCGGCGAGCGGCGTGACCCATGGCGATCCGATCATCGACGTGGGTGCGGGAACCTCCACCCTCGTTGATCACGTGTTGGCAGCCGGATACTACGACATCACTGTGCTGGATGTCTCAGGCGCTGCGCTCGGGACGGTGCGAAAACGCCTGGGAGAGCGGGCCGGGCACGTCAAGTTCGTCGAGGCCGACCTCACCACGTGGAGCGCACAGGAGGCCTATGCTCTCTGGCACGACCGGGCCGTGTTCCATTTCCTCACCGATCCGAACGATCGCAAGGCCTACAGGGCCACTCTGGCCGGCGCCCTGCGGCCGGGAGGACAGGCCATCATCGCCACATTCGGGCCCGACGGACCCGAGCGCTGCAGCGGCCTGGACGTCGAGCGATATTCCGCCGCGAGCCTAAGCGCCGAACTGGGAGACACGTTCGAGTTGCTGGAGTCGGTGGACGACATTCACCGGACGCCCTGGGGGGCTGAGCAGGCCTTCGTCTTTTGCCGCTTCAGACGTACGAGCCTCTAGACCGAGCATCACGACAGATGGCCAGCAAGACCTATTTCACCAATGCCACCTTCAGATTCCTCGAGGAGCTTGCGGCCAACAACAACCGCCCGTGGTTCGAGAAGAACAGACCCCGTTACGAGGAACATGTGAAGGAGCCTGCGATGCGGTTCATTACCGACTTCAGGCCGCTCCTCAAGAGGATAAGTCCGCACTTCAGGGCCGATCCCCGGCCCGTGGGTGGGTCGATGTTCAGGATCTACCGCGACACCCGGTTTTCGAAGGACAAGAGCCCCTACAAGACCTACACAGGGATCCAGTTCCGCCACGACCTCGGGAAAGACGCCCATGCGCCCGGATTCTACTTGCACCTAGAGCCCAAGAGTGTCTTCATCGGGCTGGGGTGTTGGCATCCTGACGGCACCTCGGTGAAGAAGATCAGGGATGCGATCGTCGACGACCCAGCGGGTTGGAAGCGAGCCACCCAGGCCAAGAAGTTCACGAGCCGCTTCGAGTTGGCCGGCGACTCGCTGGTGCGTCATCCTCGAGGGTTCGACCCCGACGACCCGCTCATCGGTGACCTCAAACGGAAGGATTTCATCGGCGTTGCGCCCGTGCCTCAGAAGAGGGTCACGGAGCGTGGGTTCCTGGAGGAGTTCGCCGAAACCTGTGGCGACGGAAGGGGCCTCGTACGCTTTCTGTGCAAGGCCGTCGACGCGCCTTTCTAGGGATCCTGGTTGTCTGGCTCCCGACAACTCGCCACATTCGCCGAGTCGGGCCGTTCGGGTAGCAGTTGCAAGGCCACCCTCATCCCCCCTTTGTGGAGTCCCCGTTGAAGCTCGCCGAGATCCAAGCCGTGATCGACAGCGCGAAGGCCAGGGGCACCGAGCCCTTGGAGCGCTTCATACGCGATCGCCTGCGAGACGCCACCGAGGACGAGGTCCAGGAGGCGGTCTCGGTAGCCGTGGAAATCATCGAGACCGTGCCTATCTTGATGGCGCGCGCTTCGCAAGCTGCCGAGGAGCGGGGCCTGACGTCCGTGGTCGAACCCGTCCTCGAGCACGCGACCCGATACTTCTTGCACCCGATGGACCTCATCCCGGAGATGACGCAGGGGCTCGCGGGCCTGCTGGACGATGCTTACCTCGTAATGCGGATTCTCCAGAACCTCCAGCGTGGGCCGAAGCCTCTTCTCGACTGGAACCTCGATGAGCCGATCCGGTTCATCCGTAGGATCGTCGGCCGTGAACTCGGCGAGAAGCTCGATCAACTGGCCATGACCGCAATGAGCGAAGTGTCGGAAAGCGTCTCTCATCTCTGGCAGCACATGTCCGTACAGGCGTAGCCGGATCCTGGCCACCCTCCGGGGATCCGCCTGAGGGAGTTTCCCATAGCTAATGGCTGTCTCGCACATGGTCCGCCTCAACCTCGTCCGCGTCGTACGCTTCGGGCTGATCGGGCTGCTAGTCGGCGGGCTGATCGGCTACGTCAACTTCCTGATCGTGGATGCCCAGCCGGGTGCCAACATCCTTTGGGGCCTGCTGGCCGGGTTCATGATCGGCTCGACGGTCGGGACGATGGAGGTCTTCGTCTTCTTCGGGCGCTTGCGCAGATCCTCGTTTCGGCGGCTGTTGATCCTGCGATTGCTGGTTTACACGGCGACGCTCTCCGTCTGGCTCACCGCCGCGAACGCCTACCGGCTGGCCGAGGCACGCGACACCACCATGACGGAGGCCGCGCGGTTCTACTTAATGGAGGGCCCGTTCAGGCGTGACTTCATGCTGGTCACCGTGGCGTCTCTCCTGTTCATCTGGGTCCTCCAAGCCAGTCAGCTGCAGCGCAGCCAAGACGTATTCAACTTCATCCTGGGCCGGTACCACACACCGCAAGAGTCGAAGATGGTATTTCTCTTCGTCGACCTGACGGCCTCCACCAGCATAGCCGAAGACCTCGGTCACCTCAGGTACAGCGCGTTCCTCCAAGACTTCTTCTTCGACCTCGACACCGCGGTGCTGGCGTGGCGGGGGACCGTCTACCAATACGTCGGGGACCAGGTCATCATCGTCTGGCCGTGGAAAGTGGCAACCGACCAGGCGCGCTGCGTGGAATGCTTCTTCGCCATGCAGAACGCGGTGGAGGCCAACCGCCAGCGGTACATCGATTCGTACGGCATCTGCCCGGAGTTCAAGGGCGGCCTGCACGGCGGCATCGCGGTCGTCACCTGGGTTGGCGAGATCAAGAAGGAGATCGTCTATCATGGGGACGTGCTCAACACGGCTGCCCGCATCCAGGGCCACGCCAAGGGCAGCCGCTTCTCATGCGTCGCCTCGGGCGAACTCCTCGCGGGCCTCACGCTACCGGAAGGATTTGGGTCTGCGGATGTGGGTGAGGTTACGCTTCGCGGGAAGGACACCGCGCTGGATTTGCACGGGTTGGAGCGTGCCTAGCGTCCTACGCCGATGCGCACCCGTCCCGAACGCTCGACCGTGGCTCGTACCCCGGACCGCAACCGGGCGAAGTCGTCCAATCCCAGCGCCACTACCGGAAGGGGGGTTCGGTACATCTCGTCGGCGACGATGGACGCGAGCGCCAGAAAGGCATCAACCTCCGAGGTGAGAATCGCGGCCGGCGCCTTCCCCGCCCGGATGGCTTCCAAGAGCACGGCACTGGTGGTGCTGGAGCCGCGCGTGGAGGGAATCGCCAGAATTCGGCCGCTCGCGTTCAAACCGGAGAGCGCATGGCGGCGGTCGATGATTTCTCCTGTATCCGCATCGTAGCCACCCCAGAAGCTCAACGGCTCGTGGGCGACCAGGAGTTCGCCCGCCGCTTCGCCCGCAACGAGCGCATGACCCTCGAGCACGAAGGCGGTGGCCGCCGTCACGTCCATGCCGATTCATCACGCGTGACCCGCCCTTCGATGGCGGAGCGCACACAATCGACCGTGCTCCCGAACGCCATCGCCCTTCCGAGCAGTCCGGGTGTGTAGTAGGCGTACTTGGCGGAGTTCGTCATCAGGACGCGGGTCTCGGCAGGCAGCATGGGCGTCGTGAGGATGCACGTATCCACCGTTACCTCGCCCCCGAATCTCTCCAGGGGCCCAAGCAATCCGGCTTTTTCCGCGATCAGCTTCACGGCGCGTCCACAGGTTACCAGGAAGCGAACATCGGGGTGCCGCTCGGCGCCCTCCAGCAGAGGCGCGAGGGTGCGGAACTCCTCCAACGAGAAGTGCGGGCTTCCCAGTACGACCATGTCGAGAGCGTCCCCCTCGGCGGTGTGCAGATCCGCACGGGCCGATCGCAGTGCGTCCATGGTCACGGCTATGACCTCCGACGGCCGACCTCCGTGGAAGGCTGCGTCCAGCGTCGGTGCTTCGGGCGTGACGCCGACCGCATGGAACAGAGCCACGGCGCCCGATGAGGCCATGGCAGCGCCCATGGCCTTGAGTTGGTCCTCGGTCGGGACGGCTTCGAACCCGTCCAGAACGGGCACCCGATGGCCCGCGACGGACCCGATCCAGTGCCCGAGTACCGGGTAGAGTGCGTCGTCCCGCTGCACGGCCGAGGGAATGTCGCCGAGGCGGAAGAGCACTCCGCCACGACGGTTCTCATCGAGGTGCAGACCCACCGCGGGCACCCGGCCGGTAATCGCCGCACAGATGTCCAGAAGGTCGGGGTACCGCTCCGTACGAGCGCCCAACACGGAGTTCGCGAACACGATGGCGCTCGACTCGCCCCACGCGATCTGCTGTCCAAACTCGGGCCGTGCCTCCGTCTGGTAGGGGGCGCAAGTCCAGGACGGCGTGCACCCCATGCCCTGATAGGCCTCCATCTGCCGACGGGCCTTTGCCGCCCACTCCGGCGGAACCGCCCAGCGTTCCCAACCGTGTGGATCGACGCCCGCCACATTGAGGGTCGTAGGTACCACGACCTGTGCGCCCAAACCGGCCAAACGCTCGGCGTACTCTAGCGTGGCATCCCCCATGTAGAGTGCGCTGTCGATATGCGCCTGCGTGATGTCCAGCAAGGCCTCGGCACCCTGAACTTCGGCCATACGTGTGAGGATGGACATGGCCATGCGTGACGCCTCGCCGTGCTCCCCGGCGAGCAGCGCCCGGTCGTGATCGGTGAGCGAGGTGCTCACGATTCCTCCATCCAGGCCTTCCAGGTCTCGACCTCGTGGCCGATGGTCAGTCGGTGCTTCCACCGGACCAGAGGCGTACTCAGGATCGAGGGCTCCTCCGCGAGGGTCTCGAGCCAACGCTCAGGGGAGTAGTCCGCCTGGCGGAGGCCGAGGCTCAGGAACCGCTTCGAATCGCGGTCCATCACCGCATCGACACCGAACTTCTGTACGAAGCGCCTGAGTTCGCCGACGGAAGCGGCCTTCTGTTTGAGGTCCACGAAGTGGGTCATGACCCGGCGCTCCGAGAAAAAGCGGAGCGCCTTTCGAGTATCCATGCACTTCTTCGTGCCGAAGATCTGTACGTCCATCCACCGCCTCTCGTTCGGGGTCGCGAACGCTGAACGCACAAGGTGCACGCCCAACGCCGGTGTTTCCAGCCCACTCCCGTTGCCCCGGGGGGCGGAAGCTCCCAACATGTGCCTTGTCCGAAACGGGAGCCAGTGACCTCCAAGGAGACCAGTATGCCGCTGCCCACCCTTCGAGCTCTTCTCGAAGCGGGCCACGACGACGCACCCGCCCTTTTGGCGCCCGGACGTGAGGCCCTCACTTACTCCGGCCTGCGAGCCCACGTGGATCGGACGGTCGCTGAGCTGAACGCTCGCGGCATCGGCCGCAACGACCGCGTGGCGATCGTGCTTCCGAATGGGCCTGAGATGGCGTCCGCCTTCGTGTCGATCGGGGCGGGGGCGACCACGGCCCCGCTGAACCCCTCCTACAAAGAGCGGGAGTTCGACTTCTACCTGTCCGACCTCGGGGCGAAGGCGTTGGTGGTCGAAGAGAGAAGCACGTCGGAGGCGATCGGCGTCGCCAACCGGCTCGGCGTTCGGGTACTCGAGATCCGGGTGGGCGATGACATGCCCTCGGGTGCGTTCGAGTTCGTGGGCGAGGCTTCGGGGGGGACGCAACCCTCCAACGGTGGTGGGCCCGCCGAGGCCGACGACGTGGCGCTCGTGCTGCATACGTCGGGCACGACCTCCCGCCCCAAGATCGTGCCACTCCGGCAGAGCAACGTCTGCGCTTCGGCAGGCAGCATCGCGAAGGTGCTGGAGTTGACCACGGACGACCGCTGCATGAACGTCATGCCCCTGTTCCACATTCACGGTCTCATGGCGGCCGTGTTGTCGTCCTTGGGCGCGGGGGCCTCCATCTTCTGCACACCGGGCTTCAACGCCCTCAAGTTCTTCGCGTGGCTCAAAGAGTCCGATCCGACGTGGTACACGGCCGTCCCGACCATGCACCAGGCGATCCTCGGGCGCGCGCCCCGAAACCAGGAGACCGTGGACGCCGCCCGGCTGCGTCTCGTGCGTTCGTCCTCGTCGTCCCTACCTCCCCAGGTGATGGCCGAGCTGGAGAGCGTGTTCGGCGCACCCGTGATCGAGGCGTACGGTATGACCGAGGCAGCGCACCAGATGACGAGCAATCCGCTCCCGCCCAGGGCCCGGAAGCCCGGCACGGTCGGTATGGCCGCCGGGCCCGAGGTGAGCGTGATGGACCAGGAGGGAGGCCTGCTCGCGGCGGGTGCCATCGGAGAGATCGTCATCCGTGGGCCCAACGTCACGGCGGCCTACGAGAGCAACCCCGAGGCCAACGCTTCCAGTTTCACCCACGGCTGGTTCCGGACCGGCGATCAGGGCGTCATGGACGAGGAAGGCTATCTGAGCATCACAGGCCGCCTGAAGGAGATCATCAACCGCGGGGGTGAGAAAATCTCCCCGCGCGAAGTGGACGAGGTGCTTCTGGACCACCCGGCCGTGCAGCAGGTGGTCACGTTCGCCGTGCCGCACGAGAAGCTGGGCGAAGAGGTGGCGGCGGCAGTCGTGCTGCACGAAGGCACGGAGGCCACCGACGGAGAGCTCAGGAACTTTGCCGCCGAACGGTTGGCGGCCTTCAAGGTGCCGCGCATAGTGCTCTTCCTCGACGAGATCCCCAAGGGAGCGACGGGTAAGCTCCAGAGGATCGGCCTCGCCGAGAAGCTCGGACTGGCGTGAGAAACATAGGAGCGGGCCAATGAAGATCTGCGTGTACGGGGCAGGAGCGATCGGGGGCTACCTCGGCGCCGAGTTGGCTCTCTCCGGAGCAGACGTCACGCTGATAGCCCGCGGGCCCCACCTGGCCGCCATGAAGCAGCACGGCGTGCGACTTCAGATCGACGGTGAGGAGCGGGTGGCGCACCCGGTCTGCACGGATGATCCCGCCGAGGTCGGTCCGCAGGACTACGTGATCGTCACGCTCAAGGCCCACTCGGTGCCGGCCATCGTAGACGTCATGCAGCCACTGCTCGGCCCCGACACGGCCGTGGTGTGGGCCGTGAACGGAGTGCCTTGGTGGTATTTCCACCGGCTCGAGGGCCCCTGGGAGGACCATCGCCTGGAGAGCGTCGATCCGGATGGCTCGCAGTGGGACAAGATCGGTCCCGAGCGGGCGATCGGCTGCGTGGTCTATCCAGCCGCCGAAGTGCCGGAGCCCGGCGTGATCCGCCACATCGAAGGAAACCGTTTCACCCTGGGCGAGCCCGGCGGAGAAAAGACCGAGCGGGTCGAGCGCCTCTCCAAGGCCCTCATCGGAGCGGGTCTCCGTGCACCGGTGCGCCGGATCCGTGATGAGATCTGGCTCAAGCTGTGGGGCAACCTGTGCTTCAACCCGATCAGCGCCCTTACGTTGGAGACGCTCGACGTGCTGGCGACCGAGCCCGGCACCCGGGCCGTGGCACGAGCGATGATGACCGAGGCGCAGGCCATCGGCGAAAAGCTGGGCGTTCGCTTCGCCGTGGACGTGGACAAGCGCATCGACGGGGCCGCCGCGGTGGGCGCGCACAGGACGTCCATGCTCCAGGACCTGGACAAGGGCCGGCCGATGGAGATCGATGCTGTGATCACCGCCGTCCAGGAGATGGGCCGGCTGGTGGACGAGCCGACCCCAACGATCGATACGATCCTCGCGCTGATCAGGCAGAGGGCGAGGGTGGCGGGGACCTACTAGGGCCGAAGGAGAGGACTCATGAACGCGTGGAAGACGACCCGGTCTGCGGCAGTAATGCTGGTCCTCACTGCCCCGCTTTCCGCTCAGCAGAGGCTAGCTCTCGTCGGCGGCATGCTCATCGACGGTTACGAGCGGCCGCCGATCCATCACGCGGCCATCCTGATCGAGGGGAATCGGATCGTGGCGGTGGGCGCGGCGGACGACATCGAGATCCCACCGGGGACGCGCGTCATCGACACGAGTGGCCGCACCATGCTGCCCGGCCTCATCGACATGCACGCCCACCTGGACCTGGTCGGCCACGGCGACTACGACCGCTGGTACGAGTTCGTCGCGGAGACCGACCGCATCGAGGAGGTCATGGAAATCACCTCGAAGCAGTTGATCGACGCAGGCGTGACCACCGCGCTCGACCTTGGGGCGTCGCTCGACATCCTGAAGGTGCGTGAGCGCGTGCGGCGGGGCGAAATCCCCGGCCCGCGGATCTACACCAGCGGGCCCTGGATCACGCGGGTGCGCCTGGCCGGCGTGCCGGACGAGCTGCAGAACGTGGTCACCAGCCCCGAAGAGGCGGCGGCCAAGGCGCACGAGTTGATCGACGCCGGCGTCGACGTAATCAAGACGTGGGTCGGACTCACGCAGGCCGACTTCGACGCGATCGTCGAGGCTGCTCACTCCCGGGGCGTGCGGGTCCACGCCCACCTCTACGAGCCCGAAGCGATCCGAAAGGCGATCGACGCGGGCGTGGATGTGTTCCAGCACATGGGCTCGGGTGGGAATCCTCCGTACGAGGAGGCCCTCGTGGCCGAGATCGCGCACAAGGGCATCCCCGTCGTGCAAACCATCTCCCATCGCATCTGGGTCTACCCCGCCACCTTGGCGTTCCCCGAGCGGCTTCAGGACCCCCGCCTCCAGGAGGACCTTCCGCCCGACATGTACGAGGAGCTTCAGCGCTCTTTCGTGGACTTCGAGCGCCTGGGCTATTTCCGCACCACGCCCAGGCAGATCCGAAACAGCAAGGTGGCCGCCCGCCAGCTCATCGAGGCCAACGTGGTGATGGCCATGGGTACCGACGCGGCCAGCCCGCTCAACTTCCACACCGAGGCGGCGTGGCGGGAGATCTCTGCGCTGGTGGACAGCGGCATGAGCCCGATGGAGGCCATATCGGCCGCGACCAAGACCGGTGCCGAAGTGCTGGGCCTCGGGGAGGACCTGGGCACGATCGAGCCCGGCAAGCTGGCCGACATCATCGTGGTGTCGGGCAACCCGCTCTTCGACATCAACATGCTCGCCAATGTCGAAGTCGTGGTGAAAGGCGGCCGGGTGATGAAAGGTGGGGACCGCTAGGCGTTTCGTCGCTCTACGCGGCGGCTTGAGGAGCGGTCTCCAACCTCTCCACGTAAGCCGATCGCAGCATCACGATCGCCGCGTAGCTGACCACGGCCACCACCAGCCACCGCATCGTTTCCAGCGGCAGCGACTTCACGATGAACGCTGCGATCAGCACCGCGGGAAGCCCACCCAACGCCAGGCCGAGTGCGGGGCGTAACTTGTACGCGCCTGCCTTGATGAACCGCAGGGCCGCCACGGGCATGAGAAATGCGGACGAGCCCATCATGATGGGGAAGGCCACGGCCGGGTTCATTCCGAGAAGGCTGATGATGATCATCGAGGGCGCGTACATGCCGATGCCGAGCGTCATGAGCGCGCCCAGAATGAAGCTCGTCACCACCCCGACGCCGAGTCCGACCCCGCGAAGGCCGATGGCCTCCCCGCCGACGGGCGCGAACCCCAAGTTGGCGGCGACGAACGTCACCGCGGCCAGCAAGAGCGCAATGCCCATCCCTATCTGAATGTTGCGGCGGGGCCAGTTGGCGACGACCCCGGCCCCCAGCCAGGCCCCGAGCACCGAGGCGCCGATCATCGAGGCCAGCGTGATCATGTCCACCTGAATGATCGCGATGAAGATGAAGGCCTGAACGATCACCGGCGGCGTATGCCCGACGTGCATGGTTCCCGGGATGCGCTCGTCGGGTACGACGTTCTGGAGCTTGAACCACGAGGTGGTCGGGGCGAACGACCCTATGCCGAGCGTGTCGAAGAAGTTCGTGACGAACCCGATCGCCGCCTGGAGCGGAGAGGGCAGCTTGGAGCCGCCTTCTTCAGTCGTGGATTCGCCGCCCCGCCGCACGCCCTCGACCCAGCCGGCGACGAACACCACTCCCAGTCCGGCCAGCAAGACGAACAGCACCACACGCATGGTCCTAGCCTCCGAAGAACAGTTCGCGAATCTGTCCCGCGAGCGGGACCGCGCCCACTACGGTCAACCCAAGGAACACCACCAGGCTGCCCCAGGCGAGCCAGCGCTCCAGAACGCTCGGGTAGAACGCCTTGTCTTCCTTGGGAATGACGGTGAGACAGTAGTACAGGTTCAGATAGAAGATCACGGGCGCGATGAAGAAGGCCAGCGCCGAGGCCAGCAGCACCAGAAGGACCGGCTTCTCGAAACCGGCAATGATCGCCACGGACGCTATCAGCGAGTAGAACATGGTCGCGCGGTAGATGTTGTACTCCGAGTACCACGTCTTCCGATGCTCCTCGGTGATCAACGCCCGGTCGATGCCCTGCAGCCTCGCCGTCCCCCTAAACAGATTCCTGCTGCACGCGCCCACGATTCGCGGCCAGCCGTCGAAGTAGTTGAAGGCGGTGGAGAACGTCGCCGCGAACGCGCCCAGCATGAAGACGACCATCATCCAGGGTCCGACGCTGAGCGTGAAGATCCCCGCGATCTCGCCCATTACGGCGCGCCCCTCGACCGGACTCGGATATAACCACACGGCCGACAGCAGCAGGAAGATGCACGCGATCACGAAGGACACGACGTGGCCCAGACGGAAGTCCCAGAGCCCGGTCACGAACCAGCGGCGAGCATACTCGCGAGCATGGGAGGGCATGATGGCAGTCTGGACCGTCAGATCCTCCTTGTGTGGGTCCGACGAATCGAAGCGACCGGCGAGCCCGGCGGCCTCCAGCCTCTTGCGGATCTTCGCCATGCCCACGCCCTTGGCCTTGCCCCACTCCGACGCCTGGAGCGAGACGTCCATCCCGGTGGGGAGCAGTCCCAAGAAGGCGGCGATGATCAGCCACGAACCCACGGGGGTTTCCACCTGGAAGAAGTGTCCCATGGCGGAGATCGGGGCGGGCTCGACGAAGTACACCGCAAGGGTGGACACGAAGAGGACGGCCGCCAGGATCTTGGCGGCCCACTCCACCGTCTTATAGCGCCCGCGGAGGAGGATGGCCACAGATACGACCCCCAGGATGGCTCCGTATACGGTCATCGAGACAGGGAGGCCCAGCGATGCGGTGAAGATGTAGAAGAGCACCGCCGAGGCCGCGATCAGCCTCCCGGCTTGCCCGAGCGCGGCCTGGATGATCGTCGTGATGAGGACATACCAGAGCGGCCACTTGCCCCAGGCCGTGGCGTACGCCTCGATGAGGCTCTTTCCGGTCGCGTTCGTGAACCGGAAGGCCATCTCGAATCCGTAGTACTTGAAGATGTACGCGACGGGGATGCACCAGAGCAGGGCGAACTCGAAGCGACCCCCCGCCGCGGGCGCCGTGACCAGGTGGCTGGTGCCGATCCCGGTCATCATCAGGATCACCCCGGGCCCGAAGTGCCACAGCAGGCTCCTGAGGCGCATGTCGGGAAGCTCGAGGTCCTCCCAGTCCGACTGCTGGGCCCGGGGCTGGCCTGCTGGCTCAACTCGCATCGCTGCGCCTTCCTCGTGGACGGTTCGCATGGGCGCCATGGTCGAAGGGCCCACCTTAAAGACCCGTCGGCGTTGGAGCAAGCGCTTGATCGGGCCTACCTCGGCTCACAATGGCTCATTGGCACACGACCGTGCCCGAGAGGCAGCCGGGACCGCGTTGGCGGAAGAGAGTTTGGGAATGGCAATGGCGGCGATGATCCCGATGATCGCGACCACGATCAAGAGTTCGACCAAGGTGGACCCCAGGAGGTGGCCTCAGCTAGCTGCCGGCATCTCGAGCTAGCGCTTGAACTTGCCCTTCTTATCGAGGATGATCGTGGCGCTTCCTGCGTCATTGCCCACGCGGAACCCGACCTCGATCGGGGCCTTGGGGTCGATGGCACTCAGGTTCAGCTTCTTTCCATCGATCTTGAGTCGACCCTTTGTTTCGAACTCGATCTTCAGCGTTTTGTCTCTGAAGGTGAACTTCTTCACCTTCTTCCCCTTACCGTTGCCGGCTTGCTTGAACGAGCCCGCGGGAATCGTCACGCTGAAGGCCCCGAACGTCACCTCCACGTCCTCGTTGAGCACATCGATCCCATCGCTACTCTCGTTCAGGACGAACTTGGCTTCGACCGAGAACTTGTCCTCGGGCGCGTGCTTCTTGCTCTTGTGGCGGCCCTTCACGTCCAACGACGCCCGCTTGATCTCGAGGCTCGCTTCGCCTTAACCTCTTCCCCGTTCACCTGCACGCCGGTGAACGTGACCTTCGACGGGCCCAAACCGTTAAATCTGCCCAGGTCGATTGAAATGAATTTAAAGGGGATGTCGTCGTGCTGGGTGAGGCGGGAGACCCCCAACGAGGCGTTTGCCAGGGCGGCCGAACCCGTAAAAAAGGGGGTCCCTTCTCTCCACAAGATAAAGGCAAATTGGGATGGGTTACTCGGGTCCACCAGCGTGAAGCCCAATTGAGTATGCTTCTGGACAAAGCCGAAGGGGGAGTCGCCCGTGCCAGTCAACCCGATGCCCAAGAAATCGATGGTGGCCTCCACCCCCACTGCGGCGTGGGTGGCCGCCATAGTCTGGGCCATCTCCCATGCCGGGGGCTGGTCTTTGTCCTGATCTGGCGTGGGCTCGAACAGGGTTGCCTCGTCCCTGCTACAGCCCGTGAGCACGAGGGTGATCGCCGCCAGAAGCGGCAACCGTCGGCTACGGCCGTTCACTCGACCAAAACCGGTCGTCAACAGACGACCGCTAGTTCTTCTCTTCATGATTATCTGGTGTTCCGGGGAGGGTACAACGTGTATCGACGCTAACCAGCCCCCGACGATCCTGGCAAGCATTATTTCCGAACCGCTGTCGCGGGCTGGCCGGAGTGGCCATCGTCCGGCGATGCCTGAGCGGCATCGCGGCACCCTCCAACAGTAGACCGTCCCGCGGTGTCACCCTTTTGGACCGCAAAGCCCGTATCACGGGTAATCTCGCCGTGGGAAGTCTCAATTCGGGGGTCGACATAGATGGCAATGAGGCGCGTTCACCAACGATCAGCCCTAATCATGGTGGCCCTGGGAATCGTACTGCCTGGGAGCGCCCTTTGGGCCCAATCCACGGGCGACGGCGGAGCAGCCGGAGAGCCCGTGGACCTGGTGGCGCATCGTCTCGATCCCTCGGAGGACATCGAGCTCGACGGCCGAATCGACGAGGCCGCCTGGGATCGCGCCATCCCGATCACCGACTTCACGCAGCAGGAGCCGGTGGAGGGCGGTGAGCCCTCCGAGCGCACCGAGATCCGCGTCGTCTACGACGAGGACAACCTCTACATCGGCGCGATTCTCTACGACGACCCGAGCGGCATCCTGGCCTTCCAGAAGGGCCGGGACGCCTTCCTGAGCACGGACGACCGATTCCAGTGGATCCTGGATACGTTCAGCAACGGCCGCACCGGATACTTTTTCGAGGTCAACGCAGCCGGGATGATGGGTGACGGCCTCCTCACCGGAGGAGGTGGTTGGGGTGGGGGTGGTGGTTTCCGGCACGGTGGCTCCGGCCGAGCTTGGGACGGGATCTGGGAGGTCCGCACGCAGATTCGGGACGACGGCTGGTCGGCTGAGATCCGGATTCCCTTCCGTACACTGAACTTCGATCCTACGGCAGACAGCTGGGGCATCAACTTCCAGCGCACCATCCGCCGCCGGAACGAAGAGATCCTCTGGCGTGGCTTCCGAAGGAACCAGGGCCTGCGCCGTCCCATCCACGCGGGACGCCTGGTGGGCCTCGATGGGATCTCCCAGGGCATCGGCCTCGAGGCCACCCCGTACGCCGTCACCAGCTGGAAGTACGTCCCCGAGGAAGTGGACCAGACGACCTACCCGAGCGACATCGGGATCGACCTCAGCTACAACATCACGCCCAGCCTGAGGGCCGGGCTGAGCGTGAACACGGACTTCGCGGAGGCCGAGGTCGACGACCGGCGCATCAACCTCACCCGCTTTCCGCTCCGCTTCCAAGAACGCCGCGATTTTTTCCTGGAGGGTTCGGGCGTCTTCTCTTTCGCGCCCCGGAACGGTGTGCAGCCCTACTTCAGCCGACGTATCGGACTGCTCGAAGGCGAGCAGATCCCGGTCGACTATGCGGCGAGGCTCGGCGGCCAGGCGGGGCGGTACGAGCTCGGCTTCATCCACGTATCGACCGCCGAGGTCGAATCCGCGGAGGGCGGCATCTTCGCAGGCGAAGACTTCACGGCCGCACGCGTGAAAGCGACGATCTTCGAGCAGTCCTCGATCGGTGTGATCTATACACGGCGTGCGACGGGAGTGGATCCCGCGGAAGAAGGCGCGCTCGCTCCCAAGGATCGCCACACCGCCGGGGTGGACCTGGACCTGTTCACGTCGCGGTTCCTAGGGGACAACAACCTCCAACTCGAGGCCTTCCTCGCGTGGAACTCGAACCCGGACCGGGATTCGGACCTCTCGTTCTCGGATCTCAGCGCCAGGGGCTTCCGGCTGAACTTCCCGAACGATGTTTGGTCGGGGCACCTCTCATATCGGGAATTCGGCGACGACTATGACCCGGCCATAGGCTTCGTTACACGAAACGCCTTCCGCCGCATCGAACCGCGCATCGCTTGGAGGCCGCGCCCCACCATCGACTGGATCAGGCGCTTCGATTTCTCGGTTCAGTTCCGCAACCTGGAGAACATCGACAGCGGCGTCGTTGAAGAGCGCCAGTGGCAGTTCAACCTCCTCGGCATCGACTTCGAGAGCCAGGACAACATCGACATCACGCTTGAGAGGCAGTTCGAGTATCTCGACGAGGAGTTCGAGATCAGCGACGGCATCTTCGTCGCCGAAGGTGACTACACGAATTGGGAGTGGACCGTACGAGGCCGCACCGCGAGCCGACGGAAGGTATCGGCCAACTTCGAGGTCCGTAACGGCGGTTTCTGGGGCGGCGACCGGACTCAGCTGGAGTTGGGCCTGAACTTCCGGCCTAGCCCGGGCATCACGATCTCGACCGATTGGGAGAGGAACGACGTCGACCTCCCCCAGGGCGCGTTCACCGCCAGCCTTTTCCGGGTCAGTGGCGGGTGGGACATCAGCCCGTGGGCCTCGATCACGGGCAACATCCAGTACGACGACGTCTCGGAGGTGGTGGGACTCTTCATGAGGACTCGCTGGATTCTCCAGCCGGGCAACGAGTTGTTCCTGGTGTTCACCCAGAACTGGCAAAACCTGGGCGACGGGCTCTTCGGCGACGACCGGGCGTTCATCACGCTCTCCCGGGGCGGCAGCATCAAGCTGAACTACACCTACCGGCTGTAGGTGTTGAGTTCAAACCCATGAGGGAGCGCGCGTACGGCCTCCGACGGCAAGTGTCGGTCCATGGAGTGGCACCAGGAGCGGCCAGCTCGGCACCGTTCAGCGACACACCGATCTCGGACGGGTGAGTCCCTCCCATCGCCGCATGCGAGAAACAGGTGCGCACCGCGGTGCGGATGAAGTCTCGAGCCAGATCGTCACTCTCGCCCCAGTGCAGGAAGACCTGCGTGTCCACCGCGGATCGCCCAGGTGAGCATACCTCAAGCCGCTTCACGCATCCATTCACATCGCCGCAGCCTCCCCTGACCCGCCTTTCTATGGGGCCAGCGGTCAAGATACACGCTCGCTGCACGCCGTTGGCTCATTTTCTGGCCGCAGGCGTCCGCATAGTTTGGATTGCCGGTTCGACGACTCAGGGTGGGTGCGCTCGTCGGCTCCGCATCGCAGTCCGAAAGTCCTACACAGCCGTGGCGTTCTCCGCTCGGGAGCGGGAACCATCCTTACTATCTGGGGCTCTTTGGCCCATCGCTTCGTTCGGCGCTCCAGGGGGGCATAGCCTATCCCTGGGGGCTCGAGCCATTTGGCCCAGCCCAGAAGTTCAATGGATGCTCTCCCCTGTAACCGGCTCGCTCTCGGTTCGTTGGACCCGTCTTCTTGAACGCAGCCTTCCACCCCTCGCCCGTGCGCCATAGAGCCAGCGCAATCCAGGCGATCTGACGCGCGATCGTCAGCTTCGCCAGATTCGGCTTGGTGCCGACGGGCACGGCAAGATCAAGTCGCCGCTGTGCTGCGGGCAGGACATGACCTGCAGCGTGGCGTAAAGACCATGTGAGTCTTGCTGCCGTGTGACGCAGCCAGTACGATTGCCGTCTGCTCCACACCCAGTTGGAGTTTAGCATTCAGGAGACGTCCCATTAATAAGTCGTTCGTCAAATACTCGGCCGCTCTCGCAACCGTCATACTCTTCGCACCGGGAACGGTCCAAGCTCAATCAGTGAACATCTCTCGATCGGACCTCGAGGTCTTCCGACCTCGCAGCATCGGTCCGGCGGTGACGGGCGGCCGCGTCCACGATGTGGAAGCTCTGCCTGGAGATCCATCGACCATTTTCGTCGCCACAGCTTCCGGCGGCCTGTGGAAGACCACTAATCGCGGCCACACGTGGAAGAATGTCTTCGAGCACATGCCGGTGAGCACGTTCGGTGACGTGGCCATCTCCGAGTCGGATCCGAATATCCTTTACGCGGGCACGGGGGAGCAGAACAACCGCCAGAGCACCTCGTGGGGGAACGGCGTGTATCGGTCGGACGACGGTGGGGAGACGTGGAGGCACCTGGGGCTGGTGGAAACCCGGCACATTGGGAAGGTGAGGATCCACCCCTCGGATCCCGACATCGTATACGTGGCCGCACTTGGCAACCTGTGGGCGCCCAATGAGGAGCGAGGCGTCTTCCGCAGCACGAACGGCGGACGAAGCTGGGAGAAAGTCCTCTATATAGACGAATACACTGGCGCAGTGGACATGGTCATGGACCCGTCGAATCCAAACGTGATCTACGCCGCCACGTATCAGCGCTTACGGAGGACGTGGGGCTTCAACGGCGGAGGTCCCGGGAGCGGGATCTACAAGACGACCGACGGCGGCGACACCTGGACCGAACTGACGAACGGAATCCCCGGAGACGACAAAGGCCGCATCGGCCTCGCCATCTCCCGCTCGAACCCGCAGATCCTCAACGCCCTTATCGAGTATAGCCGCCCGCCACGGCAGGAGGGCGGCGGTGGAGGGTTCACGGGAAGAGGAGGCGGTGCGCCGGGGAACCCCAACCAGGGCACGTACCGGACCGAGGACGGCGGCCTGACGTGGATCCGAGTGAGCGACCGGAACCAGCGGCCCATGTATTACTCGAAGATCTTCATCGATCCCACGACCCCGAATCGGGTCTATACTCTTGCCACTACGTCCATGAAGAGCGAAGACGGTGGGAGGACGTGGGAGCTGATCAACGCTCAGCCCACCTATGACGTAGGGGTCCACTCCGACATGCACGCCATGTGGATCAACCCCGGCGACCCTGAGCATTTCTATCTGGCCGGTGATGCGGGTTTGCACGAGACGTACGACGGTGGGCAGAATTACCGGAAACTCAACAACTTCAACATCGCGCAGTTCTACGCCATCGGGGTGGACATGCGAGATCCGTACTGGATTTACGGAGGCTTGCAGGACAACCACTCCTTTATGGGGCCGTCTGAAACTCGCCACTGGGAGGGGATCCTCAACGGCGACTGGCGCCAGATCGGCTTCGGCGATGGCATGTACCAGCAAGTCGATCCCGAGAATCACCGGTACCTCTATAGCAGCTCCAACGGCGGGAGCTACACGCGCTTGGACACCGAGACGGGAGACGCGCTCTCGATCAGTCCACAGCCTCCACCGGGAGAGGATTACCGTTTCGACTGGACCTCACCGAGCCTCCTGTCACGACACGATCCCCGCGTGGTGTACGTCGCCGGCAACCGACTCTTTACTTCACGAGACCGGGGCGAGAGTTGGGAGAGGACGGGAGATCTCTCGAAGCAGGTGGATCGTGACGAGTTGAAGTTGATGGGGGTGAGAGGCGCCGACATCGACATCTCTCCCAACGACGGCACGAGCAGTTACGGTGAAGCCGTCACCCTGGCGGAGTCTCCACTGAATCCAGCCGTTCTCTGGGTTGGGATGGACGACGGAAACATTCAAGTCTCGCGGGATCAGGGGCGGAGTTGGACGGAAGTTTCCAGGAACCTGCCTCCCGATCTTCGGGGAACGTACCCGAGTCGCGTTCTCGGCTCACTCCGGGGAGAGGGCGTCGCGTACCTGACGTTGGACGCACACCGCGACGGAGACTTCAATCCTTACGTCTTCCGCACTACCGACTTCGGCGAGAACTGGGAGAACATCACGAACAACCTTCCCACCGGTTCGGCGAATGTCATCATAGAGCACCCGGACAATCCCGACGTACTCTTCCTGGGAACGGAGCACGCGCTCTTCGTGTCATTCGATGCCGGTACCGGTTGGGTGAAGATGCCAAACTTCCCCACGACGCATTACGACGATCTCGTGATCCATCCCCGGGACAAGGACTTGGTAGCAGGAACGCACGGGCGGAGCATTTACATCTTGGACGACACACAGCCGCTGGCCGAGCTGGTCAATCGAAAGCCCGACGCCCATCTGTTCACGATTTCGTTGGGGACGCTGAAGAACTATTGGAAGGACACGTCGTATCGCGGTCAGGCCGAGTACGCAGGGGAAAATCCGATCGACGGTGTGTACTTGACGTATAGTCTCGGCGATGGTGGCGGAGCGGCGACGATCAGAATCGAGAACCAAGCCGGCAGAGAAGTCCAACAGATGCGGGTACCGTCGTCATCTGGGTTCCATCGGGTGACGTGGGATCTCCAGTGGGACTTCACGGGTGAATCAGAGATGTGGGAACCGCTGGATTCCTCGGAAGTGCCGCGGACTTTGGGAACACGCGCGGCGTCGGTGGCACCCGGTCTCTACACGGTGACTCTCGACGCTCGTGGAACGACTTCGACCCAAACGATGCGCGTTCGGGGAGATCCCGAGCTTCCGATCACCGACAGTCAGTATCGGATGCGCGAGCGGTACCTCATCGCGCTGAACCAGGTTCAGGTGATGCTCAACGACGATCTGGTGCCCGAGGATTTGGCGCGGCGCATCCGGCAGCAGATGCGGTGGCTAAGCGTTGCCGGCCGTGGCTTCCGAGGTGGTTCGTTCTTTGGGCCGACCGTTGCGCAGCGCGATGCGTTGGCCGAGGTACAACGGGCGCTCGCCAAGCTGGGGGCCACCAGGGAGTAGGGGCGAGGGGGAAAGGAATCCAAAAACCTTACCCAAACCGCCGTGTGTATCTGGAGACCCTTCGTCGAATGTCCAGTTTTTCAACGTCTCCGGAAGGCGTTCGAATTGCCTGAACTCGCGAAGCGTCTCTTCGCCCACGGCTTGCGCCGGCAGTTTTCCTCGCTGTCGCGACACGAGTTTCACCGGCTGCTCACTTTACATTGCCGCAGCGGCCCTGCGGATTTTCGTGCGGGCGATCCGAACCACCCTTTGCCGCACGAGCTCCGGAGCACCCAGGGGCGTCCGACTCGGGGCTGTCACCTTTCTGCATGGGCACCCAGCGAAGCGTGGTCACGAAATCCTCCCACTCCTATGCCCGAGCTGCGGTGGACAGATGCGAGTCCTCCCCTTCCTCACCGAGCCGTGAAAAGCCAGTAATCTCACAGCAGACGGGGTTTTCGCCACCCACACCGGGGTCGGCTGGCAATCGTCGTGCTCTCGGCGCATTTTACCACTCGACCCGAGCGACGTCTCTCAGCGCGACACGGGTCGCCATCCATCCCGCGGAGGTCGACCGTCATGACGAGTCCCGGAGCCCCTCAGTCCCGGCGCACCTTTGTCGGCAAGCTCGCCGCCGGTGCGCTGGCCACGGGCGCGATGCCCACGGTTCTGTCCGCCGCAGCGCGCAGGGACGTGTTCACTCTCGCGTCACACCGCTATCAGTCCGCCAACGACCAGATCCAACTGGCCGTGATCGGTGCCGGTGGGATGGGCATGGCCGATGTGAACACCGCGCTGCGCGTGCCGGGCGTGAAGCTCGTCGCCGTGGCCGACTGTTACGACGGCCGGCTCGAGCGGGCCAAGGAGCTCCACGGCGCCGACGTCTCCACGACCCGGGACTACCGGGAGATTCTCGCACGCGACGACATCGACGCGGTCATCGTCGGCACCCCGGATCACTGGCACCAGAAGATCTCCATCGACGCGCTGCGGGCCGGAAAGGCGGTGTATTGCGAGAAGCCGATGGTCCACAAGATCGGGCAGGGCGCGGACCTGATCCGCGCTCAGAACGAGTCCGGCAAGACGTTTCAGGTCGGAAGCCAGGGCATGAGCTCCCTCGGAAACGAGAAAGCGAAGGCACTGCTCGAGGACGGCGCGATCGGCGAGCTCAACTACGCAGAGGGGTTCTGGGCCCGGAACGACCCGATCGGAGCGTGGCAGTACGCGATCCCGGAGGACGAATCCGAGAAGACGGTCGACTGGGACATGTTCCTCGGGGATGCGCCGAAGAGGCCGTACGACCCGCTGCGTATCTTCCGATGGAGGAACTACCGGGACTACGGTACCGGCGTCTCCGGTGATCTCTTCGTGCACCTGTTCTCGAGCCTGCACTTCGTGACGTCGTCCAAGGGACCGCGGAAGGTCATGGCGCAGGGCGGCCTCCGGTACTGGAAGGACGGACGCGAGGTGCCCGACATCCTGCTCGGGATGTTCGACTACGCCGAGTCCGACGCGCACCCGCCGTTCAACCTCTCGCTGAGGGTGAACTTGGTGGACGGTACGTCGGGAACCACCTTCCTCCGCCTGGTGGGAAGCGAAGGCGCGATGGACGTCACTTGGACTGAGGTGGTCCTGCGCCGGAACAAGGCCGTCAGCCCCACCGACGTCTTCCTCCAGATGAAGTCCGACGAGATGGATGACGCGCTCGAGGCCCGGAAGCAGATGCTGCCGCCGGCCGAGAGCGTCTACGTGGCCGAGGACGGGTACATGGGCGCGCACTTCGACCACTTCATGAGCTTCTTCCGCAGTGTCCGCGAGGGTACGCCGGTGGCCGAGGACGCGGTGTTCGGGCTCCGAGCAGCCGCCCCCGCACTGGCGTGCAACGAGAGTTACTTCGACGAAAAGGTGGTCGAGTGGGATCCAGAAACGATGAAGGTCTTGTGACGACGCACCGGTGGTGGGCAGCCACGGTGCTCCTTTGCACGATCGCGGCCTGCGGGCCCGCTGCGGACGACGAGCCGGCCGCTGACGCGGAGTCCGCGGGATGGATTGCGCTGTTCGACGGAGTCTCCACGGAGGGCTGGCGAGGGTACGGCCGGGAGGACGTCCCGGCAGACGGCTGGAAGGTCGAGAACGGTGAGCTGATCAATCAGGCTCACACCGGCGACATGGACGGCGGCGACATCATCACGGTGGCGGAGTTCACCGACTTCGAGCTCGTCTTCGACTTCAAGGTCGGCCCCGAGGGCAACAGCGGCGTCTTCTACCGCGTGCGGGAGCAGGACGGGAAGAGCCTCTGGCAGGTCGCCGCCGAGTACCAGGTGCTCGATGACCCCGCGTACATCGCGATGGGCACGATGGACATGAACACGCATCTCACCGGAGACAACTACGAGCTGCACGCGACCGCCGAGAAGACCATGAACCCGACGGGCGAATGGAACACCGGCCGCATCGTCGTCGAGGGCAACCACGTCGAGCACTGGCTCAACGGGCAGATCACCGTCGAGTACGACCTCTACACGGACGAGTGGGAGGAGCTGGTCGCGGCGGGCAAGTTCGGCGTCGAGGAGCACTACGCCCGCGCATCCTCGGGCTCGATCGGGCTGCAGGATCACGGCACGCCGGTCTGGTACCGGAACATCAAGATCCGGCCGCTCGGTGAAGGAGGCTGACGTGCAGCCGGCGCTGAAGCGCGGGGCGCTGAGCTGGGCGGTGCCGCTCGCCCTGGCTGCGGCGCCGCTCGCCGCTCAGGAGCCCGTCCCGATCTTCAACGGTGAGAACCTCGACGGCTGGACCATCCACGGCACCGAGCTCTGGTACGTCGACGGCGGCGAGCTCGTTTGCGAGAGCGGTCCGGACGAGCAGTACGGCTACCTACGAACGGACGCGACCTATACCGACTTCGAGCTCACCCTCGAGTTCAGGCAGGAGGCCGACGGAAACAGCGGGGTCTTCTTCCGCTCGACGCTCGACGGCGTGCGCATCACCGGGTGGCAGGCCGAGATCGCCCCTCCGGGACTCTACTCCGGAGGGATCTACGAGTCGTACGGGCGTGGATGGCTCATCCAGCCGGAACCGGAGAAGGACTCGGCGCTCCGCATGGGCGAGTGGAACGAGATGAAGCTCCGCGTCGTAGGGTCCCAGGTGACGACGTGGATCAACGGCACCGAGATGATCCACCTCACCGACGGGAAGATCGGCGCGGCGACCGGTCACATCGCGCTGCAGATCCACGACGGGGGCGGGATCAGGGTGCGGTGGAGGAACCTCAGGGTAGTGGAGTTCTAACGTGAATCTCCAAGAAGGCCCATCCTACCTTGCCCTTCGGCCCCAGGGGGCGTTTGGATTTTCTATCCCTTCTGTCCGGGCCGGAAGGACGTCGTACGAGGCCCTCGTACGTTCCAGCAGGTTAGGCGCCTGAGCCCGTCGCCTCCAGAACCCTCACTTGGTCCAAACCAGAAGGACGCCACACGAAGTGTTTCTTCCAGCCACGTTGTACTGAAGTGGGATGCTGGAGATGTGCCGGTAGATCTCGACGGCCAGGATGTCCTCCACCTGCACTACATCCTCCAGCACGACTTCTCCGAGTCTTCCCGCAAATGCCGCCAGAGCACCATCGACGTATACCCCAGGACTGCAAAACCTTCCCGCCACTTTGAAGCGCACCAATTGCTGTCCGGCCCACGCGCCGGTCCCTACCCGGATGGCTGTGTGGCCTTCGAAGAGGCTTCTCGAATCGTTGGGTCGCCTCAGCTCCAACTCCTCGGGCGTAATGAAGTCTCCGAATCCGCTCTCTAGGCGGTCATAAAACCCCTGACCTTCGAGAAAGCGGCGTTCTCCGGCCAGGATGATTTTTTGGTCGACCGTCGCTTGCAGCGAATCCAACTTCAGCGGACTCGGCCGCAGATAGAAGTCAATGCTGATGAGGCCGCCCTCGCCCAACTCCAGAATGCCGTCCGTCTTGGTCTGGTAGCCCAGGCCCTCGGCCCTCACGTAGAAGGAACCCGGGATTAGAGCGTTGAGCGTGAACAGCCCGTTCTGGTCGCTGATGGCCCGGTCCACCTCGGTGCTCGCAGAGTCCATGAGGACGATCAGGCCGGCCACGATGGGTCGCTCCGTGCCCCGTTCCAGAAGGCGGCCCCGGACGGTCTGGGCGTGGAGGGGGAGTGCGGTGAGGACAAGGAACATCAGAAGATGGCCCTGAAGGGATGCTGTCAGTGGCTGCACGCTCCGAGGCCTCCGTCCGCGTGGTAGGGGGCTTCCTGGCGGAACCGCCAGCCGCATTGCACTGATCACGGTCGCGCACGCCCCATCAGGTTGAACGTGCCGAGGGGGTGGTAGGTTCCTCTGTCGCATGATCGCGGGCGGAGTGTGTTGGGTCCATCGCGTGCGGCTCCTACCGTGGCTCGACGAGCTTGCTGAACAACCGGCAAGTCAAACGGCCAGCGTGGCTCCGTTCAGCGACACACCGATCTCCGAGCGGTGACTCCCGCCCATCGCCGCATGCAAGAAACACGTGCGCGCGCCGGTGTGGATGAAGTCGCGAGCCAGATCGTCGCTTTCGCCCGAGTGCAGGAAGACGTGCGTGTCCACCGGCTCCGCCGTTACCTCGAGAGTGCCGTCGCTGATGTCCCCGGCAAATCGGAAGCTCATGTCCTGCACTAGAAGGCTGTACGCGCCAAGCTCCTTCCCGAGAATGTGCGCGTAGCGCCCCAACTGCGTCATATAGCAGAACCCGACGCCTGCCGCCGTGTACGCGAGGGGTGGAGGGGCGGACTCGTCACCATCCAGAGCCGAGACCTCGTCGCAGCGGAACCGAAAGCTGCTCCCGGTCGGCTTGAAGAGGCGAATGCAGGTCTCCATGGTCATCCCGTCGATCACACGGGCGTCGCCGTGGACGTGGAGCGTTCGTTTCTGCTCGGCCTGGAGGCTGCTCCCCGCCCCACCCTCCACGCCGTGCACCGTCTCGGCCTCGCTCACCTTGGTGATGATGCCCGCCGCGCCGAACGGGCGAGCCGGGACCGCAGCCGGATCGTCCGCGACCCGGAAGACCAGGGGAAAACCGGAGCTCTCGATCGACGGCATCGGACCCTCAGCCCTTTCCGGTCGTGCGATCGTCGGTGATCCCACGGAATCGCTGCGACTTGAGCTCGTAGCGGGGCAGACTACCGCTCGACACGATCTCGACACGGGGCCGAAGTTGTAACCTGCCGTGCACATCCTCTTCGAGGGCCTTTGCGACCGCTGCCGGATCAGAATCAGTGACTTCCACGAGCAGCAGCAGGTCGGCCATCTCCCGCTCCGTGCGCACGTGGGCCTCGTATTCGTCGATCGCCCCGTGAGCCCTCACGATGTTCTCGATGGCGCTGGGGTAGACATTGATGCCGCGCACGGTCACCATCTGGTCGATCCTGCCGAGCACACCACCCCGCAGCCATGCCGTTGGGCGCCCGCACGGGCAGGGCTCCCTGGACATCTCGACCAGATCGCCGGTTCGGTAGCGGATCACCGGACTGCCGATTCGTCCCAGGTTGGTGAGGACCAGCTCCCCTTCCTGCCTATCGCCGGGACCTACCGGAGCAGGCTCCAGTGATTCCGGGTCGATGACCTCGGCGATGAACGCCGACTCGTTGATGTGCATGTGGTCGGCGTGGCCACAACCGTAGCCCCAAGCGCCCGCTTCGGTCGCGCCTGCGTGGTCCACACAGCGCGCGCCCCAGGCTTCTTCGATGCGGGCCTTCACGTTGGGCAGGCTAGCCCCGGGTTCACCGGCGTGAATCGTGACCCGTACCGAACTCGCAGCCAGATCCCTGCCCGTATCACGCGCGATCTGAGCCAGGCGGAGCGCGTACGTGGGCGTACACACCACCACCGTCGCGTCGTATTCGAACAGCTTCTCCACGCGCTGCTCGGAGGTCAGGCCGCCAGCCGGGATCGTGATGGCTCCGACCTGAGGTCCAGCCTCGAACGCGGTCCAGAACCCGATGAACGGGCCGAACGAGAACGGGATGAAGATGCGATCGTCCGGTCCAACCCCGGCTGCTTCGTAGACTTCGACCCAGCAATCCAGCCACCATTGCCAGCTCTCGGGAGTATCGAGCCAGCGCAGCGGAGTGCCGGTCGTGCCGGAGGTCTGATGGACCCGCGTGTACTCGACGAGGGGTCGGGTCAAGTTGGTACCGTACGGAGGATTCGCTTCCTGATCAGACGCCAACTCCGCTTTGTCGGTGAGAGGCAGGGCGTCCAGGTCTCGAAGTGCCAGCCCGGCCAGCGGGATCAGGAGGTCGCTGTACTTCTGCTTGTAGAAGGGATTGTCGCGCAGGACGCATTCGAGCATGTGCCGGAACAACTCTTCCTGCCGAGCCCGGATGGCCGTTCTGTCGCTCAGAATGCTCAGGTGGTCCCCCGCCGCGCGGGTGGCGGATTACATCGCGTGATTCGGCGCGAGACGCTCCCGTTCCAGTCCTGCGACCTCGCGGAGCGCCGCCTCGACGTAATGTACTACCATCTTCGAGCGCCACTGCAAGGTGAAGTCGGTGTTGTCCAGAGGGGTGGCCACCTTGCGTGTGGCCGTGGCGGCCTCGGTGATGACCTCGGGGGTCAACGCGTTGCCCACGAGCACCGCCTCGGCCGCTTCGGACCGCACCGGCGCGGACGCCACCGCCCCCAACCAGACCGCGGCCTCGGAGACCACGCCGTCGTCATCTCGGCGGACGGCCACCGCCGCGGTGAGCACGGCGAAGTCGATGGAGCCTCGGCGACGGAGTTTCCAGAAGGACATCTGGACACCGTCGGAGGGTGGAAGCACCACCTCGGTCAGCACCTCGTCGGGCTGCTTGGTGAGGTAGTCGATACCGTCGTCGCGGTAGAAGTCCGCCACGGATACTTCGCGCTCACCCGCCGGTGACAACAGCCGGACCCGTGCGCCGAGCGCGCACAATACCGGCGCGGCGTCACTCGACGACACCGCCCAGCAGCGGGGCGACTGCGGCGCCACCCAGCAGATGGTTCCGCCTTCCTTCAGACAGAAGTCGATCGACGTGCGCCACTCCTCGGTCTGGTTGTAATAGGTGCAACGCGTGTCCAGGCAGAGGTTGCCACCCAGGGTGGCCATGTTCCGAATGGCCGGCGACGAGATCGACTCCACCGCGCGGGCGAGGGCCGGATACGCCGCACGTACGATCGGACTCGCGGCCACGGCGGCCAGGGTGGTCGTCGCGCCGATGCGCACCTCGCCGCCCACCTCACCTCGGATGCCGGACAACTCGGCGACGCGATTGAGGCTCACCACCACATCGGCGGACTGGTGCCGTCGCTTCATGTTGGGCCACAGGTCGGTACCTCCGGCCACCAGACGGGTCTCGCCGTCGGACGATGCCAGTAGCGCCATCGCGTCGGACAAGCTCTCTGGCTGGTGAAGGCGGAAGACCGGTAGGCGCATCATGGCTTGGACCCCTTCCGGACGCCGTCGGTCATCGTACCAGATCCCTTCCGAACGCCCGCCTCTTCAGTGTTTGTCGCCCTTCCGTCCCCGCCCTCGTCCGGAGTCGGCACCATGAGCGGCACACCGAAGTCGATGTCCGGGAAGGACTTGGGTCCATAGCGGCCATCCCCGCCGGCCTCCTTGTCCTCCAGTGCCTTGCGGATCATGTGGGGTCCGATGGGCACCTGGTCGATGCGCACACCGACGGCGTCGAAGATCGCGTTGGCCAGCGCCGGTATGACCGGTAGGAGCGGACCCTGCCCCACTTCCTTGGCGCCGAACGGCCCCTCGGGATCGGGGTCCTCGATCAAGTAGGTCGTTACGGGCGGCATCTCGTGGAAGGTGGGGCTCTTGTACTCGAGCATCGACGGCACCTTGTGCACGAGCGCGCTGGAGCGGCTCTTGGGAAGGCGCCGGAACACCTGCTCCTCCATCATCGCCTCGCCGAGCCCCATGTAAACGCTGCCCTCCACCTGGCCTATGGTCAGTACCGGGTTGATGGCCCGGCCGATGTCGTGCGCGATCCAGACGTGCTCGACCCGGTACAGGCCCGTCTCCGGATCGACCTCAACCTCGATCACGCACGCCGAGTAGGAGTACGTGGGTGATGGCCCCACCCCGCTGCCCCGGTAACGGCCGGGAGCGCGCGGCGGGGCATACGAGCCGGTGGTGGCCAGCGCGCCGAACTTCTCCTCTGCCTGCTGCACGGCCTCCGCGAACGGCATTCCATTCTCCGGACTCCCCGAGTCGAACACGCGGCTTTCGGCGAAGACCAACCTGTCAGCGGGCACGTCCAGCTTCTCCGCGACCGCCTCGGCCAACCGGTCGCGCGCGCGCTCGGCCGCCTGGATGGCGGCCCGTCCGACCATGAGCGTCACCCTGGACGAGTAGCTGCCGAGGTCCACGGGCGTGAGACCGGTATCGCCCACGCACAGGAGCACGTCGTCGAGCCCGATGCCCAGAACCTCGGCCACGCAGGCTGCCAGCACAGAGTCGGAGCCCTGGCCGATCTCGGCCTCCCCGCAGTAGGCGGCGACCGTTCCCGTGCGGTCCAGCTTGAGCTGTACGGCGGACTGTGGCAGGTGGTTCCAATGGATCGGGAGGCCCGCTCCAGTCAGGTACGACCCGCACGCCAGGCCCAGACCGCGGCCGTGCGGAAGTGACTGGAATCGCTCTCGCCACCCACTTCCGTCCACCACAGCTTGAATGCACGCGCCCAGCCCGATGCTCCCGACCTTCAGGTAGTTTGCCGTGATCGAATCGGGCGGGAGCAGGTTGTTCAAGCGCAGATCCGCCGGGTCGATGCCCAACCGTTGCGCCGCCTTGTCCAGGTGCACCTCCAGCGCGAAGCGCGGCTGCACCGTGGCGTGACCCCGTTTGGGCCCGCAGGGGGGCTTGTTGGTGAACGCGCGGATGGAGTCGAAGCGGTAGCGGGGCAGCCCATAGGTCACCGTCTGCAAAGCTCCCGTGTAGTACGTGCTCGCGACGCCGTAACTCCCGTACGCTCCGCCGTCCAGGGCGGTCTTCAGGTGCTGCGCAACCATGGCACCGTCCTTGGTGAAGCCGGTGCGCAGGTGCATGAGCACCGGGTGCCGGCCACGGTGGCAGTAGAAGACCTCTTCCCGGTTCAAGCATATCTTCACGGGCCGCCCGGTAACCAGGGCCATCTTGGCCACAGCGATCTCGTGGTTGAAGATGTCGCTCTTGCCCCCGAATCCTCCGCCCACCGAACAGGCGATCACGCGCACCCGCGAAGCCGGCATCCCCAGCACCTGGGCCAGCACCTTGTGCACGTAGTGGGGGGTCTGCGTGGAGGTGTAGAGCGTGATGCGCCCACCGCCTTCGGGCACGGCGACCGCCGCGTGCTGCTCCATGGGAAGGTGGGTGCTGCCCTCGTAGAACATCACGTCCTCGAGGATCTCGTCGGCTTCGGCGAAACCGTCCTCCACGGCCCCGAACTGCAACGAGATCTTCTTGTGGAGGTTGCCCTCGTCGCCATAGTCGTGGATGAGCGGCTCGTGTGTCTCGAGCGCCTCGTCCACGGAGGAGATCGTGGTCAGCGGTTCGTACTCGATCTTCACCGCCGAGCAGGCGTCGGCCGCCTGGTCCTCCGTCAGCGCGGCGACGGCCACCACAGGGTCGCCCACGAAGCGCACCTTCTCCAGACAGAGCGCGTGCTCGTCCTGCGAGACGGGCAGGATGCCGAAGGGCTCGGGCATGTCCTTGCCCGTGAGCACCCCGACCACCCCGGCCATCTCTTCAGCCTTGGACGTGTCGATGCTCTGGATGAAGGCGTGGGGTAGGGTGCTACGCACGAGCCTCATGTGGATCATACGCGGGAAGGTCATGTCATCGGCGAACCGCGTCTGGCCGGTGACCTTGGCCCAGCCATCCACCCGCCTGAACGGAGTGCCGACGATGCGCAGGTCGTCTTCATGCGTAGAGCCGGCCGCGCTGTCCGGTGGCGCCTGGTCGGGGGCGATCACTTGCCCGGGGCGAGGAGGGGTCATGAGCCCTCTCCCGGCACACTGGAGCCGAAGAGCACCTCCCTGGCGGGCCCCGCGCCGGCGTCGCCGCGCACCACGCCCGCCGCCCACTCGACGGCCTCGATGATTTTGTGGTAGCCGGTGCACCGGCACAGGTTGCCCGCCAACGCCGTACGGATCTCGTCCGCGCTGGGATCATCGTTCTCCGCGAGAAGCGCTGTGGCGGTCATGAGCATGCCGGGCGTGCAGTATCCGCACTGGGCCGCGCCAAGGTCGGCGAAAGCAGCCTGGAGGGGATGAAGCTCGTTCCCGTCCTGTAACCCCTCCACCGTCTCGATGGAGCGGCCCTCCATCTCGGCCGTGAGCGCCAGGCAACTCAACACGGGCTCGCCGTCCACCAGCACTGTGCACGTTCCGCACTCACCCAGCTCGCAGCCGTGCTTGGTGCCGGTGAGGCCGCACTCCTCCCGCAGCACCTCCAGCAACGTGTGATGGGTTGGGAAGACCACTTGCAGGTCCTGCCCATTCACGCGCAAGGTCGCTGTCGTGTAACGATCCATGACTACAATCCCCCGAACACGGGCACGTGGATGTTGGGCGGCTCAAAACGGGCGCCTGGACGGAGCAGGCCCCTCACCAGTTGCCCGGCGAATCCCTCACCCACCGCCCGAGCCCCTAGGCCTCCCTCCTCACGGAACCACTTCACCGTCCAGTTTGCGGCGCCCAGGATGGCGAGCGCGGCGACCTTTACGTCGGTCTTCTCAAACACGCCGGTACGTATCCCATCCTCGATCAGCGTGCGCATGGCCAGCTCGTACTTCCGGCGCTTCCTGACGATCTTCGCCCGCCACGAGGCGCCAAGCGCCTCGACATCATGGTGCGCCAAGGACCCGGGCACACCCTCGTTGATGCAGATCACGTGTCCGACGATGAGCAGAAAGAGTCGCTCGGCCGCGCCCTCCGCATTGTCGCCGACCCAAGCGGCCAGATCCAGGAGCCCATTCAGGGTCTCGTCCTGACAGAAATAGAGCAGCGCCTGCTTGTTCTCGAAGTAGTAATAGAGGTTGCCGACCGTCATGCCGAGGTCGGAGGCGATGTCCCGCATCCCGGTCTCGTGGTAGCCGCGTTCCCCGAACGCGTACGATGCCGAGCGAAGGATCTCCAGCTTCCGGGCTAGTGCCTTCGGACCGGCCGGGTCTGCCACAATTTGAACCATGGTTCAAATTCTATCGCGCCACTTCCATCCGTGCAAGGTTGCATTCGCTGGCTCAGTTCTCGAAGAAGTGGCCGCGAGCCCAACCACCACTCCAACCACTCTTCCCGACCTGCGAAAAAGCCTCATGGTCTCGACAACAACTCCTCCAGCGCCCGCGGCTCGGCTGGAAGACGCTCGGAGACGGCCTCGGCATCCAGCCGCTCAGCCAAGCGGGCAGGCACCGTCACCTCTCCGCCAATCTCTGGTTCGACCACCTCCAGGAACTTGGCCGGATGGGCCGTGGCGAGCACGATCGGCGTTGACCGGTGCCAACGCCGGCGACCAGCCTCCAGCCCCAGATATCCGACCGCCGAGTGAGGGTCGAGCACATAGCCGGTGCGTTCGAACACATCCGCGATGCAACGGCGGGTCTCGTCGTCGGTGTGCGCACTTCCCACGACGTCTGAACGCAGCCGGCCGAGGTCGCCTGCGTAGAGCTTCCGGATGCGCTCGAAATTGCTGGGGTTCCCCACGTCCATCGCGTTCGAGATGGTCGGGCACGATGGCCGCAGCCGCAGCACCCCGGTCTCCAGGTACTCGGGCACGACGTCATTCGCGTTCGTCGCCGCGACGAAACCCGCGGCAGGTATACCGATACGTCGGGCCATCAACCCGGCCGTGAGGTTGCCGAAGTTGCCGGAGGGGACGGAAAAGATCGGCGGGTCCGCGCCCCTAGGCAGTTGCGCCCAAGCGTGCGCAAAGTAGAACATCTGTGGAATCAACCGACCCACGTTGATGGAGTTGGCCGAAGTCAGGCGCACCGAGGCTCGGAGTGACTCATTCGCAAACGCCGCCTTCACCATCGCCTGGCAATCGTCGAACGTGCCGTCCACGGCCACTGCCGTCACGTTGCCGCCCAACGTGGTGAACTGCCTCTGCTGCGGAGTGCTCACCCCTTTCCGGAAAGAGAACCACGGTGCGCACCCCCTCGACCCCGAGGAACGCGTGGGCCACCGCGCTTCCGGTGTCACCCGACGTCGCCACCAGCACCGTGAGGGGCGCCGTGCCCGGTTCCAGGTACCCAGCGATCAGGCGCGCCATGAACCGGGCGCCCACATCCTTGAACGCGAGAGTCGGCCCGTGGAACAGCTCGAGCACACGGACGCCATCGGCCAACTCGATCAACGGCACCGGAAAGTCGAGCGCTCCAATGAGTGTGTCCATCGCCGAATCGCTGAATTGGTCCTCGAACAGATGCCCGACCAGCATCTCGGCGACATCCGAGAACGCCGCGCCCCGGAGCCCCTCCCGCAACTCCTCAGCGAGCGGATCGAGGCGCTCCGGCATGTAGAGTCCGCCATCCGGCGCCAAACCCTCGAACAAGGCCGTGCGGAGATCCACCGGTGGTGAGCGTCCCCCGGTGCTGACCACCCTCACGGCGCCGGATCCCGGTCCGCGAGGACGCGAGCACCCTCCATCGCCACCTCCGACACATGGCGGTCGGCTCCCTCGAGGCCGGCACCGGCAAACGCCTTCGCCATGGCGTCCGCAACCGCGTGGGCCTCAGGCAGGCTTCGGCACAGAGCGAACATCGACGGGCCCGCCCCCGAGATTCCCGCGCCCAGGGCACCGGCCGCTAGGGCCGCGGCGCGTACGGAGTCGAAGCCCGGCACGAGAGATCTGCGCACGGGCTCGGCGATCCGGTCGACCAAGGCGCGGCCGAGGAGGTCCAGGTCGCCGGAGTACAACGCGGACACGAACGCGGAGACGTCCGCCATCTGTGCCACCACTTTGTCCAGAGGCAGGCCTTTGGGGAGTATGGAGCGGGCTTGCTCGGTAAGGATCTCGTGAGGCGGGTGTACGAGCGCGACCGAGAGGCCGGTCGGTACCGGCAGTGCGACCACGTCGACCGGATCGCCGGGCCGTGAGAGCGCCATGCCACCGTAAAGACATGGTGCCGCGTTGTCCGCGTGACCGGCCCCGGCCCCCACCCGTTCACCCTCGAGGGCACACGCCAGCAGCGCGGGTCGGTCCAGCCCGGTGCCGAGGAGCGCATCGGTGGCGACGGCGGCCGCCACTGCACTCGCCGCGCTACCGCCCATCCCGGCAGCCAACGGCAGTCCCTTTCGTAGCTCCAACTCGACACCGTGCTGCCCGCCGCTCACGGCGATGACGGCAGAGGCCGCGACGCCGGCCACGTTCTCACCCGCATCGAGCGGCAACCGGCCGCCGTCACCATGGATCGCGACGATCGTGACGCCGTCAGCCGGTGAACGGCGAGCGATGACCTCGTCACCCGGACGCTCCAACGCGAGCCCGAGCACGTCGAACCCACAGATCACGTTGCCCACGGTGGCGGGCGCGAAAGCGCGTACGGTCTCCATGGCGGTCACGTTCGGTGCGGGCCGCCGGGCCGTCAACCCGGCGGCGGTCACGCTTGCCTCACGCCGTGGAGGTTCTGCACATTGCGAGATCATCTGGCGACAAGCGGGAACCGATGACCACAAGCGCGCCATACCACCCGACCAGCCACTGGCACGCCCTCGACGACGGGCGGGTCCAGTGCGACATCTGCCCCCGTGCGTGCAAGTTGCGCGACGGGCAGCGGGGCCTCTGCTTCGTGCGGGCCCGAGAGGGTGGCGAGATCGTCCTGACCACGTACGGCCGGTCGAGTGGCTACTGCATCGACCCCATCGAGAAGAAGCCGCTCAACCACTTCCTCCCGGGTACGCCTGTCCTCTCGTTCGGTACCGCGGGTTGCAATCTGGCCTGCAAGTTTTGCCAGAACTGGGACATCAGTAAGTCCCGGGAGATGGACACGCTCATGGACCAGGCCTCACCCGAGGCCATCGCCGAGGCGGCGGTGAGATTGGGCTGCCGGAGCGTCGCGTTCACGTATAACGACCCGACCGTCTTTCACGAGTATGCCATCGACGTAGCGCAAGCATGTCGCGAGCGGGGGATTCACAGCGTGGCCGTGACCGCCGGTTACGTGTGCCCGGAACCGCGCGCCGAGTTCTACCGGCACATGGACGCCGCCAACGTGGACCTCAAGGCCTTCTCGGAGCGCTTCTACCACGAGGTCTGCGCCGCGCACCTGGAGCCCGTGCTCGACACGCTGGTCTACCTCAGGCACGAGACCGACGTGTGGTTCGAAGTGACGACCCTGCTGATCCCGGGAGAGAACGACTCGGACCAAGAGATCGAGGCCATGACCGAATGGGTCGTCGAGCACCTAGGCGCCGACGTGCCCATGCACTTCACGGCCTTCCACCCCGACTGGAAGATGATGGACAAGCCGCCCACTCCGCCGGCCACACTGGCCCGGGCACGGGAGATCGCCCTGAGGAACGGCGTGCGCTACGCCTACACGGGCAACGTGCACGACGAGGCCGGGGGCAGCACCTACTGCCACGCCTGCGGCGAGACGCTCATCGGGCGCGATTGGTACGTGCTCACGGATTGGAATCTGACCGAGGAGGGCGCCTGTCGTTCCTGTGGCACGCCCTGCCCCGGTGTCCTGGAGCCCGAGCCCGGCACCTGGGGAGCGAAGCGCCAGCCGGTGCGCCTGGGCGGCGTTGGCGCATGAGGCGGGCGCACGGTGTGCGCCCCCGGCATTCCCTACTCGGTGAACGCCCAGGCGCCGTAGCCAACGACCCGGTCGCGGGGGCCGGCCGTGTCACCCGAATTCCTGAGATCCTCCCTGTGCGCTCGCAGACCATGCTCGGCCGCGACAATGAGGAGTCCGCCCAGCGGGATGCGCCCGCAGGCCTGGTGGCTCTGGATCGCCTCAGGGGTGAGCCCCTCGATCGCGGCTGCGGTGGCGCCATCGATCTCGAGCGCCTCGTCGTACGACAGGAAGTGGCTCAGGTCCGAGCTGACCACCACGAGCGTCTCGGAACCACCCCAGAGCAGCCGAAGCACCTCGGCCACGTCGCCCGCGCTCGCATCACCGACCACGAGCGGGACCAGCGTGAACTCCCCCAGGATGATCTGAAGGAAGGGAAGATGGACCTCGAGGGAGTGCTCCCCGTGGTGCGCCTCGTCGAGCACTCGCACGTGCGGCGATTCGAGCGCGGCCGAGACACCGGTGGCGTCCAGCGCCACCTCACCCAGCGGAGTGGCGAAGGCCTCCACGTCGGGGAGCGCGAGGCCCTGGAACGGCCACCGGTGCGCCGGTCCCAGAAGCACGACGCGCTGTATGTCGGCGCCCTCGAGCCGGGCGTAGGCGCTGGCGGCCACGGGCCCGGAGTAGGCGTACCCCGCGTGCGGGGCCACCATCGCCTTGGGAGGATCCCCGGCCTCTCCACCGCCGGCCTCGGCGAGCAGACCCTCGACCGTAGCGCGCAGCTCGTCCGAATCCGCCGGGTAGAAGGCGCCCGCCACCGCGGGCGCTCGCACACGCGTGCTCACATCGAACCTCCGTGTTCCGGCCCGCCTACCTCGACCTGAGCCTCGCCGAGCTGGCGGATCGGGCCGTCGACGCCGTGGCCTCGCTCGCTGAATGCCGTGCGTGCCCACGCGACTGCGCCGTGGACCGCCTGGCGAACAAGTGGTCGGCCTGCAAGACGGGCCGTCACGCCGTCGTCAGCAGCGCCTTCGCCCACTTCGGCGAAGAGGACTGCCTGCGCGGCTGGCTCGGCTCGGGCACCATCTTCTTCGCACACTGCAACCTACGCTGCGTGTTCTGCCAGAACTACGATATCAGCCAGGGCGTGCCCCCGGGCACCGATCGAGAGGTCACCACGGCGCCGGAGCTCGCCGCGATGATGCTGACCCTTCAGAGCATGGGCTGCCACAACATCAACTTCGTCACGCCCGAGCATGTCGTCCCTCAGGTACTCGAGGCCCTGCCGATCGCCGTGGAGTCGGGGCTCACGCTGCCCATCGTCTACAACACCTCCGCGTACGACGCGCTGGAGAGCCTTGCGTGGCTCGACGGTATCGTGGACATCTACATGCCCGACTTCAAGTTCTGGAGCCCGGAGCGCGCGCGAGCCTACATGAAGGCCGCAGATTACCCCGAGGCCGCCCGCGCGGCGGTCAAAGAGATGCACCGTCAGGTCGGACCGCTGGTGATGGACGCCGACGGCCTCGCACAACGGGGCGTGCTGCTCAGACACCTGGTCATGCCCGGCTTACTCGACGAGACACGGAGCATCCTGGAGTGGATCGCAGAGGAGCTAGGCACCGACACCTACGTGAACCTCATGGCGCAGTACTATCCGGCCGGCAAGGTGACCGCCGACCGGTATCCGGAGCTGGGCCGTAGGCTGGACGCGGGGGAGTTCGAAGAGGCGCAAGAGATCGCGGCCGAGCTGGGCCTCCGGCGCCTGGACGAGCGGCGGCAGTGTTGACCGTCACCCGCCTCATCCCGGAGCACCTTTCGAGCTAGCCGGGCCCAATCCCCCCCGGCGGCCGCATTGACCGACGCGCCAACGCGAACCACCATCGAGCGCATCGAGATCGTCGTGGGCGACCCGTCCTCCGTGAAA
Organism: Gemmatimonadota bacterium; assembly: GCA_022571515.1. Lineage (GTDB taxonomy): Bacteria > Gemmatimonadota > Gemmatimonadetes > Longimicrobiales > Gaopeijiaceae > JACZXQ01. Next base: position 136,526 of record JACZXQ010000009.1, read on the forward strand.
ACTCCATCTGCGTGAATTGTTGGGGACTTGTTCGTCTCTCATGGTGGGATCGATGTCCTTGACCTGACTCCAGCGGGTCACGGGACGACGATGAGGGATACGTCATGCCCTGTCGGGATCCGATCCCGGCATTTGGCACGACCCGGAACGACCGGACCCGATGGGGCCGGTCTCAGGGACTTCGCATGAGCCTGAGCTACGCGGCGAGTCGGTAATCGTGGTGGAGCCCACCAAGCACTGGGCGAGCCACCAACTTGATCGGGCTTTCTCCACTTGAGGAAGAGGGCGCTCTCGGCAAACCGGGGCCGTACTGCGGTATGCCTTGGATTCCCTGATGAGGCCGACCTTCACAGTAGTAGGCGACGTAGGCCGCAACGGTGCGGCGAAGGTGGTCTTCCGAAAAGAAGATGAAGTAGTTCAGGCACTCCCTCTTCAGGCTTCCCATGAACCGCTCGATGTGGGCCTGCGCATTGGGAGCACCATAAGGGATAGGGATCCCTTGGATGTACAGCACTTCGCCCAGCCATAGATCCAGGGCACAGCGGTATGACCTTCCCGACTTGCCCGGCCTACGTGCGCCGAACTGGCCGAAGATTCCGTCGTTGTCGTGGACCAGGAATCGCGGAACGGAACCGAAGGGGGTCGCCTCCCGGATCTGCTGCTTCACCCATGCCAGGGTAGGCGAGGCCGTAACTGCGACGTGCACCACCCTTCGGCTCCGTAGCTCCATGAGTACCAGGACGTACCGCATCGAGTAGTTCCACAAGGGCTGTGTGGTCAGGTCCATGCTCCACAACTCGGCGGCGTGCCCGGCCAGAAAGGTGCGCCAATGGGTGGAGGCCGGAGCACCGTCTCTCTTCCGGGCGACCATTGTACCGCCGGATCGTGCTCGGATCGTGCTCAACCCCGAGTTTGGCCTTGAGTTCCAACGCGATACGGTCCTCGCCCCACTCGGGATGATCGGAAGAGATTCGACGAATCAGGTTGATGTGGGGGCGAGGAATCCTGGGGCGACCGCCAGGCCCACCGGACCGTCGTCGCCAGTAGCAGCGGTACCCTGCGCGGTGCCATTTCAGGACCGTGGCTGGCTGGATCAACACCAGTGCCTGGCGCCAACGACTCCAGTGTCGGCTGAGCCAGATCCAGAGCACTCGGTCGGCTGGCCGGAGCACCGTTCTGGTCCGCCCTCGCTGAAGCACGGCGAGCTGATGACGGAGGATGGCGTTCTCAGCCGACAGCGAGAGGCGGGATCGAGCCATCCCAAGGAGGGTCCGAAGGACCAGAAGGAGCCATGACATCATGACCCTACGGTCCGCCGCCAACGGTCAGAAAGTCAATAGCCGCAGGGCGGATGAGGTTTTCACGGAGGACGCGGCAACGTCCTCGCTCAGCTGAGGACCTGAAGGGCTCTGTGCGCTCCTATCTCCACCGCCGCCAGCGCCAGCCCCATATCGTCCGACGCTACTTCCACGAGTCCCATGTCCTCTATGCTGCGGCTTAACCCTTTTCCCGCTCCCCGTAGTAAGTTGACGGTGCCGTCCAGTCAGCAAGAAACCAGGCGCCGTGGGGCCGAACGGATGACAAGGTTCCTGTCCGTTTCGCGCCAAACTTAGTTACGGCTTCGGGCCGGCCGGGCGGATTGCTACGATCGCGCTATGGGCATCCAGTACCGTTACCAGAACTGGCACCGCGAGGGCACCCGCAGCGCGCTCCATGGCCTGGCCCTGCGGGCGATCAAGCCACTGGTCCCGTATCGCGCTCTGTACGGAATGCAGGTTCGCGCGGATCAAGTGACGCTACGGGACTACCCGGCAGTCGACTTTCCGTACGAGATTCGTTTTCTCGACGAGCACGAGGTGCTCAGATTCTTGGAGCACGAGCCGACTCTGAGACCGACGCCAACACGCGAGGCTCTGGCGCGCGGCGACCGCTGCTACGCGGTCCTGGATGGCGATCGGCTTGCCTCCTACGGATGGTACGCCACCCGACCGCTCATCGTTGCCGCCGGCCTGGACCTGGACTTCGACCCTGCGTACGCCTACATGCACACGGGCTACACCCATGCCGACTACCGCGGCAAGCGATTGCATGCCATCGGCATGACGAGGGTAGTCGCGGCCTCGTCTCGTGTGTGGATACCGACAACGTACGCTCGCTGCGCTCCTGTTACCGCATGGGTTACAGCCGTTTCGGGATCATCCGCGTACTGGGGAAGGGTGAACGGGCATGGAGCCATGTTTCGGCGGGTTGCGCCGCGTATGGCTTCACACTGTCGTCATCGCCCGACGGCGAGGCGCGGATGCGAGATCAGCCGGCGGCCAAGGCCGCCTGAAAGTTGCGACGCACAGGCCGCCGGCCGGTTCCTGTTCTTCACCAGCTTTCGTCCTGCCCCGGACATCTTCTCGCCGGACTCCCCCCGGTACGCCCACTGGATCGACTTCTTCGATGGACCACGGGATGGTGTCAACGGCCATTGAAAGCTTCACAGATCTGGCCATCGAAAATTGCGCACTTGGCGGAGGTGACGAGCCTCTAGTTCGTCGTTTTCTCCTTTGCTCTTGCTCTCTTTCTTTTCGGGGGTGAAGGGCTCGACTCCGCAGGAGGCGAGTGTAGGATCTTGGAGAGGTCGGTGTGCTTGCGCATCCGGTAGCTGCTGCCGCGGATGTTGACGATATGGCAGTGGTGGAGCAGGCGATCGATGAGCGCAGCGGCCATGACCTCGTCGCCCAAGATCTGGCCCCACTCCTCGAAGCCTTTGTTGGACGTCAGCACAGTGGATGCGCGCTCATAGCGCCGGTTGATGAGTTGGAAGAACAGCATGGCACCGCTCTGGCTGACCGGCAGGTAGCCGATCTCGTCGATGACCAGGAGCGAGGGATAGGTGAGGACTTTGAGGCGGCGTCCCAGCTGGCCGGCGGTCTTGGCTTCTTCGAGTGAGGTGATGAGGTCGGCCAGAGCGCCGTAGTAGACTCGGCGCCCGCTCTGAGCGGCGGCAATGGCGAGGCTGATCGCCAGATGCGTTTTGCCGACACCGGGGGGCCCGAGGAAGATGACGTTCTCCTTACGCTCCAAGAAGCCGAGCTCGTGGAGGCTGTCGATCTGCTCACGCTTGATCGAGGGCTGGAAGCTGAAGTCGAAGTCGTCGAGGGTCTTGATGGCCGGCAACCGGCTGGATCGCATGGCAGCCTGAAGGCGCCGGTTGTTGCGTAGCGTGATCTGAGCACCGAGGAGTTGCTCAATGGCCTCCGAGGCCGTCACGCCTCCGCCATCGACCCTGGTAAGGACATCGTCGATGGCTTCCAGCGCCCCCGGCATCTTGAGATCGGCGAGCTGAGCCCGGATCCGGTCACGGCGCGAGCCAGCGGCCTTCACCGAACACCTCCGGTCACCTGGGCATAGGTCTCCAACGACCGGCGCTCCACGTCGATGCGGGGAAGCACAGCCTTGGTTCGCTCCTTCGCCTCGGGCGACAGTACCAGGGATCGGTATAGTCGCGAGGCCAAGGGCCGCAGCAGGTCGCGCTCCTGCTCGAAGCGATCGACGGGCCGCTCCTTCAGTGTGCCATGCGTACGGACGTTGGCCACGTGATCGAGCCAGTGGCGGGCCTGATGGTTGAGGTCCTCGTCCGATGTGAAGGTCCGGCCGTAGAAGAAGCTCGAACGGACGTAGCTCACCGGCCGCTCGACTTTGCCCTTGGTCTTGGCTCGGTAGGGACGACACGCTCGGACCCGGAAGTCCCAGTGATGAGCGAAGCGTAGGAACTCGGCGTTCTCCGTGACGCGACCTCCGGCCGCTCGCTCATCCTTGGTGATGACGGCCTTCATCTGGTCGAACAGCAGTTCATGAGGCACGCCACCAAAGAAGCTGAACGCCGCCTCGAGGCCCTCAAAGACATGTTGCATCGTCTGTCGAGTGAAGAACTGCAGCCACAGGATGCGCGAATACCCCAGCACAACCAGAAACGCGTACCGCTTGCCCCAGGGCAGCCGAAAGTCTGCGAAGTCGACCTGACCCTGGTGGCCTGGCGGCGTCTCGAAGCGGACGACCGGATCCTCAGGTGGCCGGGGTCGCACCTTGCGCACGTACTCCTTGAGCTGCGTGTATCCGCCCCGGTACCCTGCCGCTCGGATCTCCTCGAGAAGCCGGACCGCAGTGAGTCGCGGGTACGTCTCCAAGCGTGCTTCGATGATGCCTGTGTAGGGATCCAGCTTGATGGACCTCGGCGCTCGAGGCCCATAGAGAACCCCCTCCACGTCCCGCTCCAGTTCTCCGGCCTCGATCCAGCGATAGATCGTGCGTCGGTCAACGCCCAGGTCACGCGCCATGGCCGCCTTCGATATGCCTTGTTCGAGATAGTGTCTGAGCAACACGTGCTTCTCCGTTCCGTACATCGCGCCTCCGACGTGTGAGT
>JACZXQ010000024.1 GCA_022571515.1 Gemmatimonadota bacterium
CCGCAAATGGTTCTGCCTGACGGCAAACAATCTGAAAACAGCATCTGAGCCTCCCTAAAACATTTTTTTTGGCATGATCGATCGGTTGACGATCAAGGATTCAATGCCATGAAATCAGGCTAACACGATCATTAATGATCGTCCAGCAGGCATTTTATGATAATTTTATGGCGTTACATGACCGAGTGGTTGATTGTGGGATCATCGACGGCGCCCTTTCGGTAAATTTACGATTATCGGTGCTCGAACCGGGCAGAAATACGAAAAAGACACGGAAAACTGGGAAAATCGTGACTAGACACGCATCGCGGTCCCGTGCTGATTCTGTGATTTCACATGTGATATTTCCGAATTATGGTTATTTTCCTAAGTAATTGACGTATAGTGATTGTTAATTAGACTTTATTGACTGATTATATCTTTATGGCTGCGCAGAAACGAAACCCGATTGCCAGGCGCCGCGCCCTGCGCCGCGAAATCGCCATGCGCGGCGCGGTCTCGGTGACCGAGCTGGGCGATCTCGGGACGATTCGCAAGGCGTTCAGTCCAGGTGGCCCCGACCCCGAAGTCGTACTCTTCACGGCCCACGGAAACTTCGAGGAGGCGGAGGACTTCAGGGCGATCAAGAACGTCGACTTCATCACGAACGGCATCCTCATCGATCCGGCCAACGATATCGGGACGCTGGTCATCCGAGACCACCCGCCGGGTGATCTCCAGACCACCATACAATTCGTGGGCACCCTGGACATTGCGATTGCCGAGGCGATCCTCGGCGGCTCCGACATCGAGGCGACGGCCGCCTCCCGCTGGGACGTGAGGAGCATCGGCTTCAACGACACGACGTTCGTCACGGCCAGCGGCAACGGCGCGTGGGTGGTCTTCGGCGAGGGTTCGGTCGAGCCGGTCGGGCGGATCATCTCCTACGACGCGGCGGCGGACGAGGTGACCGGTGCGATTCCGGTCACCGACTTGATGACCAACCCCGGCGAGACGGTACGTGGATTAGGCCTGAACTTCGACGGCACCCTTGGCGTGGCGCGTGGGTTCCAGGCGTACTTCTTCACGGTCAGCGACTTGCGCCTCCAGGGCGTGGCGGATTTACCGAACGGCGGAGCAGGGGCCGTGCTGCACCCGCTTCACGCGAACGCGCGGACGCTGACCAATCCGGCGGGTATCTACCGGCCGGACAGCCACTTGGCGTTCATCGGGACGGGTGAAAACACGATTGACATCATCGACACGTTCCACTTCTTCCGGTCGGGTCGGATCTTCATCCGCGATGTGGTCGCGGGCCCGCTCAAGGCTGTCTTGCCTTCCGCCACGGACAACGTGGGGCTCACGTGTAGCTCGACGGCGGTCACCGGCCTGGATGCCACAGGCACCCTCGTCCCGATCGGTAACGCGATCGAGATCTTCGCGGGGGGAGACTTCCAGTCACCGCACGCGGCGTTGGGTGGCCCGACGGAGGACGCTTGCATCGTCCTGAAGCTGTTCGGTGTGACGGACTCGGGCGGCGTGGTCGTCATCGACGTTCGTAAGAGTGACATTCTCAGGGACCATCCTTCCCGCCAATAGTCGAGGCGTGTGAAGGAGGCCCTCTCGAGCTACGAAGGCCGGACCCCGGTGGGTGGACGACCCACCGGGGTCCTTTTATCGTTGCACGCCCACGAGGGCGGCCCGGAATGCTGGCGACCGGGTAGCGCGCAGTACCAACGAGGACGGATTCATGAGGCGCATTTCCTTTCGAACCGCAGGCGAGTCACACGGGCGTGGCCTGATCGCGATTCTGGAAGGCATACCGGCCGGCTTGTCGTTGGAGATGGAGCGCGACGTCGATCCGGAGCTGCGCCGAAGACAGGGTGGTCACGGGCGCGGGCGCCGCATGAAGATCGAGTCGGATCGCGCTGACTTGTTTTCAGGTGTGCGTTTGGGCGAGACGCTCGGTTCTCCGATCTCCATGGTGGTGTGGAACAAGGATTGGGAGAACTGGCAGACAGCCATGTCTTCGCTGCCACCCGACCCATCCGGAAACCCCAAGGCGCTGAAGCCCTTGTACGTCCCGAGGCCTGGCCATGCAGACCTGGTTGGGCTGCTCAAGTACGACCGCAGAGACGCGCGGGACATCCTCGAGCGGGCGAGCGCCAGGGAGACGGCCGCGCGTGTGGCCTGCGGGGCGGTAGCCAAGAAGTTGCTTTCGGAGTTCAGCATCAAGATCGGCAGCCACGTGCTGTCCATTGGGGACGTCGAAGCCGCCATGCCGGATGAGTTGCCGATCGACCTCAACGAGGCGGTGGACTCCTCGCCGACACGTACGCTGGACGCCGCTGCGGGTGATCTGATGGTAGAGGCGATCGACCGCGCGGGCGAGGAGGGCGACACCCTCGGTGGCATCTTCGAGGTCGTGGCCTCGGGACTCCCGGCCGGGTTGGGAAGTTACGTCTCGTACGATACCAGGCTGGACGGGCGGCTGGCCGCGGCACTCATGTCGATACCCGCTATCAAGGGCGTTGAGATCGGTGCGGGCTTCGAGGCGGCGAGGAATCCGGGCTCACGGGTCCACGATCCGATCCGGCCCGGAGGCCCGGGGCGCGCGGGTGGCCTGGGTCGGGCAAGCAATCGGGCGGGCGGCCTTGAAGGTGGGGTCACCACGGGGGAGCCGCTGGTGGTGCGGGCGGCTATGAAGCCTATCTCGACGCTCAGGAAACCGCTTGCGAGTGTCGATATGCGTGATGGGTCCGTCGCCGACGCCGCGGTCGAGAGAAGCGACGTCTGTGCCGTTCCAGCTGCCGCGATCGTTGGGGAGGCCATGGTCGCGCTTGTCCTCGCGGATGCCTTGCTCGAGAAATTCGGTGGTGATTCGATGTCCGAGCTCCGCCGGAACTTCGATGGATACGTCGCGTACCTCACCGAGCGGGGTTATGGGGAGCGCTGAGCTCAGTGGCTCGGCCCCGTTTGATCGGGTGCTCCTCGTGGGCTTCATGGGGAGTGGTAAGACGGCAGTGGGCCAGGCGCTGGCAACGCGCCTGGGATGGCGTTTCATCGACTTCGATCGTGAGATCGAAATCCAGTGCGGCAGGGATGTCGCATCGATCTTCCACGACAAGGGAGAGTCCTACTTCCGCGAGGTGGAGTCTGAGGTGGGTCAGAGATGCCTGGAGGTGACGGGCGCGGTGCTTGCCAGCGGTGGAGGCTGGCCCACCCACCCGGGGCATATGGAGTACTTGGCTGCGCGTACGTTCAGCGTATGGCTGCAGGTTACGGCAGGTGAGGCGGTGAGACGCATAGCGCTGGACGGGGCGACGAGGCCCCTACTCCAGGGCGCGGATCCCGTTGGCCGCGCAGACGAGCTGATGCGCGACCGGGAAAAGTGGTACGCACTCGCGAGCATGGCGCTCACGACGGACGATCGGGAGCCGACCGCGCTGGCAGGGGAGATAGCAAAGTACGTGAGTGGAGAGACATCGCACCCTATTACTCGGACAGGCTCCTAGCCTATGAAACTGGTCATCGTAGAATCGCCCGCAAAAGCCCGGACGATCAGGCGTTTCCTCGGCAGCGATTACGAGGTCGCGGCGTCGGTCGGGCATGTGCGCGACTTACCGCCCAATGAACTCGGTGTCGATGTCGAGAATGGCTTCACCCCCAAGTACGTCACGATTCGGGGGAAGGGGAAGATCCTCCAGGAGCTGAAGAAGCAGGCCAAGGGTGCGGAAGCGGTGATCCTCGCCACCGACCCGGACCGCGAGGGCGAGGCTATCGCCTACCACGTGGCCGAACAGTTGGGTTGGGAAACGGACCGGGATCGCTTCCAGCGTGTGACCTTCCATGAGATCACGAAATCGGCGGTGCAGAGGGCTCTCGAGACCGCCGGCCCCATCGACATGCAGAGGGTGGAGGCCCAGCAGGCCCGACGGATTCTGGACCGGCTGGTGGGTTATCAGGTCAGCCCCTTCCTGTGGAAGCCCATTCGGCCGGGATTGTCCGCCGGTCGGGTGCAGACCGTCGCGCTCAGGCTGCTCTGCGAGCGCGACGACGAGATCAACGCGTTCCTGTCCGAGGAGTACTGGTCGATCGTAGCCTCGCTTATCACGGATGAGCAGGCCTTCGAGGCAAAGCTGCATAAAATCGACGGAAAGGCCTTCACCCTTGGGAACGAGGCGGACGCACGGGCCGTCGTGACGGAGGCCCTCAAACAGCCCTTCCGAGTTACGGACCTGAAACGCAGGGAGCGGCGCAAGAACCCGGCACCGCCATTTACGACCTCCACCCTTCAACAGGCGGCGGCCAAGCGGCTTCGCTTTTCAGCCAAGCGGACCATGACGCTGGCGCAGCGCCTCTATGAGGGGTTGGAGGTCAGCGGACGGGGTGCGGTGGGCCTGATCACGTACATGCGAACCGACTCCACGCGCGTGGCGCAAGAGGCCGTGGGCGAGGCCCGCTACTGGATCGAGCGCGAGATCGGGAAGCCCTACGTCGCCGATTCACCCCGGTTTTGGGGCGGGAAGCAACAGAAGGGCGCCCAGGACGCGCACGAGGCGATCCGGCCGGCCAACGTGGAGCTTCACCCGAACGAGGTGGGGCCGTCTCTAGATCCGGGTGCCGCACGCCTGTACGAGCTGATCTGGCAACGGTTCGTCGCCAGCCAGATGGCTCCCGCGGTCTACGACACGACCACGATCGACTTCGACATCCAGGGCGACAACGCACGGTCCTACCTGTTCCGGTCCACAGGCTCGGTCGTGAAGTTCGCGGGCTTCACGCGGCTGTACCTGGAGGCGAATGAGCCCGGGGACCACCGCCGCCTGGACGACCTCGATCCGCTACCGGCGATGGACAAGGGCGAGGAAGCGGAGGTCCGGGCGATCGTGCCCAACCAGCACTTCACACAGCCGCCGCCGCGCTTCAGCGAGGCCAGCCTGGTAAAGGAACTCGAGCGCCTGGGCATCGGGCGTCCGTCCACGTACGCCCAGATCATCTCCACCATCCAGGATCGGGGATACGCGGACCTGGAGGAGCGGCGCTTCTACCCGACGCCGCTTGGCGACACCGTCTTGAAGCTGCTCGTGCGGGTATTCCCGGACATCTTCGATGTCGAGTTCACCAGCCGTATGGAAGGTGAACTGGATCGTGTGGAAGAGGGCGAGCTGGACTGGCAGGGACTCCTGGAAGAGTTCTATCCACCGTTCCAGCTACAGCTCGCGGCGGGCGAGGCGCGCTCCGAGGGGATCATCAAGGAACTCCTCGCCGCGGAAGGTGAGACGTGTGAGGTCTGCGGTCGGCCCATGCAGGTGCGCTGGAATCGGTTCGGCCGTTTCTTGGGTTGTTCGGGCTACCCCGACTGCAAGAGCACTCGGCCGTTGGATGCCGGCGCACAGCCGGAGGAGGAGCTCGGCGTCGACGCGGAGACTGGACTGGCCGTTCTTGCCAAGGTTGGCCCGTACGGGCCATACGTTCAGCTCGGAGAGGCCGAGGAGGGCAAGAAGCCGAAGCGGGCTAGCCTGCCCAAAGGCAAGACTCTGGAGGACGTGGATCTCGAGTATGCCTTGAGGCTGCTCACACTCCCGCGCGAGTTGGGCAACGATCCCGAGTCGGGAGAGGCCGTGGTCGCGGGCCTCGGCCGCTACGGGCCGTTTGTGAGGCGCGGAAAGACGTTTGCCAGCCTGACCGGCGAAGACCACATGTTCAGCGTCGAGTTGAAGGAAGCGGTCCGGCTGCTCAACGAGAAGAAGGGCGGACGCGCCGTCCTCAAAGAGCTCGGCCCCCACCCCGAGTCGGGGGAAGACCTGGTGATTCTTTCGGGCCGATATGGGCCCTATGTGACCGACGGGAAACTCAACGCCTCCCTCAAGAAGGGAACGGAGCCCGAGGAGCTGACCATGGAGGCCGCCGTGGAGCTCCTGATCGAGGCCGTCGAGCGGAAGAAACGGGGCGGTGGCCGTGGGGGGAAACGCCGCAAGGGATCGTAAGGGGGCGGTCGCCGTGAGCAACGAAATCCGCGTGGTGGGAGGTGGTCTGGCCGGGTGTGAGGCCGCCCTCCAGCTCGCTTCGAGAGGCCACCGCGTGATCCTCCAGGAAATGAGGCCCGGACGCGGCACCGAGGCCCATCAGACGGATCGCCTGGGCGAGTTGGTGTGCACGAACTCGTTCAAGAGCGAAGATCCGGCGAACGCCCACGGCCAGCTCAAGCGCGAGATGAGGGCTTTGGGCTCCGTGCTTCTCCGTTCGGCCGACCTTTCCCGCGTCGCGGCGGGCTCCGCGCTGGCCGTGGACCGGCGCCTCTTCTCGGAAGCCATGACCGACGCTGTGGCGTCGCACCCGGGGATCGAGATTTCCCGCGAAGAATGCACGGCCTTGCCGGACGGCCCGGCGGTCATCTCCACCGGGCCACTCACCTCGGACGCTCTATCCGAAGCGATCAGGTCCGCCCTCGGCGTCGAAGGGCTCGCCTTCTACGACGCCATTGCTCCGATCTTGCACCGAGACTCGCTCGACGAGTCGATCGTGTTCGAGGCCGGACGCTTCGGGGAGGACGCCGACTACCTGAACTGTCCAATGAGCGAGGCCGAGTATACGGCGTTCATCGAGGCCCTGGTCGGTGCGGATGTTCACGAGGGACACGACTGGGACGCCGTTCCCTATTTCGAGGGCTGCCTTCCCGTCGAGGTCATGGCCGCACGGGGTCCCGATACACCCCGCTTCGGGCCGATGAAGCCTATCGGACTGATCGACCCGCGCACGGGCGAAAGGCCGCACGCGGTGGTGCAGCTTCGCCGAGAGGACCGTGCCGGGCAAATGTGGAACATGGTGGGATTTCAGACCCGGCTCCGTATTCCGGAGCAGCGAAGTGTCTTTCAGATGATTCCGGGCCTGGCCGGATGCGAGTTTCTTCGATGGGGCTCGATCCACCGCAACTCCTACCTACGGTTTCCCGACCGTCTGACGCGTCATGGGTCCCTTCTGGACCGCAGTGACCTGATCTTTGCCGGCCAGCTCACCGGAGTGGAGGGCTATACGGAATCTGCGGCCAGTGGGATCATGGCCGGGATCAACATGGACCGGGTCACGAGGGGATTGGAGCCGGCCCTGCCACCTGCTACGACGATGCTCGGCGGACTTTTCCGATATCTCCGCGACGCGGACCCCGAGCATTTCCAGCCCATGAACTCGAACTGGGGGCTGGTGGAGCCTCTTGCGGAGCGCGTGCGGGACAAGAAAAAAAGGCGCGGCTTGCTAGCCGAGCGTGCCCAGGCCGACTTCCTGGCCTGGATGGACGAGGAGCGGGTGAAGCCTGTGGGTGTGGGAAGCCCGGCGTCCGTGGCGGGCACCGAAGAGGCGTGACGATGAAATCCGACGTCCGCGATTTTCTGACACATCTCGCGGATGAGCGGCAGCTCGCGGGAAACACGGTGGCTGGGTACGACCGGGATCTTCACGATCTCATCGAGTTCCTGACGGAGTACCGAGGCGCCGCAGACCTGGGTTGGAGCGATGTGGACCGACTTACGCTTCGCGGTTTCATGGGCTGGCTCGACCGCAAGGGGCTCTCGAGGCGAACCGTCGCGCGAAAGCTTTCGGCGGTGAGGGCGTTCTTCCGGTTCATGCATCGAGAGACCCGTATCGAATCCGATCCGGCTCGCCTGGTGAAGGGCCCGAAGGCCGAGAAGCGACTCCCGGGGCACGTTGGGAAGTCTGACATCGATAGGATCTTCCACACCGCAGAGGCTGCCGCCGCCGGAAACACGCTTCAAGGCACGCGAAACCTCGTGATTCTCGAGTTGCTTTACGGGAGTGGGCTCAGGCTGGCGGAGGTGCAGGGGCTCGACATGGAGAACCTGGACCTCGCTGGACGCCAGGCCCGAGTTCTCGGCAAGGGCAACAAGGAGCGCATCGTGCCGTTGACCCGGGCCGCGATCATCGCGATCCGTCGCTACGAGAACCGCCGGATGGAGCTGTTGGGCTCTCGCCCCGGGGTCGATCGTGAGGCCCTGCTCCTGAACCCACGGGGAAACCGGCTTTCGCGCCGTTCCATCCAGAACGTGGTGCGGGGATTCTTGGAGCACACGGCCGGCGGGGAAGGGCTCAGCACTCACTCACTCCGCCATTCGTTCGCCACCCATCTGCTCGACGCCGGTGCCGACCTGATGGCGGTGAAAGAGCTGCTCGGTCACGCGTCTCTCTCGACGACCCAGATCTACACGCACACGTCCAAAGAACGCCTCCGCCAGGTGTACAACCGAGCGCACCCGCGTTCGTAAACGGCAGCTTGGTGGGACCTTCCGGCCTGGTTATGGTTAACTCTCTTTCCGATCACAGGGAGTCTTGACCGTGCATGATCAGCAGCTCAGAGCGACGACCATCGTTGCGGTTCGCGGGGACGGCGTCGTTGCGTTGGGAGGTGACGGCCAGGTGACGCTGGGCGACACCGTCGTGAAGAGTTCGGCCAAGAAGGTCAGGGTGCTCAAGGAGGGCGAGATTCTCGGGGGGTTCGCCGGCGCGGTCGCCGACGCCTTTACGTTGTTTGAGCGCCTGGAGGAAAAGATCGAGCGCTTTCCCGCCAACCTCACGCGAGCGGTGGTCGAGTTGGCCAAGGATTGGCGAACGGACCGCTATCTGCGCAGGTTGGACGCGCTTCTCGTCGTGGCCGACCGCGAGCACCTGTTCTTGGTGAGTGGCGAAGGAGAGGTCATCGAGCCTGACGACGACATTGTGGCGATCGGTTCGGGCGGCTCTTATGCCCTCGCCGCGGCTCGCGCGCTGAGGCAACACTCGGATCTTTCGGTCGCAGAGATCGCGAGGAGCTCCCTGGAGATCGCCGCCGACATATGCATCTACACAAACCGTGAGATCACGGTGTTGGAGCTTGAATGAAGGACGTGGCTGAAGCGCGCTCGGATTTCGTGGAGAGCGACCTCGACGTCGACAAGGAGGACTGGCTTCCCGCCCTCACTCCGCGTCAGATCGTCGAAGAGTTGGATAAGTACATCATTGGTCAGGATCAGGCCAAGCGGGCGGTGGCCATCGCGCTACGCAATCGCTGGCGTCGCCAGAACGTCGATGCCGAGCTGCGCGACGAGATCATGCCCAACAACCTCATCCTGATTGGGCCCACGGGCGTGGGGAAGACGGAGATCGCCCGGCGCCTCGCCCGGCTCACCGGCGCGCCTTTCGTGAAGGTCGAAGCGACCAAGTTCACCGAGGTGGGTTATGTGGGCCGCGACGTCGAATCCATGATCCGTGACCTTGTGGACGTCTCGGTAAACATGGTCAGGGCGGAACGAGAGGACGATGTGCAGGCGAAAGCGGAGGCGACCGTCGAGGACAGGCTTCTCGACCTGCTCTTGCCCTCCGTGACGCCCAAACCGTCTGACTCCAAGGACAAGCGAGTCGAGGCGCCCGACGGCGCGCAGGTCTTCGTGGCCGGCCCCGACGGCGTCGAGGCTCAGGATCCTGATGACGACTCGCTCGAGGGCCGGCGGGCCAGAACCAGGGAGAAGCTCCGCAAGCTCCTCGAGGACGGGAAGATGGAGGACCGCCAGGTCGAGGTGGAGGTCTCCCAGGCTCCGTTGATCGACGGCATGGTTGTGCCCATGGGCGCCGCCGAGGGCATGGACTACAACTTCACCGAGATGCTCCAGGGCATGCTTCCGAAGCGCACCAAGCGCCGGAACGTATCCATCGCCGAGGCACGCAGGATTCTGCTGCAAGACGAACTCGAGCGACTGGTGGACATGGACGAGGTGATCCATGAGGCCCTGATTCGTGCCGAGGACATGGGAATCATCTTCCTAGACGAGATCGACAAGATCGCGGTGGAGCGGGGTAGCATGGGGCCCGACGTGAGCCGTGGCGGCGTCCAGAGGGACATTCTGCCCATCGTCGAAGGGTCCACGGTACAGACGAAGTACGGGCTCGTGCAGACGGACCACATGCTGTTCGTGGCGGCCGGCGCATTCCACGTATGCAAGCCCAGTGATCTGATTCCGGAACTTCAGGGTCGCTTTCCCATCCGCGTCGAGCTGAAGAGCCTTGGGGAAGAGGACTTCGTTCGCATCCTCCAAGAGCCGCGCAACGCACTGGTGCACCAGTATCGGGCCTTGATCGAGACCGAAGGGGCCGAACTGGAATTTACGGCCGAGGGCATCGAAGAGGTCGCCCGGATCGCCGCCATGCTGAACGATCAGATGGAGAACATCGGAGCTCGGCGGCTCCAGACTGTGATGACGACACTGCTCGAGGACATGCTGTTCGACCTGCCCGAGGGTCGAGGACCCAAGGTGGTTGTCGATCGTGCCTTCGTTCAGGATCACCTGAGCGAGATCGTCGAGGATGTCGACCTGAGGCGGTACATCCTCTGACCGAGCCCGATTCGCCGCCTTTCCAGGGTCGGCGGGTCCTCCTACGTTGCCTCGCCAAACCGTGGGGTTCGGTTGCACCCCTGACCTTGACCAACAGCCCTCTAGCTCATGGAGGCGCATGAGCGCGATTCACCCGAAGCATTTCCTGACCATTTCCGACCTCGACGAGGGCGAGCTGCTGCATGTGCTCGATCTGGCGGGCGAGCTCAAGCGGGGTGAGCGCGCTGGTGCGCCGCTCGCCGGGCGGACGCTCGCCATGATCTTCAAGAAGAGCTCCACCCGAACGCGCGTGTCCTTCGAGGTCGGCATGTACCAACTCGGTGGGTCGGCCCTCTTCTTGTCGGACAAGACCAGCCAGATGGGGAGAGGCGAGCCGATCCACGACACGGCCAAGGTGCTGAGCCGTTATGTCGATGGCATCATGCTCCGCACGTTCGAACACGCGGAGATCGTTGAGTTGGCGCGGCATGCCACCGTTCCCGTGATCAACGGGCTCACGGACCTGGTGCACCCGTGCCAGCTCCTCGCAGACCTACAGACCATGCAGGAGGCCTTCAGGCGAGATCTGTCGGGCCTGAAGGTCGCCTGGATCGGGGATGGAAACAACATGGCCAATTCTTGGCTGAACGCCGCGGCCCTGTTGGGCCTTGAGCTTCGTTTGGCGTGTCCGGAGGGGTATGAGCCCGATCCTGAGATCCTCGCCCGAGCTGGAGCCGGGGTGACGCTGATGCGTGATCCGGCCGAAGCGGCGACAGGTGCCCACGTGGTCACCACGGACGTGTGGGCGTCGATGGGCCAGGAGGACGAGGCCACGGACCGAGAGCGTGCGTTCAAGGGCTTCCAGGTCGACCAGGAAATGATGGATAGGGCCGATTCGAACGCCATTTTTCTTCATTGCCTCCCCGCGCACCGGGGCGAGGAGGTGACGGCGGAGGTCATCGACGGTCCCGCCTCACGCGTTTTTGATGAAGCGGAAAACAGACTTCACGCACAAAAAGCGCTCCTTGTCTACTTGATGGGCGGTGCGGCCGCGTCCGCCCCGCAGGGTTCATGAGTAACGATACCCCACTCAAGCGCACCCCGATCTTCGAGGAGCACGTGGCTCTCGGGGGAAAGATGGTGCCGTTCGCAGGCTACGAACTTCCGGTCCAGTACCCTTCGGGGATCACCGCCGAGCATGCCGCCGTGCGCGGCTCGGTCGGCCTCTTCGATGTCTCTCACATGGGGGAATTCGAGGTCAAGGGGCCCGAGGCGTTGGAGTTGATTCAACACATCAGCGTGAATGACGCTTCGAGCCTCGACGTTCTGCAGGCGCAGTATTCCGCGATGTGCCGAGAGGACGGCGGCATCATCGACGACCTGGTCGTGTACCGGTTTGCCGACAGTTTTATGCTGGTGGTCAACGGCGCGTGCCGCGCGAAGGACTGGGCGTGGCTGGAGCGGCACGCTTCGGACTTCGACGTGGAGATCCGGGACCGGTCCGACGAGTTCGGCATGATTGCAGTGCAGGGACCCGCGGCCGCGGCTCTCCTGGCCCCCCACACCGAGACGGACCTGGGAGCGATTGGATATTACCGCTGCGCTCACGGACTGGTGGCCGGCGTGGTGGGCGTCATCAGTCGTACGGGGTACACTGGAGAGGACGGCTTCGAACTCTATGTGCCGTCCGGTGAAGCGGCCGGACTTTGGCGTACGCTGCTGGAGGGTGACGGCGCGAGTGCGGCGGGACTGGGAGCGCGAGATTCGCTGCGCCTCGAGATGGGTTTCGCGCTCTATGGGAACGACCTCGACGAGGAGCACACGCCCTTGGAAGGACGCCTAGGGTGGCTGACCAAACTGGACAAGGGGGACTTCGTGGGTCGCGATGCCCTTCTGGCCCAAAAGGAGGCCGGGGTCGAGCGCCGACTGGTGGGGCTCCGCCTGACCGAACGCGGCTTTCCGAGGCCGGGTTACCCGATCGTCGGGCATGAGGGCACGATTGGTTCGGTTACGTCCGGCACAGTGAGTCCCACGCTGGGGTTCGGCATTGCGATGGGATACGTAGCCGCCGAGTTTGCGGCCGCCGGAACGGAGCTCGCGGTGGTGATTCGTGACAAGACTATTCCTGCGGTCGTCGAACGCCCGCCCTTCTACACGGAAGGCTCGCTCCAACGGTGACCGACCACTCGGTGGCGGCGATACGTCTTGCGGTTCTCACCGTGAGTGACGGGTGCGCTGCCGGAGTGCGTGAGGATGGGAGCGGGGAGGCCATCGTCACATGGTGCGCAGACCGGGGTCATGTGGTGGTGGATCGCGAGGTCGTGCCGGACGACGCCCACGCGATCACGAGGAGGTTGCTGGAGTGGGCCGATTCCGGCCGACTCGATGTGATTCTGACCACAGGAGGGACCGGTTTCACGGAGCGCGACGTGACCCCAGAGGCAACGGCCAGCGTGCTGGATAAGGAGGCGCCGGGGATCGCCGAGGCCATGAGGCGGAAGGGGGCCGAGCAGACGCCGGCGGCCATCCTCTCCCGGGGGCTGGCCGGATCGCGCGGGTCGGTCTTCCTGGCGAACCTTCCAGGGAGCCCGGGTGGTGTTCGGGATGGGTTGGAGGTGCTGGATGGTGTGCTCTCCCATCTGGTCCAGCTTCTCCGCGGTGAGGCGACGGATCATCCCACGAGGGGAGGCACGGCATGAGCGGGCGCGGAGAAGGCCGGATCCTCATCACAACCGACGATCTGGAGTTGGCCGGCGGCCTCCGGGAGGCGTTCCAGGAAGCGGGATTCAAGGTGGAGTTGGTCACCCCGTCCGAGGAGCTCCGCGCCACACCCGCACCGAGGCTGCTGATCCTCACGGGGGATGCCGAGGGTGCGGGTGCTCGGGCTCAGGTCGTTCAGGCACGAACGGACCTACACATCCCCGTTTTTCTTGTCGGAGGAGATGCGCTTCCACCGTCGGCGCAGGCCGAGTTCACCGAGTGTTTCCCCAAGGGCTCTCATCCGGGCGAAATTCAGTCGGTGGCCCACGCGCTCCTCGAGCGGCTCGAAGTACAGAAGCTTACGGGCATCGTCGGGGACAGTGACGCGATCAAGGAGGTCATCGAGCGCATCCTTCAGATCGCGCCTGTGGGCTCTAGAGTCCTTATCACCGGTGAGTCCGGAACCGGGAAGGAACTCGTGGCCCGGGGCATCCACGACTTGTCGCAACGAAAGCACAAGCCCTTCATCGCGGTGAACGTGGCCGCGCTCGCCGAGACGCTGTTGGAGAGCGAGCTGTTCGGGCACGAAAAAGGTGCCTTCACGGGGGCCATCGACTTGCGTAAGGGGTTGTTCGAGTTGGCCCACATGGGAACGATCTTCCTGGACGAAATCGGGGAGATGCCACTCGTCACCCAGACCAAGATACTCCGCGTCCTCGAGCAACATGAGTTCCTCCGCGTCGGCGGGGAGAAGACGATCAAGGTCGACGTTCGGATCGTTGCGGCTACGAATCAGGACCTGCGCCAGCTCGTCGCGATCGGCCGATTCCGTAAGGATCTTTATTACCGCCTGAACGTTCTTCACATCGACCTACCGCCGCTGCGGCGCAGGCGCGAGGACATTCCGCTCTTGGTGGCCTCGTTCGTTACCGAAGTCAGCGCCCGCCACGACCGACCGTTCGTGGGCATCTCGGCCGAGGCGATGGACATACTCCAGCGTCACCACTGGCCGGGCAACGTCAGGGAATTGGAAAACCTCGTCGAGAGCATGGTCGTACTGGCTCCCGGCCGCATGATCGTTCCAGCGGACATCCCTGCCGAGGTTGCGAGCAAGCAGATGGCGCGCGGTGTGTCGCCCGTGCCGGTCGGTCTCGGTTCCATAGCCCCCACCACCCCCGAGCGCGGTGGCCGCCCGGAACTGGAGTTCATCTTCCGCACCCTGGTAGACCTGCGGATGGACGTGGACGACCTGCGTACCGAGTTCGAGGCCTACCGTGGGACAGGTTCCCGGATGTCGCAGGTGGAGGCACTTCAGCCTGGGGGAGAGCTACGTGAAGTGCACGCCCGCGACGAGGTCGAGTCCGGGCCATGGAAGCCAGTGACGGACATGCCCGTCGATACCGTATCCGAGGTGATCTCTGTAAGTGAGCCCGGCCTCGAGGCACCCCCGGCTCCCGAGCACCAGCCGGGCAGCCTCGTGTTGCCGCCGGGTCTCACGATGGAGGAGATCGAACGTGAGGCGATTGTCGCGGTCCTCGACAAGGTCCGAGGCAATCGGCGCAAAGCGGCCGAGGTGCTCGCGATTGGCGAGCGGACCCTCTACAGGAAGATCAAGAAATACGGCTTGGAAGACTGACGGTCTTCCGGTCAGCGGCGCGCGCGCGCACGAACCCTCGCGAGCTCCGCTCGAAGCGTAGACAGAATGGTGGCCCAGCCCGAGTTCTCTCGGCCCTGGTAGTCGGCTGCAAGGTCGATCTCGAGATCGATGGCCTCGTCGAAGGCGTAGACCGCGATCTGGCTCTCCTCCTGCCCGAGGCGTTGCCCTCCCCACCCGGGCGTGATCGCCCGGACTGCCAAAGGCCGATATCGGAGCCCGCGATTCACGATGTGAAGATCCTCGGGCTCGTAGGTGAGGTTGGGCTGTCGGCTGAAGAACGACACCAGGAAGAGCGACACGTTCGATGCCCTGGCGTCGGCTTCCAGGGCCTTGCGGTTCGACTCGGCGAGTCTGTGGAGCCGGGCGTAGGTATCGGGAGCCGCCAGCAGGATTACACTCTCCTCCAGCGGCGTCACCTTGACGAGGAGGCCGTTCTGTTCGAGAGCGAGTGTGAATTGATCTTGGAAGAGCGTGCCGTAACCGGAGGGAACCAACGTCCCCAAACCGCCGGGCGCCGCGGAGGCGCCACCCCGGCCGAGTTCGACCGTGCCGGCGCATCCCGACATGAAGACGGCCACCGCCAATACGGGCACCAGGGATGATCGTGTCACGCTCACTCTACCTATCCGTCCCCTTCAACAAGTCGTCGAGCGCACCGAGAAGCGCGTCCCGGCCCTCACCGGTCTTCGACGAAAAGGGAAGCATCTGATCTTCGTCCAACGATAGCTTCTCTACCGCGCGAAGCATCGAGTTGGTCCGTTGTTGCCGCTTCAGCTTGTCGATCTTCGTGAGCACCACAAGGGTTGGCAATCCGACCTCGGCCAAGAACTCGACCATTTGGTGATCGATCGGCGTCGGATCGTGCCGTGCGTCCACGAGGTGGACGACCCCTCTGAGATCCGTTTTCCGCGCGAGGTAGCCTTCGACCAACCCCTTCCAGGCATCCCGGACGGCCGATGGCGCGCGCGCATACCCGTATCCGGGCAGGTCCACGAGGAAGAAGTCGTCGTTCACACGGTAGAAGTTGAGCGCCTGGGTCTTGCCGGGCGTAGCGGAGACGCGCGCCAGCTTCTTCTGCGTTCTCCGGAGGAGTGTGTTTATGAGGGACGACTTGCCGACGTTCGAGCGGCCCGAAAACGCAATCTGCGGAAGATCACCGGGCAGCCGCGCATTGGCGTCCACGACGGACCCTGAGAACTCCACGCTTCGGATCTTCACCGCACGTTAGGAGATCTGCGCGCCCAGCTGAGTGCCACCCTCCAGGAACCCCCGGCGGGCGAGTTCGTCGCGCGGGCCGGGAGGCGAGACGAGGGCTCGCCCGAGCACCTCATCCATGGTGGTCGCTGGAACGAACTCGAGAGCGTCTCGTACCTCGTCGGGAAGTAGCTCCAACTCGGGCACATTGGCCGCCGGCAGGATCACGGTCGTGATGCCGCTACGCATGGCGGCGACCGCCTTTTCCTTGATGCCACCCACCGCGAGCACGCGCCCGCGGAGGGTAATCTCGCCCGTGAGGGCCACGTCTGGCTTGGCGGCAATGTTCGTGAGTGCCGAGATGAGGGCCACGGCGATCGTGATTCCGGCGGATGGACCGTCTTTGGGCGTCGCCCCCTCCGGAATATGGATGTGGATGTCCAGGTCCTTGTGGAAGTAACGGTCGAGCCCGAGCCGGACCGCCCTGGAGCGCGCATAAGTAACGGCTGCGAAGGCAGACTCCTTCATCACGTCACCGAGTGTCCCGGTCAGCTGGATTTTCCCGCTGCCCGGTACGACCGCGACCTCCACGTCGAGCACCTGGCCGCCGGCCTCCGTCCAAGCCAGACCGTTGGCGATGCCCGGGCGGCCGTCGTCCTTATGGTCTACGTCGGACAGATTGGTCGGCGGTCCCAGGAGTTCCTTGAGGTGGACCGTTCGGATGGTGACCTCATCGCTCGCGAGCGATGCACCGTCCGCCACTCTGCGCGCGATCTTGCGTGTGATACGCGAGATGCGGCGCTCGAGCTCTCGAACGCCCGCCTCGCGGGTGTAGCTGTGGATGATTTCTCCAACGGCATCGTCCTCCAGGTGAACCTTGCTTGGAGAAAGCCCATGACGGGTGACTTGCCGCGGCCACAGGAAGTCCCTTGCTATGGCGCGCTTCTCGGTTTCCAGATAGCCGGGAAGCCGTATGATCTCCATGCGGTCCCGGAGCGGCTCCGGAATCCCGGCCAAGGTGTTGGCGGTGGTGACGAAGAGTACGTGTGAAAGGTCGTACTCGAGTTCCAGATAGTGGTCGGTGAACGTACGGTTCTGTTCCGGATCGAGCACCTCGAGCAAGGCGGCGCCAGGATCACCATGGAAATCCCGGGCCAGCTTGTCCACCTCGTCGAGCAGGAATACCGGGTTCCGGCTACCGCTCTTTCGCATGCCTTGAATCACGCGGCCAGGTAGCGCACCCACGTAGGTCCTGCGATGCCCCCTGATCTCCGCCTCGTCGCGCACGCCCCCGAGACTGACCCTCACGAACTCACGGTCGAGTGCCCGCGCAATGCTGCGGCCCAACGAGGTCTTGCCGACACCGGGCGGGCCCACCAGACACAGGATGGGCCCTCTCAGCTCACCAACCAGCGACAGCACCGCGATGTGGTCGAGGATCCGGTCCTTCACCTCGTGAAGACCGTGGTGCGCGTCGTCCAGGACGTGTGCCGCGTGTTCCACGTTCAGGTTGTCTGAGCTGGCCAGGGTCCACGGCAGGTTGAGGAGCCAGTCGAGGTACGTCCGAATCACCGCCGCTTCAGGGGATACCGGGTTGAGCTTCTGAAGGCGCCCAAACTCCTTCTGCGCCCGCTCCATCGCATGCTCGGGCAGGGGCGTGTGTTCGAGCGCGGATTCGAGTTCGTCCCACTCTTCGCTCTCGGCGGACCCGAGTTCCCTGTGGATGGCCCTCAACTGCTCCTGGAGGTAGAACTGCTTCCGGTCGGAGTCCATCTGGAGCTGCATCCGAGCGTCCAGCTTCTCCTCGATGCGCAGGATTTCCAACTCCCGAAGGAGGATCTCCTTCAGTAGCTCGAAGTGAGCCTCCGTGGAGGTGGCCTCGAGAAGCTCTTGCCGCTCGGGAACCACCACGAGCAGTTGGGCCGACATGAGATGCGCGAGCCGCACTCGGTCGCCGTCCACAGAGATCGACTCGAGCAGTTCGTCCGGGATGCGGCTGGAGAGGTGCACGTACTCGTGGTAGAGTCGCTCCACGCCGCGAATGAGCGCCTCCAGATCGGGCAGACTCGAGCCGGGCTCGTCGCGCTCGCCTGCGACGTACGGCTCGAGCGACACACGGAAGCCATTCTCACATGGCAAGAAGCGCCGCACCTTGGCCCGTCCCAGACCCTCCAACATCACCCGCACGTTGCCGTCGGCCAGTTTGGTGACCTGGAGCACTCTCGCGATGGTGCCTACGCGGTGGAGATGCCCTCGCCCAGGATCGTCCACCTCGGCGTCCTTCTGTGCCAACAGGAGCAACAAGCCTTCGTGGTCGCGCTCGGCCTCGTCGAGTGCCTCCAGGGACTTGGGCCGCCCGATCAGGAGCGGAAGCACCATGTAGGGGAAGAAGACGAGGTCACGCAGTGCGACGACGGGAAGACGGTCGGGGACTTCGAGTGTCTGGCCGACCCGGATCAGCTTTGCCATGCCGTTACTGTCACCCGTGGATCACCGAGTTGTGGGGCGTGCGAGGATCCACTACATATTGTGGTCTACCCCAACGATGACCCCAACCTATCGCCGTGGCACGAAAAGCAACAGGCCCTTATGCCTCTTTCTGTTGCGCCTCGGGGTGGAGCACGAGAAGCGGAGGCACGCCCTGATTCACGGATTCGGCCGTAACGACGACCTCGCGCACATCTTCACGAGACGGTACCTCGAACATCACGTCTCGCATGATCTCCTCGATCACGGAGCGGAGACCACGGGCGCCGGTTCCTCGCTCGAGGGCCTTGGCGGCGATGGCCGTGAGGGCCTCTTTGTCGAAGGTGAGGCCAATCCCCTCCAGCTCGAACATCTTGGTGTACTGCTTGACCAGAGCGTTTTTCGGCTCGGTCAAGATCCGGATCAATGCCTCCTCATCGAGCTCGTGGAGCTGGACGTTCACCGGAAGCCTGCCGACCAGCTCGGGAATCAGGCCGAAGCGCTGAAGGTCCTCGGGCTCGACGAAGCTCAGCAGCTCCTCGCGCTCCTCGGCCGACTTGGCTCCACCGAACCCGATCCGGCGGTTTCCGACGCGGGTCTCGACGATCTTGTCCAGCCCGTCGAACGCTCCCCCGCAGATGAACAGGATGTTGCGGGTGTTGATCTGGATGTATTCCTGCTGGGGATGTTTGCGTCCACCCTGGGGTGGCACGCTCGCCACGGTGCCCTCGAGAATTTTCAGGAGGGCTTGCTGGACCCCCTCACCTGAGACATCGCGCGTGATCGAGGGATTCTCCGACTTGCGCGCGATCTTGTCCATCTCGTCGATATAGACGATGCCGCGTTCGCAATCGCTCACGTTGAAGTCGGCTGCCTGGAGGAGTCGCACGAGGATGTTCTCGACGTCTTCGCCCACGTAACCCGCTTCCGTGAGCGTGGTCGCGTCGGCGATCGTGAACGGGACGTGAAGAATGCGCGCCAGGGTCTGCGCGAGCAGCGTCTTGCCCACGCCAGTCGGGCCGATGAGGAGGATGTTCGCCTTGTCGATTTCTACGTCGTCGAGCACCCCGTGGTGGTTGACGCGCTTGTAGTGGTTGTAGACCGCCACCGCCAAGGAGCGCTTCGCGTCTTCCTGGCCGATTACGTATTGGCTGAGGGTGTCTCTGAGTTCGACTGGCGTTGGGCTGGAGACGACGGCCTCTGCCGCCTCGCGTTCGTGTTCCTCGGCGAGGATCTCGTTGCACAGCGAGATGCATTCGTTGCAGATGTAGACGGAGGGGCCGGATATGAACTTCTTGACGCTCTCCTTCGATTTTCCGCAGAAACTGCAGCGAAGGTGCTTGTCACTCGACATACATCATTCCTCGGTCGGGACTATCCGGTTCTGTCCTACTCTTTATCTTGTTCGCTATCGGTCTCGGAAGGTTCCTCATCGGTGTCCTCTGCGTCCACCGGTCGCAGGTGCCGTGCGTCCGAGACCGGGCCCTCCAGCACACGATCGATCAATCCGTACTCGACCGCTTCTTTTGGACTCATGAAGCGATCTCGATCGACGTCCTCCTTGATCCGTTCTACGGTCTGGCCCGTGTGCTTCGCCAGGATTTCGTTCAAGCGCTCGCGAGTGTACAGGATCTCTTTGGCCGCAATCTCGATGTCTGAAGCGGTGCCTTGAGCACCCGAGGACGGCTGGTGAATCATGAGCCGTGAGTTTGGAAGAGCGTTCCTCTTTCCCTTCGCGCCGCCTGCCATCAACACGGCGGCCATCGAAGCCGCCATGCCCACGCAGTACGTGGCCACCGGGGCCCGCAGGTGTTGGATGGTGTCGTAGATCGCGAGCCCGGCATGGACAGTGCCGCCGGGCGAGTTGACGTAGATGTAGATGTCCCTTTCGGGGTCCTCCGCATCGAGGAAGAGCAGCTGCGCGATGATGATGTTCGCTACGTTGTCGTCGATCGGGCTGCCCAGGAACACGATTCGATCCATGAGCAGGCGACTGAAGATGTCGTAGCTGCGCTCACCGCGACTGGTGCGCTCAATGACATAAGGTGGGTAAATCGCCATCGTTGTATCCTATGCGCCTCTTAGGCGTCCTTGATCTCCGACTGTTCCTTCAGGAAGTCGAAGACTTTCGTTTCCGTGATCTCTCTCTCCAGAGCCTCCATGCGCTCGCTACGCTGGAGGCTCGTGTACACCTGGGCGGAGGTCTGCCCCGCGCTCTCCGCGATCGACTCGATACGTTCGTCGAGCTCGGCCTCCGTCGCCCGCAGGTTCTGACCGTCCGCGATCCGGTCGATGACCAATATGCGCTTCACGGCCCGCTCGGTTTCCGGCGCCAGTTTCTCCTTCATTTCGGCCAGCTTCTCGGGCGGCAGCTCCTTCGCGTTGCCAAGAATCGAGGCCATGTACCGGTCCACCATGGACTCCGGGACCGAGAACGGGTTCGCCTCCACCACGAAATCTAGCAGTTGTCCGCGAATCGCTCCCTCTTCCTGATCCTTCGCTTCTTTCTCCAGGTCTTTCCGGAGCTTTCCCCTCAAGTCCGCCATGCTCTCGAACTCGCCCAGCGATCCGGCGAAGGCATCGTCCGCCTCCGATAGATCCTGCACGCGTCGTCCGGTCAGCTTGATCCGGAGATGTTGTTCCTCCCCACGCTGCTCCTCATTCGCGAAGTCGTCCGGAAACTTCACTATGAAGTCGCTCACCGCGCCCACCTCGAGAGAGAGGATCGCCTCCTCGATATCCGGTATGGCCTCTCCGTGCCCGAGAATGAACTCATAGGGCTGCGCCTCTCCGTCCGACCTCTCTTCGATGCGCTCGATCTCCACCGAGACGACGTTGCCCGGCTGCGGTCGGCCCTCGTCCGACGGTGCCCAGGTAGAGTTCTGCTCCCTGAGACGCCGGACGACCTGATCGACCTGGTCGTCATCGACCGCGATGTTGGGCCGTTCCACCGAAAAGCCTCCCATGCGGGAGATCTCGAACTCCGGTTGCACGTCGAATGAAATCGAGAATGTCAGATCCTGGTCCGGCTCGAAGCGTACGTTCTCAACCTCGCCCTCGGAAATCGGGTGCACGGATTGCCGCGCGAGTGCCTCCCGATACGCGTCCCCGATGACCGCGTCCAGGGTCTCCTTCTTGAGGGCGGCGCCGTAGCGTTTCTCAAGAACTCCCTTGGGCACGTGGCCTTTGCGGAATCCCGGAAGTTTGATACGGGCAGCCAGCTTTTTCGCGATATTGGATCTCTCCAACTCCACGAGGTCGGCGGG
The DNA here is from genome assembly GCA_022571515.1 of Gemmatimonadota bacterium. GTDB lineage: Bacteria > Gemmatimonadota > Gemmatimonadetes > Longimicrobiales > Gaopeijiaceae > JACZXQ01. The sequence continues at coordinate 21,621 of JACZXQ010000024.1, forward strand.
GACGGTGACGTTGAGCGTTCTACGCCAGCGTTCTCCCTCTTCGAGATCGATCTGGAGTTTGGTGCCATCCAAGCTCATTTATCTCCATCTCTTTCGAGAATCGGTACATCTGCCACAAATGCTTAGTGCGAAAGGGGGGACTCGAACCCCCACGGCACGAGGCCACAGGATCCTAAATCCTGCGCGTCTACCAGTTCCGCCACTTTCGCGAAGGCTGAGTCACAGAAAGGTAACGGAGGCCCAAAACACCATCAACGGAGGATCCCCCCCCAAGCACAAAGGCGCGCGCCACGTTTCCGCGGCGCGCGCCCGCTGTTTCCGTGTTCATTAGGCCTCTAGCGCGGCACCCTCACGTGGAAGATGCGTTGCTGGTTCCGGTTGTTCGCCAGCAGAAGCGATACGACGTCGCCACCCTCTACACGGTCCAGGACCCGGCGCACATCCTGAGCACTCTCGACCACCTGCCGGTTCATCTCGACCACCCTCCACCCCAGCGGCACCTGTTGGCGCGAGGCCGGGCCGTTCGGCTGGATGTCGGTGATCACCGCCCCGCCGGTGCGTCGATAGCCGTAAGTCGCTGCCAACTCGCGGTCGAGGTCCTCGATGCGAACACCGAGCTTTTCGTCCATGTGCTCACGCGTGGCAGGCGCCGAGGCCACCCTCACAGGTTGGTTGTCCAGCGGCGCCTCGCCGAGCCGCACATCCACCTCGATCTCACGTTTGTCGCGATAAACGGTGAGAGTCACCCGGTCCCCTGGACGCCGCTCCGCGATCGTGGCCTGCAGCTTGCCCACGCGGCCCACGGCTTTTCCGTCCACCGCGACGATCACGTCGTAGCGCCGCACTCCGTACTCCTCCGCCGGCCCGTTGCCGGTCACCCCGGCGATCTCGACTCCGGAAACCCGGGGTAGCCCGTACGCTTCGGCGCTGACTGCCGTGATGGATTGCAGCTGCACGCCGAGGTAGGCACGCCGTACCTGGCCGAACTCGATCAGGTCGCGCATGACCCTTTTGGCCAGGTTGATGGGGATCGCGAACCCGTATCCCTGATAGAACCCGGTGCGGCTGGCGATGGCGGAGTTGATGCCCACCACTTGTCCCCGGAGGTTCACCATCGGGCCGCCCGAGTTGCCGGGGTTGATCACGGCGTCGGTCTGAATGAAGTCTTCGATGGCGAAGCCACTATTGTCCGCGGTCTCTGGGTGGTTGTCCAACTCACGCTGGATCAACTGGAGCGGCCGTCCCATGGCGCTCACGATGCCCGCCGTGACAGTATAGTCCAGTTGGCTTCCGGTGCCCCCGAATCCGGGGTTACCCACCGCCACGATCCATTCGCCGACCCTCAAGGCGTCCGAGTCCCCGAAGGAGATACTGTTGAGATCGTCGGCCCCGTCGAGCTTGATGACGGCTACGTCCGTGAAAGGGTCCGTCCCGACGAGGCGGGCCGTGAACGAACGGCGATCGAAGAGAAAGACGGTAATCTCGTCGGCGTCCGCCACCACGTGGTTGTTCGTGAGAATGTATCCGTCGTCCGAGATGATGAACCCACTTCCGCCGGATACTCTCGGGACCTCTCGGGGCTCAGTCCGGAAGAACCGGCGTGGGTCCTGGTTGTTCGCGACCCGCACGACGCGGCGCGTCTCGATGCGCACCACCGCCGGCGTCACCGTCTCGGCGATGCTCACGAACGCATCACTCAGATCGAGCGCGGGACGCACCGCGCTTTCGGGTATCTGGGGCTCGCTCTCGATGACCGGCATGGAGTTGCTGACGCCCGTCCATCCCAATCCCGACGCGATGCCGAGTCCGCAGAGAACAGCGACGGCTGTGTAGAACACCACCTTGGCCTTCGCCCGCAAAGGATCGTACATTGTGACTGCCCCCTCACACTTGCCGATGAAATGGTTGAAGTCGCCCGCGATCGGGCGGCCTCAGCTCCATCCTACCCATCCCGTGTAGACCGGATCCGGGGTCGGGAACTACACCCGTCTTGGATGCGTCCCCGACCCGGGACCGTTGCCTGCCTACCCTTTACCTTCTTCGTCGACGATCTCGTATTCGGCCTCGACGACGCCGCCCCCGTCTTCGTTGGCCGCTTCGGCCTCGCCCGCCTCACCATCGGCCGAGGCTTCTGATTCTCCCTCGTCCGTCGCTTCGGCGGCCTGGGTCTGGTACATCTCCTGGCCGGCCGCGCCGAACGCCTGCATGAGCTCGTCCCGCGCGCTATTCAACGTCGCCGTATCGTCGCCCTTCAGGGCTTCCTTGGCAGCTTCGGCGGTTTGGTTCAGGCGCTCCCGCGTCTCCTCGGAGACCTGATCGGCCCACTCCGCAGAGTCCTTCTCGACCTGGTAGACCAGCGAGTCGAGCTGGTTCCGCGACTCGACCTTCTCACGCTTCGCCTCGTCCTCCTCGGCGTGGGCATCGGCATCTCGCACCATGCGGTCGACCTCGGCATCGCTCAGGCCGCTGGACTCCTCGATCCGGATCTTCTGCTCCTTGCCGCTCGCCTTGTCCTGCGCGGACACGTGGAGGATGCCGTTGGCGTCGATGTCGAACGTCACGTCGACCTGCGGCAGGCCCCGGTGCGCCGGTGGAATTCCGGTGAGCTGGAACTTGCCGATGGTCTTGTTGTCGACAGCCATCTTCCGTTCGCCCTGGAGCACGTGGATCTCCACCGTCGTCTGATTGTCCTCGGCAGTGGAGAATATCTCCGCCTTCTTGGTGGGGATCGTCGTGTTCCGCGGGATCAGGTTGGTCATCACGCCGCCCAACGTCTCGATACCGAGCGATAGGGGCGTCACGTCGAGCAGCAGGACGTCTTTCACGTCGCCCGCGAGCACGCCGCCCTGGATCGAGGCGCCTACTCCCACGACCTCGTCGGCGTTCACGCCCTTGTGAGGATCCTTCCCGAAGAACTTCTCCACGACCTCTTGGATCTTGGGGATCCGTGTGGAGCCACCCACGAGAATGACCTCGTCGATGTCGGCTGCCTTGAGGCCGGCGTCGTCGAGCGCGTTCTGCATCGGCTCGACGGTGCGTTGGATCAGGTCATCGACCAGCTGCTCGAACTTGGCCCGCGTGAGGGTGTAGTTCAGGTGCTTCGGCCCCTCCTGCGTCGCCGTGATAAAGGGTAGGTTGATGTCTGTCGACTGCGCTGTGGACAACTCCATCTTGGCCTTCTCAGAGGATTCCTTGAGCCGCTGAAGTGCCATGGCGTCCTGGGCCAGGTCGATCCCCTGATCCTTCTTGAACTCCGTCACCAGCCAGTTGATGATGCGCTGGTCGAAGTCGTCGCCGCCGAGGTGTGTGTCGCCGTTCGTGGACTTCACCTCGAAAACGCCGTCGCCGAGCTCGAGAATGGAGATGTCGTACGTGCCACCGCCGAGGTCGAATACTGCGATTTTCTCGTCCGCCTGCTTGTCGAGCCCGTAGGCGAGCGCCGCCGCCGTGGGCTCGTTGATGATACGGAGCACCTCGAGCCCGGCGATCTTGCCGGCGTCCTTGGTGGCCTGCCGCTGAGCGTCGTTGAAGTACGCGGGCACCGTGATGACGGCCTGGGAGACCTTCGCGCCGAGATAGTCCTCGGCCGTCTGTCGCATCTTCTGAAGGATCATCGCCGAGATTTCGGGGGGAGTGAACGTCTTGTCGGCGTTGGGGACCTTGATCTGCACTCGGCCCTTGGCGTCGGTCTCGACCGCGTACGGGACGAGCTTCTGCTCCTCGGTGACCTCCGAGCCCCGCCGTCCCATGAACCGCTTGATCGAGAAAATCGTGTTCTCGGGATTGGTGATCGCCTGGCGTCGCGCCACCTGCCCGACCAGACGCTCCCCGTCCTTGGTGAAGGCGACGACCGAAGGCGTTGTCCGCCCTCCCTCGGAGTTCGGGATGACGACGGGCTCTCCGCCCTCCATCACCGCTACGACGGAGTTGGTCGTGCCCAAATCGATTCCGATGACCTTGCTCATTTCGCTCCTCGATGTGTCTGTAGTGCCTCCGCGACGGTTGCGTCCCGGCGATGATATCGCGTGTCCAATGGCACGGCATATGCAACGACCGTGCCTGACGACAGGGCGTCAAAGACCGCCAAAGTGGCGGGTTCTTGTGAAAAGTGCGTCACAATGGCAGACTCCTTAGGACCGTGCCGTGTTTCCGCTCTACGATGACAACCCGACTGAGATCTTCCCGATCGTAACGCTGGCTCTCATCGGGCTCTCGGTGGGCGTGTGGGTATACCTCCAAGGCGGTGGGTTCACGCCGGAGTTACTCGATGGGTCGATCTGCTCCCTGGGCGTGATCCCGGCCGAAGTCACAGGTAGTTTCGGCGACGGCCCGGTCCGGCTTATGGGGAATGGCCCCTGCGTATTCGGCGGCCTTACGTGGGGAGCCCTCCTCACCTCGGTCTTTCTCCATGGGAGTTGGGTCCACCTCATCGGCAACATGTGGTTCCTGTGGATCTTCGGGAACAACGTCGAGGATGCCATGGGCCATCTCCGGTTCGCGGTGTTCTACGTACTCACCGGTGTGATCGCTGCTCTCGGGCATGTGGCGGTGGAGCCGACGTCGACCTTGCCGCTCGTTGGCGCGTCCGGCGCCATCAGCGCCATCATGGGTGCGTACCTCGTGCTCTATCCGCGGGCCCGCGTGGCCACGCTCTTCGTGTTCATCATCGTCTTCAGGATCATACGACTCCCGGCGTTCGTCATGCTTGGCATGTGGTTCGCCTACCAGCTTCTCGCCTCGCTCCTCACGCCGGTGGGAGTGGGTGGGGGCATCGCCTTCGCGGCGCACATCGCGGGCTTCCTGGCCGGCCTCGGTCTGATCCTACTCTTCAGGGACCCAAAGCTCGTTGCGGCCAAGCGGAGCCATGCCGCCTTGGCCGTGGACCCCTGATCCACGTATTCTCCCCCGACCGCGGCCGTGCTTCCGTGGCCCGCCGTTTCTCCGATCAGGATGGGGTCCAACGAATGAAGCGACCTTCGCGTGGAGTACTCGCGCTCTGGCTCGTAGCGGGAATGTTCCTAGCCACCGGCCTCGGGTTGGCCGTGACGGACCTATTGGCGTCCGCCCCCGCCCCCGATACGCTCGACGCCGTGCCGGTGGCCACCGCGTCCATTTCGGCCGCTGCGGCGCCCGCCCAGGAGCGGGGGATCTCCTCGATCGGGCGCAGCCTGGATACTCCTCTCGGCGAGCGCCTTCGCTCGCTCGTTGGCCTGGCCGTACTCGTTCTGCTGGCTTGGACGATGAGCGTGAACCGCAAGCTGATCCCATGGCGCGTGGTGTTTTGGGGCGTTGCGTTGCAGTTGATCTTCGCGGTGTTCATCCTCAAGACGCCGATGGGCGGGTTCATCTTCGACGGGCTCAACCGTGGTGTGATGGCGCTGCTCGGCTTCACCGTCCACGGCGCCAGTTTCATCTTCGGAAACCTCGTTTGGGACTACGTGCCGGTAGGTGGTGGTGTACCGGGTATGCCGGGCCAAGGCCAGGCGCTCGAGGGAGTGGGACAGGTGGCGCATACGGGCGCCCTGTTCGCGTTCAACGTGCTGCCGACGATCATCTTCTTCTCATCGTTGATGACGATCCTCTACCATCTCGGCGTCATGCAGGTGGTGGTGAAGGGCTTCGCGTGGGTGATGCAGCGCACGATGCACACTTCGGGAGCCGAGACCCTGTCGGCTGCCGGCAACATCTTCGTGGGCCAGACCGAGTCCCCACTGTTGATAAAACCGTTCATCGAGCGCATGACCATGTCGGAGCTCATGGCCGTGATGACGGGTGGGTTCGCGACCGTGGCGGGCGGAGTGATGGCGGCCTATGTGGGCATGTTGGTCGTGTACTTCCCGGATATCGCCGGGCACCTGATGGCCGCCTCCGTGATGTCTGCGCCCGCTGCGCTGGTGATCGCCAAGATCATGTACCCCGAGGAGGAGGTGCCGGAGACGTTGGGGAGCCTCGACTTGGCGGTCGATCGCCCGGACGTGAACGTTATCGACGCGGCAGCCCGGGGTGCTTCCGAGGGCCTGACCCTGGCGCTCAACGTCGGCGCCATGCTGCTGGCGTTCGTGGCCCTCGTCTACATGCTGGATGCGATTCTGGGCCTCATGGGTGGCCTGGTCGGGCTGGAGTCGCTGTCTCTTCGGCTGGTGCTGGGCTGGGTGCTCGCTCCCATCGCCTGGATCATGGGTGTGCCCTGGGCCGACGCCACTACGGTGGGAGGCCTCTTGGGCCTGAAGATGGCCCTCAACGAGTTCTTCGCCTACCTGCAACTCGCCAACCTCCTCAACAGCGGCGGGGACACGTTGAGCCCCCGCTCCGTGGTCATCGTGACCTACGCCCTCTCGGGTTTCGCCAACTTCTCGTCCATCGCCATCCAGATCGGTGGCATCGGTGGCATCGCGCCCAGCCGTCGCGCGGATCTGTCTCGGATAGGGCTCAGGGCCATGATCGCCGGGACGATCGCCGCTTTCATGACGGCGACCGTAGCGGGAATGTTGGTGTGACCTGGCCCGGGCCTTTGGTGCGGGCATCGTGACGGTGGACATCGCCGCCGCGGCTGCCGCCGTCGGAGAGGCTCTCCCCGACCGGCCCGAGCTGTTGCTCGTCCTGGGATCCGGCCTGAGCGGTTTGGCCGAGCGCGTCGAAGCGGCGGTCGAAGTGCCCTTCGAAGCGGTGCCCGGATACCCCTCGGTAGGGGTGGCCGGACACGCCGGACGATACGTGGCCGGGCGGATCGAGGGGAGGCCGGTGCTGATTCAGGCGGGCCGGTTCCACGCGTATGAAGGCCATGACATGGACGTGGTCGTCGCCCCCATCAGGGTGGCCGCCGCCCTGGGCGTGGGCACGGTGATCCTGACCAACGCGGCCGGCGGAATCGCCCGTGGGTTGGAGCCGGGATGCATCATGCTGATCGACGACCACATCAACCTTCAGTGGCGGTCGGCTCTGGCCGGCCCCCTCGTGGGCGACGAGCAGCGCTTTCCGGACATGAGCGAACCGTATGACCGGCGCCTCCAGGCGCTGAGCATGCAGGTGGCGCTCGAGCTCCAGATGCCTCTGTCTCGTGGGACGTACGCGGCGGTGGCGGGGCCGAGCTTCGAGACGCCTGCCGAGGTACGCATGCTGGAGTTTCTCGGGGCTGACGCCGTGGGCATGTCCACCGTGCCGGAGGCGACGGTGGCCCGAGCGCTGGGCCTGCGGGTGCTCGCGTTCTCGATGATCTCGAACCGCGCCGGCGGCATGGGTGGCGACGACCTCGACCACGCCGAGGTGCTGGAGATCGGGGAAAGGGCGGGCGTCGGGTTGGAAGCCCTGATTCGCGGTGTCGTGACGAGAATGGAACCGTGATCAGGACCGGTGTGGGATGCGCGGACTCACTAGGTGGTTGACCGGGCCCTGACCGCCACCGAGGCCCGGTGCGCCGGCGATGGCGCGGGCCACGAAGTCGATCGCCGTGTCTACGGCATCGGCGAGTGGAAGTCCCAGTGCCAAACCGGCGGCGACCGCAGCGGAGAGCGTACAGCCGGTTCCGTGCGTGTGCGGCGTGTCGATGCGCGGGTGGCGCCACTCCCGGATTTCGGAGCCGTCGTGGAGGATGTCCACGACCTCGTCACCACCGAGGTGGCCGCCCTTCATGAGGACCGCCCGGGCACCCCTTTCGATGATGCGTTCGGCCGCAGCACGCATGTCATCCGGATTCGCGATATCGAGGTCGGCCAGCACCGATGCCTCCGCCAGGTTCGGGGTGGACAGGTCGGCGAGGGGGACGAGCCGCCGCGCCACCGCCGCTTCGGCGTCGGCATCCAGGAGCCGATGCCCGGACGTAGCGACCATCACGGGGTCGAGAACGTACGGGCCCAGGCTGTGCTGCTCGAGAGCGTCCGCGACCACTTCCACGAGCCGCGCGCTGGCGAGCATCCCGGTCTTGACCGCGCTTGGCGGGAGGTCGTCGGCCACGGCGGTAATCTGCGCCTGCACGATATCTGGTGGCACGGGGTGGACCATCGAGACGCCCCTGGTATTCTGGGCCGTGACGGCGGTCACCGCCGAGGTGCCGAAGACGCCGAACGCCTGAAACGTCTTGAGGTCGGCCTGAATACCGGCGCCGCCCCCGCTGTCGCTCCCGGCGATGGTGAGCACGATGGGAAGTGAGTCGTCCATGGGAGTGGAGAGTATAGACCGCGGCTTCCCGAGGGGGAACTGAGGCGCGATGACGTTGAGTGACCAGAAACGGCGGTTGATCGGGCGGCTGTCACCCCGGAAGACCCGTGAGCGAGAGGGCCTTGTGCTCATTGAGGGTGTGCGTGCCGTGGGCGAGGCCCTCGATGCTGGCGTGAAGGTCCGGTTCGCTTTGCAGTCGCCGGACCTGCACAGCACCGGTGGGGGATCCTCTCTCGCTGAGCGCCTACAGGCCGCCGGCTTGCCCGTGGAGGACATGACCGACCGCGAACTCGCCGGAGTGGCGGACACCCGGTCGTCGCAGGGTGTGCTGCTGGTGTGTGAGGAGCCGTCGTCGACGCTCGACGGCCTTGGGGTGGACCCCTCGGCCCGTCACCTCCTGCTGGATGGAGTACAGGATCCCGGGAACGTGGGCACCATGATCCGAGCCGCACGCGCCTTCGCACTCGCCGGTGTGGTCGTGTTGGACGGCAGCGCCGATCCATGGGGCCCAAAGGCCGTCCGGAGTAGCGCGGGCAGTTGCTTCCACATCCCTGTGGTGACCGCTCCTTGGCGAGAAGTGGAGGCTTGGTTGGTATCGGCAGGCGTGAGTCTTCTGGCGGGGGATCCGTGCGGACACGATGTTTCCAGTGTCCGGCCACCGGGTCCCTGGGGCCTCGTGATCGGGAGCGAGGGAGCCGGTGTACGACCGGAGATCTTGGAGTCGGCCGATCCCGTCGCCGTGCCGATGGCCGGTGGGTCTGACTCTCTCAACGCTGCTATGGCCGGGGCGATCCTGCTCTATGCCCTTACCTCGGCCGGTGCACCCTGACCGAGACGACTGTGATCGATTTACTTCTGAGCGGGCCGATCTACGTGGCCGTGATGGCCGGGATGCTCGGCCTCCTGCTGGGATCCTTTCTGAACGTCTGCTCGTTCCGCTGGCCGAACGATGAGTCCGTCGTCTCGCCTCGGTCGCACTGTCCGTCGTGCGACCAGATGCTTCCCTGGTACGACAACATTCCGGTGCTCAGCTACCTCATTCTGAGGGGCCGGTGCCGTTCCTGCCGCACGACCATCTCGATGCAGTACCCGCTGGCCGAATTGACCACTGGCGTGATCTGGGCGGGGCTCTTCTGGTACCACGGGTTGAGCGGGGAAGCGTTGCGCGGGGCCGTGTTCCTCACGATCCTGTTCGGCATCGCGCTCACCGACGCCCGCTACTACATCATTCCCGACGAGTTTTCCCTGGGTGGACTCGCCCTCGGGTTGGCGGCCGCGTTTCTCCCCGGTGGCCCGACAGCGCTCGACGCTGTGTTGGGCGCCGCCTTGGGATTCGGCCTGCTGCTGGGGGTCGCTCAGGCCGGCAAGCTGGCGTTCAAGAAGGACGCCATGGGTGGAGGCGACATCAAGACGATGGCGATGATAGGCGCCTTCCTGGGTATGCCCGGCGTGTTGCTCACCATCTTCATTGGGGCCCTGTTGGGGTCGGTAGTGTTCGGCCCGATCTCGTGGAAGACAGGTAAGTTGGTGCCGTTCGGGATCTTCCTATCGGCAGGTGGGGCGATTACCTACGGGTGGGGCGGAGATATCATCGGGTGGTATGTGAGCACGATCCTGCTAATGTGACGCGCGCGCGCCATCGTGGCGCTGGAGGTCGTTGGTCGGAAGAACCCCTCCCTGCGACGTACCTATCGGTACGCCTCAGTCGGGAACCTTCCGCCGCCTACTCCAGCATCCACGCTGGCGCGCGCCCGGACGGAAAGATTGCATGCTCTTAGGGATCTGAGCAGTCCCGCTGGTAGCCACACTTGAGACACACGATCTTGCAGTTCCGCTCTACTACCGGCCCGCCGCACAGCTCGCACACGGTCTCGGCTTGTCCGATGCCTTGAGCTCTGTATTGCTTGGCCAGCTCCACGTAGTGGCGGCCGCCACGGGAGATCCACTCCGCCGCGGAGCCGTCCAACTGCTTCTTGATCCGGGCCGGCACGCCGGCCACCAGGCTGCGATCGGGAATACGCGCGCCCTCCAGGACCACGGCGTTCGCAGCCACGACACACTCGACACCGATCACGGCCTCCTGAAGGATGACGGCGTTCATGCCCACGATCGAACGGTCACCGATCGAGCAGCTCTCGAACTTCGCGCCGTGACCGACGGTCACGTGCTCCCCGACAATCGTCGGGCCCCAGTCACCCACATGCACCACGCAGTTGTCCTGGATGCTCGAGCCTACCCCCACCACGATGCCGTTGTCAGCGTCGTCACCACGGAGAACGGCGCCGAACCACACGCTGGCGCCGGCCCCGATCGTCACGTCACCGATCAACACGGCCGTCGGCGCCAAGAAGACGTCGTCCGCCACACGAGGCCATTTGCCGTTGAACGGCCGGATGACGGCCACTCGTTACGCGGGCGTTCGGGAGGCGTCCATCACGACGGCTCGCCCCCCGTCGCGGACGTCGGCTTGCCGAGCCGCGCCTTGAGCACCTGAGTCTCACTGGCTTCCAGGATCTCGATCGTCACACCGTAGCGTTCGATCTTCTCGTTGGCTTTGGGCACATAGCCGAGCTCCTCCAGAATCAGGCCGTTCAGCGAGCGGTGTTCGAGCCGCGGTAACGCCACGTTGAAGGCCTGGTTTATCTCACGCACGTCCACGCTGCCCATGGCGATGATTTCGCTCCTGGAGACCCGGATGAGCGGCTCCTCCGTGATGTCGGTCTCGTCCTCGATCTCACCGACCAACTCCTCCAACACGTCTTCGAGCGTGACGAGGCCATCGGTGCCACCGAACTCGTCCGCGACGATCCCCAGGTGGATGCGACGCATCTGGAACTGGCGAAGCAGGCGTGTGAGCGACAGCGAGCCAGGCACGAACAGTGGTTCACGAGACAACTGCGATAACCGCGTCGTCACGCGTCCGGCGACGTGGGTCTCCAACGCTTCCCGTACATGGAGAATGCCGGTCACGTCGTCGATGCCTTCGCCGTACACCGGCACGCGCGAGTAGGGGACCGCCTGCATTTCGTCGACGACCTCTTCCAGCGTGAGCGAATCCTTCCATGAGAAGATGTCCACCCGGGGTGTCATGACTTCCCAGGCGGTCATCTCGTCGAGGCGGAAGGCTCGTTCGACGAGAAGGTGCTCGTCCTCGCCCACCACTCCCTCTCGCTTACCCAGTTCGGCGATGTCACGCACCACCCGCTCCTCGTGGGTGGTGCCGTCCTCATCATCGTCGCCGTTGAATATCCTCCCGAGCGGGCGCACTGCTATCCCAACGACACGGTTCACCACTTCGAGCGGGGGCGCTGCGCTGAGCGCGAACTTGAGGGGACGCCGTTCCGCAGCCGTCCTTGGGAACAGCTGCCCGACCAGCAAGATCACCGGCACGCCGACCACGGCCGCGATAAGACCTCCGGTGATGCCATCGCTCGATACGCCCGCCAATATCAGCAGGGTCAAGGCCGATAGGTTGAACACGCCGGTCAGGAAGAGCACCGAGGCACGAAGTTCGGATGGCGTTGCACGCAGGCCGGCCAGCGCCTCAGCTCCACGGAAACCCTCCTCGGTGAGAGTCCTCAGTCTGGACTCTCCGAGCGCGAAGACAGCGGCCTCGCCGGCCGCGAGGAGGGCGGAGCAGATAATCATGACCAGCGCCACCGCCCCCAGCAGCCAGGTCATCGGGTCCTCTCTGTACTTGGCGGGTGGTCGCCCGCCTCGCTACTTGGACCTACGTCCATTCACCGCTCTCTTCAATAATCTCCGCAATGACGTCGCGCGTGGTCCGCCCATCAGCCTCGGCCTCGAAGTTCAGAACGACCCGGTGGGCCAGAACTGCCGGCGCCACGGCACGTACGTCATCGAACGAGGGAATGGCGTCGCCACGCACCGCCGCGCGGGCCTTGGCTCCGAGCACCAAGAACTGAGATGCCCGCGGGCCCGCTCCCCAACTCACATACCTCGACGCGACCGGGGATGTTTCCTCTTCGTTGGGGCGGGTCGCCCGAGCAAGCCGAACCGCATACGACACGAGCGACGGTGGTGCGGGCACACGCCGCACGAGGCGCTGTAGCTCAATGAGCTCAGAGCTGTTGACCACGGGGCGAATCTGAGGCTGGTCCTCACCCGTGGTCCGCATGGCGATCTCTTCCTCTTCGTCCTTCGATGGATAACCGATCACCAGCTCGAGCATGAAGCGATCGAGTTGCGCCTCCGGAAGCGGATAGGTGCCTTCCTGCTCGATCGGATTCTGCGTCGCCAACACGAAGAACGGCGCCTCGAGCGGATACGTCTGACCGGCGGCGGTAACCTCACGTTCCTGCATCGCCTGCAGCAAAGCGGCCTGCGTCTTCGGAGGGGTGCGGTTGATCTCGTCGGCCAGGACGACATTTGCGAAGATCGGTCCTCGCACGAACCGGAACACACGACGTCCGGATGACCGGTCCTCTTCGATCACCTCGGTGCCCGTGATGTCCGTCGGCATGAGGTCGGGCGTGAACTGAATGCGGCTGAACTTGAGCTCCAGGGCCTCCGCCAGCGTCGAGATGAGCAGAGTCTTGGCCAGGCCCGGCACACCCACGAGCAGGGCGTGTCCATTGGCCAGGAGCGCCGTCAGCAAGCCGCTCACCACGTCGTGCTGGCCAACTATCTTCTTCCCGACCTCGTGGCTGAGTTCCTGCGCTACCTCCGCCACGCGGTCGAGCAACTCGAGATCCCGATCCTGTACCGCGCCGTCGGTCTGAATGGTCATCGGCCCTTCCACGCCTCGCGCGGCAATACGTTAGGGTTTGTCGTCAAGATCTGCGATCCGGGGGTTCTCATCCGCCGGAGGCGCGTGATCACGGCAATCGGGGTACACTGAGCGCGTACACTGGGTCCAGCGGCTTACGCTCGAGCCACTGTATCCGGTGCACACGGCAAGGCGAACATAGAGCCAATTTTTCCGCGCCGTCAAGCGAAGATCCGTACACCAAGGTGTCCGTGAAAACGGTCGGGCAGGGCGCTTGCGCAAAATTTCACAAGCTTCTATCTTCGGCTGGCTGAACGGCCATGGGAGGGAGGCCAGATGTCCGACGAGCGCCCAAACGCGCCTCGTGCTGGGGAAGTGAGTCGTGTTTCCGGGCAGTACATGGGCTACGGATTGACGCTCGCTCTTGCCACGCTGTTCTTCCTCCTCGTCGGGTGGTGGCTCGACTCGAAGTTGGGTACCACACCGGTGCTGTTGATCCTGGGCGCCTTCGTAGGCGCCGGAGCTGGCTTCTACAGGCTTTACTATTACGTCGTGATCCAATTTCGCCCGAAGCCCGAGGACTCGGAGGACGCGCGGTGACCCCAGTTGGTCGGTACGGGGTGACCGGTCTCCTGCTGGTCCTAATCGTCGTCACAGGCCTGTGGCCCTTCCTCGATGCCGATGGGCGTCGTGGCATTGCGCTTGCCGCGGCCGTGGCCTATCCAATACAACTCTTGGCGTTCTGGCTCCTGATACGATACCGGCAGGAGATGAATCGCTTTCTGGCAGTTTGGGCGGGTGGCACGCTCGTTCGCATGGGGGTGATCATAGTCGTGGGTCTCTGGGCGACGCGCCTCGAAAGCGTGGCTCCGGTCCCCATGCTGCTGGCCTTGGGTGGGTTCTTCTTCGTCCTGCTGTTGCTCGAACCAGCCTTCTTTCGTATCCGAATCGGCAAGAACACTGAATGACGAGGAGCGTTCGCGCATTGTTGCAGGCTCAGGGTGAGGCACAAGGGGCTGTAGAGGTTGCTCCCCCTGACCTCAAGGGGATGCTCATGCATCACCTGGCGGACGGCAAGGAGATCGAGTTCCAGGTGCTCGGCTGGGGCAAGGTTTTTCACCTGCCGGAATGGAGTCCGATTCAGCTCGGCCCGGTCACGCTCGACATGTCGCCTACCAAGCACGTGGTGTTCATGCTGGCGGCTGCGGTCATCTGCGTCGTGGTCCTCAGCCTGGTGGGACGGGTCATGCAGCGGAAGTATCGCGATCGGGCGCCGTCGGGCTTCGCGAACGCCGTCGAGGCCATCGTCGTCTATTTCAGAGACGAGGTGGTCCGCCGCAACATCGGTCACGGAGCCGACGGCTACACGCCATACATCCTGACGCTGTTTTTCTTCATTCTGACGATGAACTTGCTGGGGCTCGTGCCGTTCGGCGCAACCGCCACCGGCAACATCAACGTAACCGCTGCCTTGGCTATCCTCACTTTCGTGGTTGTGGAGGTGAGCGGGATGAGGGCGCTGGGGCCGATGGGATACGCCAAGACGATTTTCTTCGTCCCGCCCGGGATGTCCAAGCTCGGGGCGGGGATGATGCTCATCATCATGATCCCCGTCGAGTTTATCGGGAAGCTCACCAAGCCGTTCGCTCTGGCCATCCGGCTCTTCGCCAACATGACGGCTGGGCACACGCTGGTGCTGGCGCTGCTCGGCATGATATTCATGTTCGCCAACCTGAGTTTGGGGAAGTACGCAATCGCGGGGGCCTCGGTCGGAATGGTGGTCGCGGTCTTCATGCTGGAGATCTTCGTAGCGTTTTTGCAGGCGTACATCTTCGCCATGTTGACGGCGGTGTTCATCGGACTCATCCGCCATGCCCACTAGATCATTTTTTGTCGCTGGACTGAACCCTTAAGAGACGAGAAGAGCCACATGCTCCACGCAATGCTCACCACGCTTCAGGATGCCGCCATGGATCCTGAGACCGCCAAGAACAATCTGAGCCTGCTCGGTGCCGGGATCGGGATCGGCCTCTCCGTGATCGGTGCGGGGATCGGGATCGGCCAGATCGGTAGTGCCGCGGCCCAGGGGATCGCCCGCCAGCCGGCGGCGGCGGCCGACATTCAAGCGTCGTCCATCATTCTTGCCGCGCTGATCGAGGGTGCTGCGCTGTTTGGCCTGGTTATCACCATCATCTTCAAACTCTTCTAGGACGCCTGATAAGCGGCGCAGCGCGGCGTTGGGCTGCGGTGTGCGGGCCTGCGACGTACCTGGGGTACGTCTCAGCCCTTACACCTTGCCCGCCTACCGCTGCACCACTTCTCAGACGCCCTAGATCAGGAGTGAAAACGGTGCAAAGGGACTGAGGATAGAGGACATGGGGACATGACAAAGCTGATCAACCGAACACTCATGGCACTCCTGGTCTTCGTGGCCACGTCGCCGCTGGTGGCGTGGGCGCAGGAGGACCACGGGGCCGAGGGCGGGGCGAGCCCTGGGCTGTTCGACATCAACCTGGGACTGAGTACCTGGACGCTGATCGTCTTCGGTCTCGTGCTGTTGACCCTCCACAGGTACGCCTGGGGGCCTATCCTGGGCGCTGTCGACGCGCGTGAAAAGGGGATCCAGGGCGACCTGGACCAGGCCAGAGCCGAACGTGAGGAGGCCGCCAGCCTCCTGGCCGAGCACAAGAAACAGATGGCCGAGGCCCGGCGTGAAGCACACCAGATCATCCAGGACGGCAAGGACGCGGGCGAGAGACTGCGTCAGGAAATCGAGGACAAGGCCCGCACCGAGGGTCACACCATGATCGAGCGGGCGCGCGAGGAGATCCAGAGGGAGCGTGACGCAGCGGTTGACGCCCTTCGGAAGGAGTCCGTGGAATTGGCACTCGCGGTCGCCTCCAAACTGATTCGGGACAACCTCGACGCCGATAAGAACCGCGAGTTGGTGATGGGCTACGTGGACGACCTCACGAAGTCAGGTGAGGGGGCGCAGGCTTGAGAGACGAGACCGTCGCGAAGAACTACGCGGAGACTCTCTTCGAGCTGGCCGAGCGCCACGAGGGCGTGGACACCTTCGGCGAAGGCATCGAACTGGTGGCGAGGCTTCTGGACGAGAACGCAGGGGTGCGCCTCTTTCTGGAGACACCAAGGATCGCGGCGACCGAAAAGAAGGCCGTGGTGAGGAAGGTGTTCGGCGACCACCTACCGCGACATTTGGTGAACTTCCTGCTCGTGACCATCGACAAGCGCCGGCAGCGGCTCCTGCGCGACATCGCGCGTGAGTATCACGCGCTGGTGGACGAGCATCACAACCGTGTGCGCGTCGAAGTAACTCTTGCCCGCGAGCTGGGCGGCGGTGGCATGGACGAGTTGACCGAGAAGCTCTCGTCCATGCTGAAGAAGACTGCGATTCCTACCGTGCGGGTGAAGCCGGCCATCTTGGGCGGTGTCGTGGTTCGTACGGGCGACACCATCTACGACGGCTCGATCAGGCGCAGGCTGGAGGGCATGCGCCGCAGACTCTTGGGGGCGGAGCTGCCGTCTCCCGATACAGCATGACTGACACATACGCGATGCGGGCCCGGCGTTCGGGCCCCAGATTCGAGGATTAGCTAGATGGCAAACGACTCAGGGCTGCGCGCCGGTGAGATCAAGGGCGTCCTCCTCTCCGAGATCGAGAACTACGAGGAGGACCTGCGCGCCGAGGAGATCGGCGAGGTCCTCGAGGTCAAGGATGGGATCGTCAGGATCTACGGACTGACCAATGCGATGGCCAGCGAGATGCTCGAGATCACGGTGGCCGACACCGGCGAGGTCGTAACGGCCCTGGCCTTGAATCTCGAAGAAGACAACATCGGCGCGGTCATCATGGGTGACTGGACCGCCCTCCACGAGGGGGACCAGGTGAGCGGTACGGGCCGTGTGCTCGACGTGCCGGTCGGCGAGGGATACCTCGGCCGAGTGGTGGATGCGCTCGGCCAACCCATAGACGGCAAGGGCCCGATCGAGCCGATCGAGGGCAGCCGCCAGATCGACGTTGTCGCCCCGGGCATCGTCAAGCGGCAACCGGTGAATGAGCCCCTCCAGACGGGCATAAAGCCGATCGACTCGATGATTCCAATCGGCCGGGGCCAGCGCGAGCTGATCATCGGCGACCGCGGGACCGGCAAAACGGCCATCGCGATCGATACGATCATCAACCAGAAGGACACCGGCGTCGTGTGCGTCTACTGCGCCATCGGCCAGCGCGCGGGGAAGGTCGCCGGCGTGGTGGAAACGCTCCGGCAACACGGTGCGCTCGACTACACGATCGTGATGGCCGCCAGCGCTTCGGAGCCGGCGCCGCTTCAGTACATTGCCCCCTACTCGGCGTGCGCCTTGGCCGAGCACTTCATGTGGAATGGCCGCCACACGTTGGTGATCTACGACGATCTCTCGAAGCAGGCGCAGGCCTATCGCCAGCTCTCCCTGGTGCTTCGGAGGCCCCCGGGCCGCGAGGCGTATCCGGGCGATGTGTTCTACCTACACTCGCGCTTGCTCGAGCGGGCGGCCAAGCTCTCGGAAGAGATGGGCGGAGGATCGCTCACCGCGCTGCCGATCATCGAGACGCAGGCAAGTGACGTTTCGGCCTACATCCCGACCAACGTCATCTCGATCACGGATGGGCAGATCTTTCTGGAACCCGACCTGTTCTTCTCCGGCGTGCGCCCGGCGGTCAACGTGGGCATCTCTGTGTCGCGTGTAGGTGGCGCGGCGCAGATCAAGGCCATGAAGAAGGTCGCCGGACGGCTCCGCCTGGACCTTGCGCAGTTCCGTGAGCTCGAGGCCTTTTCCCAGTTCGGATCGGACCTGGACGCAGTGACACAGCGCCAGTTGGCCCGCGGCGAACGCACGGTCGAGGTGCTCAAGCAGCCCCAGTACCAGCCCATGCCGGTCGAGAACCAGGTGGCCGTCATCTATGCGGTGACCAACGGGTACTTGGATGATGTCCCGGTAGCCCGGATCAAGAAGTGGGAGCTCGGTTATCACGAGTTCCTCGAGGTCCAGCACGAAGAGATCCTGACCGGAATCCGTGAAGGCAAGGAGCTCACCGAAGAGATCGAGAACGCTCTGATCGAGGCCACGCAGGAGTACACGGCGGGGTTCTTGGAGGACGAGGGAGTTGAAGTGGAAGTCGCCGAGACCGCGGGGGCTGAGGCCCGATGACCGGAGTCGCCGTGAAAGGGGGCTGCTGAGTGGCCGGAGGGCGTGAAGTCAAACGACGGATCAAGTCCGTCGAGAACACCCGGAAGATCACTCGCACGATGGAGTTGGTGGCCACGTCGAAGCTCAAGAGAGCCACGGATCGTGTGCATGCCGCGCGGCCCTATGCGGAGGCTCTCGAAGGGATCGTACGGAGCCTCTACGCTCCCGAGTTGTCGGAGCGCTTCCCGTTGTTGAGGCGCCCCGAGCAACTTCGCAGGGCGGCTGTGATGCTCTTTACGGCCAACAGGGGTCTCGCCGGCGGGTTCAACGCCAATCTGATCCGCGAGGCACGCAATTTATTGGAGCGCCTCAGGAGCGAGGGCGTCGAGACCCGTCTCGACCTGGTCGGCAAGAAGGGTATCGCCTATTTCCGGTTCAGGGGTGAGGAGATCGCCTCGGCGCGCGCCGACATCGGAGACAACCCGACGCCGGAGGACGCCGAGTCCGTGATCGCGCCACTCCGCGACGCGTTCGCCGGAGGTGAGGTGGACGCTGTCTACCTGGTGAGTTCCGAGTTCCGGTCCGCGATGTCCACGCCGCCGATCGTAAGGGAGTTGTTTCCGATCAAGCCGAAGACGGAATCCGCGGGGACGGTTTCATACATCCTTTCCCCCTCGGGGGACGTGTTGCTCGACCGGCTGTTGCCGGCTTATGTGCGCAACGCCGTGTACCGGGCGCTGGTCGAGAACTCTGCGGCCGAGCAGGGGTCACGGCGGACCGCCATGAAGAACGCGACAGACAATGCGGGTGACATGCTCGAGAGACTCACCCGTTCGTATAACAGGGCCCGACAGGCCCAGATCACTCAGGAGATCGCCGAGATCGTCGGTGGCGCTGCGGCTCTCGAATAGGGCCGTGCGACCCGCTTCGCTGGGCCGCTACCGAACAGAGAATGGATACCATGGCTGACAAGAACATCGGAAAGGTCGTTCAGGTTATCGGGCCCGTGTTGGACGTCGAGTTCGACCCGGAGAACCTGCCGGACATCTACAACGCCCTCTCGCTGAAGTTGACGGGCGAGGGCGGCCAGGAAGTGGAGCTCGTGGCTGAGGTCCAGCAGCACATTGGCCGGGGCCAGGTGCGCGCGGTCTCCATGACGTCCACAGACGGCGTGACGCGGGGGATGGACGCCGTCGACACGGGAAGCGCCATCACGGTTCCCGTCGGCGAGGTGGTGCTCGGCCGGATCCTGAACGTGCTCGGCGAGCCCGTGGACGAGCAGGGGCCCGTGGGTGGCGACAACGGCGAGGTGGAGCGGTGGCCGATACACCGGGACCCGCCCAAGTTCGACGCCCTCGAGCCCAAGACCGAGATCTTCGAGACCGGCATCAAGGTCGTCGATCTCCTCGCTCCGTACGTGAAGGGCGGCAAGACCGGGCTCTTCGGTGGTGCCGGCGTCGGCAAGACCGTCATCATCATGGAGCTCATCAACAACATCGCGATGGAGCACGGCGGCCGCTCCGTATTCTGCGGTGTGGGCGAGCGGACCCGCGAGGGGAATGACCTCTGGCTCGAAATGAAGGAGTCGGGCGTTCTCGAGTCCACGTCGCTGGTCTACGGCCAGATGAACGAGCCCCCCGGGGCGCGCCTGCGCGTGGGGCTCAGCGGGCTCACGATCGCCGAGTATTTCCGTGACATCGAGAAGCAGGACGTGTTGCTCTTCATCGACAACATCTTCCGCTTCACGCAGGCGGGCTCCGAGGTGTCGGCGCTGCTCGGCCGCATGCCGTCGGCCGTGGGCTACCAGCCCACGCTGGGTACCGAGATGGGCGAGCTCCAGGAGCGGATCACCTCTACCCGTGAGGGATCCATCACGTCGGTGCAGGCCATCTACGTGCCCGCCGACGACCTCACAGACCCGGCGCCCGCCGCGGTATTCACGCACCTGGACGCCACGACCGTGCTGTCGCGCGCCATTTCGGAGCTGGGCATCTATCCGGCGGTTGATCCGCTGGACTCGACGTCGCGCATCATGGACGCCCAATTCATTGGGGAGCGCCACTACACCGTGGCGACCCGCGTGCAGGAGATCCTCCAGCGCTACAAGGATCTCCAGGACATCATCGCCATCCTGGGCATGGACGAGCTCAGCGAGGAAGACAAGATCATCGTCGCACGGGCACGTCGGATCCAGAAGTTCCTGTCCCAGCCGTTCCACGTTGCGGAACAGTTCACCGGCATCCCCGGGAAGTACGTCAAGCTCGACGAGACCATCGAGTCGTTCGGGCGCATGGCCGATGGCGAGCTGGATCACCTGCCGGAGCAGGCCTTCTACATGAAGGGCGGCATCGAAGAGGTGATCGCCGCGGGCGAGGAGCTGGCCGAGTGAGCCGGGCATGAGCGAGAAGACGCTTAGCGTCAGGGTCGTGTCGGCCGAGGAGGCCGTGTACGAAGGCGCTGCCACGTCCGTGGTGGCGCCCGCGTGGGATGGTCGGGTGGGCATCCTTCCGGGCCACGCGCCGATGATCGCCCTTCTAGGCCACGGCGAGCTCGCCATCGAGGGGCCCGACGGTGGTAGCGAGACCTTCTACGTGGCAGCGGGCGTCATCAAGGTGGAGGGCAACGAGGTCACGGTCCTGACCGAGTACACAGGATCCGCCCCACCCGCAGAGATCCCGGCATCGGCGATCCTCTCTCCAGAGGATGTCGAAGAGCTGGCAGCAGAGGGCCAGAGCGGTTAACCGGCAGGTCCGGCTGTGTCCATGAGGCTCGATCTCCATGTCCACTCGACCGCCTCCGACGGGGCGGTTGCACCCGCCGAAGTGGTACGCCTGGCGGCCCAGGGTGGGTTGGACGTCATAGCAATCTCGGATCACGACACCGTGGCGGGTGTGCGGGAGGCCCGAGAAGCGGCCAGGTCCTATGCCATCCAGATCGTCCCGGCGCTGGAGGTGAGCAGCACCTCGTCCGAGCGGGAGATCCATATCCTCGGCTATTTCGTCGATCCGGAGGCCGATTCCATCACAGCCCATCAGGAGCGAGCCGGCCGCGTGCGAAATGAGCGCATGCGCGAGATGGTGGGCCGCCTGAACTCCGCGGGTTTGGCGCTCACCATGGACGACGTGCTCGAGTTCAGCGGTGGCCCGCCCACCATGATCGGGCGCCCCCACTTGGCGAAGGCCCTTGTTCGGCGCGGTCATGTGGCCACGGTTCCGGCGGCCTTCGAGCGCTTCATCGGGGATGGCATGGATGCCCATGTACCCACCCGGCTCGCGGATCCGGCCGAGGCCATCCGGCTGATCGAAGATGCCGGGGGCATCGCCGTATGGGCCCATCCGCCGCAGAACCTGCTGCAGGACCTGCTCCCTGGCCTGGTGAACGCTGGTCTGAAAGGCTTGGAAATCTACCGGCCGAAGAGCCGAGCGGATCAAATCCTCGTGCTGGAGCGGGCTGCCAGGGAAGCCGGACTGATGGTCTCAGGTGGCTCGGATTGGCATTCTCCAGAGTCCGGAACGGCCCTCGGAAAGTTCTTCGTGACGGCCGATGAGGTGGCCGGATTGCTGGAGGCCGGAGGCATCTAGAAAGGGCACAAAATCGGGGGTCAAACCGTGTTGACTCGACCCCCCCGTTCAGGTACCTTTCCTTGCTCGGCTGGGATACCCGGCCGGGCTGCTTTTTGACAAACGTTTGCGGGACGCCCGGATGCAAGGTCCGACGTCCTCGTAAATTCAGGGTGAGAAGGTTGTAGAGAAACCTTAGGTGGAACAATTCGAAAAAGTGTAGTGGCTTTTTGGTGAGGCCAGAGGATACTTCTTGTTGGTGAGATTTCGTTACGGTCTTTTCGAAAACTCACCTAAGCGAGGGGGAAATTTTCCAAGTAAAATCGATGCACCGGTAGGAACGCGAGGCGAAGCGACGAAGGCGTATCGAAAGATACGTTGAGGAGCTGAGGCGAGTGTGACGACGCGGCGCACGATTTGACGCAGGAAAATTCTGGTCAAGCGAACAAGTGCGCACGGTGGATGCCTAGGTACGAGCCGGCGATGAAGGACGTGGCAAGCTGCGATAAGCCTCGGGGAGCTGCAAGCAAGCGCAGATCCGGGGATGTCCGAATGGGGAAACCCGGCAGGGGTGATGCCCTGTCACTCCGCAAGGAGAGCCAACCCGGGGAACTGAAACATCTAAGTACCCGGAGGAAAAGAAATCAAAAGTGAGATTCCCTTAGTAGCGGCGAGCGAACGGGGAAGAGCCCAAACCGTCGGGGGTTAAACCCTGGCGGGGTTGTGGGGCCTCAGTGTGGGCCGAGCGAAAGGATAGCAGAACGCGCCTGGAATGGCGGACCAGAGAGGGTGAGAGTCCCGTACGCGAAATCCGACTAGCAAGGTTGCTGGGGTACCCGAGTAGGCCGGGGCACGTGAAATCCCGGTTGAATCTGGGGGGACCATCCTCCAAGGCTAAATACGAGCTCGTGACCGATAGTGGAGAGTACCGTGAGGGAAAGGTGAAAAGAACGCCTGACGGCGAGTGAAATAGAACCTGAAACCGTGTGCATACAAGCGGTAGGAGCCTGGATCCGGTCTTCGGACCGGATAGCGGGTGACTGCGTGCCTTTTGCATTATGATCCGGCGAGTTGCTCCTCACGTGCGAGGTTAAGGGCTTATGGCCCGGAGCCGAAGCGAAAGCGAGTCTGAATAGGGCGAAATCCCCCTTCGGGGGGTTTTAGTACGTGGGGGCAGACCCGAAACCGAAGCGATCTATCCATGGCCAGGGTGAAGCCGGGGTAATACCTGGTGGAGGCCCGAACCGGTGTAGGTTGAAAACTGCTCGGATGAGCTGTGGATAGGGGTGAAAGGCCAATCAAGCTCGGAGATAGCTGGTTCTCCCCGAAATATATTTAGGTATAGCCTTAGGGAGTTGTCTCCAGGAGGTAGAGCACTGCGTGGGCTAGGGGGCTTACCCGCTTACCGACCTCATGCAAACTCCGA
The DNA here is from genome assembly GCA_022571515.1 of Gemmatimonadota bacterium. Lineage (GTDB taxonomy): Bacteria > Gemmatimonadota > Gemmatimonadetes > Longimicrobiales > Gaopeijiaceae > JACZXQ01. The sequence goes on from JACZXQ010000024.1 coordinate 44,677, forward strand.
ATGCCTGTGAGATGGACCCTGGGAGTCAGTGGGCGAGCGATAATGTCCGTCCGCGAGAGGGAAAGAGCCCAGACCGTCAGCTAAGGCCCCCAAGTGCGAGCTAAGTGAGAAAGGATGTGGATTTGCACAGACAACTAGGAGGTTGGCTTAGAAGCAGCCATGCCTTTAAAGAGTGCGTAATAGCTCACTAGTCAAGTGAATCTGCGCCGATAATGGTCGGGACTAAGCTCGTCGCCGAAGCTATGGATGTCTAAGGACATGGTAGGGGAGCGTTCCCTGTGCATGGAAGCCGGGCTGTGAGGCCTGATCCGTATGGATCTTAGCCGGTGGAGCGCAGGGAAGTGAGTATGCCGGAATGAGTACGCGATAAACAGAGTGAGAATCTCTGTCACCGAAAGCCTAAGGGTTCCGGAGCCAGGTTCATCCGCTCCGGGTTAGTCGGTCCCTAAGCCGAGGCCGAAGGGCGTAGGCGATGGGAAACGGGTTAATATTCCCGTACCACAGCGTAGTGCGTTTGACCCTGAGGGGGGACGCAGCAGCGTACGGACCGTCGGGTGGTGGAATATCCGATGTAAGGTGGTAGGCGTTTCTGGTGAGGCAAATCCCACCGGTTAAGCCGAGCGCCGATGCCGAAGGGGCCTTCGGGCCCCGCAAAGGGTTCTGAAGCATACTGCCAAGAAAAGCCTCGCAGGGGAGTGCTTGCTGTGACCGTACCGTAAACGGACACACGTAGGCGAGGCGAGAAGCCTAAGGTGCTCGAGTGAATTGCGGAGAAGGAACTCGGCAAATTGTCCCCGTAACTTCGGGAGAAGGGGAGCCCGTGGTAGGTGAACCCGCTGCATGGGGGAGCTGAAGCGGGCCGCAGAGAATCGGCCCAGGCGACTGTTTATTAAAAACACAGGTGTCTGCAAAGTCGCGTAAGACGACGTATAGGCACTGACGCCTGCCCGGTGCCGGAAGGTTAAATGGAGGGGTTAGCTTCGGCGAAGCTCTGAAATGAAGCCCCGGTAAACGGCGGCCGTAACTATAACGGTCCTAAGGTAGCGAAATTCCTTGTCGGGTAAGTTCCGACCTGCACGAATGGCGTAACGATCTGGGCGCTGTCTCGGCGTGGTCCTCAGTGAAATTGAAATAGCCGTGAAGATACGGTTAACCCGCAGCAAGACGGAAAGACCCCGTGAACCTTTACTCCAGCTTGGCAGTGAATTTTGGAGCGATCTGTGTAGGATAGGTGGGAGGCTTTGAAACCGGTGCGCCAGCACCGGTGGAGCCGTCCTTGAAATACCACCCTGGTTGTTTTGAGGTTCTAACTCAGGCCCGTTGATCCGGGTCGAGGACCCTGCCTGGTGGGGAGTTTGACTGGGGCGGTCGCCTCCCAAACGATAACGGAGGCGCGCGATGGTTCCCTCAGGCCGATTGGAAACCGGCCGTTAGAGCGCAAAGGCAAAAGGGAGCTTGACTGTGAGAGCGACAGCTCGAACAGGGACGAAAGTCGGCCTTAGTGATCTGGTGGCTCCGCATGGAAGGGCCATCACTCATCGGATAAAAGGTACTCCGGGGATAACAGGCTTATCGCGCCCAAGAGTTCACATCGACGGCGCGGTTTGGCACCTCGATGTCGGCCCATCGCATCCTGGGGCTGGAGCAGGTCCCAAGGGTATGGCTGTTCGCCATTTAAAGCGGTACGCGAGCTGGGTTCAGAACGTCGTGAGACAGTTCGGTCCCTATCTGCTGTGGGCGTTGGAGATTTGAGAGGCGCTGCTCCTAGTACGAGAGGACCGGAGTGGACGAACCGCTGGTGTACCAGTTGTCCCGCCAGGGGCATTGCTGGGTAGCTATGTTCGGCAGGGATAACCGCTGAAAGCATCTAAGCGGGAAGCCCCCCTCAAGATAGATCTCCCAGGGATGGCAACATCCCCTCAAGGTCCCAGGAAGACCACCTGGTTGATAGGCGGGAGGTGTAAGCGTGGCGACATGCTCAGCTGACCCGTACTAAGTGACCGTGAGGCTTGACTTCTATTTCCCCCTTCCCGTCAACGTGTATTTGCGAGCCGGTACATCAGCCTGCTAAACCCAAAAGACCGCGCCTTGATCCGGCCGCGGCGCGATATCCCAGCGCCAGGCCAGGATCATTCCGGTGATTATGGCGGGAGGGTTCCACCTGTTCCCATTCCGAACACAGAAGTTAAGCCTCCAAGCGCCTATGGTACTGCCGGGCGTCCCGGTGGGAGAGTGGGTCGTCGCCGGAATGATCGTGGTCTGGAAGAAAGATTGGACACATCCCGCGTGGACTTTCCGTAGATCCCTCCCCCCTTCGAAAAAAGAATCCTCCTGACTTCGGAGTTGGGTGGTCATGGAGGGACAAATTTGGGCTGATTTATCCTGCGCAAGAGCATTAAAGCTCCTCCAAGGTCCTTTTATTTATCGGAAATCGTGTTAAAATTCATCGTTCGAGATCGCGCCTGTTCCAGATATCGCGATAGGCAAGACTTAAATCGTGGATAACGGCAATTTTTAGCGGTGCCTATTATCCTCCGCTTGAGTGGCTGGGGGAGATTGGGCCAACATTATTACAGCCCGAAATTTTCTTTTTTCTTAACACACAATGAGGTTCGTAAAATGAAAATTCTTTTTGTTTCGGTCAGCAAAATATTTTTAGTTTCCCTTACCATGATGGCTATGACGATTCTGATGAGCCAGCAAGATGTGAAAGCCCAGGAAGGAAAATCCCTATTTCTCAGCAAAGGCTGTATCGCCTGCCATGGACCGGAAGGAAAAGGAGTGGCAAATATCGAAAACACGCCTTATCCCCGGTTGGCCGGCCAAAATCCCACCTACCTCCTCAATCAACTCAAGGCATTGAAAAGCGGTGCCCGCAAAGGCGCCATGGCGGTAATGATGCAGCCCTTCGCAATGACAATGTCAGCCGCGGAAATGAAAAAAATCTCGGATTATTTAGGAGCGGTAAAATAAGGGAAGATATCGGCGCCGGTTTTTATCCGGATGCACCAGCAGTGTTTATGAAGCGTTTTTAAGCAGCGCCAAGGGGATGGGATTTTTTTTATTGGTCTGGCGACGCCGGACCCATCACCTCCCCGGCAAGGGGTGAATATTGAATCCATGCGTTAATTGTCTTCCCATCCCATTCCAAATCTTCCTTTTCAATCGCGGAATCCCGCAATTTTTCCATCCTGGCGGCCCCCAAAGACTCGGAAGAAATGATGGGTTTTCGGGGGTTTTGATTTTCCCGCAGGTAACGCGGACATTTGAACCTCCGGTGGAAGATGGGCGCTTTGTTTTCGGTGGATTTTGAGGTTCGGGATTACGAATTGGACCAATTCGGCGTGGTCAACAACGCCGTGTATCAAAATTATCTCGAACATGCGCGGCACCAATTCCTCCACCAAATCGGGATCGGCGCGGCGGGGGTGGCCAGCAGCGGAAAATCTCTGGCGCTTTCGGAAATCACCGTCAAATATTTAAGCGCTCTCCGTTCCAGGGAAACCTTCCGGGTTGAGGTTGCGATAGAGAAAATCGGTGGGGCCAGGGTGGTGTTCCTCCAGAAAATCCACGCCCTGGGGGAAAACCGGCTGGTTTTGACCGCAAGGGCGGTGGCTGTTTTTCTCAATGAAAATGGCCGTCCTACCCGGGTGACTCCGGAACACCGGGATGCGCTCACTTCCTATCTGAGCGGAAATTTGGCCAAACCATTGTAAAGGATAGTGCCGGAAGGGCGCTCATCCGGCCCATGATAGCGATAGCGACACCGGCGGTTCCCAACAGTTCCACGCCCGGAAACAAGCTCCAGGGAAAGAAATTGCCTGCCATTCTATCTTGCGGCTCGGAACTTTGAGGATTACCCTCTGGTGAACCGGGTTTTGCGTTCCCGAATCCGTTTTAGGGCCTGTTGCGTATGGGAAATCAACTCGACGCCGGTATTCAAGGCCCTGATCAGCATTTCGGCAAATGTTCCCGCATGGTGTGCCTGGTCCTTGAGATTGTTGCCGATCGTCACCATGTCCAAGCCACCCCGCAACCCGCGCAGGCAGGCTCCACTGGTACCCATGGTTTGTGGCAGACCCTCCATCCGCAGGTCGTCTGAAATCAAGAGCGCATCCGGCAGCTTTGCCCGCAAGGCTTCCAGAGCCGCTGCGGAGACCGAAACAGGAACGCCGGCCTCCCATTGACCGCCGATTCCATGGCTCACAAGAACTGCCTCTCCGGGTAAATTGGGGACAAGGTCGTAAAACAAAGCGAGTTGCGCATCGTTGATGGTCCCGCAAGCCGGTCAGTGTTCTCATGGCCGTTTACCGATACACCGCCCAACCCGGGGTAGTGCTTCAGACAAAGACCGATCCCGCAAGCCTCGGTGGCCCGGGAAAAGATTTCCACGTTTTCCCTCACGGCCTCCGGTTCAGCGGAGAAGGATCGCTCCAGCGCCCCCATGTCTGGGTTGGATGGGTTGAAGTTGAGCTCGGCCACGGGCGCCAGGTTATCAGAAACACCCAACCGCCGCAGTTTCGCGAAGCTCGTTTCCACCAACCGTGCCCGTTCAGCCATGTAGAGCCGGTTGAATGCCCCGGCGCTGGGGAGGGGCGCAACCTCCTGCTCCTCTTTCAAACGACGCACCTTTTCGCCCTTTTGGTCCACGACACCATGGGATTTGACGGCAAGGTGGCCACCTCCCGGCAGAAGCTCCGCACTTGCTGCGGGGAAATCACATTGCGCTCATAGCGCTGGAGGGCCACATCGTAATCGAATAGGATCCCGCCCCCCTCCAAACCGTAGCACCCGGCAAAATCGGACAGCCATTGGGGGACAAAAAACCCCTGAAACCCAAGAATGGACAATTCTCCGATTGGAAAGGGCTGGGCCATTTGAATTTCTTTCGGATGAGCACCGGGCGGCCACCCGCACTGATTCCGGCCAACGCAATGAAACCCAGGGCGGGAAACAATCTATTCAATCAGGATGGATGAGGAATTCTATCGAAAAACGAAAAGTCCACTGATGTTTTTTCCTTGCTAATCGAAAACGGAGCGAACGTACGGAGCCGAGATTCGGAGGGACGAACCCCCTTGCAGATTTCGATTATAAAAGGCCAACTGGAAATCGCTAAATTGTTGCTTAAATCAGGGGCGAACCCCAATGGGGATTCGGAGGGACGAACCCCCTTGCAGATTGCGATACTGGAAGGCCAGCGAGAAATCGCGAAATTATTGCTTAATTCAGGGGTGGACCCCAATGGGAAATTCCAATTCAATGAACAATATCTAAATCTTGCCATCGATTCCAGCCAGCCAGAAATCGCTGAGAATCTTATTAGAAAAGGAGCGAAAGTAAACCTCAAAGGGCCTTTTGGCCTCACGGTCTTGCGGAATGCTGTAGTCAATGAAATGGAGGGAATAGTCCGCCTACTCCTAAAGCATGGGGCTCGAATTTCCGATTCCGAGGAAAACAAAAAAATAATGTCTCTTCTCACTTTTTCCGTGGCGAAAAATAATGTCGGAATTGTGCGATTACTTCTCAAACACGGAGCAAAGTTTAATAAACCTTTTAAGGACACCGGGCAATATCCAATTCATCAAGCCATGGCAATTCGATCCCATGTTTTGGTCAAACTCCTCGTCGATCACG
>JACZXQ010000025.1 GCA_022571515.1 Gemmatimonadota bacterium
GGTGGGGCTTACGTGAGATCTTCGAGGGCCGAAACTTCAGGCGCGGCTTCAGGCGTATGCGAGTGGGTGTGCGGAGGGCGAAGCGTCTGCGCACGCTGATCCACTTCGCGGCGCGCGCGGTGGCGAGTTCGAGGGTAAGGCTGAGAATGGCCCGGGAGCGTAACCGGGGGCAGGAAGGGCCCTAGAGCTCCGTCCCAGTCTCGCTGTCGAGCCAGCGGCGGTCCGCTGCAGAGAGGGATCCGCCGCGTCTGCGCTCCATCACCTTGAGCACGATCCAGCCCACGAGAAGGATCGGGGCCACCTTGAAGAGCAGGAAGGCCGCGAGCCCGAGGCCCAGTGATAGCACAGTGCCGAGCACAGCTAGAGCGACTCCGGCGACCACGAGCGTGACCAACCCGACGGCAAAGAATGTGAGCAACGTACCGATCATTTCGTTTCTCCTAGCGAACCCAGACGACTTTGATGCTCCCGAACGCGGCATCGATGTCGATCGTAAGGCGCCGGTCGGCGTCCTCGTAGTCGAGGGAATAATACGCGTTCCCCCGCTTGACCAGTCCCTCCGAATCGAACGAAGTGAGGAACGTGTCCTTTACGATTTTGACCCCTAGGCCCTCGGGCAACCGGAGTTCCAGAGAGCCGAGACCCATGTCCACAGACAATCTCGCGTCACGCTGCCAGCTGCCCGTGAGGTCCAGACTGATATCACCGACGCCGGCGTCTACCCGGATGAACCTTGCGTTCAAATTGCCGAGGCGACGGGCCGTGAACTCCGCCGCACCCACCTCGAACTGTGCGATATCCATCTCCATCGGGTTCGGCTCCGATACGTCGATGTGCGTCTGAGACGCTCCGGTCGACAGGCTCAAGCCGGTGAGCCGAAGTCCGCCCAGGTCGAAATCGGCCTTGACCGCACCGAAGTCCATTTGGAGGTCCATGGCCACGTGGGTGGACAACTCCAAGTCGAGTTCGCCGTCGAACTCCCTGCGGCCCAACCGGATGCGGCGCCCGATGTTGTGGGTGCCGAGATGGATCTCTCCGGGGGTGTACTCGGCCACCGGCTCGAAGATCTCCTCGTCGTAATGGAGCCTCATGCGATAGAGCGCTCCGCCGTCCATCGGGCTTACCGTGAAGCGACCGGCGCCGTACTGCACGTGAACCTCAACGCTTCGCTCGTTGCCTAGCTGCCTCGACATGGTGACCGTCCGCCAGCTCTGTCCGGACAGCCCCCCTGCGGACAGCACCAGAGCAGCTGCGGTTACCGGAATTATACGAGTACTACCCATCTTTCACCCCTTCCTCTTCCGCCACGGGCTCCGCCTTGGGCCCACTGTCGTCCACCTCTGCATCCTTATCGGCTGCCACTACCGGTGTCTCGGAGTCCGGCGCTTCGGCCTGGGCCTCGGGTTCGTCACGGACCTCTTCGGCCTCGATCACTTCTTCGACCTCGACCTCGACCTCGACGTCGACCGTGGGTGTCCAGATGTCGTCGTCGAACGGATCGCGTCCGTCGTAGAACTCAGGCTGCCGGCCACCCCTGGTCATGAGTACGGCTCCGAGCCCGATCAACAGGGCCGTCATCGTCACGACGGCCCCTGCCCCCGCCACGAGGGTTTGCAGCACCCCAAGAATCGGACCGAACATGCCCAGCAAGTTCCCCAGCATGGAAAGAACCGCGAGCGCCACGATGCCCGCCACCACCGCGTAGAGCGTGTTGGTGGCCCGCACACGGTCGATGCGACTGAAGTTCTGGTCAGCCAACCACTCGCCGACATTCCGCGCGACCGCGATGTAGCCGACCCCGACGGCGACCGCGGCTACTACCGGGAAGAGCAGCAGCCAGAACGGTAGCGCCAGGATTCCCACGATCGAGACCACCAGGGCGATCGTCCCGAGGATCCAGGCGGGCAGGAAGAGGAAGGCGCCCGCCATCCCGACCATGCCCGCACGAATCGGTGTACGCCGCGCCGCGTCCGCGATCACGTTGAGCCGATCCTTCCAGAAGAAGACGATCAGCAGGCTGCCGGCGGCGAGCAGGAACAGCTTGACGAGGTCCTCGAAGACCTCGGCCACGCCGTGCGTGACGTCGCCAAAGAATGCCGAAACCCCGGTGCGATCACCCCTGGTTCGGCCCGCGGTGCTTCTGCTTCTGTCGCGGAACTCCGTCTGGATCTCGTCGCGAATCCTTCGCTCGAGTTGGTCCCGGTCGAACTCCACGGAGACCACCCGGCCCTCGATGGTCCCGCCGTCCCTGTAGAGGCGGGCATCGACCAGGTGCAGTTCGCCGGTAATGAGCCCACCTTCCTCGAGGCGTACCGACCCTTGGGTCACGACGACGTCACCGTCGATCACGCCTTCAACGGTCAGGTTACCGTCCACGAGCAGGAGTGGCCCGATGACATGGTCGCCGGCGTCTACGAAGACGTCCTGCTCCAGGTAGATCTGAATCCCCTCTTCCTGCAGGCCTTCGAGGGCCTCCGCCAGCGCGGGGAGAATGCTCGTCCGCGAGAGGAGTCCCAGGAGCTTCAGCTCGAAGGAGGGGGAGACCTCATCCACCTCACCAAGGCTCGCCTCCACCGTAGGCGGCCGCAGGGCTCCTTCCAACGCCTCATCCAGCAGCAGCGCGATGTCTGCGGCATTCCCGACCAGTGAACTCGGCGGCTCCCAGGCCTCGAGCGCACGTGCGAGCGAGCCGTTCTCGAGTGTGACGACCTCGCCTAGGAGCTGCCTCCATGCGATGTCGAGTTCGTCCCGGCGATCATACGTGCCCACCACGGCATCGCCGACGAAGACTTCACCGTCGCGGAACTCGATGTCGAGCCGGCCCTGATCGGCGAACTCGAGATGGATTGAAGCCTCCCGCTCCGAGATTGCCAGTTGGTTGGAGACCACCTGGCGAAGCTGGCCGGATGCAGTGGCCGGCAGCAGCGCCGCGAGCGCGACGGTCAGGAGCGCGGGCGTCAGTCCGCTAAATGGATGCTTGTGCATATGGATGTTCCGTGCGTCGTGAATGAAAGAGGTTCGCGTAGAGAATCCAGGCCGCCGAAGCCGACAGAGCCGCAAACACAACGGCGCCCGCCAAGGCGATCAGAGGACTCCCCGACAAGAAATCGACAACAGCGTAGACCTGGAACGCGGCTGCCGACTCGACGACACCGTCCATTAGCGCAGATCCGAGCGCCGTGCCCAATTCTGCCACCTTCCATGAGAGGAAGGACGCCAGATACGCTGGCGTGAGCGCCGGATTGGAGAACACCTCGAACAGGAGCACCGAGCCGATCGTGAGGGGTGGCATGGCGAGACCGGCGACGGCCGCCCAGGCCCGCCGGGTCCGCGGCATCAGTCGCTTCACTCGGGCGAACGCGCTGATCCTGGCCGCCGCGGGCTCCCAAGCCTCAATGAGCTGGAGCACTCGATGCTGAGCCATGACCCGCTCGTAGAAGCCCTCCGCGGGCTCCATGGACTGAAGCGTTCCAAGGCCCTCGAAGAGCCCCTGCCAAGCGGCCACATCAGAGCGGCACGCAGTACAGCCTGAGAGATGCGCCTCGATCCGGGCCACCTGCCGAGCGGGTACGAGCCCTTCGATGTAGTCCTGAAGCCGCACGGGTGAGAGGTGTTCCATGGCACCTCGACCCCGCACGGCGATCCACGAGCGGACCCTTTGCCGCCATGAAACAGCTTCCTCCTGGGGCGGTAGGTGCTCCAGTACGCGCGCCGCGAAGTCTGAGGACGGCCCGATCTCCGCCAGGCCGCCGAGCTCCGCATAGAGGAGTTGCCAGGCTTCGAGATCGGCATGACAGCGGGCGCAGAACACGACATGCTCCTGGGCGTCGGCGAACTCTCCATCAGAGAGTTGCCCGTCCAGGAGCGCTTGGATCTGCTGGGCTGTCAGGTGCCTGTTCATTTCAGCAGGAAAACCGGTCGAAAAGTCATCGTTGTCCAACATGCGACCCTACGGCCCTCCGGTCCGGAAAGTTTCACCACTTTCGTGTAATGCCGAGTCATTGAGCGAGGTGCGCCAAATGCTCCTTCAACTCGCTCCTGGCGCGGTGTAGATAGGTCTTCACGGTCCCGAGCGGGAGTTCCATGATTTCGGCAATTTCGTCGTACGGATATCCCTCGACGTGGCGGAGCAGGATGGCGGTCCGGTACTCGGGCCGGAGTTTCCCGATCGCATGCTCGATTTGGCTGCCCAATTCCTTGTGTTCCACATATTCCTGTGGACTCTCTCCGCCCGACTCCACGACTATGCGCGTTTCTTCCTCTTCGCGGGCGGTGCGGGCATGGGGTGATCCGTGGATCGACACGGTGTCGAGCTTGCGCTTTCTCAGGTGATCGATGGTGTGGTTGTTCGCGATCTTGAAGATCCAGCTGCTGAACTTGTAACGCGGATCGTACGACCCGATCGCCCCGAATGCCCTGATAAAGGCCTCCTGAGCAAGATCCTCGGCCAACGACCGATCACGAACCATGCGGAATACGAGCGAAAAGATCGGGCGCTGGTACCGTCTGAGAAGCTCCCCGAACGCCGCCTGCCGGCGCTGGCCGGCAAGGGAAGCGAGCTCCTTGTCCGACAGTTCAGCGTAATCCAACGAAACCGAGCTCCCGTGTGCAGGTGGTGACGAGGGGAGGGTAGCCAGCTCCTCACCGCGGCCGGTACCTTGTGGGGGAAACGACCGTAAAGTTAACCGAGTCACGGGCTTCATGGCGACGATACCCGAAGCTAAACCTTCGAGCGGGGGCGGACGGGCCAAACAGGTGCGACGGATTTTCTCGGAAATCGCGCCGCGATACGACCTGCTCAACCATGTGCTCAGCCTGAACATCGATCGCCGCTGGCGTGGCAGGGCTGTGGGCGAGTTGGGATGGGAAAAGCAGCCCGACGGGACGTATCTGGACGCATGTGCCGGTACGTTCGACCTGAGCCTCGAACTGGCGCGCCGGCCCGGTTTCGTCGGCCACGTGATGGCGGCCGACTTTGCGCAGCCAATGCTTGCTCAGGGCCGCGCCAAGTTGGACGGAACCCCCGTCTCGCCGGTGTGCGGGGATACACTTCAATTGCCGTTTCCGGACGCGAGTTTCGACGGAGCTTCGGTTGGGTTCGGCGTTCGGAATCTTGCCGATCTCGAACGAGGCCTCGCCGACCTGAGGCGTGTGCTGCGCCCAGGTGCCCATCTGGTTATTCTCGAATTTACCGTGCCCACAAACATAGTGATGAAAGCATGTTACATGCTTTACTTCATGCGAATTCTACCTATTATTGGACGGCTCGTATCGGGACATCCCTGGGCGTACACCTATCTGCCGGAATCCGTGAAGGAGTTTCCTAACCCTGACGGTTTAGCGGCCTTGATGCGGGGCGCGGGATTCCTGGATGTGCGCTGGAAGACGCTGAGCGGGGGCATCGCCGCGCTGCACGTCGGTGTGGCGCCGTGAAGGGTGCGGCGTCAGCCGGCAGGTGGGGTCGACGGGTCGGTCACCTCGATGATGGTGACCGGCCCGAGCTCTTCGAGCCCCGGATCGAGCTTGTTCGGATCACCTAGAATGAGGATCACCATCCTGGATGGGTCCACGTTGTCGGTGAACGTGCGCAGCACACTCCTCGGGCTCACGGCCTGGATGCCGCGCAGGTACCGCGCGAGCCAGTCGAGCGGAAGTCCCTGGCTGGCGTAGACCATCTGCCTGGATACCACCTGGCTGGGATCTTGGAAATTGAACACGAAGCCGTTCGCGATCCGGTCTATCGCGTCCCTGACCTCGACGTCGCTCGGGGCGTGCTGCCTCATTCCCTCGATGACGTCGAGGATCGCACGGATCGCCGCCACAGTGCTCTCGGGCTTGGTTTGGGCCATGGCTCCGACGATGCCACGAGACACGATGGGTGTGGTCCACACCGACGATGCGCTGTACGAGTAGCCTTCCTCGGTCCTGAGCCTCTGGACGAGCCGGCTGCTGAATCCGCTCGCGCCGAAAATAGAGTGGCCGATCCGCGAACTGAAGTACTCCGGTGAGTCTTCCAGGCGGATCTCACTCGGATGTCCGAGGATGACGGTGCTCTGTTCGAGCTCCTTGGGAATCAGATAGACGCCGGGCGCTGTGGCGAATCGGGCCTCGGGTGGGTCGGGCAGCTCACCGGGGCATGACGGCCATCCTTCGAGCATCTCGTCGAGCAACGGCTTGACGTCGTCCCAGGAGACATCGCCGGTCACGCCGAGAGTGAGGTTTTCCGGGCAGAAGATCTGGCGATGAACCTCGCGCAGGACGGTGGGAGACATCGCCTCGGGCGTCAGGTCCTCCGGTTCCATTTGCCAGCCCACCGGGTGGTCGCCGTACATGAGGTGGTTGAACTGGGAAATCGCGAGCCTTCCGGGTGTGTCCGCCCTTCTGCGCACGTCCTCGAGTTCCTGGCCGCGCCACACCTCCACTCTCGCGGAGTCGAATCCCGGATTACGAACCATGTCGGTCCAGATCGCCAACCCCTCGGGAAGGTGCCGCGTCAGGGTGTTGAGACTCGTGAACGCGTTCTGGCCCCCACCGCCAAAGGCGGTCTGAAGCGCGTAGAACTCCAGAACCTGATCCACCGAATCCGGTGAGAGCGACGTCGTTCCAGCGCTGCGGATCAGCGATGGCAGGGCCGTGGTTGCGCCCAGGCGGCCACGCGGGAAATTGGAAGGCCCGCCATTGAAGCGTGCGAACACAGAGACGAGGGGCAGTGCCCGGTTTTCGATGTACAGTACCTTGACGCCCCGGTCCAACTCGTAGAGGTCGGGCTTCATCGGGGTGAACTCGAGTTCCTCGAACTCCAGGTCACGCACCACCGCGAGGCCAACCGCCTGTGCCAGCACGGCCCGGGGCATGCACGGCACGGCGATCAATGTCCCGGCGACCAGGCGGTACAAGAACGATCCGGCCCGGTCCCGGCGCGCCCCCTTCATCGGTCTGTCGCGTTCTTCACGAGCGTAGCGACCGTGCGGTTCTTCCGTGTGAAATGAGTACGCACCACGCGGGAGACGTCATTCGGGGTCACGGCCTGGAGTCGCCTCGAGAACCGGAAGCTCGCTCGCCAATCCCCGTACAGGGACGCCGAGCCCGCCACCTGCAATGCGAGGCCGAGGTTGGACGTCAGTCGGCGGAAATTGCCCGCCTCCACCTGGTTGCGAACCCGCTGAAGATCGATGTCCTCGGGCGGTTGGGCCGCGAGGCGATCGAGCTCCTCGTAGACCACCGCCTCGATGTCGAGCGTGCTGTGAGGCGCCCGGGGGACGGCGCTGATCGAGAACAACTGGGCGAATCGCGAGCCCGGGCCCATCGAGGAGGTGACCGACGTGGCTAGGCGCTCGCGCACCACGAGGCGTTGGTAAAGCCGCGACGTCCGCCCCCCCGTGAGGAGCGACGTGAGCATGACCAGTGCCGGCATGTCGTCGTGCAGGTTGTCCACCACATGCCATCCCATGCGGACGAGCGGTTCGGCGTCGAACTCGATCTCCGTCCGCCGCTCTCCGCGCTGCTCGGGCTCGCGAGCGAGCACAGGCCTCGGGGCTTCCCCGGCCGGGATCCCGCCGAAATACTCTTCCGCCCAGCCGATGATCTGATCCGGATCCACATCACCGACGATGGCGACCACCGCGTTGTTTGGTCCATAAAAGCGGCGGTAGTAATCCACTACCTGGCGGCGCGTGAGGCTCTGCACGTCCGACATGTAGCCCACCACCGGGACTCCGTAAGGGTGCACGCGAAAGGCGGTGGCCATGTGCGCCTGGTAGGTCAGCGCGAATGGCTGCGTGTCGACGCGCATGCGCCGTTCCTCCGCCACGACGTCTCGCTCGCTGTAGAACTCGCGGAAGACGGAGTTCCTCATGCGGTCCGACTCCATGATGAACCACAGCCTTACACGATTGGACGGAAGCTCCACGAAGTACGTGGTGGACTCGGAATCGGTCGTCGCGTTCAGGCCGCGCGCACCGGCCGTCGACAGCACGAGGTCGAACTCATTGGCCACCACGTGCGTGCGGGCCCGGTCCTCGAGCGTCCGGATTCGTCCGTTCAGAGCGCCGATTCCGGCCGTGTCGTGGTCGGCGACGCGGGAGCGGAGCATCAGAATCGTGTCCTGGATCGCATCCATCTCGGCGAAGAGGGCCTGCTCGGCTGGGTAGTTGCGCGTGCCGATGGTGGTGGTCCCCTTGAACAGCAGGTGTTCGAGCAGGTGTGCGATGCCGGTCGAGCCCAGCACCTCGTTGACGCCGCCCACCTCGTACTGAACCACGAAGGAGACGGTCGGTGACGAGCTCCGAGGCAGGATGAGGAGGCGCATGCCGTTGTCGAGCGTGTGCTCCACGACGGGCAGGCCCTCGCCGGGAGTGGCCTGCGCTCTCGCCTCCGACGGCGTCACGTACGGGCCGACGAGTAGCACGCACGTCGTGAGCCACCCCCTTACCGGCATGCGTGGTCCGATCATGTCTGGTCTTGCTCCCACGGCTGGCACTCCGGGCACAAGAACGCGGATCGGTTTCCGAACACGATCCGCTCGATCTCAGTCCCACAGCGGACGCATGGTTTGCGGACACGACCGTATACGCTGAGTCGGCTCGCATTATTTCCACGCTTGCCGGAGGCGTCACGGTAGTTCCTCAGGGTGGTGCCTCCGTGTTCGATGGCGCTGAGCAACACGGACCGCATGGCGCGGAGCAGCGCATCGCCTTCCTTTCGGGTCAGCGTGTTGGCGGGACGAGCCGGGTGGACGCGGGCCCTCCAAAGGGCCTCGTTCGCGTAGATGTTGCCTACCCCCGCGACCCGGCGCTGGTCCAACAACCACGAGCGGATCGGTGAACGTGAGGCCTGGAGTCGTGCGAACATGTCGCGGCCGGTGAAGCGACCGTCCAAGGGCTCGGGTCCCATGGCGGCCGACCGCGACTCCCACTCGCCGGGCGTGAGAATCTCCACCGCGCCAAAGCGCCTCACATCGTCGTAGACCAGCACGCCACCGTCGTCTAGGGTGAAGCGCACGGCGGGATGAGTCGAAGGCGAGGCGGACGGCAGCGTGAGAAGCCGCCCGGTCATGCCCAGGTTGATCACGAGGAATGCCGGCGGATCCAGTTCCATCACGATGTTCTTGCCCCGGCGACCGACATGCTGGATACGGCGGCCCGCGACGTGTTTGCGGAATCGGGCGGGGGAGGTGCGGAGGATGTCGGGGCGGAGAACCCGGGCTTTTGAGATGACTGTGCCGTGAAGTGCCGGGCGTAGACCGCGGACGATCGTCTCGGCCTCGGGGAGCTCAGGCACGCGGCAGGTGCCCGGCGCCGGGCGCCGGAGAGGATCGGGCCAGCTCTCTCCATCCGATGTCGCTACGGAACCGCTTTCCCTCGAACTCGATGCGGGCCGCCGCCGCCCTGCTGCGGTCTCCGGCACTCGCCATCGAGTCGCCCAGCCCCGTGACGGCCAGAACGCGTCCACCGGACGTTACCAACCCGTCCTCGGTACGCCGCGTGCCCGCGTGAAAAACGAGCACGTCCGGGTCGTCCCGCAGGTCGTCCGGGATCGCGATGGGGAGGCCCATGGGGTAACTGCCCGGGTAGCCTTCCGATGCCATCACAGTGGTGAGTGCGCAGGCATCCTTCCAACGCAGCGGGCGGCCCGCGAGACTGCCCCCTTCGGCCACCTCCGCCATCAGGTCCAGGAGGGAGCTGTCGAGCAACGGCAGAACGACCTGCGTTTCCGGATCTCCGAACCGGCAGTTGAACTCCACGACGCTGGGGCCTTCCTCCGTCAGCATGAGGCCGGCATACAGGAGGCCTCGGAACTCGGCCCCGTCCTCCGCCAGCGCGGCCAGTGTCGGTAGCAGAATGGTCGAGGTCACCTCCTCGATCAGCTCTGGGGTGGTGAGGCCTACGGGTGTGTAGGCTCCCATACCGCCCGTGTTTGGGCCCGTGTCGCCCTCACCAATCCGCTTATGGTCTTGAGCCGGAAGGAGCACCAGCACCTCACTCCCGTCCGTCAGAGCGAACACGGAGAGCTCCTCACCGGTCATGAACTCCTCCACGACGATCTGGCGGCCGGCCTCGCCGAAGGCCCGGTTCTCCATTATCATGCGCGCACCGTCCAGTGCTTCCTGGACCGTCTCGCACACGAGCGCCCCCTTGCCGGCGGCCAGCCCCGAGGCCTTTACCACCACGGGGGCGCCCTTCTCTCGTATGTAGTCCTGGGCGGGGGCGAGTTCTTCGAACATCGCGTAGGCCGCCGTGCGCACTCCGGCCTTGGCCATGAGGTCCTTCGCGTAGACCTTGCTGGACTCGATGCGTGCGGCCGCCTGCGTCGGGCCAAAGGCCGGCACGCCTTTCGACCTGAGGCGATCGACGACCCCGGCGGCGAGCGGGGCCTCAGGACCCACCACGGCCAGGTCGATCTGCCGGGCGGCCGCCCACCCGGTGAGCGCTTCGAGGTCGCCCGGTGCGATCTCCACGCCCTTGCACAGGGCCGCCATACCGCCGTTGGGCTGCGTGGCGAAGAACTCGGCGTCCGGCCGGTCCTGCGCCAGCTTCCACAGCAGAGTGTGCTCTCTCCCGCCGTTTCCGATGATGAGGATACGCATCGGGCCACTGTACCTAACGCCGCACGGACTGTCAAAGTTGGAAAAAAAGCAGCGGGGCGACCGAGTTCCCGGCCGCCCCGCTGGATTCGGCCCGGGCCCGACCGCGGTCAGGCCGACCTGCTACTTCCTCGATCCCATCACTTCGTTCGCCATGCGTTTCGCGGCGCCGGCCATGTGGCCGAAAAGGTCCTTGGCTCCCTTCGCGTACGCTGCCGTAGCGTCCCGCAAGTCGTTCTTGTAGGCCGGATCGGGGTCGGTGCGGCGTTGGTACTCTCCGCGGATGATACGGTCGTACTCGCCCTCTTCGATCCATGACCGGATCTCGGCGACCCGAAGCACATGGAACGGATGCGTCGAGCCCATGAGGTTGAGCACCTTGAACACCTGATCGGCCACGTCTCCAGTGTCCCGGTACTCCTCGGCCTGGATGATGAATTCGCCCAGGTCGAGCTCGTCGTCACCGCCGCCGGAGAGCTTCAGGATCGCGCCCATCATGCTCTCCGGGTTCTGGATCGTGAGCAGGCCGGCCCGGTCGGACGAGAGCTCGCTCTTCCTAGACCACTCCAGGAGTGCGACCAGGATTGCCCTCGCCGCGAGACCGACGATGGGGAAGCCCATGTTGGCGAGCTTGAGCAGCAGCTCCGTCATCGTCTTGTAGAGAACGTGATCGCTCATGATGTGCCCGAGCTCGTGGCCCATGATGTAGGACACTTGCTCGTCGTCGAGCAGGCTGACCAGGCCGGAATGCAGGATGATGAACGGTTGGTCCATTCCGTAGGCACCGGCGTTCACGACCGGGTTCTGGGAGATGAAGAGGGGATACTCCTCAGGGGCGTCCAGCGTCTCCAGCACGTCCATGTACAGACCGTGGAGTCGGGGGATCTGCTTGGGGGACACCCGGACCGCACTCGAAAGGAACGCGAGCCGGATCGGCTTTTCGCCGAAGAACCCGAAGAGCCTCTTCAACACCTCGTCGAAGACGGGGATCTTCCGGAGGGCCTGTAGCGCAGCCCGGTCAGCGGGGTGTTCCCAGGACCTGGGCGCAATATCGGTGAGGATCCGGCGGGCGTGGGTCGGCTCTTCTTCGCCGTTTCCGTTCCCGTTGTCGCCGCCGTTCACTCCCTCGTTCTCACCTGCCATGACCGTCCATCTCCTTGATGTCGAGGGTGGAGCCGCTGGGCTCCCACTCTACCCGGCTGTACGGCTCCCTCGACGGCGAAGTTTCATAGGGTGAGGGAAGCCGCCCCACCTCATTGGGCTAACCCGCGAGCGCTTGGTCGAGGTCGTCGAGGAGATCCTGCTGGTCCTCGATGCCCACGGATAGCCGGACCAATCCGTCCGTCACTCCCATCGCCAACCGCATGTCTTCAGGAACGGAAGCGTGCGTCTGGAGCGCCGGAACGCTGATCAACGATTCCACCCCTCCCAGACTTTCCGCCAGGGCGAAGATCCGGGTCCGCTCGACCATCGCACGGGCCTTCGCCGCGTCTCCGAGCTCGGCGGCTACCATGCCGGTAAACCCCGTCATCTGGCGGCTGGCGAGCTCGTGCTGCGGGTGCGAGGCGAGTCCGGGGTAGTGGACCTGTTCGACAGCCGGGTGCTGCTCCAGGAACCGAGCGGCCGCCATGCCGTTCTCGTTGTGCCGCTCCATGCGAAGGTGAAGCGTCTTGGTGCCCCGCAGGCAGAGCCAGCAATCCATGGGCCCGGGCACCGCACCGGTCGACTTCCTGACGAAGTGGATGTCCTCGGCCAGCTCGTCGTCGTTCACCACGAGGATACCGCCGATGATGTCCGAGTGGCCGTTGAGGTACTTGGTGGTGGAGTGGACCGTGACGTCCGCTCCGAGCTCGAGAGGCCGCTGGTTGTACGGCGAGGCGAACGTGTTGTCGACCATCAGGAGGGCGCCGCCCTCGTGCGCGATGCGTGCCGCCTCCTCGATGTTGCAGATGCGCATCATCGGGTTGGTGGGGGTCTCGACGTGCACGAGCTTGGTGTTGGGCTGCATCGCCTCGGTGATACAGCTCGGGTCACGCGTGTCCACGAAGCTGAACTCGATGCCCAATTTCTGGAGAACCTTCGTGAACATGCGGGAGACACCGCCGTACGTGTTCTCCTCGCTCACGACGTGATCGCCGGCCGAGAGGCGCTTAACGACGGATTCGATGGCGGCGAGGCCTGACGCGAAAGCGATTCCGTGACGGCCGCCCTCGAGCGCTGCGACATTCATCTCGAGCGCCTCGCGGGTCGGGTTCTTGACCCGGGCGTAGTCGTAACCACCCTTGGGCTTCGCCAGCTCGGGCTGAACGTAGGTGGAAGTCTGGAAGATCGGAGGCATGATGGCTCCGGTGGTCTCTTCCGGCTCCTGGCCGGCGTGGACCGCCAAGGTTCCGAATTTGCGTGAATTGCCGTTGGGTTTCGCCATGTACGCGTGTGACTCCGAACTGTTGGGTCGTGGGAAGCGTGCCGTGAGGGCCTTGGCAGAATCTACCGTCCGAGACGGTATCGCCGCTACTGGCGCATTGACCTTTCCTGTCCACCTCGGGTAAGATTCGCAACCCTTCCGGATAGGTCCCTATGGGGCAGGTCCACACCGTTTCTCGTCCACCTCGGACGCCGATGTCAATACAGCTTCCCCCCGAATTGGTAGTAAGCGTGTCGGGGTTCCGGGGGCGCGTTGGAGCGCCGCTCACTCCGGAGCTGGTGTGCTCCGTCGCCGCAGCGTTTGGAGACTGGCTGCACGTCACCGGACAACAGACGACCGTGGTGGTGGGGCGCGACTCCAGGACTTCGGGCCCGATGCTCGTCCGGGCCGTGATCGCGGGGCTGCAATCGGTCGGATGTTCGGTGGTGGATCTCGGAATCGTGCCCACGCCGACGCTCATGCTCGCCGTGCAGCACCACGGGGCGGCCGGCGGCGTGGGCGTCACGGCGAGTCACAATCCGGCAGAATGGAATGCCCTGAAGCTGGCGTCGGCCGAGGGCATGTTCGTCGACGCCGAGCGCATGGAGTCGTTCCTGAACCACCTGCAATCGGCGGACCCGAAGAGGGCGGACTGGTCGGCCCTCGGCGAAGTCGTCAACGACGAGGCGGCGGTGGACCGCCACCTCCAGGCAATCGAACGGCTTCCGCAGCTCGACCTGGCTGCTATCTCAGACGCGGGCATCAAGGTTGCGCTGGATTGCGTGCACGGTGCCGGCGGACGCGTGATGCCGCGCATGCTCGAGTCATTGGGATGCGAGGTGGTGGGCATTGGGCTCGAGGTGGACGGACGGTTTCCGCGGGATCCGGAACCTACGGCGGCCAACCTCGGCGACCTCGCGAGACTGGTGCGGGAATCCGGAGCAGCCGTGGGGCTGGCCGTCGATCCCGACGTGGACCGTCTGTCGTTGGTCGACGAGACCGGCCAACCCCTGGGGGAGGACTTCACCCTTGCGCTTGCAAGCGCGGTCGTGCTGAAGCGGACACCCGGCACCGTCGTGACCAACCTTTCGACGAGCCAGGTGGTCGATGACGTCGCTGAGGCCCACGGTGGTTCGGTGGTGCGCGCTCCCGTCGGCGAGATCAACGTGGCGCGCCGGATGCAACAGGAGCGCGCCGTCGTCGGTGGGGAGGGCAACGGGGGAGTCATCCTTCCGGATCTGCACCACACCCGTGACGCACCGTTGGCGGCGGCACTCATAATGCAGCACCTTGTAGACGAGGGAACGCCGCTCTCGCAGATCGTGGCTCGCTGGCCGAAATACGGGATCGTGAAGAAGAAGGTCAGCTTCCCGCGCGAGGCCATGGAGGACGCCTACGGGGTCCTCGAGAACGATCTCGCCGGAGCGGTGAGCGACCGGGCGGATGGGTTGAGGTTGGCATGGCCCGACCGCAAGACGTGGCTGCACGTACGGCCCTCGGGCACGGAGCCGGTGGTTCGGCTCATCGCCGAAGCGCCGGGTGCGGCCGAGGCGGAGGAGTTGGTGGCCCGAGCGGCCCGTCTCCTCGAGGGAGTCGCCTGACGACCACAACAACATGAGAACCGTATGTGCGGAATCGTAGGATATGTCGGTTCGCGGGAGGCGGGACCCGTCCTGCTGGAAGGGCTGCGGCGACTCGAGTATCGCGGGTACGACTCGGCGGGCATGGCCGTGCTCGATGCCGAGGGCCGGCTACGCGTGGTCAAGCGTGCCGGCAAGCTCCGGGTGCTGGAGGAGGCCGTCGCTGGCGACATGCCGGCGGGGACGTGTGGCATTGCGCACACACGTTGGGCCACCCACGGGGCTCCAAACGAGACCAACGCTCACCCGCATTTCAGCGGGGCTGGGGATATCGCACTCATCCACAATGGCATCATCGAGAACGCGCAGTCGCTCCGCCGGAAACTCGTCGAGTTGGGATACCAGTTCACTACCGACACCGACACCGAGGCTGTCGTCCACCTGATCGACGAGGCGTTCAAGACGAACTCGACGCTCGAAGACGCCGTGGTCGCCGCTCTGCACCAGGTCGGGGGTGCGTACGGCATCGCCGTGATCAGTAGTCGGGATCCCGGCAAGATCGTAGTCGCGCGCAACGGTAGCCCGCTGCTTCTCGGCGTGAGCCGAAACGGTGAGTTTTTGGTGGGTTCCGATGCGGCCGCCGTCGTGAAGTACACACGTGATGTGGTCTACCTCGATGACCGGGATTACGCCGTGCTCACCGCCGATGGCTACGACACGTACAGCTTGGGCGCGGGTGCGGTCAGCCGCTCCGTACACCACGTCAATTGGGACCTCGAGGCCATCGAAAAGGGTGGCTACGACCACTTCATGCTGAAGGAGATCTTCGAGCAGCCCGGTAGCCTACGCGACGTCATGCGCGGCCGGCTCCTCGAGGAGGAGGGTAATGCGCGCCTCGGCGGTATCACACTGAGCGACGCCGAGCTCCGTGACATCGAGCGCATCGTGATCACGGCGTGTGGGACGAGCTGGCACGCGGCCCTCCTCGGCGAGTACATGCTCGAGGAGCTCGCGGGCATCCCGGTGGAAGTGGAGTACGCGTCGGAGTTTCGGTATCGGAACCCCGTGCTGGAGGACGGAACCCTGGTTCTGGCCATCAGCCAGTCGGGGGAGACGGCCGACACGCTCGCCGCGCTCCGCGAGGCGAAGCGTCAGGGCGCCCGCACGATGGGGATCGTCAACGTGGTGGGCTCCACGATCGCTCGCGAGACGGATTTCGGGATCTACCTGCACGCGGGCCCCGAGATCGGCGTCGCCTCCACCAAGGCCTTCACCAGCCAGATCGTGGCGCTCGTGCTCTTCACGCTCTACGTGGGCCGCCGGCGTGGGTTGTCGGTTCTCCAGGGAAGGGAAGTGGTCGCCGGGCTCCACGCGCTTCCTGGTCAGGTCGAGGAGACGCTCCGCCTGAGCGACAGCCTCCGCCTTCTTGCGGAGGCCTATCAGGACTGCCGGAATTTTCTCTATCTGGGACGGGGCTACCAGTTCCCGGTGGCGCTCGAGGGCGCACTCAAGCTCAAAGAGGTGAGCTACATCCACGCCGAGGGTTATCCCGCCGCGGAGATGAAGCACGGTCCGATCGCGCTCATCGACGAGAACATGCCGGTCGTCGTGCTTGCTCCGCGCGATCAGGTCTACGACAAGGTCGTTTCGAACATCGAGGAGGTGAAGGCACGGGATGGCCGAATCATCGCTGTCGTGAGCGATGGCGGAGCGTCGGAACTCGAGTCCAAGGTCGACCACCTCATCAGGATCCCACAGGCGGCCCCGTACCTTCTACCTGTCCTGGCCACCGTGCCGCTCCAGCTCCTGGCCTACCACACCGCCATCCTGCGGGAGTGCGACGTGGACCAGCCGCGCAACCTCGCCAAGTCCGTCACGGTCGAGTAGGTCATGCGCGTCGTCCTGCAGCGCGTGAGCGAAGCCAGCGTGACCATCGAGGGTTCGGTGGTCGGCGAGATCGGCGCTGGGCATGTACTACTCGTGGGCTTCACTCCGGGGGACTCGGAGGAGCAACTCACATGGATGGCGGAGAAGATCATCGGTCTTCGGGTCTTCAGCGACGAAGACGGAAAGATGAACCTCTCCCTCGACGATGTGGGCGGCGCGCTGCTCGTCGTCAGCCAGTTCACGCTCTACGGCGACACCCGCAAGGGTAGGCGCCCGTCGTTCGTCCACGCTGCCCCTCCTGAGATCGCAGTGCCTCTTTACGAGCGCTTCGTCGCCCTGCTCGAGACCCACCTGCCGGGGCGGGTAGCGACAGGGCGCTTCGGCGCCATGATGGATGTGGCGCTCGTCAATGACGGTCCCGTCACCCTGGTCCTCGAGCGTTGAACGGCGTGCCGCCGTTGGTGCTCGCGTCGGCGTCGCCCCGCCGCGCGGAATATCTGCGCATGCTGAAACTCGAGTTCGAGGTGTTCTCGGCGGACATCGACGAGACATTGCTCGATGGAGAGGACCCCTCCTGCCACGTCGAGCGGCTCGCGCGCGAGAAAGCCTCGACGGTGCAGGCCCGGCGCCCGGACGCGCTCGTGCTCGCGGGCGACACGGTGGTCGTGCTGGACGGCAGGATCCTGGGCAAACCCATAGACGCCGCCGATGCCGAAGCCATGCTCATGGTTCTGGCCGGGCGGACGCACACCGTGGCTAGCGGTCTCGCACTCGCTCTTCCCGGCGGGCGGGTCTTGAGCGGCGTATCGCACACCGACGTCTCGTTTCGGAGCTTCTCGGCGGACACGGCCCGGCGCTACGTCGCCACCGGTGAGCCGCTGGACAAGGCCGGTTCGTACGGGATCCAGGGCGTTGGGGCCACGCTGGTAGGCGATATCCACGGGGACTACTATACGGTAGTCGGCCTGCCCATTCCGCTCCTCATCCGCCTTCTTCGAGAGGGCGGTTGGGAGTATGGATTCGGCTCGTTGGTACCCATCGGACCAGGCGGGTCCTGACCCGACTCTTACGGAGCATCATGAGCGTCAGCGCCATCCTTTCCATCGATCAGGGGACGACCGGGTCGACGTGCCTCGTGGTCGGTGAGGACGGCAGCATTCTGGGTCGAGCCTATTCCGAGTTCACCCAGCACTTTCCCCGTCCGGGTTGGGTCGAGCACGATGCCACGGAGATCTGGGAGGTCACGCGCCGTGTCGCCCGCGAGGCGATCTCGGCGGCCGGTGATGCCGACATCCTTGGAATCGGCATCACCAACCAACGTGAAACCGTGGTCGTGTGGGATCGCCAGACGCTCGAGCCGGTGCACCGGGCGATCGTGTGGCAGGACCGCCGCACCACGGCCATCTGTGAGGAGTTCAAGGGTGCGGGCCACGAGGACGAGGTCCGCCGCCGCACCGGCCTCGTGCTGGATCCGTACTTTACGGGCACCAAGCTGACGTGGCTCCTGCGTGAGAACCCGGAGTTGCGCGCCCGGGCAGAGGCTGGAGAGCTCGCCTGCGGTACGATCGACGCGTGGCTGATCTCGCGGCTCACCGGTGGCGTGGTTCACGCGACCGATCCTACGAACGCCTCACGCACGCTTTTGTTCAGCTTGGAGACGGCTGCTTGGGACCCGTACCTGCTCGACTTGCTGGAAGTGCCCGCCGCGCTCCTGCCCGAGGTGCGCCGGAGCAGCGGCGACTTCGGTGTCACGATGGGTGACGCCCTGGGGCTCGAAGTGCCGGTCGCGGGCGTGGCGGGAGACCAGCAGGCCGCGCTCTACGGACAGGGATGCTGGTCGCCGGGTCTGGCCAAGAACACATATGGTACCGGTGCCTTCATGTTGCTTTTCACGGGAGACGAGCCCGTACCCTCCGCGCACGGGCTGCTCACCACGGCGGCATGCGCCAGAGATGGCGGGCTGGCATTTGCACTGGAGGGGTCCGTGTTCATCGCGGGGGCGGCCATTCAGTGGCTCCGCGATGGACTCGGCGTTCTCGGCTCCGCCTCCGAGTCCGAGGAGATGGCGGCGAGCCTGGACTCCAATGACGGCGTCTACTTCGTGCCCGCGTTCGTGGGCCTCGGCGCGCCACACTGGGAGCCGGAGGCGCGCGGAACCATCGTCGGGCTCACGCGGGGGTCCACGTCCGCACACCTGGTGCGCGCCGCCCTTGAGGCTATGGCCTACGGCACCCTGGAGGTGCTCCAGGCCATGGAGGCCGACTCCGGCGTCGCAGCAAGCGAGCTGCGGGTCGACGGGGGCGCTGCTCTTAACGACTGGTTGATGCGATTCCAGGCCGGAGTGTTGAACATTCCCGTGCGGCGACCTCAGGTGGTCGAGACCACCGCCCTCGGCGCCGCCGCTCTGGCCGGGCTCGCGGTTGGAGTGTGGCCGAGTGCCGAGGACTTTCGCGGGGCAGTCAGCGAGGCCGACTCGTTCGAGCCCGACATGACCGAGGTGCACCGGGGAGAACTCCTGGCCGGGTGGCATCGGGCTGTGCGTTCGGTGAAGTTGTGGGCCGCGGATGGATGACCGGCCGCTCCGGATAGCCGTCATCGGTGCGGGCGACGCGACCGCGGAGGACGTCGCGTGTGCCGAATCCGTGGGTCGTTTGGTCGGGGAGCGCGGTGGGGTCCTCATCTGCGGTGGCCTGGGCGGTGTGATGGAAGCGGCGGCCAGGGGCTGCACACGGGCCGGCGGCCTCACCATCGGCATTCTTCCGGGAAGGGAGGCGTCGGGCGCCAACGCCTGGATCCGTCTGCCGCTCGCGACCGCGATGGGTGAGGGCCGGAACGTGCTGGTGGTGCGGAGCGCGGAGGCCGTGATCGCCGTGGGTGGATCGTGGGGTACGCTCTCCGAGATCGCCCTCGCTCGCAAGATCGGCCGCCCGGTCATCCTTCTGGGGACGCCCCCGGCCGAGGGCTTGGATGTGACCCTGGCCGACGACGCGGAGCTTGCGGTGGGGTGGGCGTTGAGCGAGGCCCGCGGCGCTAGGGAACCTGGGGATGTCAGGGGGTTGTAGGGACGTGACGGGCCCACGATGCTGCCCGTTTGAGGGCTGCCCGGCATGCCCTATATTCCGGGCATCGAGGGGACTTCCGCGTCCTCCGAACAAGGGAGACGATTGCGATGTTCAAGAATAGACGCTTCTTCATTGGGCTGGTGGGTGTGGCCGCCGTGGTCACCTACCTGATCTGGACCGGCGTCAGTGAGACCATGGTCTACTACATGACGCCTGTCGAGCTGATGGCGAGAACCACGTCGGACCCCTCGCTCCATCAAGTTGGAATCAAGGTGAGCGGTCGCATCGTGAAGGGCAGTTGGGAACTCGTGTCCGGTGAGGAATTGATTCACCGCTTCGCCGTCGAGGATCTGGAGGACCCCGGCGTCGCGTTCCCTGTGGTCTACCAGGGCCTGCTTCCAGACACCTTCAACGATCACGAGAACGTCGAGGCCGTGGTGGAGGGGCGCTTCCGCGAGGATGGGGTCTTCGAGGCCACCTCCGTGCTCACGAAGTGCGGCAGCAGGTATGAAGCATCGTCGGAGGAGCTAGCCGGGTGACCGTACTCGGCGAGTTGGCCCTCTGGATCGCTCTTCCGGTCGCGATCTGGGGGATGGTGCTCGCTTTCGTCGGAGGAAAGCACGGCAGGGGCGACCTGGTCCTCAGCGCCGAGCGCAGCGTCTACGCCGTTTTCGCGCTGCTCGTGACCGCGTCCGCCGGCATCGTGGCCGCGTTCCTCGGCAACCGCTACGAGTACCTCTACGTCGCCAGCTACTCGAACCGCGCGCTCGACACGTTCTACAAGGCGTCGGGCCTGTGGGCCGGCCAGCGCGGCTCCTTGCTCTTTTGGGTGGTCCTGCTGGCGTTCTTCTCATCGGTCGCGGTCTTCACCAACAGGAACAAGAACCGGGAGTTCATGCCCTATGTCTCGGGTGTGCTGCTCACGGTCATCACGTTTTTCATCATCGTCCTCCTCTTCGCCGACGTTAACCCGTTCGAGAAGCTGGGCTTCACGCCGGCCGACGGGCAGGGGCTGAACCCGCAGCTCCAGAACTACTGGATGACGATCCACCCGCCCACGCTGTACCTGGGCTTCACCTCGTTCACGGTACCCTTCGCCTTCGCGATGTCCGCATTGCTCTCGGGCAGGCTGGACTCGCGGTGGATCGTGGTGACGCGCCGGTGGACGCTCCTGTCGTGGTTCTTCCTGGCGAACGGGATCATCTTCGGTATGCGCTGGGCGTACCAGGAACTGGGCTGGGGCGGCTACTGGTTCTGGGATCCGGTGGAAA
This sequence comes from Gemmatimonadota bacterium, assembly GCA_022571515.1. Classification (GTDB taxonomy): domain Bacteria; phylum Gemmatimonadota; class Gemmatimonadetes; order Longimicrobiales; family Gaopeijiaceae; genus JACZXQ01. The sequence continues at coordinate 20,787 of JACZXQ010000025.1, forward strand.
ACGCGTCGCTGCTTCCCTTGCTCACCGCCACCGCGTTCCTCCACTCGGTGATGATCCAGGAAAAACGGGGTATGCTCAAGGTCTGGAACATGGCCCTGGTCACGCTGACGTTCAGTCTCACGATCTTCGCGACGTTCCTCACCCGCTCGGGGCTGATCGACTCCGTGCACTCGTTTGCCCAGAACACGAAGATCTCGTTCATCTTCCTCGGCTTTCTGGCCACGATCATCGGTGTCTCCACCGTCCTGATCATCCATCGATATCCGCAGCTCAAGAGCGAGACCGAGATCCAGTCGTTTGTGTCACGCGAGTCCGCGTTTCTGTTCAACAACCTGATGCTGTTGGCCGTGGCGTTCGCCATCATGTGGGGAATCTTGCTGCCGCTCTTGAGCGAGGGGTTGACGGGGGAGGCCATCCAGGTGGGCGCGCCGTTCTTCAACCGGGTCAACCTCCCCATCGGGATGGTTTTGCTCGCCCTGGTGGGCATCGGGCCGGTGATCGCGTGGCGGCGCGCCTCGAAGCGCAACCTGACCAAGAACTTCACGATTCCGCTGCTCGTGGGAATTACGGTGGTCGGGATTTTCGCGATCCGTGGCTCGCGGCACTGGATGGCGTTGACCACGTTCGGCATCTCGGCCTTCGTGATGACGGTCATCGTGGTGGAGTTCTTCAAGGGCACCCGTGCACGCGCTCGAATCGAGGGCGAGGGAATCCCACGCGCGTTCGTTCACCTGGTCGCGCGTAACAGGCGCCGGTGGGGCGGCTATATCGTGCACGTCGGCATCGTGATGATCTTCACCGCTTTCGCGGGCGCTGCGTTCAACGTGAAAGTCATCCAGACCTTGAGCCCGGGGCAGTCCATCACGCTGGCTTCGCCCCTAGGGCACGACTACACGCTCACCTACGAGGGGATGTCGTCCTCACGAGGCCGCAACATGGTCTGGCAGGCCGTAGCGCTCATGTCCATCGACCGGGACGGCCGGCGTGTAGGCTCGATAACCACCGAGAAACGCCTGTATGAGACATGGCCGACCCCCATGACGGAGGTGGGGATCCACTCCACTCCCTTCGAGGACGTGTACGTTATCCTGGCAAATGCGGACGATCTCATCGCGGGCGCCTACGAGAACGATCCCGCGGCGCAACGGGCCACCTTCGAGTTCCAGATCAACCCGCTTGTGGGTTGGATCTGGTACGGCGGCCTGGTACTTACGTTTGGCGCCTTGATCGCCATGTGGCCGTCTCAGGGGCCACTTCCCGAGGTGCGGCAGACCGCGGCGCGTCGTGAAGCCGTTCCGGCTGCGGTAGGTGCCGATTGATCGGAGTTGTCTAAGCGATGGCACTGATCGTCGGCGCGGCTCTGCTCACCGGTGGGGTCATTCTCTACATCCTGCTTCCCGTGATTCAGGGCCGGTTCGCTTCGCTCGAGCGGAGCGAGGACGAGCTCACCGAGTCCGAGGCCAAGAAGCGCGTGAGCCTATTGGCTCTTCGCGACGTCGAGTACGACTTCGCCACGGGTAAGTTGGACGAGAGGGATTACAAGGAACTCAAGGGCGAGATCTCCCGTGAAGCGCTGGCGGCGCTCCGGGAGGTCGAGGCGGAGAGTGAGCGTCGGCGGGGTGGAGCGGCGGCCGAACGGGCCGGCGGCATCGAAGCTGATATTGCGGCCGTTCGCGAGGGGCTTCGCACGGGAACGACATGCCATTCCTGCGGGCACATGAACGCGGACGGCAGTCACTTTTGTGCCAACTGCGGCGCCCAACTCCCGGCTGCTACGGAGACGCCACCCGGGTGAGCGGCCCCGCCCCTTTTGCGGTGCGGGAGACGGATTTTTCCGGGTCCCCGACCCCCACGCTGGAGGCCCGGGGCTTGGTACGCGAATTCGCTGGCTTCCCGGCGGTGGACGGTGTCGATTTCCAGCTCGACGCGGGCCGGTTGCTCGCCGTGTTCGGCCCCAACGGAGCCGGGAAGACCACGCTTCTCCGGATTCTTGCCGGAGGTCTCCGGCCCACCAGAGGGCAGGTTCTCCTGGACGGAAATACCGTGGATGTCGGCGACCGCGAATGGCGGCGCCGAATTGGAGTGGTGTCGCACCAGGGCTTTCTTTACGGCCGGTTGACTGTCGCGGAGAACCTCGAGTTCTACGGGCGCCTGTTCGGCCTCTCCGATCTGGCCGAGCGCGTCCCCGAACGGCTGGCCGCTGTGGGGCTTGAAGACCGGTCCCGCTCGGTAGTTCGCACCCTCTCGCGGGGCATGCGTCAGCGGCTGGCCTTGGCGCGTGCGTTGCTGCATGACCCGGAAGTGGTGTTGCTCGACGAGCCGTACACCGGGCTCGACGCCCACGCGGCGGCAATATTGCGAGATGTCCTCGCCTCGCTCAAGGACGGCCGCCGCACCGTGGTGCTCGTCACGCACAACCTCGGGCAGGGCCTCGAACTGGCCGATCGCGTGGCGATCCAGGTCGCCGGACGCTTCCGCTGGATCGACGACCGGGACCGCGTGGAGGCTTCCACGTTCGAGGCGTTCTATCGAGACGTGGTCGAGGAGCGCGCTTGATGGACTACTTTCGCGTGATCTGGACGGTGGCCCGCAAGGACCTGCTCATCGAGATGCGCACCCGGGAGCGCGTCGCGGCGATGGGCTCCTTCGTGGTTCTCGTGGGTGTGCTGTTCAACTACTCGATCGACACGGCCATCGTGCGTCCCCAGGAGATCGCGCCCGGGATCATTTGGATGACGATCATCTTTGGTGGGCTGCTAGGCATGGGGCGCACATTCCACCTGGAGGAAGAGGATGGAGCCTTCTCAGGCGTGCTCCAGACCCCCATTCCACTGGATGCGCTTTACCTGGGGAAGACAGCGGCCAATCTCGTTATCCTCAGCCTGGTCACGGTGTTGATCTTCATCGTTTTCAGTGTGTTCTTCGGCCTCAGCTTCGGATCCCATCCGTTCGTTCTCCTCACCGTCGTCTTTCTCGCGTTGATTGGCTTCGTGGGCCTGTCGACGCTGTTCAGCGCCATGTCTGTCCGCACCACGATGGGCGAGAGCCTGTTGCCGGTGCTGGTGTTTCCGTTGCTGATTCCCATGGTGATCTTCGGCGTGAGCGCCACCAGCCGGCTCTTCGCGGGGCGGCCGGTGTCCGAGGTGACCGGCAGCGTTAGAATGTTGGGTGCGTTCGCGATTCTCTCCGTCGCGGCGGGCGCGTTGCTGTTCCGTTACGTCGTAGAGGAGTAGGACAACTACCAGGAGATGTGAGCAGCATGTCGCAAGACAGACTCCGGCAGACGGGCGTGGCCCTAGCCGTCCTGGGGACCTTGGGAGCCCTGTTGGTTCTGTGGATGGTCTTCTTCTGGGTCCCCACCGAACGAACCATGGGGATCGCCCAGCGCATCTTCTACGTCCACGTGCCCTCGGCGTGGATCGCCTTCTTCGCCTTCGGGATCGTTGCTCTATGCAGCGCCGTTTACCTGTGGCTGAAGGATGAACGCCTGGACATGGCGGCACTGGCCGCTGCGGAGGGAGGCATGGTCTTCTGTACGATCATGATCCTTACCGGACCTCTCTGGGCGAGGGTTTCCTGGGGAACATGGTGGACATGGGAGCCCCGCCTGGTGCTGACTCTCCTGCTATGGTTCATCTATTTCTCGTATTTCCTGGTGCGTAATGCCACGGAGAACCCCGAGCAGGGAAAACGCTTCGCGGCCGTGGTTGGTATCATCGGTGTGCTCGATATTCCGCTCATCCACATAAGCGTTACGTGGATGCGGTCGCTCCATCCAGAGCCAGTGGTTCTCAAGCCCGAGGGCCCCTCGCTCGACCCCGAGATGCTCATCACCCTGATGGTGGGGCTTGCCACCGCAACGATGCTTTTCCTGGGACTCTTCCTGATGCGCTACACTGTCGAGTGCCTCAAGCGCGAGGTCGATCAACGCCAGACCGGCGCGCAAGCCGCTCAAGGAGCCTGACCATGACCAAGATCATCCGCACCTGTCTGCTCGCGGCGGCCATCCTGGCCATCTCATCCCCCGAGCTGTCGGCTCAGGGCACCGACCTAGCGTCGCAAACTCTGGGACGAGCCTACTGGCATGTGTTCGCCGCGTACGCCATCGGCTGGATTTTGGTTCTAGGATGGGTGATCAGCATCGCTCGACGCTTGGTGAGCGTCGAGCAAGCCATGAAGGGCAACTGACGACCATCCTGTCGACTCTGGGCCGGGGCGTAGCCGCGCTGGCCCTCGCGGTGGGGGCCGGCGCCCTCCAGGCGCAGACCACGCAAATGCCGAGCACGCTGCGCTACGGCTCGGGCCTCCTGGACGTACCGGTCGCCAGCGTCATACCACATCTTTCGCTGGTCACGACCCTCTCGGGCTTTTGGACCAGTCACGACACCGAGATCCTGACCGATGACCTCGGCGTGCAGGTGGGTGAGCGCCCCTTCGACGGTGCGTTTCGTAGCGACGCCTCCATCACTCTCGGGCTGTTCGACCGGCTAGAGATCGGGACGTCCCTCCAGGCGTTCGAGGACGAAGTAGAGGGGGGCGACGTGGTGGGCGCATTCGGGCGGCTGCTGATCTTCCGGCCCAAGGACAACGGCATCGGGCTCGCCGTCGGAGGAAGGTTTCTGAGTACACCGGACTTCGGCGACGGCGTGGACCGCGCGCCCGGACGGCTGGGTGGCGCCGACATACGGCTTCGGGACCCGATCGCAGGCGAGGACGTGGGCACCGAGGTCACCTTGTACGCGGTGGCCAGCGCCACGCTCCGCGGGCTGGACTCCGACGCGCTCCCGCTCCACGACGTCACGGTTTCGGCTGGATGGGGCACGGGGATGTTTCAGGGAGGCGACCGGCTGCCCTGGTACGAGTTCGCCGACTCGGAGGGATGGTTCGGCGGCATCGCTCTTCATATCGAAGTGGGTGAGCACCGCCTGCTCAACCTCATCGGCGAGTGGAATGGCTTCGACGTGAACGTGGGTGCCCAGTTGGACCTGGGTGGGCTGCGTGTTGGGGCGCACGTGCTCGGCGTGAACTACTCGCAGGACCTATCCATCTATCGCAGCACGAAGTTCGGCATTCTGGGATCGGTAGCGCTCTGCTTCCACGAGTTGGGAACGTGCAGGCCCGAACTGCTCGATCGCTCTCCACCCGACACGCTCCAATTGCCTGCCCCGCCGCCGGACACGGTGGTGGTGAGTCGCACCGAACCCCCCCCGCTGGGAACAGGGCGCACAATGGAGCTCTGCCTGGCTTCGGGCGCGGCCGTCGAGGTGCTTGTGATGGCCGCGGGCGACACCTTGGTTGGTCCGAACCGTGTGCCGCTCGAGAGCCTGCGCCCTGGACTGGTTTTTGCCGGGACGTACGCCGGCGGGCTGCCCTTCTACGAGGCGGACGAGCCCGTCAGGCTGGGGGAGCGAACCTACGGGAAGTCGCGTGGGTTGGTGCGCGTCTCCTGTAGCGAGGTGGTCCGAATAGGTGAATACGCCGGCGTCCCGCTGTTTGCGGAACGTGGAAACAGTCGCCCGCCCGCCCGCCTATACGTGCCCGTAAGGCCTGGTTTGTGGCATGTATACGACGCGGGTGGCCGTTGAGCGGCCGGACCGTGCCACACTGGACTTCAACTCTCGAACGAACCTGTAAGCACCCTGTTGGTGGCGTTCATCAGAGCCATCACGGCGCCCTTTGCGACCTCACCCTCCTCCTCACAGGTGAACGAGCCCGTGAGTCGTAGAGCCTCACCATCGTTCTCTCCGCGTGCCGCAGCGATGACCACCCAGGTGTCGAACACGCGCACGGCCTTTACGCCGACCAACTCCAGCAGGAGCGAGCCGTCCGTGGCTGCTTCGAAGGCCTGGAGGGTCGCGTGGGCGGCGGCTCTGAGTTCGCCTTCCATCGTGCTGATGCCTTCGGCTTCGCCTTCGAAGATCGCGCCACGCTCCCAGCCGAACTGCACATGCGCAGTGCACCGGCCATTCTGAAACTCTTCAAGAACGAACGACTCGAAGCGGAGACGCTCCCGCTTGGGATCTGAAAGGGCTTCCACGGATCCCTCCGACTTTTGGATCTTGAGGCCAATACGCTACCCGTGAAAGATTTGTGCGTTCGGACTGGGGATCAAGTAAATCTTGCGAGATCACGCCAGCCAGCCGGGCACATCGGCAGGCTCGTCGACATCCGCCAGTGTTTCGAGCAATCGCACGGCGAGGCCGGCCGCGCTCGCTTGTTTGAGTGTCGCTTCCAGCACGCGATCGGTGCTCCACGGAATCCCCTGGAAGAGCTCGGGGTGAGGCTCGGAGAGGGCGATGAGATAATAGCCGCCATCCCGCGCGGGTCCGAGCACGACGTCGGTTCCGCCCATGGCTTCGAATGCCTCAGACACTCGGGCCGCGTCTACATCAGGGCTGTCGGTGCCTATCAGGCATACGCGGCGCGAGGTCTCGAGCGCCTCGGTGATTGCGGTGTTCATGCGCTGGCCGAGGTCGTCACCGGCCTGAGGCATCAGTCGAAGTGAAATCCCCAGCCAAGCCCTCATCGCCGGCAAGGCCTCGGCGGGAGCGTAGACCACCGACGTCTCGAAATCGCCGCCGCGCACAGCTTCGATGATGGCCTTGCCCATGCGGCGGTAGAGCTCGGCGGCCCTCTCATCGCCCATGGCTCGCGCGAGGCGGGTCTTGACCTTGCCGGGCTGGGGAGCCTTTGCGAACACCAGAAGCGAGCGCTCGACAGGTCTTGCAGGCCTTCGGGTCGAGTAGGATGCGGCCAGGCGCTCGGGAGACCCCCCGGCGAGATATCGGGTCACGAGCCAGGTGTTGCGGATCCAAGCCCGCCATCGCCCTTCCTCTCGGTAGCGGCGGGGGCTCGTGAGCACCTCGGCTCGAAGGTGCCGGACCCGCCCGCGCCCGCGGAGCCGGTCGAGCATGGCAACGTCCTCCATGAGCGGGATTTCCGGATAGCCGCCCACAGCCAGGAAGTCTTCGCCCGAGATCAGGAGCCCCTGATCGCCGTAGGCGAGTCCGGTCGTGGCTTCCCGCATCTGTTGTCCGAACTCGATGAAGCGCCAGAACCATTCGTCTCCCTCGAGCCGGAAACGGAAGACGGCGGGTGACGTGACCCCTCGTTCGACCTCAGAGGAAATCGCCTCCCTGGTCTCGACTGGGAGCCTGCAGTCCGCATGGAGAAACAACAGCGTGCCGATCCCGGCCGCCACTCGGGCACCGACGTTCAGTTGGCGCGCGCGTCCGGGCGGCGCACTGGCGACCTCGGCGCCCGCGGTGGAGGCGACAGATGTGGTTCCGTCACTCGATCCGCCGTCCACGACGATGACGCGGTGGGGGACGGACAGCCGGGTCAAATCGTGAAGCAGATGGGGGAGGTGCTCCGCCTCGTTGAGGGCCGGGATTATGACTGCGAGCAGGGGCTGTTCCGATCGTCGTTCGGGCATGGATCAGCGCATGGTGGCGTCAGTGACGTCTAGGAGGTCGGCGATGGGCCGGCGGATCCGGACGTCCGGGCCAGCCGGCGCTTGATCGCCGGGAGGAACGTGAGCATCACGAGCAGACCTCCGGTGATGAGGACCTTCAGGAACGCTTCGCGTGACGCCCCTTGGGAGCCGGCGAGTATCGCGTCGGCGAACATCGTGTACACGATGGTGCCGGGCAGGATGCCCAGCGCAGTAGCGGCCGCGTACGTGGGCCAGCGCAGCGCCGTGAGCCCGGAGGCGAAGTTGAGTGCGTTGAACGGGACGACCGGAATCAGCCGTAGCACGAGGAGGCACTGGAGTCCGGAGTCACAGATCGCGTCGTCGAACCTCTTCAGGCGGGCTCCGATCAGGCGCTCAACCCCATCCCTGCCGAGCGAGCGGGCCACGAAGAACGCGGCCGTCGCCCCCAGGTTGGCTGCTACCGTGGTGAGCACCGTACCCCAGAACAGTCCAAAAACCGCGCCGCCGGCCAGGGTCAGGATGGCACCGGGCATCGCCAAGGCCGTAGCTGCGACGTACAGGACGACGAACAGGACCGGGGCCCATGTCGAATCCGCCAACGATGCGATGAACTCGGCCGACAGTACATCCCCCGCGGTGGTGGAACGGGCCACGAGGAGCCCGGCCAGCAGCAACCCGACCAGCGCTGCGAGCTTGACCACTGCCGCTCCCTTGCCGGGCTCGTCCGGCTTCACTTCAGCCACGACACGACTTTCTTGAGCACTTTTCCGGCTGGGCCGTCCAACCTGGCACGCTGGTACTCACTCGCGGCCCGCTTGACGCCTTCCACCATCGTCGGGTAAGGAAAGATGGTATTCGCGATGTCCGCCAGCGTGAGCCCGTGCGTCTTCGCAAGCACCAGCGGTTGGAGCAGGTCCCCAGCGCCGTGCCCGAAAATCGTCGCGCCCAGGATCCTGCCCTTCCGATCGGCCGAGACCTTCACGAAGCCTATGGTCTCCGCATCCGTGATTGCCCGGTCGAGGTCGGCGAACTGGTAGGTGTAGGTCCGCCCTCCCAGCGCTTCCGCTTCGGCCTGCCCCAGCCCCACATGGGCGATCTCGGGATCGGTATAGGTGACCCACGGCACGTTGGTGTAGTCCACGGCGCTGTTGAGGGGGAGTAGGGCGTTGCGGAGTGCGGTTTTGGCCATGTAATCAGCTACATGAGTGAACTGAAGGCCGCCTGTCACATCGCCGGCAGCCCAGATGCGGTCGCCGGTCGTCTTCAGATTTTTGTCGACCCGGACCGCCGCACGGTCGAGTTCGACGCCGGCACGCTCGAGTTCCAAGCTTCCGGTCGCCGGCCTTCGACCCGTGGCCACGAGGATTTCGTCGGCGGGAAAACGCCGTCCGTCTTCGGTCACGAGGCATTTCGCATCCCCGTCCTTGTCGGCCTGCACGACCTCCGTCCCCAGCTCGATCGTGATGCCCTCCGCTCGGAGCAGCTCGGCCAGGGCATCTGCCACGTCAGGGTCCTCTTTGGGCAGGATCCGGTCCATCATCTCCAACACGGTCACTTGGGCGCCCAGCCGGGCGAATACCTGCGAGAACTCCAACCCAATGGGTCCCCCGCCCAGAATCACAAGCCGCTTGGGGAGGGATTGTGTCTCGAAGACTGTCTCGTTGGTCAGATACCCAATGTCCTCCAGGCCGGGAACGGGAGGCGCGGACGACGATGCTCCGGTTGCGATCACGAAACGCCGTGAACGTATGCGGCCGACTCCCTCCACTTCGATTCGATTCCCGTCGATGAAGCGAGCGGTGCCGAAGTGCACGCCGACCCCCATGCCTCTGAATCGCTCCGGATCATCGTGGTGGGCGACGACGCCCCGCGCTCTACGCATGCGTTCCATAACCTCGGAGAACGCGTGTACGGGGGCTGCACCGACAAGGCCCAGCTTCCCGGCCTGACTCATGGTGTGGGCGAGGCGGGCCGACGCGATCAGCGCCTTGGAGGGGACGCACCCGGTCCAGAGGCAATCTCCACCCAGGGCCGCACGCTCGATGAGGCCGGGTCGCGCCCCCAAGTAGGCGGCTCCCGCGGCACTCACGAGACCGGCGGTGCCGCCTCCTATCGCTACGAGATCATACTCGAGTTCTTTGCTCATTTGGTTCTCGGATGGCCCGCTTTGGGTGGGCGGCGGTCTTCTCGCTGCATCAACCCGCCCGCCGGACGGGCGGTTCCCAGCTCGGACCTCCAGGAACCAGGCTCACACACACATTCCGACGTCCCGTAGGGTCTCTTAAGATGGGACTCGAGCGGGCGTCCGGCGAAGACCCCCTTTCGCTTTATCTTCGGGTCGCGTAGAATACCTTCAAGGCACGGTCCAGAGCAACGAGGAAGTCATGGCCACGGTTGAACCGACCAACCAGTCGAACGACAAGAAGCAGAAGGCCCTGAACACCGCGATCAGCCAGATCGAGCGGGCGTACGGCAAGGGCTCCATCATGCGCATGGGCGACGATGGGTTCGAGATGGAGATCGAAGTGGTCTCGACCGGCGCGATCAACCTGGACGCCGCGACCGGGATCGGCGGTATTCCGCGGGGCCGGATCACCGAGATCTATGGGCCCGAGTCCAGCGGAAAGACGACGCTTTGCCTCCACATCATCGCAAACGCCCAGCGGCAGGGAGGCATCGCGGCCTTCATCGACGCCGAGCACGCGCTGGACGTGGGGTACTCCCGCAAGCTGGGCGTGGACGTCGACAACTTGCTGGTGTCACAGCCCGACACGGGTGAGCAGGCGCTCGAAATCGCCGAGGTGCTCATCCGCAGCAGCGCCGTCGCCGTGGTGGTCGTGGATTCCGTCGCGGCGCTCGTCCCGCGCGCGGAGATCGAGGGCGAGATGGGTGACACACACGTAGGTCTCCAGGCCCGCCTCATGAGCCAGGCGCTCCGGAAAATCACCGGCGCGGTGAGCCGGTCACAGACTTCGATGATCTTCACCAACCAGATCCGCGAGAAGATCGGCGTCATGTTCGGCAACCCGGAGACCACGAGCGGTGGTCGGGCGCTCAAGTTCTACGCGTCGTTACGCCTGGACATCCGTCGTATCGGCGCCATCAAGGACGGAGCGGACATCATCGGCAACCGCACGCGCGTCAAAGTGGTGAAGAACAAATGCGCACCACCGTTCAAGCAGGCGGAGTTCGACATCCTCTACGACCAGGGGATCAGTCACGAGTCACTGCTTATCGACATCGGTACCGAGTTCGAGATCATAGAGAAGTCGGGATCGTGGTACTCCTACGGGGATCTGCGTCTCGGACAGGGCAAGGAGAACTCCAGGGAGTTCCTGCTCGAGAATCCCGACATCCTCGAGGAGGTGGAGGCAAGGGTGCGCATGGCTCTCGGGCTGACAGAAACAGGTGAATCGGCGCCCGGGGAAACCGTCACCCAGGACGAAGATACGGATGAGTCCGCTGAGGCCGTGAAGGCTGTGGGGTCGACTGCGGCCGAGGCGGCCCAGTCATAGGCCTTCTAGCCGATTCGGGAGATCCCACGAGGTTCGGGGCCCGGCGTTGCGCCGGGCCTTTTCTCGTTTGGAGCGTCGCCCGATTCGGGCCCGGCGGTACGTCAGACCACCATTGGGACGAATCACAGTTGATCGTTATACTTTGGCCCCATGAACGTCCCAAGAGAGTACCGTGACCACCGCTGAAATCCGAGCCAGCTTCCTGAAGTTCTTTGAGGACCGCGGGCACGAGGTGCGTCCGAGTTCGCCCTTGGTTCCGGCCGAAGACCCCAGCCTGTTGTTCACCAACGCGGGCATGGTGCAGTTCAAGCGTGTCTTTCTCGGAACCGAGGACGTGCCGTATCGTCGTGCCGTGACGTCGCAAAAGTGCGTGAGAGCGGGAGGCAAGCACAACGATCTCGAAGAGGTCGGCCGAACGTCCCGACATCACACGTTCTTCGAGATGCTGGGCAACTTCTCCTTCGGGGACTACTTCAAGCGCGACGCTATCAAATTCGCTTGGGAGTTCCTGATCGATGAGCTCGGGCTCGACCCGAACCGCATGTACGTCACCGTACACCATACCGATGACGAGGCGGCGGCCCTCTGGGAAGAAGTGGCGGGTGTCGCGCCGGAACGCATCTACAGGCTCGGCGACAAGGACAACTTCTGGCAGATGGCCGATACCGGCCCGTGCGGCCCGTGCTCGGAAGTGCACTACGACGTCCGTCCGCAAGAGGAATGGGGCAAGGTGCTCCCGGTCGAGGAGTTCGAGGTGGCAGGCGAGGCGGGGTTTTTTCTGGAGTTGTGGAATCTCGTATTTATGCAGTTCGAGCGAGACGAACAGGGAAAAGACCACGCATTGCCCGCGCCATCGATCGATACCGGAGCCGGCCTGGAGCGGCTGGCCGCCGCGGTACAGGGCGTCGATTCGAACTACGACATCGACGTTTTCCGGCCGCTTCTGGATGCTGTCGCAGAGGTCGTAGGTCGACCGTACGAGCCCGAGAGCGAGGAGAGTGTGAGCTTTCGCGTGCTTGCCGATCACGCTCGCGCGGTGGCGTTCCTGCTGACGGATGGGGTGTTTCCGTCCAATGACGGGCGGGGGTACGTGTTGCGCCGAATCCTGAGGCGTGCCGTGCGTCACGCCTGGTTGCTGGGCCGCCGCGAGCCGACGCTCGTCCACGTCGTGGAGTCCGTGATCGACACCATGGGGGACGCGTTCGCCGAGCTACGCGACCGCCGCGAGCACATAGTCACCACCGTGAGAGCCGAGGAGGAGCGCTTCCTGGACACTGTCGAGGGCGGCATGTCCCGCTTCGACGAGTTGGCGCCCGAAGGTGGGGACGCAGGCGAAGCGCGGGTCATTCCCGGCGATGAGGTGTTCAAGCTCTACGACACGTTTGGGTTTCCGCTGGACCTCACGACGCTCATGGCGGAGGAGCGGGGGTATGGGGTCGATCTGGATGGCTTCGAGCGGGCGCTCGATGCCCAACGTGAGCGGAGCCGCGCCGATCGCAAGAGCCGGCAGCACCAGGTCTCGGGGGGTGACAGCCTCGAGGGGTGGACGGTCCTCGATGAGGGCGAGCAGACGTTCGTGGGTTATGAGGCGCTCACGGCTGAGACGACCGTGCTCGGTCTGTGGTACGAGGGTGATCGGCTGGGCGTCCAACTCCGCGAAAACCCGTTCTACCTTGAAGCCGGTGGCCAGGTGTCCGATGCGGGCACGGTATCGGGAGACGGCTGGTCGATCGCCGTGGACGAAGTCCGCAGAGTGGGCGACCGCGTCGCCGTGTTCGGGTCGCTCGACGGGGAAGCCCCCTCGGGGGCCGAGGGTTCGGAGTTGACCGTGTCCGCCGCCGTCGACGGCGTCATGCGGAGGGATACGCAGCGGAACCACACGGCGACGCACCTCCTTCACGCCGCACTCCGAGACACACTCGGGAAGCATGTTGTGCAGCGCGGGTCGCTTGTGGCCCCAGACCGCCTGCGGTTCGATTTCGCGCATACGTCTCGAATGACGCCGAATGAGATTCGCGAGGTGGAGGGCAAGGTCAACGAGGGCATCTTCGGCAATCACGACGTCCTGATCGAGTCCCGCTCCCACGAAGATGCCGTCGCGGATGGTGCCATGGCGTTGTTCGGGGAGAAGTACAGTGATGTCGTCCGCGTCGTGCGAATTTCCGGTGTCAGCATGGAGCTCTGCGGTGGAACGCACGTGGCGAACACGAGCGAGATCGGCCTGTTCAGACTGACCCAGGAGACCGGCGTGGGATCGGGGGTGCGCAGGGTCGAGGCACTGACCGGCCGGAGCGTGTTGGGGTATTTCGCGGGCCGGGAAGCCATGCTGGAAGAGATGGCGAACGAGCTTGGCGCCACAAGTGAGGGCTTGGTCGGGCGCGTGCGACAGCTCATCGCAGAAAAGAAGGAGCTCGAGAGCCTGTTGAACGACCTCCGTAGCTCGGGAGGTGGTGGGGAGACCCTCGTCCGCGAGACCGTGCTCGAACTGAATGGTGGAGGAGAGGCGCTGTACCGGGCGGTGCGCATTCGTGCTCGCGACCCGGGCGACGTGCGTAAATGGGGTGACAGCTTCCTGGACTCTGTGAGTAGTGGCGTTGCGGTGGTCGCGGCAGATCTGCCTGGTGGTAAGCACAGCCTGTTCACATTCGTCACCGACGACCTGATCGGCCGGGGCATTCGTGCGGACGCTTTGGTACAGGCCGTTGCCGCGGTTGTCGGCGGCAATGGGGGCGGCAAGGCCCACATGGCGCAAGGTGGTGTCGAGAACCCTGAAGCCATCGTCGAGGCCCTGGAGGCGGGGGAATCCGCAGTGCTCGACCTGGTGTCCAAAGGGACCGCATGAGCGGACTCGCGGACTGGATCCGAAGGCGAACGCCACCCGCTCCCGAGGCTTTCCTGCCCTGGCTGGACGCTTCGTCGGTGGACATGGACGACATCCCGTCGGCTCTGCTCGAGCATGCCCTCATGTCTCTGGACGAGGCCCTCGCCCGTCCTGGCCGGAACAGGGAAGGGGCATTGCACCTGCTCGCGGCCGATGGCTTCCTCACCTACGCCTGTGAAGCGGCGACCGAGGCCGATGATGTCGGTGCGATGCTGAAAAGTCTGCTGGAACGCGTCGCGGAACACGGCGAGTGATGGAGAGCGTCCTCGGCGATCTGGGAGACCTCCACAGCCACCTGATCCCCGGTGTGGATGACGGCGCTCAAGCCGTCGAAGACTCTTTGGATGCGGTCGATCGAATGGTGCGCGCAGGCGTGCGCCGAATTGTGACGACCCCCCACGTGAAGGCCAGCCTGATAGACCATACGGACGAGTTCGAGGCTTTTATGGCCGAGGTGGACGAGGCTTGGCGGAGGGTGCACACCGTGGTCTCGAAGAGATTCCCCGAGGTGGATTTTCACCGGGGATTCGAGGTGTCGGTCGACACGCCGGATGCCGATCTCTCAGACGACCGCCTGAAAATGGCCGGCACGTCGTTCATGCTCATCGAGTGGCCCATGCTCCACGTACCCCAGCGCACGGAGCGCGTCGTGCAACGCATTCGAGACGCGGGGATCAAGCCGATCATAGCCCACCCCGAGCGGTATTCCGGAGTGGATCGGGGGTTGGCTGTGGTGGGTCTCTGGCGTGAGAACGGGGCGTATATTCAGGTGAGCCACGGGTCGCTGGTAGGTCGTTATGGCAAGCTCGCGCAACAGACCGCGATGGAGCTGCTCAAGAAGGGTTGGGTGGATTTCTTGTCCAGCGACTACCACGCCCGCAGTGGCCTCAAGCCCTACATTCGTGAGTCCAGGGAAGCCCTTTCCGACGTGGGAGCCGATGAGCAATTCAGGACGCTGACAGCCACCAACCCGGCCCGTTTGCTGGCTGACGAGGAGCCCCTGCCTGTCCAGCCTCTCTTCGTGGCGCCGGGCTGGTGGGATCGGATCAAGGACCTGCTCCGCGGCGGCGGGAGGCGTCGGCCATGAGCACCGTGTCTGCCGCATTGGCGGCTCTGGCCGATCTCGCGACCCGGGTAGGGGAGGATCACTCGGACGAGATCGATGCCGTGGCAGTGATGGCCGTGGACGTGTTGCGTAACGGGTGCAAGCTCATGTTCTGTGGAAACGGAGGTTCGGCGGCCGATGCGCAGCACCTCGCGACGGAGTACGTCGTCCGGTTCAAGCGTCCGCGGGCACCGCTCTCGGCGATGGCGCTCACCACCGACACCTCGGGCCTGACGGCCTGCGCGAACGACTTTGGATACGAGTTCGTTTTCGAACGACAGATACGAGCCTTGGCCAAGGAGGGCGACCTGCTCTTCCTTCATTCCACGAGTGGAGAATCGGAGAACCTCTTGCACGCGGCGCGCGCGGCACGAGAACTCGGCGTCACGACCGTGGCGATGCTCGCCAAAGGCGGCGGTCGCCTCCGGAATGAAGTAGACAGGGCCATCGTCGTGCCGACGGATGACCCTGCGAGAGCGCAGGAGCTTCACCTCGCGATCGGACATATGGTGTGCGATCTGGTTGACCGCGCGTTTGCCGAGGAGGCCTGATCCCGGTGGAAGTGGCACAGGATGTACCGTCGCTCCTGGCGGAGAGCCGGAGGCGTGAGAAGGCGCAAACCCAGTATTATCGGGCGCTGGCGTCGGTTGCGGAGAGCGAAGGTGACGGCCCGGTGTCGGAGCGCCTCAACGCGCTGCACGCGGACGAGCAGCACCATCTCTCTCGCCTCACCGCCAGACTGATCGAGCTGGGGGAGAAACCTGAGGATCTGTCGAGCTTCCCCCGGGAAGAGGCGGTGTACCACGGCTGGGAGCGAGTGGCGCGCGATCGCGAGCTGAGGGAGATCGAGTGGTACGAGGAGATCCTTTCCGCCATCGACGATCCGGCCACTCGAAACGTGATCTCGGAGATCCTCGAGTGCGAGCGGCATCACCGCCAGGAACTTGGGGGGAAGTGGATGCCGGCATGACGAACGTCACCCCCCGCTCCCTCATCGATCTGACCGGCAAGCAGGCGCTCGTAACCGGCGGTTCCCGTGGCGTGGGACGCGCGACCGCGTTGATGCTTGCTCGGGCCGGCGCCTCCGTAGCGATCGGGTACCGCAGCCGCAAGGACGACGCCGATCGCACGGTCGGGGACATCGCAGCGCTGGGGGTATCCTCTTGGGCGGAGCGCGGTGACCTGTCCGACCCCACTGAGGCCGAGCGGCTGTTCGCCCGCGTCGATGACGAGTTCGGGGGACTCGATCTCTTTGTCGGCAATGCGGGTGTGTGGCCCCTCGCCGACGTGGCTCTGGCGGACATGAAGGACGAACAATGGCGGTCCACGATGGGCGCCAACCTGGATTCCATCTTCTATACCTGCCGAGCCGCCGCGAGAAGGTTGCGAGAGGGTGGTGCCATGGTGGTGGTGAGCTCGACGGCCGGCCAACGAGGTGAGGCATATCACGGTGATTACGCCGCCACCAAGGGAGCGATCATATCGCTCGTGAAGGGCCTGTGCGTCGAACTGGCTCCGAGGGACGTGACGGTCAACGCCGTGGCACCCGGATGGATCGACACCGAGATGTCGCGCCCCGCGCTCGGTGATGGCGAGCTCGAGCGGATCAACAAGACGATTCCCCGGGGGCGGGTTGCCTCGCCCGAGGACATCGCCGGCCCGATCGTTTTCCTCTGCTCGTCGATGGCACGCCACATCACGGGCGAGATCCTGAACGTCAACGGCGGGGCGGTGTTGGTGGGGTGATGGACGCAATCGCCGAGGCGCCCCGTGAAGTCTTGAGGATCGTCGAGCGCCTCGAGGAGGCGGGATTCGACACCTGGGCAGTGGGTGGTGTGGTCCGCAACCATCTGCTCGGGCACGACCTGGGCGATTGGGACCTCACCACACGCGCGACGCCTCGGGAGGTCATGAGGCTCTTCAAGCGGACGGTCCCGATCGGACTCGACCACGGCACCGTGGGGGTGCTGGGGGAGGACCGCACGCTCTTCGAGGTCACGACCTTCCGGAAGGACGTCGAGCCCATGGGACGAAGGGCGGTGGTGGAGTTCGCGGAGCGTATCGAAGATGATTTGGCGCGTCGTGACTTCACGATCAATGCCATCGCATGGCACCCGCTCCGCAAGGAGTTTCTGGATCCCTTCGCTGGATCGGACGATCTGGACCGTCGTGTGCTCCGAACGGTCGGCGAGGCCGGTGAGCGCTTCTCGGAGGATGTTCTGCGGGTGCTTCGCGGCCTGCGCTTCGCTGCGGCGTTCGACCTGACGATCGCCCAGGATACCTGGGTGGCCCTGTGCGACGCTGTGGATCAGCTGGACATCCTGTCGGGCGAGCGGGTTCGAGAGGAGTTGCTCAAGGTGTTCGGTGCGAGGAGGCCGTCGGGTGCCTTGTCCCTTTACGCCGCCTCGGGCGTCTTGTCCTTTCTTTACCCCGAGATCGATGCGGACGCAGACGAGTGGTCCCTGGCCCTCCTTGCCTGCGATGGCCTTTCGGCCTCTCGACCCATCCTTCGCTTCACGGCGGTGCTGGGCGTTTCGGCCGACGGACCGGGTACCCCAGCCGAACGGGCCGCGGCTCTCATGGGACGCCTTCGGTTCTCCAATGCCGATGTTCGGCTAGTGACTCGGCTGCTCGACGCTCCGCCGGTGCCTTCGGCCGAGGCAGAGGAGGTCGACCGACGACGGTGGCTCTCGACTGTGGGCCCGGAGCTCGTGGAGCCACTGGGGCGGCTGAGCGCCGCTCGGGCTCGGGCTCGCCGAGCGGTGCTGGCTCACCCGGCCGACGACACTGTGGCGGCGTGGCGCGGCGTGCGGGCGACCAGACGCCAGCGTCCGCCCCTCACCCTGGACGACCTGGCGATCAGCGGGGACGACCTGATCACCCTCGGACACGCTCCGGGTCCGAACTTCGGAGGTGCGCTCCAATCCATGCTCGACAGCGTTCTCGATGACCCTGCTCGCAACACCGCCGAGCACCTCTCGACCATGGCCGCAGAGATCTTGGGCGCCCCCGCCGTTAAGGGTGGCTCATGAGCGAACTGGAACTGTTCCCGGGTGAGGCGTCCGAGCCGAGGTCGGATGTGCACACCGAGGATTCTCGCGAGAAGGACCGGCCGCTCGCGGCTCGTATGCGTCCGGACAGCCTCGACCGATTCGTAGGGCAGGAGCATCTAGTGGGCGCGGGCACAGCCGTGCGCTCCATGATCGAGAGCGGCGAACTGGGGAGCATGATCCTGTGGGGTCCTCCGGGGAGTGGGAAGACGACCCTTGCACGTCTCCTGGCAGGCGCTACCGACGCCGCGTTCGTAGAGTTCAGCGCGGTGACGGAGGGCGTAGCCCGCGTGCGTGAGATCATCGCCGAAGCCAAGGCTCGCCGGGCGGCAAGTGGCCGTCGCACGATCCTCTTCTGCGATGAGATCCACCGGTTCAACAAGGCTCAACAGGACGCCTTTCTCCCGCATGTGGAGGATGGCTCCATCGTCCTGATCGGGGCCACGACCGAGAACCCCTCGTTCGAGGTCGTGCGCCCCTTGTTGTCCAGGGCACCCGTCCACGTGCTCGAGGCGCTCTGCGAAGCGGATCTGACCCGCCTCGTGGAACTGGCGGTCTCCGACGAGGAACGCGGGTTGGGCGGGCGAGGACTCTCGGTCGATCCCGATGCGATGCGCCTGATCGCCAAGGGCGCGGATGGCGACGCCCGGCGGGCTTTGGGTGTGCTCGAGGGTGCGGCCAAGCTGGCGGGCCAGGATGGCACAGTGAGTGCGGCGTTGGTGGAGGAGGCGTTGCAGCACCGCTTCGCCGTGTACGACAAGGGAGGCGAAGAGCACTACAACCTGATCTCGGCCCTGCACAAGGCAGTGAGGGGGAGTGACCCGGATGGAGCCTTGTATTGGCTCGCGCGCATGCTTCAGGGTGGTGAAGACGGGATGTACCTCGCGCGGCGTCTCGTGCGCATGGCCGTAGAGGACGTTGGCTTGGCCGATCCGGACGCGTTGCTCGTCGCGACTTCGGCAAGGGACGCGTACCACTTTCTCGGCAGCCCGGAGGGAGATCTGGCCCTGGCCCAGGCGGCGGCCTATCTCGCCACAGCTCCCAAGTCGAACCGCCTCTACATGGCGTATGAGGCTGCGAGCCGAGCCGCGGAGGAGACTCCCGCCGAGCCGGTGCCGCTCCACATCAGGAATGCGCCCACCGACCTCATGAAGTCCCAGGGATACGGGGCCGGTTATGAGTACGATCCCGATCAGCCCGGCGGAGTCTCGGCTCAGACCTACCTCCCCGAGAGACTCGATGGACGGCGGTTCTACGAGCCGAGCGACGAAGGCCACGAAGGCACGATAGCCCGGAGAATGTCGTCGTGGGAGGAGCGGCGGGCCGAAGCCCGGCGGAACACAATGCGCCAGGAGCCCACCGAACCCGATGGCACACCTCGGGGGTAGCAACGGTGGCACCTGACTGGAGTAGAGCATTCCCACACAGTTGATCGATAATCGTACGCCGGTGGACCGCGCGGTCCTGGTCGGCGCTCCCACCCGCAACGTTGATGAGCGGCTGGCCGAGGAGCACATGCAGGAACTCGCGCGACTCTTCGACACCGCCGGTGGCGAGGTAGTCGCAAGCCTCCAGCAGCGGATCCGCGCGCCCCATCCCCGATTCTTCATCGGTGAAGGCAAGGCGGATGAGCTACGGGACCTCGTGGAGGCATCCGAGGCTGACCTGGTGATCTTCGACGATGAGCTTTCGCCCGGGCAGGGAAAGCACCTCGAGGATCACCTAGCGGTCCGGATCATGGATCGCTCGGAACTCATCCTCGACATCTTCGCGTCCCGTGCACGCACCAGCGAAGCCAAGATGCAGGTCGAGCTGGCGCAGCTCGAATATCTGCTGCCAAGACTCAAACGCATGTGGAGCCACCTCTCACGCATACGCGGAGGGATCGGTTTGCGCGGGCCGGGTGAGACACAGTTGGAGACGGACCGCCGGCTCATCGGCAAACGAATCTCCGCCCTCAAGCGGAAGCTCAAGGACGTGGCCAAAGCCCGGCAGGTGCAGCGCCAGTCTCGCCGAGGTAGGTACCGCGTGGCGCTTGTGGGTTATACGAATGCGGGGAAGTCGTCGCTGCTCAGGACGCTCTCGGGCTCGGACCTCTTCGTCGAGAACCGTCTCTTCGCGACGCTGGACTCCGCCACCCGCTCGGTCGATCTCGGCTCGGGCCATCATGCTCTGGTCACGGATACGGTAGGATTCATCCGAAAGCTCCCGCACCACCTGATCGCCTCATTCCGATCCACCCTGGAGGAGGTCGGCGAAGCCGATGTCCTGGTGCACGTCATCGATGCGTCACACCCCGACTGGGAAGAGCAGAAGGTGGTTGTCGAAGAAGTGTTGGAGGAGCTGGGAATGGAGTCGGCCCCGCAGATTCTCGCCTTCAACAAGGTGGATCGACTGACCCATGCGGAAGAAGACGCCATGAGGCAGAGGATCCGGAGCTTCGACTCGACACCCGCTCTGTTTGTTTCCGCGCTCGAGATGGAGTCGCTCGACGGCCTCAAGGAGACGCTCAAGGCACGCATCCGAGCTAAACTCACTGAGATCGAGGTCCGTGTCCCATCGCATGACGGGGCGGCGCTTGCGACGCTCTACCGAGAGGGCGAGGTCCTGCGACGGGAGGACGATGGGCAGACGGTTACCATCACCGTGCGCCTGCCCGCGGCTTCGGTCGGACGGCTGCGCCAACTGGACGTCGCTCAAGTGGCTGAGGCAGATTAGGCATCCATGGGCGATCATGTGCATTTCGTCGGACCCGGGCGCATGGGGCTCGGCCTCGGCTACGCTCTCTGGCAGGCTGACGCCTTGGCCTCGCTGGCTTACTTCGGCCGGCGGCCGGAGCCGCCCACACACCCGTTGTTCACCCAGAACGTGGCCGAGTACTCGTTCGGTCTCGAAGGTGTTCACCTCCGTCCCACCATCGTGATCCTCTCGGTGCCGGACGATGCCCTCGCCGAGGTGGCTGAGCTTGTGGCCGCCCAAGGACCCGCACCCGAGAGATGCGTCGCCTTCCACCTCTCGGGGGCGCTCAGCACCGAGGTGCTGGCCCCACTTCACGCGAGGGGCTACGCGGTGGGCTCGCTGCATCCGCTTCAAACGGTGGCAAACGCCATTACCGGGGCCGACCGGCTTCCGGGGTCGTACTTTTCCGTGGCGGGAGAGCCGGGCGCCGTCGCCGCGGCTCGCCGGCTCCTCGGGGCGCTCGGCTCGCCCACGATCACGGTGCCCGAGCGTGCTCGGCCGGTGTACCACGCCGCCGCGGTGATGGCCTCCAGCTACCTTGCCACCTTGATCGCGGCCGCGGGGCGCCTGATGGTCCAGGCGGGGCTACCCGAAGATGAGGCCCTGCCCGCGCTCCTGCCGCTCGCCAGGGGCACTCTGAGTGCATTGGAGGAGTCGGAGCTAGGACGGGCGATCACCGGTCCGCTGGTCCGCGGAGACGTGGAGACGATCGGGCTTCACATGCGGAGCCTGGAGCCGCGTGAGCGCGCGTTGTACGCTGCGCTCGGGATGGAGCTTGCGGACCTCATCGAGGGTACGGACTTCGACAACGACGTCCTCTCGGAGATCCGTACACTCATGGAGAACGAGGCATGAGACTCTACATCAACGTGGACCACGTGGCGACCGTGCGCGAGGCGCGGGGCACCGACGAGCCCGACCCGGTGCGTGCGGCTGTCCTCGTCGAACTGGCAGGGGCGCACGGCATCACGGTCCATCTGCGCGAGGATCGTCGGCACGTGAGCGAGCGTGACCTCCGCCTGCTCATGGCGACCGTGCGGACCGGTGTCAACCTGGAGCTTGCCGCCGCGAGCGACGTCCTCGATATCGCGTGTGAGCTGCTGCCCATGCAGGCCACCTTGGTCCCGGAAAAAAGGGAGGAAGTGACCACCGAAGGTGGGTTGGATCTTGCGAACGAGGTCACCCGGGAGGGCATTCGCGCGGCCGCTGAACGTCTCATGTCCCACGGCATCCGGACGTCGTTGTTCATCGATCCCGACCCCGACTCCGTACGGCTGGCAGCCGAGATGGGTGTGGAGGCGGTCGAGCTGCACACGGGCGAGTACGCCAATGCCGACGAGGCTGGTAAGGATGTGCAGCTCCAGCGGCTCGCGGCCGCTGCTCGGCTCGGCGGCCAGTTGGAACTCGCCGTCCACGCCGGGCACGGCCTCACCTACGAGAACGTCACGCCGGTCGCCGCGGTCCCGGAGGTCGAAGAACTCAACATCGGCCACTCGATCGTGTCCCGTGCCGTGCTGGTCGGAATGGAGCGCGCGGTAAGGGAGATGTGGGAGCTGATCGCCTCCGTCCGTAGGGGGATCGAATCCCGTTGAAGGGTGCCTGGCGCTGGATCCTCGGCATCGGCGTCAGTGTCCTCCTGATCTGGTGGGTCCTACGCGATGTCGAGATCGCCGAGGTCGGACGGCAGATCGCGACCGGCAACCCATGGTGGTTCCTCGGCTCCGTGTTCGTAGGCACATCGGGGTACTTCATAAGGGCCATGCGCTGGAAGGTATTCCTCCATCCGCTGAAGCCCGACACCGCCCTGCATAGCCGATGGGCCGGTATCAGCATCGGCTTCATGGTGAACAACCTCATTCCCGGACGTGTGGGGGAGTTGGCTCGTCCGTACGCGCTGGGGCGGTTGGAGGGGTTGTCTTTTTCGGGAGTGCTCGGGACCCTGGTGGTGGAGCGGTTCCTGGACACCGTGGTGATTCTGTCGTTCCTGTTCATCGCCGTACTGGCCCCCGGGTTTCCCGATTCGGTGGGGCTGTTCACGGGTGATCTCGGGTTGCTGGTCCGGGGTGCGTTCGTGTTCATGGCCATCCTGATCGTATTGCTGCTGGGGATCCTGTTCTTCCCGGAGCCCGTGGTGCGGGCCACCGAGCGCATGGCCGTTCGGCTGCCGGGCCGATGGAGTGATCGCGTCGTTGAAGCCCTGGAGTCCTTCCTTGGGGCGATGCGCCTATTCCACAGTCCGGTGCTGGTGTTCAAAGCTCTTGCATGGAGCTATGGATTTTGGTTGTGGCACGGCCTCTCGTTCTGGATGGGATTCAAGGCCTTTGGCGTGGAGGTCGGCTTTGGCGCCGCGATGTTCACTATGGCGATCGTGGCGTTCGCCGTCGCGATACCCGCTGCTCCGGGGTTCTTCGGGACCTTCCAGGCGGGGGCCGCCCTGGCGCTGATCGACGTGTATGGCGTGCCCGCACCGGAGACGTTGGCGTTCGCGTTCGGCTATCACTTCGGCGGCTTCATTCCGATTACCCTGTTCGGCCTGTACTACGCCTGGCGGCTCGGGTTCTCGCTCAAGGACATCAAAGGGAATGGCGGTGGTGGTGTCGATTCACCCTGATCGTCGCGGACTCCGGCTAGAGGCGCCGGCCAAGATCAACATCGATCTGAAGGTGCTCGGCCGAGATGAGTCTGGGTACCATCAACTCGAGACGCACTTCGCGGCCGTGGCGTTGTGTGACGTGCTCACCGTGGCGCTCGCGGAGGATGGCCTGGAGTTGAGCGTGCAGGGTGCTGAGTTGGGTGATCCCCGCGACAATCTGGTATATCGGGCCGCAGCGGCGTTTATCGCGGAGGCCGACGTGGCAGAAGGCGCGCGGATGACGCTCGAAAAGGCCATTCCGGCGGGAGCGGGACTGGGCGGGGGCTCCTCGGATGCGGCCGCGACCCTAAAGCTTCTGAACCGCCTACACGGCGACCCTCTGTCAGAGGTGGATCTATCCGTCATCGGGAGCGGTCTCGGCGCGGATGTGCCCTTTTTTTTGTCGCCCTCTCCATGCGCGCTCGGGTTCGACCGAGGGGACCGGCTCGTTCCCATCGATCCTCTACCGGAGTCGCCCGTCGTGTTGGCCATCCCGCCGATCCACGTGAGCACCGCCGAGGCGTATACGATGCTCTCCGACTCCAGAGGAGGCACCGATACATTCACGACGGACGAGCACGAGGTCGTGAATGTCCGGACAATGCCCGACTGGGATGGCGCGGCCAAGGACGCCTCCAACGACTTCGAGGACGTAATCTTCGACCTACATCCGTCGCTCGGGGTACTCCGGAACGAGATCGAGCAAGCCGGAGCGTTCCTGGCGCGCTTGTCGGGCAGTGGGGCTGCAGTCTTCGGGCTCTTCGATCAGGAAGAGGAGGCCGCCAAAGCGGCCGAAAAGCTCGCCGAGTCTTTCCCGGAGATTTCGTTCGTGGTGACGGAGACGCTGACCGCATGGCCGCAGACGCACCTCGCTCGGGGTTGAGGTCCGTTCAAGGAAAGCGTTAGGATTGGTCGAAAGCCCCCTGGTGTAATGGCAGCACAGCGGCCTTTGGAGCCGCTGGTCCAGGTTCGAACCCTGGGGGGGCTATGGAGGGTGTCACTGTAACCCATGTCTCTTTACCGGACCCGCCGGGGCATCTGACAAGCGATTGCTACAGTCGCGTTAGACGTCAGGCTCGCGCGCTTCGCTCGCGGTGGTATTGGAAGAGCTGGGGATTAGTAGTCGAAGGAGTTTGCTTGCGTCCACACCTGGGTGTCGGGATGGAAGGCCGACCAGGCGAACCAGAAGGCGGTCATCGACTCGGCGTAGAGTCCTAGAGAGGCGCCTTCCAGCGGTCCCTCGACCACCTCTCCACCCAGGCTCCACCAACTCCCTGTCTCCACATCGAAGACCTTACCGTCTTCGACCGTGAACGTCAGAGGGGCTCCAGATCCACCGCCCTGGGGGATTCGCGAGAACGTGTTGCCGGACTTTCCCGCTCTGTCCCAAACGACCACGAGAGACTCACCGTCCACCTCCACGTTCACGACGGCGAGTTCCCCCAAAGCGTCGAGTTCCAGGAATGGGACAGCGAGAAAGCCACCGTTCGGACCTTCGATTCCAACGATCCGCTCCTTGGGTTGGCGCGAATGATCGTATTCCTGGGGGGAGAATGGGGGATCGTCGAGTTGCTCGTATCCCCCGTAGGGGTACTGCGTATAGTCGCGGCCGTAGCCGGTCGAGCCGGATACCACCTTCGTGTTCGGGAACTGCCCCTGCCACGCTTCCCAGGTCATTTCCGAAATTGCCAGACGTGGCAGGACGGTCTGTCTCCGCAGCCCGCAGACCCCCTTACCCATGATCTGGGAGAAAAGTGTCTCTTCGTCCGATCGATCATACATGACGAGGTTGCTCATGAAGAGGAGCCCCGACACGCCAAGCTCGGCCCCGTTCACGGGCTCCCGATCGAAGGCCATTGCCGTACCGGTGAGCGGACAGTAGGTGATCGCTATCTTGGCATCCTGGATATCCAGGTTAATGATCTCGTGCCACCACAGGATGTTGTGGGGAATGGCCAGGGTCTCCCCACCGAATTGGAAGCCGATCACCCTGTCGGTTGGTAGGAGGTATCCGGTGGTCTCATCCCCAGCGGCCACGAACGCGGGGTTGGTCAGAGACGGGATGCCGTCCCGTGCCGCGCCCACCAGCAGTTGACTGAGGTCGATCGTGCAGATGGGGTCGCCGGCGTCAACCGTTAACGGACTGGTGCTATCACCACCGCAAGCGCTGAGTGCGAGGAAGGCGGCGAGGTAGAGGCGCGACATCGGTTCGGCCGACATGCTTTCTCCAGGTGACCGCGAGGGCTATTCATCAAACGCGAGGCCGTCCGGGGACGTTCCCGCACCTGCCAAGTTCTCCATGTCGAGGTTTCTCCTGCGCCAGTCTCCGGTCTCCTCAAGATCGACCTGAAACGTCTATCGCGTCGCGAGATCTAGTTTGATCGACACTGCCGGCGAGCGCCCCAACCAGTAACGTCAGATCGGTTTGCATCGAGCCCCCGCCGAAGCGCATCTCGGCTACGTAATTCTTCTTGACTACACCGGCTAAGGCGCTGTAGAATGCGTCAAGTCTGGCGCGCTCCAACATCGATTAGGATCAAAACTCGTGGGTACCTGAGTATGTTCCCTCGAAATTACCCACTGTTTCGGCGCCGGGGTTCTGGACCGCCTCGGCCTTGGAGTCGCTACTGTCACCCCGCCATCCTGAATGGACCCTGCAGTCCAATGGAGGACCAAGGTATGGTCAATGCAAGTAAGTGGCGGTTTTGGTTCCTGTTTGAGTTGGCCGCAATTGTCTCACTCATCGGAATCACAGTTGAGACCAGTTCTGCGCAGGAGAATTTCGGTACTGTCATCGGTTCGATGAGTGCCGAGGACACGGGTAACCCCCTCGTCGGTGGCAATGTCATTGTCGTAGGTACCGCGTTGGGCGCGTTGTCAGGTGGTAATGGGTCATTTATCATTGAGCGAGTCCCCCCGGGAACCTACGAGATTGAATTCAGTTTTATTGGGTATAAGACCACGAGGGTGGACGTCACGATTGCGGCCGGCCAACGGGTCTCAGTCAGTGGTCGATTGGGACTCGACCCCCTCAATTTGGACGAAATCGTCGTTACCGGCTACGGTGCAGTCCGCAAGGAACAACTGACCGGGTCCATGGTGTTGATTACTGCTAAGGATCTGACCCTGCTCCCGTCGACGACCTTCCAGGATGTAATCCAGGGCCAACCCGGTATTCTCGTTACCTCCCGGGACGGTGCCCCAGGTGCGGGCTTCAATATCCGGGTACGGGGAATCGGCTCAATTACAGCAGGCAGCGAGCCTCTTTATGTTATCGACGGCATCCCCTTGGTTACCGGGACAGGGAACGGTACAGAGGTCGGCAACTCAGGTCGCACAGCCAACGCGCTGGCGTCTCTCAACCCGAATGACATCGAGAGTCTCGTCGTCCTTAAGGATGCTGCCTCCACTGCCATTTACGGCTCCCGTGGAGCGAATGGTGTTGTCCTGATCACCACCAAAGGCGGCGTGGCCGGCAGCTCCATTTGGACGAGTTCACCAAGACTCGAATTGAAGACCCAATTCGGAGTCTCTGATTATGCCTTCAATAACCTCCTCCAAGGGCTCAACGCGAACGAATACCACGAGTACTTCATTTCCGCCCGGACCGCCGGCGGCATGTCCATATCCGACGCCGAGGCGCAGTATGCCAGCCAATGGCCCGTTACGGAGGACAACAATTGGCGCGACATAATCAGTCGAAATGGAGTCACGAGTCAGTTCAACCTTAGTGCAACGGGCGGCAGCGCGAGATTTACATATTACCTTTCCGCCGGCCTGTTCGATCAGGAAGGCAATGTCGAGGAACAGTTCTTTACCCGATATTCTTCCAGGATAAACCTCTCGGCACAGATCACGGATAGGTTCACCATTTCGAATAACCTGAGCGTAGCTAAGACAGAGCAAAATGGCATCAACGACGGTAGCGCATGGGAGGCGCCGTTCTACATGGCTCTCTTCATGCCGCCTGTCCTACCCATGTACGATGAGGAAGGTGAGTGGTACGCCAAGCACACAAATGTCATGGGTGCCAATCATCCCCTGGGTGGTCTGTTTGAGAACCCCAAGTGGAGAGACACCAACCGGGTCATTGATAACATCACCGGGAGGTTTCAGATCAATGACAACTTCACCATTGCGTCTGCCTGGAGCTTCGACATCTATGAGATGCACGATTATGTCTTCCAGAATGCACGCTTCGGGGACGGTCGGAACTCTGGGGGTTGGGTTGACGATGCCAGAGTGGAGACTGTAACCTGGCAAGGCAGCCATACGGTGAATTTCAGTAATGTCTTCGGCCGATTGCATAATGTTGACGCACTCGCCGGATATGAGACCATCAAATCCGAGAGGTCCCGGGTTAATGGCTGGGGTGAAGGGTTCGCTCATCCTGATCTGATGACCGGTCAAAGCGCCGCGATTACCGAATCGAGCGCTTCGGAGTCTGCTTTTTCGTTCGAGTCCGTTTTCACCAGCGTGAATTACGACTACGACAGAACGTACTTCCTCTCGGCTTCTTACCGGAGAGACGGTTCATCACGGTTCGGCCCCGACAAGAGATACGGGAACTTCTGGTCTGTGGGAGCGGGGTACAACCTGACCAATGGAGGCTTCGTCCCATCCTTCTTCGATTATCTGAAACTCAGGGGCAGCTTCGGGCTGGTCGGCAACGCCGCCATCGGCAACTATGAGTGGCAGGGCCTGGTTGGCTTCAACAGAGAATATGTCGGCCTGCCTGGTTCGTCACCGTCCCAGGTAGCCAACAGGCTGTTGACGTGGGAATCGCAGGAGTCGTTCAATGTAGGCGTTGATTATGCGGTGTTCGACAACAGAGTGACGGGTACGGCTGAATACTACAGGAAGAACTCCACGGACCTGTTGCTGAATGTACCGACCTCGTTGACGACGGGTTTCCGGAGCACTCTGCAGAATTTCGGAGACATGAAAAACTCCGGGGTTGAATTCTCGGTGCAGGCGTCAGTCCTGAGAACACCGGATTATGATCTGAGTGTGAATTTCAACGTCACGTCACAGAGTAATGAGATCACAAAGCTCGGGGAGCCGTTCGTTGACGGTACCAAGAGAAGAGAAGTAGGCAGAGACTACCAGGAATACTACCTGTATGGCTGGGCCGGCGTGGATCCCGCCAACGGCAAGCCTCAATACTATACCGACGCGAGCAAGACGACGATAACCAGCAAGCTCAACGAAGCCAAACGGTTCTATGATGGCAAGAGCGCCACGCCGGATTACCTGGGAAGCTTTGGCTTCAGGGCACGTTACAAGCGGTTCAGGCTGAGCACCCTCGCCACCTATATGTTGGGCCATTACCTCTACGAGGGAGCCGAACGGTTCTACCATGGCGATGGCCGGTATCTGCCGCGGTCGACGTCCCGGTGGGCATGGGAGAACAGCTGGAAACAACCGGGCGACGATGCCCTCTTCCCACAACAGAGATGGGGCGGCAACTCGGGCTCACAGCCTAGCAACTCTGACAGATGGCTCAGTCAGGGAGATTATGTCCGGTTCAAGGACGTGACCCTTACGTATCAGGTCCCAGAGTCATGGGCGAATATGGCGAGGCTGAATTCACTTGAGGCCCACCTCAGTGTGGCCAACGCTTTCACGTGGGTTGCCGACGGAAACCTCCACTTCGATCCCGAGCAGACCATCAATGGTGTCTATAACACAGGCACTCCGAATTCCAAGACCCTGAGTTTCGGATTGACCGTGGGATTCTGAGGCCAAGCAACCAGAGTGATTCTCAACACCATTGATAAAGGAAAAGGATTGATCATGAGACTCTTAAAGATTGCTAAATTGGCGGTTCTCTCGCCGGTGGCCTTCCTTGGCTTTGGATGTGGCGACTTGGTCCTGGAGCCCCAGCAAAGCCTATCAGATGATGCGTATTTCGCCTCCATCGGCGACTTTCGGGCCGCTATCGTTGGCGTCTATGACCAGATGCAGATTGCAGACTACTATGGACGCAGCCTGCATCTCATGTCCGACATCATGGGCGACGATGTAA
>JACZXQ010000046.1 GCA_022571515.1 Gemmatimonadota bacterium
GAGTTGGCTGGCGACGAGTGTGGCTCTTCGGCCAGTACGGTCCTCGATGACCTCTAGGAGACCGCGGCGTTCGACCTGGTTCAGGGGAGCGAGACCGTAATCATCGATAGGGCGTTGGTGCACGGCTCCTGGTTGTAGCTTCAGAATGACCTGACGCCTTCCATCCGAGAGCCGCCACCAATGAAGTATCCGAAGCGCAGCCAGTACAAGTACGCGAAGTCGCAGTATCGCATACGGAACTGGCCTGAGTACGAGGCCGGTCTCAAGCGTCGTGGTGACCTCACGGTCTGGCTTTCCACTTCTGCACTCCACGCCTGGCGAGCCCCGGCCAACGGAAAACCAGGCGGCCAACGCAAGTATGCGGATGTCGCGATCGAAGCTGCTTTGACGATCCGCATGGTCTTCCACCTTCCGCTTCGACAGACCGAGGGCTTCCTCCGTGGCCTGGCAGAGATGCTCGATGTCGGGCTGCCGATCCCGGATCACACCACGCTGTCTCGGCGCCTAAAGAAGCTCGACAAGATCCAATTCCGCGGACTCGCATCGGATCGACCGATCCATCTACTCATCGACAGTACAGGACTCAGGATTCACGTCGGTCATATGCAGAACCCGCCCAGATACAGGGCTTGGCGCAAGCTGCATCTCGCCGTCGATGCGGATACCGGTGAGATCATCGCATCGGATCTGACGGCCCGTCGGACACATGATTGCACTCCGGTCCCTGGACTACTCAAGCAGATCGCTGATCCCATCGCGTCGGTTTCCGCAGACGGCGCCTACGACAAGAGGGCCGTTTACGAAGCTGCCCATGGGCGAGGTGAAGGGCGAGCAGTGCGCGTGCTGATTCCTCCTCGACGCAATGCCCGGCTCAGCCCGAGGCCTTCGGCCGCGCTCCAGGAAAGGGACCTCAACATTCACTCGATACGAGAACTCGGACGACGCGAGTGGTACACCCAGTCCGGTTACAGCAAGCGCAGTATGGTCGAGAACACCATGTACCGATACAAGACGATCATCGGCCGAAGTATGCGAAGTCGAAGCTTGGACGGACAAGAAATTGAGGTGCGGTTAGCGAGCAAGATTCTCAATACGATGATCACTCTCGGGATGCCTGACAGCTACAGAGTGGCCTGAATCCAGCTGGGGGACGGGGGATCTGTCCTCAACACTGAGCCATGCAACAAAGCCGCGGAAAGGTATCGCCGCCGAAGGACGCCGGCGGCGCGGCGGCGATGAAGAGAGCAGCCGATGGCAGTTTGCGCTGTGGGAGAGTACTGCAACACCTGCCCTGACTCAGCCCTTTCCCATCCGCTTGGGAACATCACTGCGAGTCCGGCTTCCTTGTGGGTCCACTCGACCCCCTGCGCGGCCAGGCCGGGGCCGAAAAAGGCGGACCAGGCGAGCAGCATCGTCGACCAAGCAGCTGACATACTGGACATCGTCATGAATCTTGCTAGGTAGCTGCTCCCCAAGCACTTCCCCCCTCCAAGAGTTTTCCACAGTATTCGAACCAGTTTGATTCATGTGTCACCGGCTCTTCGAGCATTTGACAATCCCACTTGGGCTTCAACCACGGGCGGCCGCCTTCCACGTATACGAACAACCGCACTCTGGAAAGTTTCCGCAGCATCTGGCGATCCCATTTATCCATCACTTGGAGATCAAATTGCGTCGGTTTCTCAGGAACCTCCCAGATTCGGGTGCGCTCTGGCCAGAGTTGTTCGCCGAGCTGGCTCATAGATGTTCGTACCAGCGCCGCCATGTCTTCGGAAACCCTAACCTCATATACGTTGCGCAGGTTGCCACGAGAGTCGCGGTCCGAGTATGTACGCACCGGCGAACAAATCTTTAGCTCATCGGGGATCAGTTTCATCGCTGTCACCCATCAGACAGGTAGTGTCGCACACGTTCAACGTCCGTCAGCTAATCGGCTCATGGTACCATCGATTACCTAACGCCCCACCATTGGTCAGTCATGGGCGATCCGCAAGCACAACACATATTGGTTGGCCCGTCTCCGATGCTTAGCCAGCTGGCCGGTGGCGCACGGTGTGCAACGGGAAGCTTCTAAAGCCACACCAACGGCAGCAGGGATAGAAGGAATTCTAAAGACCCTCGCCCAAGTCCGGCGCTCTGCTTGAGCGATCCGAGACACCCTAGGAAACTCCGCTCGCGGGCCGTTCACTGCCGAGCCCGGATGAAATTTCGTCCCTGACCTCGCCGTCTTCCTCGACGAGCAGTCTGGACGAAAGCGCCTCTGTCGCCACAGAGGAATCAATCCGCCCCAACGCCCAAGCCGAGTGCGCTCGCACCAGCGGTGCCGGATCGCCGAGCGCCGCCACAAGAACGGGGACCCCCGCTTCCGACCCCCAATTACCCAACGCCACGCACACGTTGCGAAGCAGCCCCTTACGCCCAGCCCTTAGTACCGGAGAGCCGGCGAACGCACGGCGGAATCCCCGCCCCGACAACGACAAGAGCCGTTCTGCCAACTCCACGAGCGGGGGCCCATCGAGCTCCGACTTGGGAGAGTACGCGGGCTCCTTCGAGGGCACAGAAAATTTACGGCTGAATGGACATACCTCCTGGCAGATGTCGCACCCATACACCCGGTTTCCCATGGGCGCCCTGAGCTCCCTTGGAATGGGCCCGCGGTGCTCGATCGTCAGGTACGAGATGCAGCGTGTGGCGTCGATGACGGGTGCCCCGTCTTCGTCGCGGCCCAGCAGAGCCCCTGTGGGGCAGGCCTCCAGGCACGCCGTACACGTCCCGCAGCGATCTTCCGTGAAGGGCTCGTTCGGCTCGATCTCGAGGTCCAGCAGCAGGAGACCCACGAAGAAATACGACCCCCTGGTTGGATCGATCAGCATGGTGTTCTTTCCGAACCACCCCAACCCCGCCCGACTGGCCAGCTCGCGTTCCAGGATGGGTCCCGTGTCGATGTAGACCCTGCCCTCGATCGGTATGTCGACCTCGCTCTGGATCCAGGTCAGCAACTCCTCGAGTCGCCGTTTCATCACGTCGTGGTAGTCGTCGCCGCGCGCGTAGCGGGCGATCACCCCCCGGGAAGGATCGTCCGGCACGCCCGCCGGGTCCTCTTGGAAGTACTGGTCGGCGACCACGACGACGGATCGGACGCCCTCCAGCGTACGTTGGAGATCCTCTCTCCGGGCCACCGATCCCGGACGGGCCAGGTACGCCATCTCCCCGTGGGCGCCGCGCTCGATCCACCCACGGTACAGATCCATGTGCCGGCTCCGCGCGGCATCGGCGATCCCCACCGGACCGAAGCCGAGCTCGCCGGCTCGGGCTTTGATCGATTGTGACAGGAGACGTGGATTCATGGGCTCGATCCCTGGGGGTCGCTTCGTACACCACGGTACTGAGCGACCGCCC
Organism: Gemmatimonadota bacterium; assembly: GCA_022571515.1. Lineage (GTDB taxonomy): Bacteria > Gemmatimonadota > Gemmatimonadetes > Longimicrobiales > Gaopeijiaceae > JACZXQ01. The sequence goes on from JACZXQ010000046.1 coordinate 3,400, forward strand.
TCGCCGACAGCGAAACCTACCGTCGAGGGGCTCCGTAGGACCACGCATGGGTGGCCGGACCCGACCGCTTCGGACACAGAACCGGTCACAGCATGATGGTGGGGAAAGATGGACCGCTTGATTCGCGACATTCGCTTTGCAACCCGCCGGCTCTTCAAGAAGCCGGTCTTCACCATCACGGCGATCGTCTCGCTGGCCATCGGCATCGGCGCCAACACGGCGATCTTCAGTCTGGTGAACGCGATCATCATCAGGGACCTCCCCTTCTCGCATCCTGAGGAGTTGGTGGACGTCTACCAGAGCGTGGCGGGCTTCTCCCACGGCACTTTCTCGTTCCCTGACATCGAGGACATCAGGCGGGAGAGTGGTGAGGTCTTCACGGATGTCGTGACATCACGGCTCGCCTTCATCCAGACCGACGTCGACGGTGGCATCGAGATGGTGACGGGCGAACTGGTGAGCGGAAACTACTTTCCGCTCATCGGGGTGCATGCGCAGATCGGCCGTACCCTTCTTCCCGAGGACGACGTCACGCCCGACGGGCATCCCGTGGTGATGCTTGGACACTCGTACTGGCAACGCCGCTATGGCGGGGATCAGTCCGTCATAGGCGAGTCGATCCGGTTGAACGGCCGCGCCTACACCATTGTGGGCATCGCGCCCGAGGCCTACTCCGGCAGCATCCGGGGCCTCACCCCAGCCGTGTATGCGCCGACCATGATGGTCGGACACCTGCAGTCCAGTGACGTGGATGAGCTACAGGCGCGTGGCAATCAGAGCGCCTTCGGCAAGGCCCGTTTGCGCGAGGGTGTCACGCTCGCACAGGCAGAGGCTGTGGTCGCGCGCATCGCACAGGCGCAGAGAGAGCAGTATCCAGGTCACTGGGCGGCGGACGACGAGATCGTACTGGTGCCCACGGACGAGGTAATCATGAATCCCATGATCGACCGCTTCCTGGCGCCGGCAGCGGGGCTCATGATGACCGTCGTGGGACTGGTACTGCTGATCGCATGCGCGAACCTGGCGAGCTTCCTCCTGGCCCAAGCCGCAGACCGGCGCAAAGAAGTCGCGGTCCGGCTGGCCATGGGCGCCCAGCGAAGCACGCTTATTCGGCAGTTCCTCACCGAGACGTTTTTGCTCGCTCTCATCGGCGGCCTGGCGGGCATCGCCATCGCCAAGGGCATGCTGGCAGCTCTGGTGGGGGCCGACCTGCCGCTTCCCTTCCCAATCACGCTCGACCTCAGCCTGGACGGAACGGTGCTCGGTTTCAGCCTGTTGCTCACCGCTGGGGCCGGCGTCTTCTTCGGGTTGGTACCGGCGCTCCAGGCCACGAACCCGGACGTCGCGCCCACCCTGAAGGACGAGGGGACCGGAGCACAGCGCCGGCGCGGCCCTACCCTACGTGGTGCCCTCGTCATGACGCAGGTCGCCGTCTCGCTCATGCTCTTGATCGGCGCAGGCCTCTTCTTGCGCAGCCTCCAGGCGCGCACGGCGGTAGACCCGGGCTTCGGATATGAACCCGCCGCGGTCATCAGCGTGCAGGCTCCCCTAGCCCGCTACACCAGGGACGAGGCGCGCGTGTTCTTCCGGTCCCTTCTGGATGAGATCTCGGCGGTACCCGGGGTCACCGCGGTGGGCATGACCGGCGATCTCCATTTGAGCTCCATGAACAACATGATGATGGGCATTCGGGTGGATGGCGTGGAGCCACCCCCCGGACAGGACTACCACCTGGTCGATCAGGCCATGGTGGACCCGGGCTTCTTCGAGGCGGCAGGCGTCTCGATCGTTCGTGGCAGCAACTTTGCGGCGCACTACGAGCCCGAGGCTCCCCGCGTCGCCATCGTAAGCGAAGCCATGGCCAAGAAGTTCTTCCCCGAAGGTGAGGCCGTTGGCCGCACCTTCCGGCGTGGCGACTCCGAGTACGCAGTGATCGGAGTAGCGCGGGATGCCAAGGTGCGTTCTCTCGGCGAGGCGCCGCGACCGTTCATCTATCAGCCCTTCGACCAGGCGTTCAGCTCGGGGATGACGGTCATCGCACGCACGTCCGGCAATGCCGACCGGTTGGCGCTGGACCTGGTATCGACAGCCAGGAGCCTGGATCCGGAGATCATGATCTACGAGACCAAGACGATGGAAGCGCACCTTGGTATCATGCTCCTGCCGGCCCGGCTCAGCGCCATTGTGGTTTCGGCATTCGGCCTGCTGGCTCTCGTGCTCGCCAGTATCGGCCTGTTTGGTGTGGTGAGCTACGCCGTGTCGACTCGTGGCCGCGAGATGGGCATCCGCATGTCACTCGGGGCCGACCCGTCCAGCGTGGTCTGGATGCTCACCAAGGACGGCATGCGTCTGGCGGCGGTGGGCGGCGTGATCGGCCTGGGACTGTCGTTCCTAACGGCCCAACTGCTTGGCCGGCTGCTCTATGGTATCGAGTCGGCCGACCCGATGACGTTCGGATTGGTACCGGCGGTGATGGCCGTGGTCGCGCTTCTCGCCGCGTGGATCCCTGCCCGTCGGGCCAGCGCGATCAGCCCTGTGCGGGCGCTGAGGGCGGACTAGCTACCGCTTCACTTGGGTATCACATAGGTCCTGCCCTTCCACTCCACCCGTCGCCCTCTCACAAGGCTCAGGGTGAAGATGTAGGCTTCGACCGCGGCGCCCAGGGGATAAAGCAATCCGAACAAGGGCGGCGCGCCGAAACGCCAGACGCAGGCGAACCAGAACAGGGCGCTGCCCACTGTGACGGCTTGGGCAACACCTGCGGGGACACCTACGTAAACGCCGGCCAGGTCGAGAACCACCACAACCGGCGGCACGATCCACAGCAACACCACGGTGGCGATCAAAAACGGCAGAGCCACTGGCGCGAACCAGGAATCGAACGCCTGTCTGGACGCCAGCGCCATATTCTTGGACCACCCCTCGATCATCCCGGGAAGCGAACTGTACATGCGCGTGGCGAAGTGATCCTCGGCCATCCGGAAATCCATGCGCTTCCCGGCCTTGCAGAGGATCTGCGCGAGGCGCTGATCCTCCACCACCTCGCCTTTGACCGCCACGTGACCGCCTACCTCGTCGTACGCGGCACGGTGGATCATGATGTACTGACCGTTCGCTATAGCCCTCCGCCAGCGCTTTGCGGGCGGAGGTGTTCGAAGGTCCGGGAATCCGAGCGAGAGGGTGAAGAAGATCTGCGGCTGCACGACCTTTTCCCAGAACGTCAGCATGATCTGCCTACCCAAGATCGTCAGGGCGTCCGCACCGTCGCTCTGGAGATCCGCCACGGCACGGCTGAGAAGCTCGGGATGGTGGGTGGTATCGGCATCGGTGAAGAGCAGGATGTCACCCCGCGCCTCCCGGGTGCCCTGCGCGCAGGCCCATGGCTTTCCAAGCCAGCCTTCTGGAAGCTGGGCACCTGAAAGGACCTCGTAGCGAGCCGCCTTCCCTATCTCGGCGGTTCTGGCCACCTGTGCGGTCCGGTCCGTGCTGCGATCGTCCACCACGATCAGCTCGAAGTTCGGATAGGTGGACGCACCCACGGACTCGGCACTCGACAGGATGTTGTGTTCCTCGTTCCTCGCCGGGATAATGACGCTCACGAGCGGCACATCCTCGGCATTGACGCCCTCCGGCCCGAGTTTCTTCGGCAGCCGGAGCCGCAGGGCCAGATACATCAGCAGGATCAGCCAGGGCGCGGCGAAGATGAGCGAGATCATGGCTTGGCGGAGTCCTCCCGCGGCGTAGCCGGCACACGGTACGGTCGGTGGTGGCGACGAGTCGCCCTCAAGTCTATGGTTGGGCGCCCGAAGCACAACCGTTCACACCGACCCAGAGCCTGTGTTCGATCTCGAAGCCGTCCGTTCCGAGTTCCCGATCCTCCACGAGAAGATCTATTTGAACTCGTGCTCGTTGGGAGCCCTGTCGCACCGGGCGGAATCCTACCTGAACGAGTTTCTCGGCCACTGGCACACGATGGGCGCGTCGGCTTGGTATGAGTTGTGGGTGGGCCGCATCGAAGACTTGAGGACGCGAGTGGCCACGTTCCTCGGCGCTTCGCCCGGCAGCCTCGCGCTGCTTCCCTCTACATCAGCCGCGTTGTCCATGATCGCCGAGAGCGTCCGGTCCGATGGCCGGAACCGGGTGGTGTGCAGCGAGTTGGACTTCCCGACCCTGGCGTACCAATGGGCGGTGAAACCCGAGATAGAACTCGTCGTGCTGCGAAGCGACGACGGCGTGTCGATCGACCCGCAGCGATTCGCCGAGGCCGTGGACGAGCGCACCCTGTTCCTGGCCACGAGCCACGTGCTGTTCACCACCGGCTACGTACAGGATATCGCGCTGCTCGGCCGCATCGCCCGCGAGGCCGGCGCGTACTCCGTGATCGACGGCTACCAGGGGCCGGGCCAGATCCCGGTCGATCCCGGAGCCTCCGGCGTGGACTTCTACACGGCCGGCCCGCTCAAGTGGCTGTGTGGCGGCCCCGGATTGGCGTATCTGTGGGTTCGACCTGAGTTGATCCAGCAACTCGAACCGCGCATCACGAGCTGGTGGGCGGCCAAGGACATGTTCGGGTTCGATCTCGAGAACTTCCAGTACAGAGACGATGCGCGTCGCTTCGAGCTGGGTACACCGGCACTGGCCACGGTGCACACGGCGCTGGGCGGTCAGGAAATCATCGACGAGGTCGGCATCGAGGCGATCCATGAACACAATCGGGTACTGACGAACCACTTGGTTGAAGGCGCCCAGGGGGCCGGGTTCGAGCTGACCATCGCCGCCGAGCCCGAGCGGCGCTCAGCCATCGTCATGATCCAGCACCCGGACCCGCCGGCCGCCGTGGCCCGCCTGGCCGAGCGCGGCATCATCGTGGACCACCGTCCGGGACACGTACGGGTGAGTCCGCACTTCTATAACACCACTGACGAAATCGACCGCTGCGTCGCGGCGCTGTCCGACTAGGCCTTCCTCGGCCAGCGGTCACCGTCCCTCACCCGGTATTTCTCCAGCACCCGCTCGAGCGCGGCGTCCATGTCGATGCCCTGTTCGTTGGCCATGCACAGGAGAACGAACAGCACATCCGCCAGCTCCTCCGCCATGTCCTGGTCGGCCTCGCCGTCCTTCTTGGGTTTGGTGCCGAAACGGTGGTTCACCAGGCGGGCCAGTTCGCCCACCTCCTCCACCAGCCGCGCGAGGTTGGCGAGCGGCGGCCAGTAGCCCTCCTCGAACTGGGAGATCCACTGGTCCACCTTCTGCTGGGCGGCCTTCAGCTCCCCCGGCCTGCTCACGGCGTGAGCACCAATTTGCCGAAGACCTCACCCGCCTCCAGCATCTCGTGAGCGCGGCGGATCTCGTCCAGCGGCATGACCTCCTGCACGACAGGTTCGAGCTTCCCGTCGAACACCAGGCCCATGACGGCTCGGAAGTCCTCTGGAGATCCCATCGTGCTCCCCATCAAAGAGATCTGCTTCCAGAACATGAGCCTGATGTCGGCCTCACCCTTGGCCCCGGTGGTCGCACCGTAGGCCACGAGCCGTCCCCGTACGCCCAGGGCCCGCACGTTGGCGGCCCAGGTCGCCTCCCCCACGGAGTCCAGCACGAGGTGGACGCCCCTCTTCCCCGTGTCGGCGTGTAGCTGCCGCCCGTAGTCCACCTCGAGGCGGTCGTAGACCACGTCGGCGCCGAGCTCCTCGACCCGGCGCACGTTCTCGGCGCCGCTGGTGACAGCGTATACCTCCGCGCCCGCGAGCCGAGCGATCTGGACGGCGGCGGTCGAGACCCCGCCCGACGCGCCCGTGATGAGCACCCGCTCGCCCGCTCGCAGCCCCCCGCGCACGATGAGTGCGTGCCAGGCGGTCACGAACGTGAGGCCCGCCGCGCCCGCTGTCTCGAACGGCACGTGCTCGGGGATCTCCAGGAGATTGGCGGCCGGCACCGTACAGAACTCCGCAAAACCGCCTTGCGTGTGCTCACCGATGAGGCGGAGTTGCCTGCGCTCGATACTCTCGCCCTGGGAATCCCCGTCGTACCAGTCGTAGTCCAGCGAGGGATCCACAACCACGCGCGTGCCCGTGGGAACGTGTTCTGCACCCGGCCCCACCGCGTCCACCACCCCCGCCAGGTCGGACCCCCCGATGTGCGGCATGGTGATCTCGAAAGGGAGCCCGCGCCTCACCCAAAGATCCAAGTGGTTGAGCGACGCGGCCCGGACAGCCACACGCACCTCACCCGGCCCCGGCTCGGGCACCTCCACCTCGTCGATCCGCAGTACTTCGGGACCCCCGTGCTCTGAAAAAATCGCCGCGCGCATCTGTCCTCCTCTTGATCGGCCTCACCTGGATGATATGGCAGCCAAGTGTACCGGCTGCGGCCCGCCCGCAGCAACCGCGGGCGCCTCTGTGAAAGGCTCCTCCGGTCCGCTACCGTTGTGCGATGGATCATGAAGCTCAGCCAGAGGCTCCGGACAGCACTCTCGGTGGATATTTCGATGTGCATGACCGTCCGCCGGCCTTCGAGGGTTCGGACGGGCAGCCGTACACCGTATCCATCGAGGTCGAGAAAGCCGCCGACCCGAGGAATCCCTTCATCGGGTATCTCGTCTTTCCCCGATGGGCCGACACGGGTCTCGGGGTCGTCGGGCATGTCGAGACACCGATCCTGTTCAAGGGCGCGACCCGCATCGATGTAAGCGAGCAGGCCGGGGCGCTGCCGCTCGAGGAGGTCAAGGGGCTCCTCGACGAAGCCATCCAACACGAAGACAGACGCGAATAGATGCTACGTAACGGGCTCATCTTTCTGAGTGACTCCCGCGCGGCCAAGAAGCTGGTGACGTCGACCCCGCTTCGAGCGATGAGCAAGCGGTTCGTTCCAGGTGAGACCGTGGAAGAACTCGCCGGAGCGATGGTCGACGCGAATGGAAAGGGCCTCGCGGTTACAGCAAACTATCTCGGCGAATCCGAGAAGAGCGAGCGCACCGCTCGGGCAGCCGCGGACACGTATCTGGAGGTGCTCGACCGCGTCGTCGCGGATGGGATCCGCGGCAACGTATCGCTCAAGTTCACGCAACTCGGACAAGCCATCAGCGCCAAATTCCTCGCTGACAACCTTGGCCGTCTGCTCGACCGGGCGCGCGCGCACGGGCTGTTCATCCGGTTCGACATGGAGTCGTCCGAGTACACGCAGCGCACGCTCGATGCGTTCGAGCAGCTCTGGGGCCAGGGCTGGCGAGACATCGGCGTCGTGCTCCAGAGCTACCTCATGCGGTCGGAGGGCGACGTGGCCCGCATGAACGAACTCGGTGCGTGCGTGCGCTTGTGCAAGGGCGCTTACGCCGAGCCTGCTAGCGTCGCCTTCCAGGAGCGCGATGAGGTCGACACCGCGTACGTTCGCCTGATGGAGATGCTCCTGGCGGACGGCAACTACCCGGCGATCGCCACGCACGATGAGCGCATGATCGACGCCACGGTACGCTTCGCCGAGAAGGAATCGATCTCGAGCGAGCGCTTCGAGTTCCAGATGCTCTACGGTGTCCGGCGTGATCTCCAGGCACAGCTGGTGGACCGGGGTTACAACGTGCGCGTCTATATCCCGTTTGGGGAGTCCTGGTACCCGTACCTGATGCGGCGTCTCGCCGAGAGGCCCGCCAACATGCTGTTCATGACCGGCAGTGTGATCAAGGAGTCACCCCTCGGAAGACTGTGGCCCGGAAACGGACGCGCGAGGAGGGATCCCTGATGGGTGCTCCCGGCACGTTGCGCGTCACGGAGATTTTCCACTCGATCCAGGGAGAATCCACCTGGGCCGGGCTGCCGTGCACGTTCGTGCGCCTGACCGGGTGTCCCCTCCGTTGCGTATGGTGTGACACCGAGTACGCCTTCCACGGAGGCGAGACCCTCGCTCTCGACGACATCATGGAGACGGTACGAGGCATCGGCACGCCACTGGTTGAGATTACCGGCGGCGAACCACTCGTGCAGCAGGGGGCGTTCGACCTGGCGGAGCAGCTCCTCGAAGCGGGATTCACTGTCCTGGTCGAGACCTCGGGCGCCCTGGATGTGGCCCCATTGGATCCCCGCGCGCACAAGATCATGGACCTCAAATGCCCGGGCTCGGGCGAGGTCGAGAGGAACCTGTGGTCCAACCTCGATCACCTCACGGCAGGAGACGAGGTCAAGTTCGTGGTGGCGGACCGCGAGGATTACGAGTGGGCTCGTGGTGTGATCCGCGACCGCCGCCTCGACGAGGCTGTCGTGGATGGCCGCCTGCGTGCACTGCTCATCTCCCCGACTTGGGAGGCAATAGACTTCCAGGAGCTCGCCAGGTGGATCCTGGAGGACGGCCTTCCCGTGCGCCTGCAACCCCAGTTGCACAAGCTCATCTGGGGACCGGATACGCCGGGGGTTTAGTCTGTCGAATGAGTGAGAGCGCCGTTCCCGACCCTCGGTTCACGATGCTCAGGGAGGCCCTGAGCGCTGGCCCTCACCATGATGACGCTCCAGGCGGCGACGGCCCTTCTGCCCAGGCGTCGGTCTCGTTGGTGCTCAGGGTTGCGCCCAGCTTGGAGGTGCTCCTCATCAAGCGCGCCGAAACGGCCGGCGATCCGTGGTCGGGCCATATGGCTCTGCCCGGCGGTAGGCGGGATGCCGGCGACCCTACGCTGTTGGCCACCGCCATCCGCGAGACGGCCGAAGAGACCGCGGTGGTTCTTACCGAGTCGGACCACTACCTGGGCGCGCTGGACCACGCGGCCCCCTGGACCTCTCGCATCCCCCGCATGACGATCCACCCGTTCGTGTTCGGCGTGTCGGGTGCGACCCAGGCGGTGCCGGACGACCGTGAGGTCGAGTCGGTGCACTGGGCGTCCGTCGATGCACTCAGGGATCCTACCAACAGGGCCACCGTCGAGTGGGACGGGCCATCCGGACTCAAGACCTATCCCGGTTATCGGGTGGATGGGCATGTGGTGTGGGGGCTTACTTACCGCATTCTGACCGGTTTTCTGGAGCGGGGGCCGGACGAGCTTTAGGGTAGGAGCGGCCGCCCGGTGGCCTAAGGCCTCTCCACCCACTCCGCGATGAAGATGTTCGTCTCTCCGTCGAGCTCCTGGGCGCGGTTCGAACTCCACACCAGGTAACGTCCATCGGGGCTGAACACCGGGAAGCCGTCGAAGCCCTCCGACGTGGTGATCCGCTCCAGCCCCGTGCCGTCGAGGTTGATCATGTACAGCTCGAAGTCGCGCCCCGCGGGGTCGTCCATGTTCGAGCTGAAGATCACCTTCTCGCCCGAGGGGTGCCAATAGGGCGCGAAGCTCGCCGCACCGATGTCCGTGAGCTGAATCCCATTCGATCCGTCCGCGTCCATCACGAAGATCTCGAGGGTCGTCGGACGAATGAGCCCTTCCGCCAGGAGAGACTTGTAGTCGGCCACATCCTCGGCGGACTCCGGGTGATGCGCCCGGTAGATGATCTTGGTCCCGTCGGGTGAAAGGACCGCGCCGCCGTCGTAGCCCAACTCGTGCGTGAGCCGCGTTACGTCGCTCCCGTCC